>JBLRWO010000013.1:0-93506 GCA_047921215.1 Cyclonatronaceae bacterium | reverse complement strand
GCAAAACACTCCGCATGGAAATATGTTTGTTTCAGGTACTTACGGACCCGGTTCAGTATGGAAATGCACAAAACCTCGAAACATTTGAAAAAAATGTTACTGAATTCACCCTCGACAATGGTCTTACTTTCATTGTAATACGACGGGATGTTGCTCCTGTCGTTTCATTTATGACCTTTGTGAATGTCGGTTCGGCTAATGAGCCTGTTGGTCAGACCGGTATTGCTCACATTTTTGAACACATGGCTTTTAAGGGAACGAGCTATTTGGGTACCACCAATTATGAAGAGGAAAAGCCCCTGATTGAAGCTGTAGATGATGCCTACCGGGCATGGTTGCTTGAAAATACGAAAACGAATCCTGACGAAGAAAAGCTTGCAGCACTGTGGGAATCGTTTCAGAATCTTGAAGAGAGCGCCAAGGAATATGTGGTAAATAATGAATTTTCGACGATACTGGACCAGGCAGGAGCAGTAGGCATGAATGCTTTTACCAGTGCCGATGCAACCGGCTACTTCTACAGTCTCCCGTCAAATAAGGTGGAATTATGGTTTACCCTTGAATCAGATCGTTTTCTCGATCCGGTTTTTCGCGAATTCTATGTCGAAAAGGATGTTATTTATGAGGAGCGCCGCATGCGTACCGATTCAAGCCCGTTCGGTCGTTTGATCGAAGAGTTTTTATCAGTCGCTTTTTCAGCTCATCCTTATAAAAACCCGGTTATAGGCTGGCCATCTGATATAACGGCTACTACTATTAAAGAGACAAAAGAGTTTTACGAACAATTTTATGTACCCTCCAACATTACCATTGCCATTGCCGGTGATGTTGATCCTGCAGAGATGAAACGACTTGCTGAACTCTATTTCAGCCGCATGCCTGCAGAAGAATCCGCCCCGAAGTTAACGGTTTCGGAACCACCTCAACGCGGTGAGCGTCGTTTTGTCATTGAAGAAGAATCACAACCCATCTTGTTAAAAGGTTACAAAACGGTTTCCAATGATCATCCGGATTCCAAAGCCCTTCAACTTGCAGCTTCAATCCTCTTTCAGGGCCGTACTTCACGGCTGTATAAAAGAATGGTCACAGATGAAAAAATGGCCCTGGCGGTGTCCGGATTCAACGGGTTCCCCGGCGACAGATACCCCGGGTTATTTCTCCTCTATGCATTCCCAAACCTGGGCATCGGGCTTGACGAAATCGAAGCAGTATTTGAAGAAGAGATTGAAAAAATTAAAAATGGCGAAGCAGAGCAGCATGAACTCGACAGAGTTAGAACACAACAAAGGGCAAGTCTGATCAGAAGCCTCGCCAATAATACCGGGCTCACCTTCAATTTTGCTGCCACACATGCTACTACCGGTGACTGGAGAAATGTTTTCAGGGATATTGACAAACTTTCAGAAATCACCCTGGAAGATATTCAACGCGTTGCAAATACGTACTTCACCAAAGAGAACAGAACGGTCGGTATGATCCGGACCAAAGATGCAGGTGATGATGTAGCCGCAGTTAATCAATAAACTGATTTTTAAATAATTTTAGACCTTTATGAATATGCGCAATTTATTAATAACTCTATTTTTGTTTGTTTTCGCCGTTACTGCTGCTTCCGGCCAGACACGATATGATGAACTCAGCTTTCAGGAACTGCGGTCGTTTGACCTGCCAGACGTAGAGAGCTTTGATTTGAAAAACGGGATCAGGGTTTTCCTTGTCGAAGACAATGAGTTGCCGCTCATAAATATGACTGTTCTGGTCAGGGCGGGTTCATTCATGGAAAGCGGTGATAAAGTAGGATTAGCCGGAATGACCGGAACCGTTATGCGAACCGGTGGCACAAATGCGTACCCGGGCGATGAACTGAATGAGTTACTTGAAACCAGGGCCGCTTCTATTGAAACCGGTTTTGGAATGTCGTCTGGAAGCGCCTTTATGGGAGTGCTTAAAGAAGATTTTGACGATCTGCTCCCCGTTTTTAAAGATGTAATTCTCAATCCTGAATTCCCGCAGGATAAAATTGACCTGGCCAAAACACAAAACCGTTCTGCTATTTCACGCAGGAACGACAATCCCGGACCAATTGCAACCCGGGAATTCAACAAACTTATCTACGGTGAAGGCACTGTCTATGCACGATATACAGAGTATGAACATATCGATAATATTTCCCGGGAAGATATGATTGAGTTCCACGCTAATGCTTATACAGGTGCCAATTTAATGATCGCTGTAATCGGTGATTTCAGCTCCCGTGACATGAAACGGAAAATTGAGCGAACCTTTAGTGACATCCCCAGTGGCATCAGAAGAGAGCTGGATTTTCCAGAGGTTAATTACAACTTTGAACGTTCTGTTAACTTTGTAGACAAATCCGATGTGAACCAGAGCAATATCAGGATAGGTCACATCGGGGGACGTCGCAGTAACCCGGACTATGCAGCTCTGCAGGTCATGAATCAGATTCTCAGCGGAGGGTTTTCCGGCAGATTGATGCAGGAAGTAAGGACTAACCTGGGTTATGCATATGGCGTTGGTGGGAGCTACATCAGTAATATCCATTACGACGGTGTATTTTTTATTACACTCAGTACGGCCAGCGAAAATACCGCCAATGCTATCGAGGCTTCTATCAACGAAGTGATCCGACTGCAAAATGAGCCTGTAACCGAAGAGGAACTTGCTGCTACCAAAGACAGAATGCTCAACTCGATCGTCTTTCGTTACGACAGCAAGAATAAAATACTGAATGAACAGGTCAGCAATACCTATAACGGATTACCGATGGATGCGTTCGATCGTTATATCGAGCAGGTAAGAGAGGTAAGTACAGCTGATGTTCAGCGTGTTGCCAGGGAATATATACAGCCCGAAAATGTTCACATTCTTGTGGTTGGCAACAGCAATGAAATCGGCGATCAACTCGATCGTCTTGGTGATGCGAATCAAATTGATATCACCATTCCGCGTCCCGCGCAACAGCGTACTGAATCAACCGGTGATGTTGCCAAAGGATCAGAATGGCTCGGAAAAATGGCAGGTGCTATCATTCCTGGAAATACTGAGATAAGCAAACTCACTGTCAATTCTGAAATCGCCATGCAAACTCCTATGGGATCAATGAATATCCGGTCAAATATTGTATATGAATATCCCGGAACTATATTACAGGAGTTAAATACTCCACAGGGCGTGATCAACATGGAATACAGAGACGGCTCGGGTACGATGAGAATGGGCCAGATGAGCAATCCGATGCCAGCGCAACAGGCTGAACAAATGCAACGTTCACTTAATCAGGATTATGTGAATATTGCAATTAACTGGGGGAATTTGCCTGCTGAATATCTGGGAACCGAAATGATTGAAGGCAAAGAACTGATAAAACTACATGTCGGATCGGATGCTGATGTCACCTTTTACCTGGATCCTGAAAACAGTTTACCCTTCGCTTCAAAAGTGTCAAATTTCAATCCTGCAACCGGCGGTGAAATGGAAACTTATACGTTCTATGAAAACTGGACACTCAATGACGGGGTAAATGTTGCCTACAAAATTATTAACAGGCAGGATGGAGAGGTCGCAAGTACCGTAACCACGATTTCTCATAACGCCGAATGAATCAGCAGGCATTTTAATAACGAATTATTAAAAAAGGCCGGTACACAACTACCGGCCTTTTTTATTTAATAACGTGCTACTGCAAATCCAACATTGCGCTGAAATGAGTCATGTATACTGGTTTATTTTATTATTCACTTGTGTTTTTGAACCGGTCTTCTATTTTGGTGATAATAAAATGTCTGTATTCATTATTCCCGGCACCTTCGGGTAAGGATTTCATCACAGCAACATCCGCGAATTCTTCTTTGAGCGGTATGAATTATATTAATCGGTTGAGTACCGGTTAACAAGATAATTCTCAATAAAAGTTGAACCCAACTTGTCGGTCAGCAACTGGCAAAAACCTGATGCATTGTCGCGTTAGATTAAAAGGAGGATGTACTATTTGTTATGGCAAAAAGTAAATTAAACGGATCGGGTAAGATCGGCCTGGCAAACAGTTACAAAGCATACACACTGAGAAACGCCAAATCAATTCCACAGGTGCAGCACCTGCCCGAAGATATCCGCAATGCAATGAGAGTTGTTGGTCATGTATTGCCATTTAAAGCCAACAAATACGTGGTCAATGAACTGATAGACTGGGATAATATTCCTGAAGACCCGATTTTCAGACTCACCTTCCCCCAAAAGGATATGCTCAAACCCGAACATTATGTTGAAATGGATCGGATACTGAAATCCGGTGCGGATAAGGCGGAATTAAAACAGGCTGCGGATAAAATCCGCTGGCAGCTTAACCCTCACCCCGCCGGTCAGGTTCATCTGAATAAACCAACTCTATCAAATGGTACCAGGCTTGATGGTATGCAGCATAAATACCGGGAAACAGTACTGTTTTTCCCAAGCCATGGGCAGACGTGCCATGCCTACTGTACATTTTGCTTCAGGTGGCCGCAATTCGTCGGGATTGATGAGCTTAAATTTGCCATGAAAGAATCAGAATTGCTGGTACAGTACATTAAAGAGCATCCTGAGGTAACAGACGTTCTTTTCACAGGCGGCGATCCCATGATAATGAAGGCAAAAGTACTCAGCACATATATAAAGCCTCTTCTTGATGCAGATATACCAAATCTTCGTACCATTCGAATCGGAACAAAGGCCTTATCGTACTGGCCTTATAAATTCACTACCGATAATGATGCGGATGATGTTATCAGGCTGTTTGAAAATATAACGGATGCGGGTATACATCTTGCATTAATGGCACATTTCTCTCATAAAGTTGAATTAAAAACTCCTGCAGTTCAGAAAGCCTTGATCCGCATCAGAAATACCGGGGCTGAAGTCAGAAGTCAGTCTCCCCTGCTGCGTGGTATAAATGACACCTCAGAAGCCTGGTCGGAAATGTGGAAGGAACAGGTTCGGCAGGGTATCATACCCTACTATATGTTTGTTGTAAGAAATACCGGAGCTCAACACTTTTTTGATATACCTCTTGAAAAGACATGGGATATTTTCAGGGGAGCATATCAGAATATCAGTGGAATAGGCCGCACAGTACGCGGACCAAGTATGTCGGCTAAACCCGGTAAAGTTCAGATACTGGGCATTACCGAAGTAATGGGTGAGAAAGTATTCGTGCTCAGGATGATCCAGGGAAGAAATCCGGATTGGGTACAGCGTCCATTCTTTGCCAGATATAATCCCGATGCCGTATGGCTGGATGATCTTGAACCGGCATTCGGTGAAAATCAATTCTTCTATGAAGATGAGCTGGAGGCCATGTATAAATCTGTTCCGGACGAGCAAATAAATACGGGGAAAGAAGATTTGATGATAGCCGGATAAGGTGTAATCAGGTATTCAACACCAACTGACCACGATTGTAAATGGCCAGTGCCCTTCCGGTCATTTCGGACCCCAGGTATGGTGTGTTTCGGGATTTCGATCTGATGTGCTTTTTCTCAAATATCCAGGTTTCATCCGTGTTAAAAAAAGTCAGATTTGCAATTTCACCCGGCACCAGTTTCGGCACAGCTATATCGAGTATGACCCGCGGATTGACCACAAGTTTATCCAAAACACTCTCCAGTTTCATCCGACCACTTTTCAGCAGCCTTTTACCGGTTATTCCCCAGGCTGTTTCCAGTCCTAATATGCCATTGGGAGCATAGATGAATTCGACCTCTTTTTCATCGACAGAGTGCGGAGCATGATCCGTACAAATAGCATCTATGGTCCCATCCGCGAGGCCTTCAATCATTGCCTCCACATCATCTGCCGTTCTGAGTGGCGGATGCATCTTGAAATTCGTATCGAATTCGGTTCTTTCGATCTCTTCGTCGGTAAGGTCAAAATGATGTGGACAAACTTCAGTCGTAACCCTGATACCCTTATTTTTCGCCTCTCTGACCAACTCCACTCCCTTTCGCGTACTGATATGGGCCACATGCAGATGGCCTCCCGTCAGTTCTGCCAACATGATGTCACGTGCAATCATCACCTCTTCTGCAATGCCAGGTGATCCGGAAAGTCCCAACCGGGTAGATACTTTCCCTTCGTTCATATGACCGGGACGGCTTAGCGCCAGATCCTCTTCGTGATTGATTACCGGCATTCCAAGCATGGACGAATACTCGAGGGCTATTCGCATAATACGGCTGTCATAAACCGGATCCCCGTCATCGCTGAATGCAACAGCTCCCCCCTCCTGCAAATCTGCCATTTCACTGATGCTGGTACCCTTTCGTTCTTTCGTAACGCACGCAATTGGATACACATCAACCGAAAGTTTTTCCGCTTTTTTCCGGATGTATTCTACCACATCACGCGTATGAACCGGAGGGTTTGTATTTGGCATGCAGGCCACTGCAGTAAATCCACCAAAGGCTGCCGCCCTGCAACCGGATTCTATGGTTTCTTTATGTTCAAATCCGGGTTCACGCAGATGAACATGCATATCCATCCAACCTGCCGAGACCATTGCACCCTTGAAATCGTGCTCCGTTTCACTGCCTTTTGGTATACCTGTTCCAATTTCAGCAATTCGTCCACCGACGATGCGGATATCACATTTTTCTTTGCCGTTGTATCCATTCCCGGCAGGAACTACATTTCTAAACAGAATATCTTCAGAAGTACTCATGGAAGCGTTTAATTTCAGTAATTAAATCCGCCGGAAAGATAGGTAAAGATGTCATTCACTCATAGAACAAGGTTGCTGATTTCAATTTTGTCTGAAACACGGAAACGGCACTATATTCAGACATGAACACGAACAGTACCTATACTACATCCCGCATACCCACCGTAACCGAATTTACCGGCGAACTGAAAAAACTGCTTGAGTCGGAATTCACAGGAGTGCGTGTTGAGGGCGAAATCAGCAAACCTGTAAAAAGTGCAAACGGACATGTCTATTTTACTCTTAAAGACAGCAATGCTCAGTTATCTTGCGTTATGTGGCGCAGCAGTGCCCAGCGCCTGGGTGCAGAACTGGTGCACGGCCAACAGATCATTGCCGGTGGCGACATCCAGGTTTATGCACCACAGGGCAGATATCAGTTAATTGTCAGTTCAGTAACACAGGCCGGTACCGGTGCACTTCAGCAGGCCTTCGTTGAGCTAAAGAATAAACTCGAAAAAGAAGGTCTCTTCCGTTCCGTGCATAAAAAGCAACTTCCGCCTTTTCCGAAAACCATAGGAGTTGTGACTTCCGGCTCGGGCGCAGCATTTCACGATATTGTATCCACATTTGAGAAACGATTCCCTATGGCAGAACTTCAGTTATATCATGCCAGTGTGCAGGGGGTTGCAGCCGCTGGTGAAATAGTTCAGGGTATACAATATTTTTCACAGGTCAGCCCCGTCGACATCCTGATAGTGACCAGGGGGGGCGGTTCTCTTGAAGATCTGTGGCCCTTCAATGAAGAGGTTGTTGCAAGAGCCATCTTTAATTGTACCATTCCCGTTATTAGTGCTGTAGGACACGAAACCGATTTCAGCATATCCGATTTTGTTGCTGATGTAAGAGCAGCCACCCCGACCCAGGCGGTGATTCTGGCTGCACCCGACCTCAACGAATTAAAAATGTTCGTGGATGAAGCCGGCAGTCTTATGCAGAGAAAACTTGACGAGATGATCCGGAATTACAAAGATCTGGTGCAGCGTCTGATCAGATCGCATGGCCTTCAGATTTTGGAGCGCAAACTTGCCTTTGCCAGGGAACGTATCAAAACCGACCAGATTCTAATGCTGCAATATCTGAAAAGCAAAACAGGAACCGGCCGGGATAAAGTGGAACACATGAACTACCGGCTGTCACAAAATATAACTCAGCGCACGCTGCGAGTCCGCGAACGCCTTCAGCTGCTTGTAAGCAGGCTTGATTCACTAAACCCGGATGAACCTCTTAAAAGAGGATTTACGCGAATAATGCAGAACGGTAAATGGATTAGAAAAAGCACCCTTTACAGTGCCGGTACCCCGCTTGATATTATTTGGCAGGATGGGAAAATCCGGATCACTGAACCCTGATATAGGTAAGATCGTATAATGTCTGCCAGTTTTCTCCACCATCTGCACTAACCTGATTCAACTGACGAACGCCGGAGGCGCTAAGCCTGATCAGCAGCATTCTTCCTTCGACTGGTATATTGTTCATGTCTTCAGCTTCATAGTCGAAACTGAGAATATTATTCTCGTAAGCACCGTTCCAGTAGAACTGTGAACCGGTCGCATTGTCAACCCACTGCTGAGACCATGTTACGCTAAACGGATCAATAAATGTAAGACTGGTTCCAGAATAGCCATCCTCCCCAATCCATTGTTCGAAATATGCACAACCGTCCAGTATTTTTTCAATAACATTGGTACCAGCAAGTTCACCGGTCCGGGTAAAGAATACTTCCCAGCTTCCGATCCAAAAGTCAAGCTGCTCATACATTTCGTCATCCTGGCAGCTCTGAGCATACATGTTGCTCTGCCAGCCGATTGTGAGTACTACCAAAAGAACAGCTATTCGTTTCATTGATGCCATAATTTTCTATAATAAAAGTATCTCATCTGCCTGCTCCCGACTTTAAAAAAATAAAATGCGTGTAATAATTCCGGTTCCTTTGTGCAATTGTCAATCATTAATACCTTTTATTATCGGACGATAAGCTTTAGTTCATCCACTTTCCTGGCAACCTCGTCACGGCTCATGCTCCTGTAAGGTTCGGGCAACAGATCTCTGGATGTACACTCAAGAACTGCGTTCAGAGTTTGAAGTTCTATCTCCTCCGGATAGGTAGGTGGTATAAAATCAGTCAGGGTCTGGTCAAGTATTTCAGGTGAAACTCTTTTTTTACCTTCGGATGCCGCCCGGAATTTCGCTCTTGTGAGTGCCGCTTCCATATCTGCGCCGGAAAACATCTTGTGGCCGTTGCGAACTGTATCAGGAATAATATTCCTGGTCATTTCCAGCCGTGTTTTCTTCTTCATAGCGTGGAACAGTTCAATCCTTTCCTCCTCGGTTGATGGATAAAACAGAGCAATATGTTCTTCTGCCCGGCCCTGTCTTTTGAGATCAACTGGCATCAGATCAGGTCTGGCTGTCATCAGGAACCAGATGATTCGACCCCTGTTTTCGGTGTTGCTCATAAACTGGGCAATTTGTGCGAAAACCCGGTTCGAGACACCGCTGTCACCAGATGAACTGCGATCACCCAGGTAGGCATCCGCTTCATCTATCATAACCGCAACCGGAGCCATGGCGTCAAGAAGTGTCAATATTTTTTCGAGATTACCTTCCGTAACCCCTTGCCACTGAGAGCGAAAGTTTTTTAATTTAACCATTGGAACTCCAACTTCACCAGCGAAGGAGTTAACCATATACGTTTTGCCTGTTCCGACCGGACCACAAACCAGGTAGCCCATGGGCAAAACATCAGGGCGTCCGTTACGAATTGCACGGGCAGCATCCCTGAGATGCTTTTTTACCCGTGAATGACCAGCCACATCGTCAAGGGTGAATCTGGATTCGACAAATTCAAGGAGGCCGTAAGCCTCGGCTTCAATAAGCTCCTTTTTATTTTTTGACAAGCTGTCAAAGGTAATGCGAGCTTTATTTTCCATCGCATTGGCGAGCAAACCCTGCAGATTGATGAAATTCAGACCCGCCGTTTGCTGGCTGAGTGTGTTAACCGGAACTTCACTTATTTTTTTGTAGGTCCTGTTGTTAGTGAAAGACTGAATAAAGGAGGCCCTCTGTTCTTCAGCCGGTAACCCTACTTTGATGGCTGAATTGTAAGGACTTTGTATCAGGCTCCGGTTCAGGTCAGACAGGTTTTCAGTAAGCAGGACGAGTGTATAATCGGCCGCCATAAAAAGCGGGTCCTGGGCCCATTTTAACAGATAAACCAGGGTATTCCTGTCTTCAGCACCTGCGGATCCCCCCTCATTTACCGGAACAATAGTCTCAGCGTAATCTACAATGATGGCCATACTTTTATTGTCGGACACTCTCAACCGGGCGTAGCTTTCAAGCAGTGCAAAAACCCTGTTAGGATCTCGGGGCAATTTTTTGGAAAACTCAGACCCTGATGCTGTATCAAGACCGGCTATAGCCCGGGCAAAATCCTGCTGGCTTTTTTTATCTCTGAAAGTAATACCAGAAGAACGGTCATAGAATATTACAATATCTCTTGAACCAAACAGGTCATCAGAAAGAAAGTTTTTCATCCTTGGAAATTGATAACCTGACTGTAATTTTACAGGCACCAGATCTCTTACATTACCATGCAGAACAAACTGATTGACTGTTTTACTCAGATATTTCCTGGCAAATTCTCTTGCCCAGACAGGATAGTTTTTAAACATGGTATTAATATTAATCCAACAGGATCAGTTTCACAATTTCAATACGCGAATTAGTGGCCTTGGTTATCAGGAATTTCATGTTCTCAATGCGGATTTCCTCGTTAATTTTTGGAATCCGGCCGGTTTGATTAATAATAAAACCGGCAAGTGTTTCGTAATCCTGCTTATTCTCTGGCAACCGTATTTCCGGATATTTTTCAATGATTTCGTCAATTTCGACATTTCCGCTTATGATGAAACTGCCATCTTTCAGTTTTTTCAGCAGAGATTCCTCCTCATCATATTCATCCTGTATATCCCCAACTACTTCTTCAATCAGGTCCTCGATAGTTACCAAGCCTGCGGTACCTCCGTATTCATCAATCACTATAGCAACCGATGTATTTGTCTTCCGGAATTCTGATAACAGGTCGGTTGATTTCTGGGTTGATGGTACGTGTTTAACGGGCCGTATAAGTTCGTCCAGGCTTTGGGGATTTTTAAACAGATCGTAGGCAATGACAAAACCGATGATATTGTCGACGTTGTCTTCATAGACAGGTAATCGGGAATATCCGGATGCCATGAATGTTTTGAGTACTGTTTGAACTTCCGACCCTTTTTCGACAGCAATAATATCGGTACGTGGTACCATCGACTCCTTCACCCTTTTGCCTGATAATTCGAGTACATTGGTAAGAATCTCAGAATCATCCCGGTCAATATCGCTTTTGGTATCGTTCCCTATCTCCCTGAATAACATTTCGATGTCTTCGCGGCCAAAGAATGATTTCACTGTCTGGGAATTTGGCTGAATAAATCGAATCAGTTTCTCGGCACTTGCATTTGCAAATAAAATTAATGGTTGCAGTACGATACGAATCAGGCCCAGAGGCGTTGCAATAACTGAAATAATCCTGTCTGAATGAAGGCGATAGATACTTTTTGGAATAATCTCTCCGAAAATAAGTATGATAAACGATGCGACGATGGTTTGGATGATCAATATTGCTCCCTGAGTTGGGTCAGAACCAAAGATTACATTATAGTAACCGGTGATTGGCCCGGTGAGGAAGAGGGCCATCAGGGTTGCATAAACCACATTGACTATATTATTGCCAATGAGAGTGGTAGACAGAAATGTGTCTGGATTACGGACAAAGTAATTCAGATATCTCGATGAAATCGAATTCTTACGTGATTTTATTTCCAGGCGTAACCGGTTCGCACTCACGAAGCTGATTTCTGCACCGGAGAAAAAACCACTCAGCAGAATGATGATTATTATAAGGAGCCACTCATTCATTTATGGCTCCTGCAACTTGACGGAGGTTCCAAACCTGATCTGTTAGTTACCTGTAAATTTGGGCTTGCGTTTTTCAAGAAAAGCAGATATACCTTCCCTGAAATCGGATGAGCCACATAACGTGCCAAAGTGACTTGCTTCAAGTTTATAGCCCTCATCTCTGTCATATTCACAGGTATTGACAGCATGAATAGCTTTACTCACTGCCAGAGGGCTTTTTTTAAGAATCTGCCGCATCAATTCACTGGCTGTATTGAACCCTTCAGACATCTGAACTACCCGATTTACAAGCCCCGTTTCATATGCCCGTTGTGCCGGAATGTGTGTCCCGGTCAAAATCATTTCCATTGCCCGACCTTTACCTACAAGTCTTGTCAGACGTTGTGTTCCTCCATATCCCGGTATCAAACCAAGACTGACCTCGGGAAGCCCGAATATAGCATTATCCGTTGCAATTCTTATATGACAGGCCATTGCTAATTCAGATCCTCCTCCAAGTGCATAACCGTTTACAAGTGCTATAACAGGTTTAGGGGTTTCCTCTATGAAATTGAATAAATCCTGACCTTTTTCAGATGCTCTTCTGCCGGATTTGGAATCCAGTACGGATAACTCTTTGATATCGGCACCAGCAACAAAAGCCTTATCACCATGGCCGGTAATGATAACTCCTTTTATCTGGTCGTCTTCTCTTACAACTTTGAATACATCGTGCAGTTCGTCGAGCACTACATTATTAAGTGCATTTAGTTTATCAGGACGGTTAATGACGAGTGTGGCAATACCGTCGTCGTCAACAGTAAAAAGAAGAGTTTCAAACTCCTTATTACTCATAGTTTAATTTTTAACTCGGTTTAAAATCGTTTTTGTTACCTCTGTTTCCTGCTCAAGATCCCGCAGTTCATCCAGTTCATTCTGTGCACTCATCGAGTAGCCCGAGTCGATACCTTCAAACATGTCTGATGTATCTTCAAGGTCCATGAGCAGGCTGTCGAGCTGGAATCCCAATTCCTCCAGTGAGTTCATGGTCATCGACTTTTCATAAATATAACGAATTGTATCTTCTATTGTCTTAAGCTGTGAGATACAAATTCGGTATTTTTCCTGCGCGGCTGCGTGTTTATCGAGCCTTTTGCTGAGAATAACCAGTCTTCGTTGTAAAACCTGCTTGAGTTTATCGGATGTGGTATCCTCCATCTCTTTTCGGGTTTCTTCAATATCATTTTTCAGCCTTTCAGGAATGCTGCTGCCAATATACTGTTCGTAGCGTGTATATGATTCAAGCAACAGCATATAACTGTTCAACAGTGTTTCAATCCGATTGTTGATGTTCTCAAGCAAGCCCTGAGAATCGTAGGGCATTTTTTGAAAATTCTGCTTGACAAGACCTGCTATGTGCTTGAGAACCAGAAAGCGCTTTTGTGATTTTCCGTCAAGCTCCCTGAATATCCGTTTCTCCTCAAACTGATCTGTTTTTTCCTTGAATTTTTTGATGTTTATATATTTTTGAAAACCTGCAGACCGTGGCAATGTACCCAGGTATATGAGCTCAATGCCAAAAACCAAACTGAAGATGATTTGAGTGGCAGCTACAGATCCGGTCATAAAAAAAGCCGTGAATGCAGCCACAAAAAGGAAGCCAAGGTTTACCGGATGCAGAAAAGCTTCCCTGGTATAGTTAACTGGTTTCTCGATACTCATAGCATATAATTTACGGTTTTTTCGCCGGTCCGATCGTTTTTCTGACATTTTTCATGTCGGGTTCACCGGTACTGCTGTTATCATCTTCAATATCCCTGCCTACGGTTTTGTCGGATTGAAGTTGCCTGACCTGATCATCAATTTCATTCTGCAACAAACCCATTTCAAGCTTGATCTGTTGCAGTGTTTCCCTGGCACGATGTTTTTCGATAAATGATTCATCTTCAGCCGATAACAAATCCTGTTCATGATCTGAAGCCACCTCGAGGCGGGCTTCAGTAGTGGCCACTTTCTCCCGGATTTTATGAAGCATGTTTTCCATCGATTCAATGATACTGCCGGCATTCATTTTATCGAGAGCATCAACAATACGCTGTTTTCGCTTGATGTCTTCAATCCGCTTGCGTGCTTCCAGTACCTGCCGATAGTGGGCCTTGTATTCGTCCTTAAGGCGTTCTCTTTCCTCTCTGTTGTCCAATGGGTGCTCCTGTAACAGGTTCAGGATTTGGTACGGGTGCGGCCAATGGTTTTAGCTGCATCCTTGTCTTCAGGGGTTTCATCTTCAAGCTCAATTTTTTTAGCCGGCTTCTTCTCTGGTTCAACCTCGGGCTTACCCATTTCACGCTTGAACTGGGCTACAAGTTCTGAGGCCCTGAGTTTTTCAGCATCAAGTTCTATTTCAAGTGTTTTTGTATCCACATTTTCAAGGGCAATTTCAATACGCGCCTCATTTTTTGCTGTCTGTTCATTGAGACGTGTAATCATTTCAGAATGGGTTGAATCCAGGCCTCCGACTTCAAATTTTTCGAGAGCATCAGCCACTTTCGATTGCCAGGCTGCCCGTTCGCTTGCCCTGAGGGCCTCTCTTGCTTCCTGGATTTTACGATCTTTTTCGCGCATAAAGGCTCTTTTAACCTGAAGGGCTTTCTCGTAAGCCGATTCTGCAAAACGAATCTGTTCAGAGGTATGCTGAACGGTTTCACGGGTTTTTTCAAGCTGCAGCGCGTACGTTTCAGCAATATCATCGCGATTGGCGTTAATAGCTGATTTAATTTTCGACGTGAGCTCAATAATCCTCTTCTCAGTGCGTTCGGCTTCTTTCTTCAACATCACCAGGTTGGCTTTAACGGTGGCAATGTTTTCATTCATTTTCGGAACCTGATCATTGAGTTCCCTGATATTCTGTTCAAGAATAAGTTTGGGGTCTTCCAGCGAAGAGACTACTCCGCCAAAAAGTGATTTAATAGCCCTGACAAATCTTTTCCACATAGCTTTATACTTTTATTATTCGATTTTGCTTATTTGTTAATCTAAGTTGTTTATCACTGAATTACACATTGGAAACAGGTAAACATAAAATTATATATATATATATATATATAATTAAACCAGACACTGAAAAAAGACCGGTGTATTATTCGATAACTGAATCATGGATGCCAGTACTATCAATCCTGCAACTGAAAAGTGGATCCACTTTTGGTTTATCTTTAGTAATTACAACAGCTTTTTGAAAAAGTGTTTCTGCGGTGTCCAGATACGTACTCTTGTTCGTATGAAACCTTGCTAATGTTTCACCCGTTTTAACCTGATCGCCAAGTTTTTTCTCAAGAATAATACCTGCAACTGGATCGATATCGTCTTCTTTTGAGCGTCGGCCGGCACCCAGTTCGAGTGCAGCCATACCAACACTGTAAGCATCAATACTGAAAATATAGCCATCTTCCCCGGCTTTCACTTCCCTGATAATCTCCGGACGCGGATATTTTTCCGGGTTATCGATCAAAGATACATCCCCGCCCTGCTCACCGACAATATCGCGAAACTTACTGAGGGCATCTCCATTTTTAACGGATTTTTCAGCAAGTGTGATGCCTTCTGATATCGAAGCCGCCTTACCTCCAAGGTAGATCATGGCCCCTGACAGCGTATAGGTCAGTTCCATTATATCATCGGGGCCCCTGCCACGCAAACCGTCTAAACTTTCCTCAACCTCAAGCCAGTTACCAATTTTGTAACCCAGCGGCTGCTCCATACTGCTGAGAAAAGCCATGGTTTTTTTACCGAAATCTTCACCTATTTTCACCAGTTTTTGTGCCAGAACAATTGCATCGGATTTTTCACGCATGAATGCACCGCTGCCATATTTAACGTCGAGCACCAGTGCATCAATACCTTCGGCTAGTTTTTTGCTCATTATGCTTCCCGCAATAAGTGGTATACTTTCTACCGTGGCCGTAACATCCCGGAGAGCATAGAGCCTTTTGTCGGCGGGTGCTATTTGTTCAGTCTGGCCAATCAACACCAGATTGTGTTTTGCCAGAACTTGCCGGTAGCGGTCGAGATCAAGATTTACATTGAATCCGGTGATAGATTCAAGTTTATCGAGGGTTCCGCCGGTATGCCCAAGGCCGCGACCTGAAATCATTGGTACCGGAACTCCGCAAGCTGCAACAACAGGTGCCAGCAACAGTGATATTTTGTCGCCTACACCACCTGTTGAATGCTTGTCGACTTTCAGGCCCGGTATGAAACTAAGATCAAGTACCTCTCCCGAATACAGCATGGCAGAAGTAAAGGCGGATGATTCCTCATCATTTAGCCCGTTTATGAACATAGCCATCAGCATGGCACTCATTTGGTAGTCCGGTACCTGATCTTTTGCGTAAGCATCAATAAGCGATGATATTTCTTCAGGCGTAAGGACACCTTTATCTCTCTTTTTCCGTATAAGAGATACTAAATTCAGTTTATGTACACTCATCTTTAGAAATCAGGTCAGTCAATAGTATTTAATCGTTATCATATTGTTAAATGAATTTCTATTTTACAGTCCTGAATATACAATTTTGACAGAGCTTACTCATGGATTTATTCCAGATTCTGATTTTACTGTTTATTCTCTACCCACTGCTCCAAAAACTGTTTGGAGGCGGGAAAAAACCGGCCGATAACCGTCGCGCTGATCAATCAACTACCGTTGATCGCGGTCAAGGGTACCAGCGTGAACCATCACGTTCTGCCGGAACTGAATCCTGGGAAGACGCCCTGCGTGAACTGGAGAGTATTTTCACCGGCGAAACAACCCGAAGACCTCCCGCTCCGGAACCTGTACAACAGCCTGAATCCACTCCATTCAACCGTTCGGGAAAATCTGTTGATAAAAGCGTCGACCAGTCAGGCCGACCGGCTGTGGCTGAATCACCTCAACTCCGCCGGCAGCGGGAACTGCAGGAGCGTTATGAAAAGACAAGAAAATCCGGCTCGTTGCTTGATGAAATCGCCGATGAAGACAACCCCATATTCCAATCAATTGACGGCGGCGCTGTAGTTGAAGATGAAGATCGCGACTACAGTGAAGACACCCGTAAATACCTTGGGTTGGACGATACACGGGAGTTACAGCGGCACATTATTCTCAAGGAAATTCTCGATAAACCCCTGAGCAAACGAGAACAGGGGTATCGTCCGCCTTACTGAGCATGTCTGAATTAACCATTGCGGCCGACCCGGAGATACCCTATCTGGAATCACTACTCCCGGCAAATAAGGTTAATCTGATCAGGTTTGATCCGGATAAACCACTCACTGAAATTGCGGCTGTTGCCGATGCTCTATTTATCAGAACAGTTACCCGTATCAATTCCACTTCGCTTCCCCATCCCGGAAGATTAAAACTTCTGGCAACTGCCTCTGCCGGGGTCGAGCACACAGATCAGGATCATTTAAAACGGATCGGCGTCAGATTTGCCTCAGCTCCCGGTTGTAATGCCAATGCTGTCGGGGAATATGTGGCAACGGCCATACTGGTTTGGTGTGATCACTACCGTGTTAATCCATCGGCCATTACTCTTGGCATTGTGGGTTGCGGAAACACCGGTTTGGCGGTAAAGCAGATAATGACACGGTTCGGAACAAACGTAGTTGCCTATGACCCCCCACGCGCGATCAGTGACCCCGGTTTTAAATCAGCCTCTTTAGAGGATGTCCTGAAATCCGATATTTTAAGTTTTCATGTCCCCCTAACATTAAAGGGTGATTTTTCTACCTGGCACTGGCTGGATGAGAACAAACTCAGTAGCCACAGATTTTCACTGGTCATCAATGCATCGAGAGGCGGAGTGGTTGATGAAACTGCTCTTTTGAGTGCCATGAATGAGGGCTTTGTTCAGGATTATATTGCTGATGTTTGGGAAAATGAACCCGTTATAAACAATGATATTGCATCTTTTGCATTTCTTTCGTCGCCACATATTGCCGGTTATTCCGTGCAGGCAAAGTTTAACGGGTCACTTATGGTCTGTAGCAAGGCTTCCGTTTTTTTTGGTTTTGAACTTAACGAGTTTGAACAACCTGCTGCTGTTCAAGTACCGGAAATAATATCAGCCAGGAACCTGGGTCATCTGCTGCTGCAGATTCATCCTGTGGGGCGATACCACGAAGCCATGAGGAAAATCAGAAGTAAAGACGATGCCCTCAAGAAAAAACTGTTTGCAAAACTTCGCAATGCTGTTCCCTTGAGAGACGAATACCCGTATCTTCGCATCCCACCTGCCCTGTTAAATACCTGGCCGGAACTTCGACTTTTATGCAGGAACAGGCATTCCAAATATTTATAAATGACTGACAGCATCCTCAAAAGAAAACCACATCACCCTGTGGCTGTTGTAACGGCACTTCTATTAGTGATGATGTTTCTGTATGCCTTTGCGAGTATAGCTTCAGATGCCAGTACCGGTCAGCGATTTTATTATCTGCGATACTTTCATTTTATTCTTAGCGGATTCTTTGCATTTGCCACACCTCATCTGCTTTATCCTGATAAGAAACTACCGCTACTTCGTTTAATGAATCCGGGCAAGTTTTCCCTGTTCGTTATGCAGTACCGGAAACTCCTTTTCTGGTTAGCACTTATACTTACCGGACAGTTTCTTCTTATTTTCTTTGATACTGCCAATCCGTTTCATATCGGCCCGGAGAAAATTCAAATGGCCGGCAGTGGCCTTTTTTTCACCCTTTCCATCTCGTTATTGTCACTGATACTCTATGCAAGACTTGGCCGGCAGTCGCAGGAATGGCAGGAAGGTAAACGGGGAAGAAGATTCATGAAAACACTGATCGAACAGGGAAAGGGCACCGGGGCACCAGCCGGAACCCTTCCTACTATCATTGTTACCGTAATTCTGACTGCCGGTGGAATGTTATCTGTGGTACTGGCTACATGGCTTACTGCTTATACCGGCATCTATCTGGAATGGCTGGCAGCCCTGTTGCTTCTGATACCATCTCTTGTTCTGATTGGGAAATCACTAACGGTTTACGACCGGTTATTTTATCAAACTAACTCCTTCTACACCGAAATCTTCAAGGATCCGGGTAACCGGGGCAGCGAAGAGTGGGAACCTGTTCCTTACAGAGCACTGTACTGGATACCGGAAACCTTCCGGACAGCTGCGTGGCTGAGCCTGCTCCAGTTCGACCGTAAGCTGCCTCTTGGACGGGTTATGGCAGTTTGCCACCTTGTATTATGGGTACTCGTTTATAATGACGCTGCACCGACCCTGACTGACATGTGGCTGGGTGGTTTTATCATTCTTCAGAATGCGGCCTCCTATCTGCTAATAACCCCGCCTTTTGCCCCTCTCTCTTTCCAGGTAAACCACTTCAGCTTGCCGGGCTGGATTGGTGCCCGATTTTTTGTGAACATGAGATGGTTCTTCCCGCTTGTACTAAATTTACTCTTCCTTGCCTGGGTCAGCAGTGCCGTAGTGCCAGCTGACATATTTTTCTGGGCCGGGATCCATATCATATTTGCATTCATTTTCAGTGTTGTCTTTACTACACTGCATGAATTGCGCTACAGGAGAATTTATGCATGACATTCTGACTGCCGTGTCTCTTACCAAAAAGTACGGGAGCGGGATACCGGTAATAGAGGATTTTACCCGGACTTTTGAAGCCGGTACTTCCACAGGTCTGATTGGGGCCAACGGATCAGGTAAAACAACACTGCTCAGGTTACTGACCACTGCCGCATTTCCCACCTCCGGATCTGTCCATTATGGCACCCTCAATATCCATGAAGCCCCGTCAAAATTTCTCTCCAGAATCGGGATTGCATTCGATGCTCACGATCTGCCTCAATATGTTAATGGGGTCGAGCTGCTTGAAGCCGTTCTTCGCAGTCGCAGAATGTGGGATAGTCATTCATCCGGAACGATTGACAGCATGCTTGAACGACTCGGAATGGACGAACGACGGCACAATCTTATTGGAACCTACTCAAGTGGTATGATGCAAAAAATTCTGATCGCAGCCTCGCTGATTACCCGACCCGAGATCCTGTTCCTGGATGAACCTTTCCGGGCCCTTGACGAACCCACCAGGGAATCTGCCCTTGAATTACTGAAAGAATACAAGGAAAATGGCGGAACTGTACTGATTTCCAGTCATATGCAGAAAAACCTCGATAAATTCTGTGATGATTACATCCGCTTTCCATTGAATCTGTCAGGCCAAGAAAAGCAGTAGTTCAAATTTACCTGGCAGCGGTTGTAATTTCGGCCATTTTTTTTCGGAATTCAGGTGCCCCGCCGTATGCCGGGTGTGGCAGTGCAGTTGCAGATACCCCCATTCTTGCCAGAGTCGATTCTGATTTTCGGCCTACTGCCAGCACCTCTGCCGACGGGAAAAGTTCAAGAAAAGTACCCAGCACCGGTTCACCAGAGCGAAATTCGGAAACACCCGGTGTACGGTTACTCAACAGGCCACGTTCAGGGTCATACGGATGCCATGCAAGGGCATTCCAGTGCACAACGGTAAACGGATCCAAACCCTGAGCAATTACCGTATTCCAGACTATAGTTGCCGTGGGTTCATTCATGCCGTTTGGTTTCAGGCTATCGAGGCTTGTGCGCTGGGGATGCAAATGAGCAAAAACATGCCTTGCACCCAAACCATTTGGCTTTTGATGATGCCCGAGAAGAATTCTTTCGGATGTCATCGCTATCCCGGAAAAATGTCCACCCTGGTAGCCGAGAGCTTCAGCAACCAGTAAAAAGCGTGCTGTACCAATCCGGTCGCAAAGATAGGCATCCAGCTGCCGCCTCCTGATGTCGGGGCAGGATGATGAACGGTCATGCTGTTTATCCCGGTGGTACCACGGATTAAATAAACAGCCTTCAGGGGTGTTTTTCAGCAGCTTTAAAAGCTTACCCGGATCGGTTGACATGCCGGAAAGAATTCCTTTCAGTTATCTGGATATACCGGCTGGTCACCATCCAGTATATCCATTTGAGAAGGATCAAGTTCAATTAATACGTAATCATTGCTATCATATACAGGTTGAATTAAAAAAATCCTGTTTGAACGCTGCAGTTCTATATTCCCGGCAATGATATTTCCTTCCGCTGAGATAATGAGCATTCCATCTTCCGGTTCTGTAATCTCATATCTGTAACTGATTACACCCGGTATCATGTTAGTAGATGAAATCAGACGGGCACGAACCTCAATATTATCGAACAGTTGCAGAGTCAGGCTGCTGCCCTCTCCCGCCTTCCTTAGCTGCTCTTCCAGCGATACTGCATCAAAAAGAGATCTTCTGATTTCACCTGCAACAACAGCCTGGTTCTGATTATTATCGGCGGCCTTATAACCATTTTCATCAGAATCAGATGAGTAATGGCACGCTGTGCCAAGACACGCTAAAAAAGTAAAAACGATAAACTTTATCGGGAAGATATACCTTGTCATTTCACGAGCATCATTTTTCGGGTTTCGACCCAGCTGCCACTTTTAAGCCTGTAAACATAGATGCCACTGGCAAGCGCTTCAGCACTGAAAGAGACGCTGTGAACACCTGCCGGCCTGCTTTCATCAACCAGTGTGGCTATACGTAGTCCGGTGATCGTATAAACCTCCAGGTTAACCGGCCCATCGGCAGGCAGCGTATAGCGGATTTCAGTTGTTGGATTAAACGGATTCGGATAATTTTGCGAAAGTGAGAATCCTTCGGGCAAACCTGTTTCGCGATCTATCGAAACCACGTTATCCATTGTATAGAGCAGTGGAATTCTGAGTTCTGCTGCATTCTCATCATTGGTCCGGATAATCAATGTACCGGTGTAAGTACCCGGCTCCACATCTGCTCCACCAAACGTCAAATGGATGTTTCCAGTGCCACCGGGCTGAACATTTCCGGCATAGTTATCGGAGCTTAGCCAGCTGAATCCGGTTTCAGGAACACTTACTTTCACATTGTCGATATCGATATATCCCCCGGCTGTCTGTCTGTTAGTATGATATATCCTGAATTGACTGATTATATTGCCCGCCAACAGACCGGACGAATGGATGAGATCGCCATTAAGGTAGTAGGAAAGAGTGTGGGTATCAGAATCAATTACGACTTTAAAATTATAGTAAGTGTTGTAATTAAAATTCCCTGTATATATATACCCTGGCACACCGGTTTCATTCAGAGCTCTGACAAAGATAAAACCACGATTGTCGAATACAACTTCCGCTGAGTTGTTATTTGTTCTGTCGTCGTTGAATATAATTCGGTAATCAGGATTGCCCACATCTTCCTGAATATAAAAATCCATCGACACCTCATATTTACCATACGGTCTGATGCCGAAAAACGGGGAATTTACACTTAAACCGGTTCCGGGATCGAACGCGTCGGTATAACCAAATCGCAGATTTTGCTCACCCACCGACGGATTTGCATCGGTAATGCTGAACCTGATACCACTGTTGTTGAAAATGGATTTCCAGTTATTTACAGCGTTAAATGTACCGGACAGAAAGCCCTCTTCTGATCCAAAAACTGTTTCATAGACAACGCCATCGGAATCAGCATCCATAAAGTTGACACTTGAACCACTGTTACCGCCCAGATAACCGGTTACACTTGGTCCGGCACTGTTCAGCGTATTCGACTGATCATTTTTACTCACAGTTTTAAGCACTTCCGGAGCACTGAAGTCGAGCTGCCAGAACAAAGGGGATACACCCGAATTATGAATATCGAGCGCAAGTATATCCGATGCACCCATTGCGGTTTGTACTTCTATTGAACTAAAGGCAGGCAGACCGGCAACCGGTGGTTCAAACAGGGTCGGGCGATAGTTCCCGGCAATATACTTTACCTCCCTCATGCTTCGCACATTGTCGGCTGGTGAAAAAGCACCGCTATAGCTGCCGGTAGGAATGTTATCGTATAACAGTTCCGGGCTGGAGAAAAAGGGAGCCCTCAAACCACCCTCCGGATAGGCCATAACTGTTACGGTTCTTTCACCCCCACTGTTTTGCCAGGCCCAGCCTGTAGAATAGTCAAACAAACCACCGGTTTCACCGGCAGGTGAACCTGTCTGATTCCGGGAATGCCCGTTACCAAGGTTATGGCCCAGTTCGTGTACAAATGTATAGGAATTTGCCATTTGCTGCATCCGGGTCAGCTGGAAAGCAAGATCCGGCCTGCCGCTCGCCGATGAAGGGAGATATCCAAGCCCGCCGGTGTCCTCAACCCTGGCAAGTATCGCAACAAAATCGGCCCCGTACTCATTCCGCTTAACGTGCACATCATCAAAAAAGCCGACATCATTGGTGAAGGGACCTTCAGGTCGGGCAGCCAGTCGACGTAATGTGAGGCCGGATGTAACGCCTTCCGCAGTTTCATCATAGTTGACCTCCATTGTGTGCACCACACGCATAAGGATACCGGTATTGCTGTTGTCCAGAGGTATCTGATTCAGCGACATCCCATTGGCTATATTCAACAATATCCCGCCGCCGTTGATCATTGACCACAGGGTGGCAGCAGGCGTATACACAATCAGGATATCCAGTACCACTTCGTCATCATATATATCAGCCAAACCTATCTGGTGAGGTATAAGTGTGGATGAACCAGCAACAGAGATGGAGTTGGAATAGGATACATCACCGGAAACAGAACTGTGTGAACCGGATCCGTGCAGCAATGAATGAGAGGCATAATCTAAACCGCATTCCAGAATATCCTGCAGGGTTGGGTCTACTTCTGCGATCATGTTCATTTCGTATTGACCGGAATAATTCAGTTCCATGTTCATGTTTCGTGTAACGCTCTTTATGATTCCGGACACTGCACCATTTTGGTAACTGATTGAGAGTACATCAACGGGATCATCAACCGAATGTGCACTTATGCTAACAATACCACTTATAAATTCATGTTTTCTGATGATCCGGTACCTGTGGAGATTCCCGTCAAAATCAGGGAAAGAAACCAGTGTACCGGTTGTAACAAATTCATCCATAAAAATGGATTCATCTATCAATGCCGGTTGCTTGCGTGTTTCATACACCTGCAGTGAGATGTCTTTACTCGCTTCGGTTCCGATTCTGAACAGATTGTAAGCCGTATCCTGTGCAGAAATTTCACCCGGGCT
Source organism: Cyclonatronaceae bacterium (assembly GCA_047921215.1). GTDB lineage: Bacteria > Bacteroidota > Rhodothermia > Balneolales > Cyclonatronaceae > RECM01. Next base: position 69,647 of record JBLRWO010000013.1, on the reverse strand, counting down.
GATCATTGTGATGGTGCAGATAAAACATACCGCCGCCAGGATGGCTGATTTCATTTTAATCATACTCTCAGGTTTGTACTTTTGTTGATGTAAGTGCGTGAATTTATATACAATTCATCAAAATTCAATCAGAATTTATGGGGCTTTTTGGCCCGATCGCATTTAAAAGTACATTAATAAGTACCTGATGTTCCTGTTAAAATTATAGGGCACAGTACGTTAATATGCGCCTTTAAAACAGGATGGCTGCGGCCAAAAAAAAAATTAAAAGTACGATATCTCAAACCTTCTCCAGTCTGAATGCCGCGTGTGAAGATGGTTCGCCTAATATCTGCACTAACAATCAGTTATCATCGAATTATGCCAATGTCACACCGATTCCGATACCGGCTCTGATCAAGTCTGTACTGTGCGGCTCTGCTAAACTGATGACTCCATTACCGGAAAAAACATCTGCATCCGCTCTCTTTGAACAATTACAGTCTCCCTCAGAGATGAGAGGTTCTCGTCTTCATAAGCCGGACCATTTGCAATGGCCATACATTCGTCCATGCCTGACTCAAGATTGTCGCGAATTACTTTCAGTTTTTTGTAGTCTGCATCATCACCTGGTTGCATCATACCCAGTCTTTGTTCAAGATAGTCTACATACATCACCAGTTCCTTGGCAAACATGTGGGGTCTGTGAGCCGGAACCAGCGAATCACGCCGGCCATAGATATGATCGACCATTTCGTCGAGTGTATAGGTACGATTGAACCAGGCGATATTTGGACCCGGACAGATAGCCTGTCGCCCGTAATTTTCCTTCCTTATGCCCAGTTTCATCAGAGCTCCGATGCCAAGATGACTGCATAGGCAGCTTTTGTCGGTAATGCGCCGGATCTCCCGGTTCAATTCCTCCCCGGCGAGGCCACCTTGACGCAGGCTTGAAATTTTAAGTATCTGATACTCACTTGACGCGGTGCAGATAGGGTTCTCTGTAAATTCGGTGTTCGAGACAAGAAAACCTTTGGGGCACTTTGAGCCGGGTTTCTCGGTTAGGGCCTGTTCTTTAGTCCAGACCTCTGAGCCACTGTTTCTGATGTTATTAAATGGTATGCCCAATGGCGAAACATTGCTCAGGTAAAGATCTTCCTCTCCTGCATTTTTCAGAAGTTCAACAGTTGGATCATCAATGCATGTAGCCTCGGGAACCAGCAAAAATGGGCTTCCCCATCCTGTGGCATCCATTCCGTACTCATCGAGCAGCCTGAGTACTTCCCCGTGGTTACCAATTCCACCCTGCACGGTAATGGAAGGCACATCAAGAATTGCGGCGTCCGGGTATTCCCAGCCCATTTTTTCATAGAACCGAATAATCATCGGACGAATTGAATCAACCAATTCTTCCCGTTTATCCCGGAATTCCCTGAGTAATACGGGAAGCAGATGACCGTCTGATGCGAAAGCATGTCCGCCGCAATTGAGACCTGATTCAATCCGGAATTCCGAAATTTCGATACCTGATTTTGCAAGAAATCTGCTCTGAATCATAGCCGACCGGAAGTCGGTAACCTTCAATACAATCTTCTTCCTGATCTCACCTGTTTTGTCCCTGTAAAAATCTCTGAACTCGCTCAGATAACCGTAAAGGCGCGGGTTGAAACCGGCAGAAAGTACAACAGCCGATGTAACCACACTGTTGGCAAACCCTCGGAGTCCAGCACTGGCATCACTAAATTCCTTGCTCAGTGGAATGTTATTTTTATCGTATGACAGTCGGTCGATCTTGGCCATGATGTTTACATCAATAGAACCGGGTCTCATCTGTTCGTTCAGACTATGCATTAGGGTATTGCGCTCATTGCCCGGTGCCATCGACTTCAGATATTCGTAGGCATCCCGTAAAGGGCTGCTTTCCGGTAACAGTCTGAAATACCTGTCTTTTTCAGTATTGCTGAAAAAATCCATCTGGCGTACGGCCTCAAATTTTTCTTCGACGATCTCATGAACCAGGTCAAGATAAGCCGTAATACGCCGTGCCCTGCCGTCTTCTGCAGTTCTACCGATGTTTTTATAATCCCTGTCGGTTTGTTTGCAATAATATTCACGTATCTGCTCCAGCAGAAGATCGTCAACAATCGAAATAACTGAATTAATTCCGAGGTGGGCAACTCGTACAGGACTGTCTACAGAGTGCCCCGTTCCCATAACAGGAATATGAAAAAGATGAAGATTACTATGCATGATTAAGCCTTATTTGCGCGATTAATGTCTGGTAGAAGTATACTGAATTTTTTAATGATATATATAACCATGAAATTAGATTTACACATTTTATTAAGCGTTGTTATTTCAAATTGATACCTTAGGGCTTCTTTTCTTTGCATAAATATTCAATGGCGGCATTTTTATTATAATAAACCGGGATTGAAGGGACAGATATTTCTGTTATACGTCGCGTACCAAACGATATTTCAAGAAATCATAAAAAGTGTCAAATTCAGATAAAAATATATCAGGCGTTAAAAAGAATTTTTGGGTTACGCCCTTCCCTACCGCGGACACCTGATTACAGCCCTTCTGGCTTCCATGCTTGGATCACTGCTCTGGTTGGCCATTCCTCCCGGGCTTCGCGAACTGATTGATGCCGTATTTGACGAGGGTAACAGGCAGTTACTGAACCTGGTAACCCTCGCACTCATTGCGTTGTTTGTAGTTCAGTCCACCCTGGGCTTCACGGGTTCCTACATTCTTATTTTCCGAAAACACAACACCCTTAATTGCCGATTTTACTACATTGTTATTTTCCGATTACAACTGGATCGGGGAACGCATCATAACAGATCTCAGGATGAATTTATACAGCCATCTGCACCGTCTTGGTCTGCGGTTCTATTCGGCCCAGCGTTTGGGTGAAATCACATCCAGGCTGACTAACGATGTAGTTTCTGTCAGAAATGCAGACAGGATACTGGTACTCGAGAAAGGACAGATTGTTGAATCCAGTACACATGAATCGCTGATTCAGTCCGGCGGGCTTTACAAGAGGCTGTATGACATACAATTCAACTTTATTGACCCAACGGGGGAAGAACGGTTTGACCCCGGCGAATTAATTTATCAGCTGAAACAAACAAAGCCCCATTTTTTGAGAAACGGGGCTTTGTAATTGGTTAAGGCTGAAGGATACTTCCTTAGAAGTCCATACCTCCGCCCATTCCGCCCATGCCACCCATTCCCGGAGGCATTCCGCCTGCTTTGTCATCTTTCGGCTCAGGCTTTTCGGATACAACGGCTTCGGTCGTAAGCATAAGGCCTGCTACAGAAGCTGCATTTTCAAGAGCGGTACGAGTCACTTTGGTCGGATCGATTACACCGGCTTTTACCAGGTCTTCGTAGACTTCAGTGCGGGCATTAAAGCCAAAGCTTCCTTTGCCTTCTTTCACCTTCTGTACCACTATTGACCCTTCCACACCGGCATTGGCCGAGATAATGCGCAGAGGGGATTCAAGAGCACGGCGAATAATATCAAAACCAAGTTTTTCGTCCTGATTGTTAAATTTGAGACCGTCGAGAACGTGTGCACAACGGATCAGGGCAACGCCGCCACCCGGTACAATACCTTCTTCAACAGCAGCACGTGTAGCATGCAGTGCATCTTCAACACGGGCTTTTTTCTCTTTCATCTCAACTTCTGAGGAAGCACCAATATAGAGAACGGCAACGCCGCCACTCAGTTTGGCAAGACGCTCCTGGAGTTTTTCACGATCATAGTCCGAAGTAGTGGATTCGATCTGGGCTTTGATCTGATTTACTCTTGCTTTGATGTCGTCCTGTTTGCCTTTACCATCCACAATAACCGTGTTGTCTTTGTCGATGTTGATGCGGCTGCACTGACCAAGATAATCGAGAGTAGCATTTTCCAGTTTGTAGCCACGCTCTTCTGAAATCACGGTACCACCAGTAAGGATGGCGATGTCTTCGAGCATAGCTTTGCGGCGATCGCCGAAACCCGGAGCCTTAACAGCTGCGATTTTCAGAGTTCCGCGAAGTTTATTTACCACGAGTGTTGCAAGGGCTTCACCCTCGATATCTTCAGCAATAATGAGAAGCGGCCGGCCGGTTTGAATGGCTTTTTCCAGAACCGGAAGAAGATCCTTCATGTTCGAGATCTTTTTGTCGTAGATCAGGATATATGGATCTTCCATCTCTGCGGTCATGTTCTCGGAATTGGTCACGAAGTAAGGCGATAGGTAACCGCGGTCAAACTGCATGCCTTCAACCGTTTCGAGATAGGTTTCGGTACCTTTGGCCTCTTCAACAGTTATTACACCGTCTTTGCCAACTTTTTCCATTGCATCGGCAATCAGATTTCCGATGGTCTCATCACTGTTGGCCGAGATGGTTCCCACCTGGGCAATTTCCTTACGATCGTTGATATCGTTGCTGATTTTTTTCAGTTCTGCAACGACTGCAGAAACGGCTTTATCAATTCCCCGTTTCAGATCCATCGGGTTCGCACCGGCAGTTACATTTTTCATACCGGTAGTGATAATCGACTGGGCCAGAACGGTAGCAGTTGTGGTACCATCACCGGCATTGTCACTGGTTTTGGATGCAACTTCGCGCACCATCTGGGCGCCCATATTTTCGACTTTATCTTCCAGTTCGATTTCTTTGGCAACCGTTACACCGTCTTTGGTAACAGTGGGTGCACCAAACGATTTTTCCAGTACAACATTGCGTCCACGCGGGCCGAGTGTAACCTTTACTGCATTGGCCAGTTTATCGACGCCACGTTTTAACGACTCGCGGGCTTCTACGTTATAGTGAATTAGTTTTGACATAATATTCTGAAACTTTCTTAAGATTAATGGTTAAAAGACTGATTGATAATGGTTCAGGAAACAACTCCGAGGATGTCACTCTCTCTCATAATGAGATAGTCTACCCCATCCAGGGTAAGTTCCGTACCGGCATATTTGCCATAGAGAACCTTGTTACCCTCTTTTACAACCATATCAATTTTGGTACCATTTTCGTAGCGTCCTTCACCGACGGCAACGATGGTTCCGCGTTGTGGCTTTTCTTTCGCAGTATCGGGAATAATGATACCGCTTGTGGTTTTTTCCTCGGCACTGTCGGGTTGAACCAGTACACGGTCGCTTAGTGGTTTAATAGCTGCCATAGCAGTTTTACTCCTTTTTTATCGTTATACATTTCTGTTAATCACTTTGGCACTCGCGTAACCAGAGTGCTAATTTGCGGCGAAATTTACGAATTCATTAACCGGATTACAAGAACTATTTTTTACATTTAAGCACTGCGATTTACAGAGTGCTAAAAGTATGGGCTACTATTCCTGTTGGTTAAATTGTGCTGTTAATCTTTGGTTGATGCCGACGTTATTCTGCACCCATGCTTGTCCGATGCATTATATAACGATACAGTGCTGACATATATGCAGGCCGGTCACCTGATAATAGTCATTTCAGTCAAAAACGCCCTTATTCTGAAGTAACAGGGTGAGTTTTTCAAAATCGTCGGGACTCAGTTCCTCAGCCCTTTTGTCCTTTATGTCATCAGGCAGATCAACATCGCCCGTAAGTAATTTGAGTGAATTTGACAGTTTTTTTCTTCGCTGATTAAACGCTGTTCGCACGACCAACTTGAAATACGTAACGGAACATACAAGAGCGGGCCGGTCGAATGTCAGTCTGATCACGCAGCTTTCAACATCCGGCTTAGGTCTGAAAGCATTTCTGGATACATTAAAGAGCAGTTTAACACTGGCCAGCCGTTGCAACTGCACACTGAGTATGCCATACTCCTTCGAACGCTGTTTTGCCACAATACGATCGCCCACCTCTTTTTGAATCATGAAAACCGCTTCCCTGAAATAGTGTGAATGATCAAGAACTTTAAAAAGTATCGGGCTTGTGAGATAATATGGCAGGTTGCCTACAACCAATCGCGGCGTATCATCCTTTATAAAATCGGACCATTCAACCTCAAGAATATCTTTGCCTATAATTTCAAGGCCCGGAAAAGTATCATTAAGTACCTCCACCGCCCTTTTGTCCACCTCAATAACGGTCAGCTTCTTATATTTTTTGAGCAGGTACCGGGTAAGTGCTCCCGTTCCGGGACCGATCTCAATTACAGGTGTATCGGCACCGGAATCGGGTGAACGGGATATTTTATCAAGAATATTATGATCAATCAGAAAATGTTGTCCGAGACTTTTTTTGGGTTTTATACTCAACAGGTTGCCTTTGATTACGGTTGTGGTTTCATTTAAATTCGAACATAGTATTTCATGGTTGTTATCTAACGATATCGATGGAAATTTTTAATCCTTCTGAGTACAAGCCAGACTACGGTTTGAAAACCCTGGAAAAACCGGAGAAGACGGCCGGTTCAGGTGTGTCATTGAAGATAGGCCTGCCCAAAGAATGCTCCAACGACGAACGACGCATTTCTTTGACCCCGGGCGGTGTATCTGTACTGATTGCCAATGGTCATGAGGTCCTTATCGAACGGGATGCCGGAATTATGGCCAATTTCCCTGATCATGAGTACACGGAAACAGGTGCGCAGATATGCGACAATGTTAAAGATCTCTATAAAAAGTGTGAACTCATCCTGAAGGTAGCACCACCGACCACTGACGAACTGGAACTCACACAACACAAGCAGGTTATTTTCTCGGCCCTTCATCTGGGCAATTCAAAAGATGATTTTTTTCGCCACATGATCAAAAAGGCAATAACAGGAATCGGATTTGAATTTATACAGGCCCAGGACCGCAGTTTTCCAATCGTAAGGATGATGCACGAAATAACCGGTTCTATGTCTGTTCAGATCGCTTCTCATTACCTGGAAAGCTATGCAAACGGGCAGGGTGTTATGCTTGGCGGAATCTCGGGTGTTCCACCTGCTACAGTTGTTATTCTGGGTGCCGGAATAATAGGTGAATATGCAGCCAGAACGGCACTTGGCTATGGCGCACAGGTTTTTGTTCTGGACAATGACCTGGGCAAGCTCAGGCGTCTTGAAAATGCACTGGACCGTAGAATTATTACAGCAATGGCCAATACCCAGTATCTGACCTCGGCTACCAAAGCCGCAGATGTTGTGATTGGTGCTGCGATGCTCGAGGGAAACCGGGCCCCGTGCTGGGTAACAGAGACTATGGTCGCCGGCATGAAACCCGGCAGTGTAATTGTGGATACCGTTATCGACCAGGGCGGCAATATCGCAACCAGCAGATCGACTACCCACAGTAATCCGGTTTTTCTTGCCCATGATGTGATTCACTACTGCGTGCCCAATATACCCTCAAACGTTGCCCGAACTGCAACCTATGCACTTAACAATGTAATTGTCCCCTTTCTTGTGGAAATCGGGGATGCAGGCGGAATTAACGAAGCACTGTGGACAAACGTGAGTTTGCGCAACGGCACTTATGTTTACAAAGGACATTTAACCAAAAAAACGTTATCCCAGATGTTCCAAATGCCATATCGCGACATTGAAATGCTGATAGCCAGCAGAATCTGAACCATTCTAATACACGTCAGACCAACTTGAAAAAAGCGATCATTATAGGTGCCACATCAGGCATCGGGCGCGATTTGGCCAAAGTCATGTCGGAAGATAACGTGACGCTCGGGCTTACAGGCCGGCGCTCTGAAAAACTCGAATCCCTTCAAGCCGAACTGCCCGGCGATTCTTTTATCATGCAAATGGATGTGGCAAACGTGGATGAAGCTGTCGATAAGCTCAACACTTTAATAGAGCGCATGGAGGGTGTAGATACCGTTGTAATCAATGCCGGTGTTGGTGGTGCCAACCACGATTATCAGCTCGGCACTGAATTATATCTGATCGATATCAATGTTCGCGGATTTGTAGCTATGGCCAATACAGCCGTTCATTATTTCTCGGAAACAGGTCACGGCCACGTGGTCGGGATATCTTCTGTTGCATCCCTCCTCCCAAATCCGCGCAATTCGGCCTATAATGCATCCAAAGCATTCATATCCAATTACATGACCGGATTGAATATGAAGATACGGTTATGGGGGAAAGATATCCTGGTAACAGATATTCGTCCCGGTTTTGTCTATACCCCGCTAACCAAAGGCAACACCGGTATGTTCTGGGTATCTGATTCAATGAAAGCTTCCCGGCAAATCTACTCAGCCATCAAAAAACGAAGACGGGTGGCCTACATTACAAAAAGATGGCGCCTGGTTGCCTGGTTACTTAAAATTATACCAGATGTTTTTTTTGTAAGAATAAGATTTAAATAATATCAATTTACTTACTTTCTGTACAGTCCCGCTAATTGCCGCGCAATCATCCTCCCGACAGCAGAACAAATACGAATACTTCCGCAGTACAGATACCCCCTCCGATTCACTGAAAAATCTGCTATAATCTGCAGATATTCACTTTTGATCTGATGGCTGTCTTACGATATCTTAAGCCTGTTCTGAAACCATAGCAGGAAAGTCTGTTTCAATGATAAATGAGCTGATTAAACCGGAAATCCAGGAACTGATCGAAAATCAGAACTGGACCGGTCTGAGAGAATCTGTTGAAGAGTGGCGGATTCCGGAAATAGCCGATCTGCTCGTAGATCTGGAAAAGACCAACCGGATTCTTTTTTTCAGAGCGCTGCCTAAAACTCAGATGTCGGAGGTTTTCTCCCACCTCGAGCCGGAATATCAGAATACTCTTCTGATAGAGCTTACAGACGAAGAAATCCAGCATCTGCTTGCCAATCTGGCTCCCGATGACAGGACCACCCTTCTCTCTGAAATTCCGGGTCAGATAACACAGCGCCTTCTTAATCTTCTCAACCCTCAGGATTTACGGGAAGCCACAAAGTTGCTGGGATATCCGGAGGAGAGTGTCGGGCGTTTGATGACTCCCGATTATGTGGCGGTTCGTCCGGGATGGACCATCCGTGAAGCGCTCGCACACATCCGGAAAATCGGCAAGATGTCGGAAACCATAAATGTAATTTATGTCACTGATACATCCTGGAAACTGCTTGATGCTCTCGATCTCAAACTGTTTATACTGACCGATCCCGACCGTACCGTTCAGGATATTATGGACGATGATTTTATCAGTATCTCTGCTTTTCAAGATCGTGAAGAAACAGTCCAGATTATGCAGAAATACGATAAACTGGTTTTGCCGGTTGTTGATTCGGACGGTGTTCTCATCGGTATTGTAACCATTGATGACGTTCTCGATGTAGCCGAAGAAGAGGCCACAGAAGACTTCCAGAAAATGGGGGGTGTATCGGCACTTGACACACCATACATGGCAGCATCCGTCTGGACCATGTTTAAAAAAAGAAGCGGCTGGCTTGCCGTACTGTTTCTGGGCCAGATGCTTACAACCACTGCCATGGAAAGCTTTGAAACGCAGCTTGAGTCAATCATTGTTCTGGCCCTATTTATACCCCTTATCATATCAAGTGGTGGAAACAGCGGATCGCAGGCTACATCACTCATTATTCGTGCAATGGCTGTAGCTGATGTAAGCCTAAAAGACTGGTGGGTGGTTATGCGCAAGGAAGCAATTGCCGGACTGATGCTCGGGATTTTTCTTGCTGTGATCGGGATTTTCAGGGTTTTGGGCTGGCAATGGCTGGGATTCTATGATTACGGCAGTGACTACGTTTTGGTGGCACTCACTGTATCAGTGGCGCTGGTGGGAGTCGTTTCCTGGGGCTCTCTGGTCGGCAGTATGCTGCCTTTCATACTGCGACGTATAGGATTTGACCCAGCCACCAGTTCTGCGCCCTTTGTTGCAACGTTTGTTGATGTAACCGGGCTGTTGATATACTTCGGAGCTGCAACTATTATTTTGAGCCGGATGCTCTGATTATCCTTTCTCAGGTTTTTAAGCCATCTCTTTGATCATTTAAAAAAAACAGGCCTGTACTATAAACGTACAGGCCTGCTCCAACCCCCAAGTCCACCAATTTAAACTAACTGCGGTTGCAAAATGCTAACCGGCTGTTACTTTATTATTATCAAATATACAGTACAGTGCCATTCATGCTTGTTCAATGAGTGACCAACTTGTATATAAAGAGCCAAAAATGTAAGTACACTTACAAAAATAGTGTATTTTTTACATTAATTAATTTATTTATATAAATAATAAACATCATTATTTATTAAATATTAAGTACTTGCTCAAATATCATAGTTACAATATTATTCACACTTTGATGGTTATCTCTTCTGTCATAACTAACGGTATACTACAATTGTGATGCAGGTATCAGGAAAGTAAACCGCTAAACACTTCGGCGATAGTTACATCCGGTCGGATGGAAATCTGCATGTGTCTTTTTAGTAGTTAACCGGACCCTGAACTGTTTGTGCTCACAAAAAATTCTGCATTCACAGTGATCCGTTTTGACAAATTATCTGAGTACCCAAATAATACTTGCTGTTTGATCCGGGCTGAAGCATTGCCTGATCAGGACTGTCGCCGGTTCTCAGCAATGATCTCGTCATATGCAGCCAATACCGCATCTGAAGTGGCAGCCATTAATACCCGGGCAATTTGCCTGACCCCGTTTGTTGCATTTGAAGGTGCAAACGGCCTTGATACCGTTTTGAGTGCCGTAATATCACCTGAACTGTCCCCGATATAAGCCATCCGGTTAACGGGAATGCCCGTCAATTCTGATAAATACTTCAACCCCTCCCCCTTATTGGAATTTTTAACTATCACATTCACCGAGACTTCCGTGTGGTGAACTTCATAATCCGGATAATTATCGTGTATGTAGGCTGTGATTATTTCATAAGCGTCAAGAATATCCATTTCTGAAGAACTGATTATCCCGACATCCGTTTTTTTTGAAAATTCACGAATCATACCCGGATATTTCGGTATAACTTGTGCTTCTACCCAGTCTTTTATCTGTTCATTACAAGTATGTATATGGTCTGTGATTACCGGATGCCACCATAAATCGTTGGATTTAACCCGATAAAAGCCGCCTCCGCTTTCAAAAACAACCGGATAATCGACATCCAGCCACTGGGATATTGCCTCAACATAGGGTTGCGGTCTGCCGGAGCATAGTGTAATAGGAGGAATCGTTTGATCGCTGCGGCTCAACTCGTTTAACCGTCTTATTTTCCCCATATTTTCCCAGTCGGGGCTTTGAAAAGGATAACTGATGCAGCCGTCGATATCCAGGATGAATAGCCGGATCATATGATTGATTTCTGGCTTTTATGACGGGGAAGTGAAATGGACACCATCAGGAAAAGCAGTCCGAAGAGTCCGAAAACCTGGTACTGGTTTTTGTAGTCTGAAAATTGTTCAGTAGCAAAATCCCTTCGCTCCAGATCACTTAACTGGCTAAGAAATCCATCAAGCCGGTCGCTGCCACGCTGAATTTCATAGTAGAGCCCATTACCGGCCCTGGATATTTGCTGCAGGGCACCCGGCTCCAGTTTGGAGGTCACAATAGATCCTTCCCTGTCACGATGGAAGCCTGTCTGCCGGCCCGTTCTTGCATCAATACTTGGTATCATACCACCCTGCCTGGTTCCGATACCAACGGTGTATGCAATGATTCCTTTTGAGCTAAGTTGATTTAACTGCTGGGTAAAATCCGGGCCGTGATCCTCTCCGTCGGATATGATCAATAGTACTCGCGACGCATTGCTCTCCTGTTCCCTTTCCTGCTCAGCCTGAAATACCAGTAAAGCCTCGTTAACGGCCTCACTCAGGTTCGTAGTACCTGATGGCATTTGTTCGGTGTCGGCAATATCCAGATACATCCGAAAAGCAGAATAATCGGTGGTCAAAGGGCTCTGCAGAAATGCGTGGCCAGTAAAAACGATCAGGCCAACGCGATCGCCCTGCAGCTGATCGATCATCCTGAGTATTTCAAATTTCGCTTTATCGAGCCTGTTTGGGCGCACATCTTCGGTAAGCATACTTCTTGAAACATCCAGCGCAATCAACAGATCAATTCCCTGCCGCTTAATTTCACGTACTTCCGTACCGATTTTGGGTCCGGCAAGGGCAACAACAAGAAGAGCCATACCGATATAGAGCAGGATGGATTTTGCCCTTGCCCCGGCCTCCCAGCGATTACTGTGCAAGGCTTTGAACAGGTGTTCTGAAAAATATCCCTTCCTGAGCTTTTTAATCCGCTGTCTCATATAAATGGATGCGGCTATTAACACCGGGATGAGTAACAACATCCAGAGATAGACAGGATTTTCCCAAATCATGATTTGCCGATTAATGCAATTTGAAGATCCATCAGATTATTTCCGGTCGGACCTGTGTGAATAATTTGACCCAGCGCCTTGAAATAACTCCAGGAATCGTTGTCTGCTATATAGTGAGATATATTCATATCCATCTTTTCGCCCGCTAACGCAGTTTTACCCGTGCATATTGCTCCTGCTGCACTGGTATTACCATCAACGCCATCGGTGGCAACACTCATGAACACGATATCCTCCATACCGGCAATTTTTTCGGCGATGCGAAGTGCCAGTTCTGTGTTGCGACCGCCTTTTCCGTTACCGGTAACCTGCACATAACTTTCACCGTGATAAACTAGGGCAACCGGTTTTTTCAGGCTTGCAGCCTTGTCCTGCACTTTCAGGATGTCATTGAAAATGGTATCCGCTATCTCACCGATCATTCCAGTGTATGGTTTACCTGATCCACGTGCGCTGTAGCCTTCCGATCTGAGTTTCCTTTTAACCAGGTCGGCCATGTCAGCTGATGTGGCCAGTATGTGATTATGGATCTCGCAATCCACAGGCTCACCCGGTTTAAGCGTATCCTGAACTTCTCCATCCATTCCCTTGCTGATATAATGAGTCACTGCTTGCGGCATCTTCTCTGTCAGGCTGTATTTATCCAGAACAGCCCGGGCATCGGCAAATGTTGACGGATCAGGATTGGTTGGACCGCTTCCCACAGAAGCAACGTCATCACCCGGAACATCAGAAACAATCAGATTCAGCACCCTTGCATAACGCATATTGCGGAGGAATGCGCCACCTTTAACAGTAGATAAATGCTTACGAACGGTATTCATTTCATCAATATTGGCACCGCAGTTCAACAGCAACTGAACTGTCGTAATCAAGTCTTCCGGATCAATGCCATCTGCGGGGTACTCCATCAGAGCCGACGCTCCGCCACTTATAAGAAACAGTACGATATCGCCGGGTGTGACTTTCCGGGACAGGTTGATTAGTTCCAGGGTAGCAGCCAGGCTGTTGGGTCCGGGCAGCGGGTGCTCACCTACAAATTGCTGAACAATATCCGTTTTTCGCTGTTCTCCCCCCGGAACAATGACAATACCGTCGCGAATACCCACATTCAGCACCTCCTCGACACCAGCTGCCATGGATGCGGCTGCTTTTCCGGCTCCCATCACCCAGATGTGTGTGCCTTCATAGAGGGGCAGTTCCACGGTACCTATAGTAAGGTTTCCGTTGTTGATTCGGAGTTTTCGTAAAATCATACCGGCAGGATCAAGTGATTCCAGGCTGCGGAAATAGATTTCGATAAGATTGCTGCTCTGTTCTGGTTTCATAACATTCGGGGTTTATTTCAAAATATCAAATGATTGTGAACCATCCACATATAAAGTGGCAGCGAATACTGTGTGCTTACACTTCACCTTTTGTATCTTAAGATATTCACGATAAAATTATTTTCATTATACAGAACCTGATAACTCAGGATGAAACAACTGCAAATTTACAACACACTATCCCGAAAAACAGAACTATTTAAGCCAATTACCGAGGGGTTTGTTGGTATGTATGTGTGTGGACCCACTGTTTATGGTGATGCCCACCTTGGCCATGCCAAAAGTTATGTCTCCTTTGATATTGTAGTTCGTTACCTTCGCTATATCGGTTACAGGGTCAGGTATGTTCAAAATATAACAGATGTCGGACACCTGACGGACGATCACGATGAAGGGGAAGACAAGCTGACCAAACAATCGCGCCTAGAAAAGCTGGAACCCATGGAAATCGCCGAAAAGTATACTACCCGATACTTTCAGGACATGGACAGGCTGAATCTGACCCGCCCCGACATCGTTCCGCGGGCAAGTGGTCATATACCGGAGCAGATTGCCATTATTGATGATCTCATCAAAAGCGGTCATGCCTATGAAGCTGATGGAAATGTATATTTTGATGTTACCTCATTTCAAGAATACGGGAAGTTGAGCGGGAGAAAAACTGAGGACGCCGAGACCGGAACCCGTATTGAAACCGCAGGCGACAAACGCAATCCCTCTGATTTTGCCCTGTGGAAAAAAGCCGATGAAAGTCACATCATGAGGTGGCATTCCCCATGGGGAGATGGTTACCCGGGGTGGCATATAGAATGTTCTGCCATGTCCATGAAGTATCTGGGATCCACATTCGATATTCATGGTGGCGGACTTGAAAACCAGTTTCCTCACCATGAATGTGAAATTGCTCAAAGTGAGGCACACACCGGCAAGACATTCGTCAAATACTGGATGCACAACAATATGGTGACCCTTAACGGCCAGAAAATGGGTAAATCACTTGGCAATGCCATATCGCTGCGGCAGTTTTTTGAGGGCGACCACGAACTGCTCTCAAAAGCCTGGAACCCCGCTGTTATCCGGTTCTTCCTGTTACAAAGCCACTACCGGAGTACTACTGATTTTTCCGAAAAGGCACTTGAAGCTGCGGAGGCAGGGTACAAAGCACTGACCGATATCCTTAATAATCTTGAGGATTCAGTGCATGGTGTTACTACTGTAAACCTTGTTTTCGATCTGGATTCCCTGCGCGATTCTGTTGAAGCGGCCATGAACGATGATTTCAATACGGCCCGTGCCATCGGGATTTTGTTTGAAAAATTAAGGCCACTCAGGCATGATTTACAAAAAAGCAAAGTCCCGTCAAATATTGCCGATGTGTATCAATGGGTTCACCTTTTTATTGATGATGTTCTTGGGATCTGGCCACAGGCGAGTATTTCCGGCAGCGATCAGCTGGCAGAAGGGCTCATCGATTTACTGCTGGAAATGCGGGCGGAAGCCCGGGCACAGAAAAACTGGGCTTTGTCCGATCAGATTCGCGACCGCCTTAAAGCACTTGACGTGACGGTTGAAGACACGGCAGCAGGACAAAAATATTCCATCCATTATTAACTGATCCGAACCATGACGGATTCTTATTTCTACTGGGACGGCAGTCCCGTGGCTTTTACCATCCCTGAAATATCACTGCCATTCAGCCTCAACCTAATCGGGCTGGGTCTGTCGCTCATATTATTCTTTGGGTATCCCCTGCTCACCGGTAAAGAAAAAGACGTCAAAAAGAAAAGAGGCAGAAAAGCCGATCCTGCAGAGCCGATGCCTCTCTGGAAAAGCGGAGGGCTTCTTCTTGGTGCCATTGTAATAGGTCAGCTGTTGATGCTACCCTTTGGTGGTCCGGAACTGTCGTCGATTGGCCCGGTAATGCCGCGCTGGTATGGAGTGCTGTTTGCTTCCGGTTTTTTACTTGGTTACCTGTACGGATCAAAACTGTTCAGAGACGCCGGGAAACCACAGGCTTATGCCGACAGCCTGCTCACCTATATGCTGATCGGAACAGTACTCGGAGCCAGGCTGGGTCATGTCATTTTCTATGATCCGGACTATTATCTTCGGAACCTGCACGAAGTGCTGGCTTTCTGGCAGGGTGGTCTGGCAAGTCATGGTGCAGGTGTTGGCATGTTAATTGCCATCTGGCTGTATATGAAAAAACGGACTGATCTTACCTTTACCTGGCTTGGAGACCGGGTTGCTATGCCGGTTGCAATTGGCGGTTTCTTTATTCGTGTGGGTAATTTTTTCAATTCCGAGATTCTCGGTGTTCCAACCGATGTGCCCTGGGCCGTTGTTTTTGCCCGTGTTGACCTGCTACCGAGGCATCCATCCATGCTTTACGAGGCCTTTTGGTGCATTATACTTCTGAGTATACTGTGGGGTGTTTACCGATACTATAGAAAAAATCCGCCCGAAGGCCTGCTGCTCGGTCTGATCATGATTATCCTGTTCAGCGGACGTATACTGATTGAGTTTACCAAGGTTGAACAGGCAGCATTTATGGATGGTACCTTCTTCACCATGGGACAGCTGCTCAGTGTTCCTTTTATATTGTACGGTATCTGGCTTATCTGGAAAAAAGTGGATTTCAGCAGCTCTGAGAAAACTTTGTAACGAAAACCTGCGAATTTCGCCGGGGGCACCATCCTAATACCGGAACGCAGACTTTATGTCAAATTCCACTGGGAAATCTGATTTCCAAATTCTACATTAACGTCAGATGAAGCCTAACCACATTAGCTGTAATTAACTTACAGGTATCGCCATGACAATCAAATTTGGCACTGCAGGCTGGAGGGGCATTATTGCCAGGGATTTCACTTTTGATAACCTGAATCTGGTAATGCAGGCCATCGCCAGCTGGATTACTGAGGATAATATTACCGATAATGGTGTTATACTGGGTTATGATACCCGATTTATGGGCAGGGAATTTGCAGAACACGCAGCCTGTGTACTTGCTGCCATGGGTATACCTGTAAGAATTAGCCGGTCTGTATGTTCCACTCCTGCAATAAGTTGGGCTGCACTTGAACACGATTCCGTTGGTGTAATTATCACCGGAAGTCATAATCCCCCCATATATAACGGGGTCAAGATAAAAGCACCTTTTGGCGGACCCGTTTCAGCCTATCAAAGCGACGACGTGGAAGCCAGAATCAGTGATACTGATCCTGATTTTAAACCCGGCCCGCTCGATGAGTTCCTCCGGAATGGCCTCATCAGGCAGATCGATCTTAACGGTCAGTATCTGACAGTACTACGGCGCAGAATTGACACAAAAAGAATCAGGAGAAGTAACATAATGATAGCCCATGATTCAATGTATGGTGCCGGTCAGGGCTTACTCAGAGAACTTTTAGGTAGTCAGATACTGGAAATACACTCCATATTCAATCCCGGCTATCACGGTCGTGCTCCTGAACCCAAAGAAGAAAATCTCAGGGAACTTGCAGACTTTGTGGTTGAACACAGATGCAGCATTGGCCTGGCTACGGATGGTGATGCTGAAAGAGTCGGACTATTTGACGAAAAGGGTCAGTATGTCGATGCTCATCTGATCCTGAGCTTACTTACAAAATATTTTGCCCGTAACAAGGGATTGAAAGGATGTGTGATCAAAACATTTTCAACCACGCACATGCTCAATAGACAGGCCGAGAAATATGGCCTTATTCTGGAAACCACACCTGTAGGTTTTAAATACATCTCCGAAAAAATGCTGACGTGCAATGTCATTATCGGTGGTGAAGAAAGTGGTGGGATGACAGTTAAAGGCCATATTCCAGACATGGACGGTATCTACATAAGCCTGTTGATCATTGAAATGATACTGGAGTCAGGGAAACCACTCAGCATACTGGTGAGGGAACTGTTTGATGAATTTGGTCCAAACTACAACAGGCGCGTTGATATTGAATTGTCTGAAGAACATCAGAAGGCGGTATTAAGCTACATCCGTCAAAACCAGCTTAAAGAGATTAGCGGCCTGGCAGTTGTTGAACGGGAGACCAAAGACGGCACCAAATTATGGCTCGAAGACGGGACCTGGATTCTGGTAAGATCATCGGGTACAGAGCCTCTGCTTCGGATTTACTGTGAATCGGATACAGCGGAAAAAGCCCGGTTATTTGTGGATGCTGTATCGGAACTCGTAACTGATAAAAAGGTATTCCAGCCATCATGAACACCGGGTAAAGTTCGTGCGGGTTGCCGGAGTCCTGGCATCCGGCAACTCAGCGTGAACCATCAGCAAAATCTTCTGATGATCCGTCCTGAATATACCTGTACACGATAATACTTACCAGTTCGTCTACATCAGGCAGGGTACCATAGATATTACCATGACGTATCCGAGATACCATGAAATGTTGGGGCAGTTGAACCTGGAACATCGGTTTGCCGGTGTCAGAAAAAACCAGCCAGACTTCAAGCTCGTCAACAACCCCTCTGTGCACCCACAAATCGCCGGTATCAGATACCAGTAACCGCGTGAAGGCAGGTTTTATATCGGGCATTCTGGAACGCACCTCATCTGCCGATTCACCGAATCCGCTAACGGCTTCATCCTTTTCCTCCCTGGAAACTTCAATGGGATCAACCGGGAAATCGATATCCAGCAGATGATTACCACTGTGATCGTATTTCGAAATGAACAGGTTCTCATTGAAGCCGGTGTAGATATGACCCGTGTGGCTTACTGTAAATGGCTGATGATACGTATATGGTATTCCCATAGCAATTACCCTGTTTCCGGATTGTATTACATGCATTTGGTAGGGTTCGAGTTCCAGGATTTTTTCTCCGTTAACATCACCGCCGCGATCTGCCAACTGGAGGTAGGGCTTTTCACTAATCACAGAGGTTTGAACCCCTCGCATGTAATGCACAAGGAAATCCCCGTCGCTGATTTTGTGAAATTGTGAAGGAAACCCGCCATCTCCCCTGCGAAGTGCAATCGTGCTTCCGAATGCCCATTGTCCATCCTCATTTTTTCCGAATGTGATAACCCGCGACTGCATCACGTCCTGAACATACAGGCTGTCGTCATAAGTGATTCCAAGATTGAAAAACTGGCCGAATTCTCCGGGGCCTGCCCCCTGCTGCCCAAAACTCCCGAGGTAAGAACCATCCTCCGAGAAATGATAGATCGTTATTTGAGACTGATCACCTGCCAGAATATGGCCATCTGCATCAACAACTACGCCATTCAGACGGCCAAACAGATATTCTTCAGAGTATTCGTCACTGATCCTCAGAATTTCCTCTGTATCAATCGTTACGAGGGTGCCATCGGCCTTTTGGGGTGAATCGGATCCGGTACAGGACCACATAAAGTTTGTTAAAAAAAGCAGAAAGCCGATCTTTTTCATACAAAAACAGGTCATTTTGAAAATGGTTGATTAGGTAACGTTATCCGAACCGCCAAACAAAGACGCTGCTACCGATAGATTGACTATACTGATATTAGTTGCGAAACTGGCGAAACTGGCGATAGTGGCGATAGTGGCGATCGTAGCGATCGTGACAACTCTGACGATAACTACATTAGTGACGATTCTGACGATACCAATGATATTATTTAATACTGACGATTTAATTTACAAAAAAGTTCATCCCGGATTTCTGACTAAAGGAAAAAGGCCGGTATGCGATTTACCGCGTACCGGCCTTTTTAAACAGATGACCAAATTTATGGTTTGAATGTGAGAATCCGGTAAACCAGATGGGGGTCACACATCCAAAATGCGTTCAATCTCTTTCTTTATATCCTGCAGGTGCATGCGTGTTGTGTCATTTTGAGCCCGCGACATCACACGGTCAATATCAGTTGATATCTGTACCAGGTTACCTCTGAAAATTGCACGTGCTTCGCCGGAAAGGTCCTCAGCATTCAGTCTGTTTTCCACTACCTCGATGTAGGATCGCTGCAGGTTCCGACGATAGAGATCCACATTTACATTTCTGTGTGTCAGTTCAGCCCATACACCCTTTCTGGCCTCACTCATCATTTCGCCGATAGTATAAACTTCGCGGGTATCGGTGCTGGCCGCTTCAATTTCAGCCATCCGTTTGATGCGGGCGTCACTCATAAGCTGCATCAGTACCATTCGCTGAGATTGCATGATCCTGTCGGTTGCTCCGGCCGACTCAATACGGCGCAGCACTTCCTGGTCGAGGAGGTAGGTAGGCGTTGAAAAACCCTCTTCAATAAGGAAATCCATTGCCTCCACCTGACGATCTCTGGCAACAGGTGTATACACCTGCCCTTCCTGGCCATATACTTTGGTCTGTGTTATAACTCCGCCAATCCAGCTTACCACATGGCCAAGATAGCGGTTGCGCTGAGAAATCACGTTGTTATACAGCTCCTGGAGAGTGGAATAATCGTCACCATCCGAGCCAGCACTGTCGATGATGAAGCCCATGATCCGCTTCAGATTGGCAACTCCGTACCTGGATGATTTAACATGGTTATCGCCAAGGGCCTCGCGTTGCTGGGTCGGATCCACCTGCGACAGGTTTCCGAACCGGAGCATGGGTTCATCAATCTGGCGTGCTGCGATTGCGTCGAGGAAGGGCTTCTCTTCCCTGGGTGAATTCGCTTCAGGGAATGGTTTATAACCCCACTCAATGGAAAAATTGTCATATATGGAAACAATCGGAAACATAAAGGCATTATCGCCGGGCTGGGCAACATAGTTATTCCGTGCATAATCCATGATCGACGGCGTTGTTCCATATTTGTGGGTAAAGGTTGCACTGCGCAGACTGTCGGTAGGTACCATGCCGCTGGCTTTCATGTTGTGTGGCAAGCCGAGTGTATGCCCGACTTCATGTGCTACCACGTACTGAACAAGACGGCCCATCAGTTCATCTGAAAATTTATGGGTCCTGGCCTGCTCATCTGCACCCGCCCCCTGAATGAAATACCAGTTCCTGAGCAGGTTCATGATGTTGTGGTACATGCCGATCGATGACGTAATAATTTCACCGCTGCGCGGGTCGTTTACATGCGGTCCATATGCATTTTGAATATTGGAGGGGTACCAGCGGATGGTTGGATAGCGGATATCCTCCGGGCTCCAGTCGGGGTCTTCTTCAAGTGACGGCGCCCTTTTACCGATAATGGCATTACTGAAGCCGGCCTGTTGGAAGGCAACCTGCCAGTCGTTCACTCCTTCAATAACATAGGGAACCAGCCATTCAGGTGTGGCCCGGTCGACATAGAACGTGATGGGTTTCACGGGATCGGAAACTTCGGCCTCCGGATTCTGCTTCTCCAGTCTCCAGCGGGTGATAAACCGGCGGGTAGCTGCCCGGTGTTCATCACTGCCGAAATCAGTCTGTGAAACGGAAAAATAGCCTACTCTTTCGTCCCAAAGCCGGCCCTTCATCGGCGTTTCAGGCAGAAGAAGCATGCTGTGGTTCATCATCACCGATATGGTACCCAGGTTTCCGGGGGCATTGTCGGTTTCAAACGTAAGGGCGGCACGTACTTCGATGTTTTCCGGAAATGATCTCACCTTTTCAATATAGCTCCGGTTGGTATCGAGCCTGCGTGCCCGCATCTGCCGTCGTGGCGACAGCTCAGGTATATCTGTTGCATACAGATTGGTCGCTTCAATTACCACTGCTGTTGAATCCCGGTTCCAGGTTTCAATTTTAAATGAGGCTATGATAGGTTCAAACGATGAGTTGCGAACTGCTTCATAAACTGCCTGCGTGGAATCAGCGGTAATGCGGTGGGTTACGTTCCGGAACAGTATGTTGTTGTTCTGGCGTACCCAGCGTACCACCTGGTTATTGTAGCGCTGACCGCCATAACCCATGCCTGTCATTGTCTGTGCTCGACGTGACACCAGCAGCATCTCACGGTCCAGTATATTGAGTGGGATTTCATAGTAGAGTTTACCGTCTTTCTGATGTACGGTAAAGAGGCCTTCCTCTGTTTCGGCACCGCGTACCAGCTGGGCATAATTAACCGTACGGTTGGATGCATTACGCGCCGACGGGGATTCCTGCGATCCGGACGGGCTGGAAGCTTTCTGCGATGTACCGCAAGCCGTAACCAGGGCGAGCGCTGCTAACGCAATCATTATTTTATACATAGATAAATTTCCTGAAAAATGGTTTAATGGGTCGTAGATGGTCTGACAGAAGAACGGGTAATCCTGATTCTAAAGCAATGGAGCACCCTTTTTTATAAAATTTTTTTACATGAGATCATCAGATTGCATTACTTTTTACTTACAGATATCAGTTATTCCAGGATTACAAATTCCGGTGATAACGGTTCTGAATTTCAAGTTAACGGAATTGATCCTGAAAGTTGAACCGAATGCCTGGTGAAGCGGTTAACAGGAATGACTAACGGCAGGCCATATTCTGATGAAACCCTGAACCATAAATACTCATTCATGTTCTATTGTGATTTCAGCCTGCTCCAGATGCGCTCATACAGGCGCGTATTTTCTCCCACATCCTGTAAAAATTCACTCTGTTCCATAATTTCATCCGGAAGATAGATATTCGGGTCGCCGGTAATTTCAGGGTGGATATGGGGGATAGCATTCAAATTCGGGCTGGCATACCAGGTAGTATTGGTTATTCCGGCACAGATATGAGGATCCATAATGTAATTCATAAACACTTCAGCCGTATATGGACTTGGTGCGCTTCGCGGTATAACCATATTATCAACCCAAAGGTAGGTCCCTTCTTTTGGGATTATGAATCTGATGTCCGGATTTTCCTTCGCAACCTGGTAGATGTCGCCACTCCAGCCGTACGCTATCCAGATATCTCCCGATTTGAGAAGGTCTATGAAGGTATCGCTTGTGTAGGCCCTTACCAGTGGCTTCTGTTCGGCCATCAGTTCAAGGGCTTCTTCCAGTTCCAGCTCATTGGTTGTATTAACGGAATAACCCAGCCTTTTCAATGCCGGAACAAGGCCGCTTCGCATATCATCGAGCATGGATATTCTGCCGCTGTAGGTTTCATCCCACAACAGATCCCAGCTTTCTTCAAATTCGGGAACGCGGGCTACGTTGACTCCAATACCTGCACTGCCCCATTGATAGGGTATGGAACACCTGTTTTCCGGATCGAACGGCAGATCTATAAAGTCCGGGTTCATATGAACCATGTTTGGCAAATTATCATGATTCAGTGGACTTAGCAGATCGAGGCTGACCATCACTTCAACCATATAGTCGCTGGGCACAACCACGTCGTAGCCCGATACTCCGGCCTGCAACCGTGCAAGCACCTCCTCGTTGCTCGAGTAGTTGTCGTAGCGTACTCTCACACCGGTCCTGTCCTGAAAATCGGAGATCGTTGTCTCGCCGATATAGTACGACCAGTTGTAGAAATTCAGATGAGAAGCAAGCCGGCGCTCCGCTTCATCCTCTGCTGTAGTGCCGCATCCGCCAATCCACAACAGTGCCCCAAGAAGGATGCCGTATGCCGGCAGAAGTCCACTGTTAGTATGCATCATTATCGGTAACAATCGGGTTTAATCCATGGTTTTGGCGGCCGTCGACACGCCCTCAATCCTCAGGGCAATGAATATAAGGATCATTGTAAAAAGCAGTGTGATGGTAGAAATGGCATTGATCTCGGGCGAAACGCCGAACTTGATCATCGGGTACACCTTCATGGGCAGCGTGGTCGAACCCACACCGGCGGTGAAAAATGCGATGAGGAAGTCGTCCCACGAAACGGGTACGCGGCCGGTTATAGATCGCCCCGGGTGTGCCCCGTAGTTTTTGCTTATGCCGTCTATTTCGAGCAGTGGTTTAGCGGACATCTTTACTCATGATTTTAAAAAATAAAATAATACGAGGTTTGATCGATATGTGGTGGTTAAATGTGGAGGTTCTAAACGTCTTTTGATGCAACATTTGAAGTTCCTGATAATATTCTTTTGACTATATAATATATAGTGCCCACAGGCAATTATTTGATCTGCCGGACTTACGGGACCTTATCAGACCACATATACTACCCGTTCGAGTGGTTCAGTCAACTGAGTAAAGATCCATCGGATTGATGCCGAGTTGCTCCCTCATCTGGTCGAAATACTCCGGATATTCCCGTTTGAGGTCGCGGGGCCGCTCCATGAATGCCTCCAGCGAGACCGCGAAGAATTCCGCCAGGTTTGTGTCACCGTAGGAATCGAGTACGGTAGGGCGGCCAAGCCGCACATTGATGCTGTGCCTGTCGGCCGTCTTCAGTATTGCCCGGGGCCAGTCCATGGTATAGCGGTTCTCTTTGTAGAACATCACCCCTTCCGTCGCCCCCAGTTCGTAATCGAGCTGATGCGCAAATTCATGAAATACCAGGTTGCGGCCGTCGATATGGCTGCGCCCGCCCTGCAGTACATCCCGCCACGAGAGCACGATGCTGCCCATGGTCCACGCCTCGCCGCTGCGGTGCTCATCACCCTCGACAATGGTGTTGTCGAGGGTCCGCCGCTCCACGGTGGCAATGTAGGTATCGGGATACACCAGCACCGTGCGCAGATCGGGGTAATAGTCGGATGCATCGCCCAGCAACAGCAGGCAGGCCTGCGCGGCAATTGTTACACGAATCTCGTCGGTCATGGCAAGCCCGCCGCAGCCCTCGAAAAGTTTTTCATGCAGAAAAACATGCATGCATTTCTCCAGCTTCTGCCTAAGGGGTTCATGCAGATGCCGGTAGTGCGCAACATTCTGCATGGCCATCTCCCTCCACTGCCGGGGGAACGGCTTGCGGGCTAATCGGTTTCGTTTCCAGGTGCGGAGTAACGGCATTGACAAGGCTTGATTCTCTTACTGTATTTTGGGTGTCCGATTGAAAATACATCAATTTTCCGCCCGGATACTATTTGAATTTCCGGTCTGACTGGTGCGGTGTTCCGGCACGAATAAACTGGCAATCGATCAATATTTCCAACCTGTGTATTCGATTTGTTTTGTACCTTATTGATGGTCGCCGGGTAAACTGATTCCGGGCAAGCCCGAAGCACATTTCGGACCAAACCTGGACGGTTCCGCAACATGCCCGTCTTCTGACATCACGAAACCGCACTGAACACCAAAATTTACCAAACCATGAATATCAGAACATACAGCCCTGCCGATTTCAATGCCGTTTTGAACATAATGGTGCGTTCCCATCACCTCGACAATATTACCGAAGCGATATTGATGGAAAAAATTGACGGTGATCCGGCTTTTAACCGGGATATGACCCTGGTAGCCGAAACCAGCGGTATTGCAGCCGGATTCATGCAGGGGGTTCTCAGGGATGTACGCGGAGAGAAAATTGCCTATATCAAACTGATGGGGGTTTTACCTGAATTCCGCAGAAACGGCCTGGCCCGTGGCATGTATGAAAAGCTGGAAGAGCTGGCGGTTAAAGAGGGCGCCGACTGTATGAGGATTTATGATGTGGTAATGAATTACCTGATGCCCGGCATTGACCCCCGTTACACACCCGCCCTTTGTTTTGCTGAGCGTATGGGATTCAGCCGTTTTACAGATACATCCAACCTGCATGCCCGGCTCGACCGTAACTGGAACACCGAAGCTGCAGAGAAAAAACTGGAAAACGAGGGCATTACCATATCCAGGGCAGGCGAGGATAATCGCAAATCACTCATGGACTTTATTGATACCCATTTTAATTTGTGGCGCCACGAAGTATCTGTTGCGCTGGCAAATGAACCCGCAAGTATTCATGTCGCTGTTCAGAACAATATTGTAAAAGCATTTTCAGCTCACAGTGCAAACAATACCGGCACGGGCTGGTTCGGTCCGATGGGAACCCACCCCGACCTCAGGGGCAAGGGTGTGGGCAGTATTTTACTGAAACGGTGCCTGGATGACCTGAAAAAAGCCGGGCATGCTTATGCCATCATACCCTGGGTTGGGCCAATATCTTTCTACTCACATTTCTGCGACGCGGTTGTTGAAAGGGTTTTCTGGCGTTACGAGAAAAAGCTTTCAAAAAAATGATATTTACACAACCCGTTATATCCGAGTTGTGGCCTGGCTCTGCTGGTTCAGGAGAAACGCAGCAATAGATTTATTTCTCAAAAGCAACTGTTATGATCCAGTGGCCTCAATTGAAACTGTTTATCAGGCTTTTACACCGGCAATATCTTCTTTGGAAGTCTGACCCATGGCTTCAGGCATTGCGGTCTTCTTGTACTCTTCCATGGTGAAGGAATCGACTGCTACAGCCACACTTCGTGCTTTTTCTGTTCTTGCAACAAGGTCGGCCTCATTTTCCGATATCACACCCGCTGCAACAGCTTTCTTGAGCAGTTTTGACGGTGCTTCTTTCGAAAGTTTACCCGATTTAACAGCATCCCGGATTTTCCTGGCAACGGCATCACTTTGAACGGTGAGCCGGAAAGCATTTTCGAGTATTGACAGGGGCTCATTCATATCGTCCGGATCGGGCAGATATACACCTTCGGTAAGCCGGTCCCGTTGATCACCGGGTACCTGCATGGCCCGGGCAACTTTACTCCCCAGCCTGTCGGACGGCATGCTTCCTATCGGATTGATACGCGACCACCAAAGCATTGGGCCTTTAAAAAACCATCCCAGAACAGGAACATCCATGTGACGGTATATACCATCAAAGGCCCCCTGAATCTGAGCAAAGCAGTACTGCATGCTCCAATGGAGAAAGGGCTCATCCTCTTTTGGCCGGCCTTCGGCTTCAAATCTTCTCAGTACCGCTGTGCCCAGGTACATCCATGACAGAATGTCGGCAAATCTGCCGGTCAGTTTCTCCCGGAGTTTCAGACCACCGCCAAATGCCCCCAGGGCTATGTCTGCAGTAAAAGCAAATGAAGCGGATGTCCACGACATTTTTTTAAAGTACCGGGCTGCCGGCCCGCCAACGGGTGAACCGGCCAGTCTGCCACGGGTCAGGCTCAGCAGAAATGCACGGGCCTTATTTCGTCCTACATGACCGATGTGTTTCCAGAAAGCCTCATCGAACTGCCTCAGGTCACCGCGTGTGAGAGCATCGATTTCCTTAAATGCGTATGGGTGACAGCGTATGGCGCCCTGGCCAAATATCATCAGGGTCCTTGTAAGTATATTGGCTCCTTCAACCGTAATGGAAATGGGCACACCAAGATATCCGTTCGCTAGCAGATTTTTCGGTCCCCTTGAAATCGCGGAACCCCCGAGAATATCCATACCGTCGTTGATCGCTTTGCGCATCGCCTCTGTAAAGTTGTATTTTGCTATGGCGGTCACCACAGCCGGTTTAGCCCCCTTATCAAGACCACCACAGGTGAACTTGCGTGCCGCTTCATATATATATGCGTACCCGCCGATGCGGGCCAACGGTTCTTCTATGCCCTCAAATCGGCCGATTTGAACACCGAATTGTTTCCGGACGGCTGCATAGGCACCGGCCACCCTCATAACGGATTTTATGCCACCGGCGCTTGATGCCGGGAGTGATATTCCACGGCCGGCCGCCAGGCTTTCCATCAGCATGCGCCAGCCTTTGCCGGCCCCATCCACACCACCGATTATGCTGTCGACCGGTACCACCACATCGTGGCCGAACGTCGGACAGTTGACGAAGGGAACGCCCAGCGGATCATGCCGCAAACCGAGTTTTACACCGGGTGTGTCGGATGGGATCAGGGCACATGTTATACCCGGATTCGTTCCTTTTCCGAGCAGGTTGTCAGGATCACGAAGCTTGAATGCCAGCCCCAGTACAGTTGAAATGGCTGCCAGTGTGATGTAACGCTTTTCCCAGTTTAACTTCAGAAACAGTTTTCCGTTTTCATCCCTGAAGACAACACCATTTGATTCGATTGCCCCGGCATCAGAACCGGCATTTGGCTCAGTAAGCGCAAAGCAGGGTATATCTTCTCCCCTGGCAAGCCTGGGTAAATAGTGGTCTTTTTGTGCCTCCGTTCCATAGTGAATCAGAAGTTCGGCAGGCCCAAGTGAATTGGGAACCATCACCGTAGTGGATAAAGGGCCGCACCGGGAAGAAAGCTTGGCTACCACAGTACTGTTCGCAAGTGCTGAAAATCCGTGTCCGCCATATTTTTTCGGAATAATGAGCCCGAAAAACCGTTCTTTTTTCAAATATTCCCAAACCTCTGGCGGAAGGTCCCTTCTCTGGAATACATCCCAGTCATTTGTCATCCGGCAGAGCTCCTCAACCGGACCATCAATGAACTTCTGTTCTTCGGTAGTCAGGTCAGGGTAGTTCTCCTTCAATATTTTTTTGAAATCCGGTTTTCCGGAAAACAGTTCACCATCCACCCACACGGTGCCGGCTTCAATGGCTGTACGTTCGGTTTCGGATATTACCGGCAGAAACTTCAGGGCTGTCATCAGTTTCATGATGCCGGCCGACAAAACACTCCTGCGCACAGGTTTTATCAGTAACAGTATGGCAAGTACTCCCAGTACATAGAATGTCCATACCGGGGCACTGTAGCCTAGCAAAAGCACAGCTGCAGCAGCAAACCAGACCAATAAGAGAGCACCTGTGTATCCCAGGGCCAGCAATACAATAACTGCAACAACAATCACAGCCCAAACCGGCTGTTCAGTCAAAAATCCGACAAGTAATGTTTCCATGATAGTGATTGATTAAAAATCAGTTATTCTTTCATTAGTGTTAAAATGACCTGCAAGCTCTCAACCTCCGGTCTGTTTATCTATCAACAAACTGTCTTCCATTCCAAATCCAGCACAGGAAATCTGATGTCTGGTGTATATCGTCTGATGTCTGGTTTCTGATGTCTTATGTCTGTTGTCTGTTGTCTCAATTTCCACTACCGAATCTGATTTCTCAACGTCTCAGGTTTTCAAAAATGCCAGCAGCTCCCATTCCACCTCCGATGCACATGGTAACCATGCCATAACGGATTCTTCTTCGTACCATTTCATGCAGTAAAGTCGCAGTCAGTTTTGCGCCCGTGCAACCCAGGGGATGACCTAAAGCAATAGCACCTCCGTTTACATTCACGATCGACTCGTCAATACTGAGCTCACGAATAACTGCAAGGGCCTGTGATGCAAATGCTTCATTTAACTCGATGAGTCCGATATTACTGATCTTCAGACCGGTTTGCTGAAGCACCTTTGGAATGGCTTCAACGGGACCTATTCCCATCAGTTCAGGTGGTACCCCGGCAGTGGCAAATCCCGCAAGTCTTGCCAGTGGCTCGGCCCCGATCTTTTTCATGATTTTCTCCGACATAACCACCGACGCGGCGGCACCGTCCGACATCTGGGAAGAGTTTCCGGCTGTTACAGATCCCCCGTGCATAAATGCCGGATTCAACCCGGCCAAAGCCCCCGGTGAAGTATCTTGACGAGGTCCCTCATCGGTATCGAAAGTTTGCTCAGTGCTGATCTGATTTCCATTCTTTAAAACATTTTCCTTTACCATTAGAGGAATTATTTCATCTTTGAAAAAACCGTGCCTGATTGCCCGGACTGCCTTCATGTGCGAGTTGTATGCAAACCGGTCCTGATCTTCACGGCTGATGCTGTATTTTCGTGCCACATTTTCCGCTGTAATTCCCATTCCGATATATACTTCGGGTTTGTGTTGTACCATGTAAGGATCCGGAGAGAAATGAAATCCGGTCATAGGTACCAGGCTCATCGATTCCGCCCCACCAGCAACTATCACTTCGTTATAGCCAGAGCGGATTGCGGATGTCGCCATTGCAATGGTCTGGAGTCCGGATGAGCAAAACCGGTTGATAGTTGCCGCAGAAACAGCGTTCGGTAAACCTGCACGCAGTGCAATGATTCTTGCCATGTTAAGCCCCTGTTCACCTTCCGGCATGGCACATCCGACAAGTATATCATCGATCATTTCCGGTTCAAGTCCGTTTATGCGGGCAATCGCCCCGGATACCGCATCTGCTCCCATCTGCTCGGGCCTGACCCGGGCAAGTGAACCTTTTTTAGCTTTTCCAACTGCAGTCCTTACAGAGCTGACTAAATATGCTTCATTGCTCATAAATATTCTAATTATAGTTTTTTACTAATTGTTGATCAATGAGTTACGTTATAATTATCAGTTCCTGAGAGGTTTGTTTTCAGTCAGGATGCTGTGTATTCGTTCTCTGGTTTTCTGTTCTCCGGTAAGCGACAGAAACACCTCTTTTTCGAGGGCAATGAGGTAATCCTCATGAACCCGGGCGGGACCGGTAATATCACCACCGGTCAGAACATAGGCGAGACGACCGGCCAGATACCGGTCATACTCTGAAATGTAGCCGGCCTGTTTCATCATCCACGCTGCGGTATCAAGCGGAGCCCTTCCCGCCTTGCCAAGAACCTGAATACTGTTCCTGACCGGTGGGGGCAAATATCCCTGCCGGGCAAGCCGGAGCACTTCCTCTTTAGCCGCATAAATTCTCCTGTCCTCATGCATAACGATACGGGTTGTGCCGGGCATCAGGTAACCGAGTTCTACTGCCTCCTGCGCACTCATGGTCACTTTGGTCATCGCGATGGTTTCAAAAGCCTTTTGCAGGAATACCTGAATCTGGCTCACATGTTCAGATTCAGCTTTATCTGCAGCACGGGTGGCCATGTGCATTGAACCGGTTCCGGCGGGGATCAGCCCGACACCGAGTTCAACGAGTCCCATATAAGTTTCGGCAGCAGCTACAACGTGACCTGAACCCATAGCAAGTTCACACCCGCCGCCCAGGGCCCTGCCACGCATCGCAAGTACAACCGGACTGGAAGCATAACGGAGACGCTGAACAGTGCCCTGGAAGTTGTCGACTGCTTTCTCGATTACCTTGAAGTCGCCACTGCGGGCAGCATGGACCAGTTCTCCGAGATTGGCTCCAACAGAAAAATTGTGTCCATCGTTACCAATAACCATGCCGAGCCAGTCTCCGTCTTCCACCATTTCGATAGCCTCCCTCAAACCGCTCATTACCTTTGATCCAAGGGTATTTGCCTTCGAACGAAATTCGAAAAGGGTAACTCCATCCCCGATGTCAAGCAGTGCCGCTTCCTCATTCTTCCAGATTTCCCGGGTTTCTCTTTCCCTTAGCCAGGCAACGGTAATTTCATCTTCCGGCAGCGGATCTGCCTGATACCCTTTTCCGGGCAGCCACACTTCGCGAATTCCGTTACGTGTTCTGTAGAATGCAGTGTCACCGGATTGAATCATGGGAACGACCCAATCAGGCACATTAAATCCGTACTGCGGGAACAGCCCGGTGAGCTTTTCCAGTCCGATTGCATCAGCGATTCTGAACGGCCCCATCTCCCATCCAAAACCCCAGCAGATCGCCCTGTCTATATCTGCCGGCATATCGGATATTTCGGGAATACAGTACATGCTGTATGCCACACTTTTAACGGTATGTTCACGGATGAACTCACCCGCGCGTCCTGAATCAGCGAACAGGGCTTTCCAGCGTTCAACCAGCGATGGGTTTTTCCTGATTATATCGATATCTCCGAGATCCGGCTTCTTTGGCTCTTCATAGGTCATTGTATCGGGATTCAGGCTTTTTATCACCTTTCCTTCTTTTTTGTAAAATCCTGCACCCGATTTAGCACCCAGTTTTTTTTCCGCGATGAGTTTTTCCAAAACCTCCGGAACAATGAAATCATCACGATGATGATCGTGTGGAATGGCTTTGTAAAGGTTTTTAGAGACGTAATAGAGGGTATCCAGACCCACCACATCGGCAGTCCGGAACGTGGCCGATTTGGGACGCCCCGTAATCGGTCCCGTAAGAAGATCAATTTCTTCTACACTATATCTGCCGCTGGCATAAGCCGGCATCGCCACAGCCATGGCATACGTCCCGACCCGGTTTGCAATAAAATTCGGTGTGTCTTTTGCTATAACAATGCCTTTTCCCAGTGCGATTTTACCAAACCGTCCAATCCGTTTCACTATCTCCGGATCGGTTTCCTTACCGGGTATCACCTCAAGTAATTTCAGGTACCGGGGAGGATTAAAGAAATGTGTACCAAGAAATCTTCTTTTGGCGTCGTCCGGAAAATCAGCTGATATCTCTTTCAGGGGCAATCCGCTGGTATTCGTTGACAGCACGGCGTCTGATCCTGCGATTTTCAGAACCTTTAACCAGATGTCGTGTTTAATTTCAAGGTTTTCGACTACCGCTTCAATAATCCAGTCAGATGCCGCCAGTTTTTCAAGATCATCTTTGAAATTGCCGGTTTGAATGCGCCGGGCAGCCGATGCTGTAACCAGCGGCGACGGTTTCATCCTGATCATGGATTTAAAAGCTTTCTCAACTACAGCGTCCGGGGATCCTGATTCTGAAGGGATATCCAGTAATAAAACCTGCGTACCTGCATTGGCAAGGTGTGCAGCAATCTGTGATCCCATAACGCCCGCTCCCAACACGGCGACGTTTCTGAATGGCTCGGTAAAATTCATGGTAGAGTTATTCTGTTTCGGTGATTAACACTGTTAAGCAATACATGTAATTTTTCTTGTTATTAAGTTTAATTCATTGTCTTTCAATTTGTAAGACATTAATACCAAGCATGATATGTTCGATTACTGTATCTACAAATCGCTTCCTGTTAATGCGTACATCAAGTCTGCCCGCATTCACCAGCACGACTGCACCATGCAACGAAGCGGTTATGGCATGGGCCCTGACATATGAATCTTCATTATCACTTCCCCGGCTCCCATTCATTTCATTCAGGGTATCGGTGATGAGCTCCAGATTTTTACGGGCCCTCCGGAATTTTTCAACAGGATAGCGTTCCATGTGTTCAGGTCGCAGCAGAAACATAATTTCATAGTATTCAGGATTCTGTAAGCCAAACTGCACATATTCCCGGCAAAGGGCTTCGACTCGTTTAAGTGGTTCTGTTTGTGCCTTAGCCGTCTCAACCAGGCGATGCCTGAGCATTTCAAATCCCTCCTCAATAAGGGCATGAAGCAGATCGTCTTTATTCCGGAAATAGAGATAGATGCTTGTAGCGCTGCAGCCAGCCTTTGACGCAATTTTTCTCATCGACAGGCTGTGATAGCCTGTCGAAATCATAAGATGCCTGGCTTCGTCCAGGATTAGTCGACGCAATTCGCTGTTAAACTGACTCATATTGT
The DNA here is from genome assembly GCA_047921215.1 of Cyclonatronaceae bacterium. Taxonomy (GTDB): domain Bacteria; phylum Bacteroidota; class Rhodothermia; order Balneolales; family Cyclonatronaceae; genus RECM01. The sequence goes on along the minus strand of JBLRWO010000013.1, from coordinate 36,862 downwards.
ACCGCGGCAAGAATAAAAGTTAACACTGTTAAGTAACTATAAAAGCGCTTCCATGTCAAGTGTATTTTAAAGATTTTTTCCTGTTTGTATTAAATACTTATGCTTTAGCCGTTTTTTATGTTACAAAATATGTTGTCCGATGTTTTATCAATCTTTTTTACATTAAATCCAGGCTTGCCAAACCGCGCAAAAGTCAAGAAAATTATTGTAAACAGACTTCAATCACATCCGGCCAACATGAAAACCTATTTCAATTCAATCATACTGATACTGCTCTCCATGCAGCTTACCGTTCCTTCGCACGGCCAAACTGCTGAACAGCTCTCTGAAAAAACCACCTATACATCTCTTCGTGAAGCGCTCACATCGGGAGGGTTGCGGGCATCAAATGGTCCCGCAAGCGTAAACTGGATTGATGAGGGCAGCCGTTTTTCATTTATCATTAACAACCGGGAAAATCGGCAAAGAGAAATCAGGGCTCACGATCCGGAAACCGGAGATGAAGAGCTCATTTTCGATGGCTCCGGGATTACTTTCCCGGATTCTGACAAACCATTTGCATACCGGTCTTTTCAGTGGGCCGGAGATTCCAGACACCTGCTTTTTGAAACCAATTTTCGTCCGGTATACCGCCATTCCGGTATTGCCGATTACTATTTCTATTCACTCGACGACCAGTCGCTCAGGCTTGTTGCCCGTGATGCTGGCTCTGCTGAACTTTCACCCGATGGATCACTGATCGGCTTTGAGCGTAATGGCGATATGTTTATCTACAATTTTGAAACCGCCGAAGAAACCCGGCTCACCAATGATGCAACCGAACATGTTTTTAACGGCCGTTTTGGCTGGGTTTATGAAGAAGAGTTCGGTCTCGCGCAGGCCTGGAGCTGGTCGCACGACAGCAATTACATCGCATTCTGGCAGGAAGATGAATCCCGTGTACCCGTATTTCAGATGACAGACTTCTCTGGTTCCCATGCCCAATATGTTAATATCCGATACCCAAAAGTGGGTGATATTAATCCCGTAGTGCGCATCGGAGTTGTAAATGTGCGTACCGGAGCTAGTCAGTGGCTCAATACCGGAGAATCTGCAGACAGTTATATACCCCGCATTTACTGGACCTCGGACCCGCAAAAAATTGCGCTGGTTCATCTTAACCGTGATCAGAATCACCTCAAGCTTTTTTCATTTGACCTCTGGAACGGTCAACGGCGTTTAATGATGGAAGAAACCTCTGATCAATGGATCGATATTTTCAATTTTTTCGAAGGCATAAATCATCACTTTTTCTTTCCTGAGGGGGTAAGAGAGTTTTTCTGGATATCTGACCGCGACGGGAACCGGCATCTTTACCGGTATCATTACGACGGCAGACTACTCAACCAGGTCACCTCTGGTGAATGGGATGTTTCCTTTGTACATGCAGTTGATTCCCGCAGTGAAATCATCTATTACAGTTCTACGGAAGCATCTCCACTTGAGCGTCACCTTTACGGTATCCGTTTCGATGGCTCCCAAAAGCAACAGATCAGTACTGAACCGGGCCGGCACTATTTTGATGTATCCCCAAATACAGCGTACTACATTGACCGCTGGTCCGCTATTGATACCCCTACCCGTGTTGCACTGAGAATAATGAATGGTTCTGTGATACGAATGCTTGAAGACAATTCGTCTGTAACCGAATTTACTGAAAACCATTTCTATGCCCCAAGAGAACTGTTCACTTTCACATCTTCCGACAGTACCAGGCTGGACGGGTATATAATTAAGCCCCGCGGGTTCGACGAATCAAAGCAGTATCCCCTTATGCTCAATATTTACGGCGGGCCGGGTGCACAATCGGTTTATAATCAGTTCGAATCGAACGCATGGGTACAATATCTTGTACAGGAAGGCTGGGTTGTGGCCAGTGTAAATAACAGGGGAAGTGGTGGGTACGGCCGTGAATTCGAGAAAATCGTGTACCGTAATCTTGGCCACCACGAAGCCGGCGATTTTGTGGAGACAGCCGGGTATCTGTCAGAACTCCCATGGATTGACGGGGACCGTGTGGCCATTCGCGGACACAGTTATGGAGGATACATGGCAGCATTAACCATGGTTCTGCACCCCGGTGTTTTCAAAGCCGGTATCGCTACAGCCCCTGTAACCGACTGGAGACTTTACGACACGATATATACCGAACGATATATGGGTCAGTTAAGTGATAACCCACGGGGCTACACCAGAAGCTCGGTAACCCATCATGCCGGCAATCTGGATGGTCGATTACTTCTTGTTCACTCTGCTATGGACGAAAATGTACACATGCAGCATACCATGCAGCTGGTTAAGGCCCTTACAGATTCGGGAAAAGACGCAGACCTTCGGATTTATCCTCCAGGTGCCCACGGAGTTTCATATAACACCCAAAGTTACCTGCTGCTGCATGATGTATATACGAACTTCCTCATGAACCAGCTGAAACCAGAACAGTAACCACTATGCAGTTGTCTGCGCCGGTTGGCTGCCGACGTGCTTCACAGATATATAATTGTTTTGGTTTATCCATCCGGATTTTACAGATTGTTAACAGGGAATTTGACCAATGCATTTAAAGGCATTGCTATTTTATATTCAGAATAAAGCGTGATCCGGCTGCTTGATTTTCAGGCACCTGTGTATCCATTAGAAACGTAAAACAATAATAGATTAAAACTAAACACTATGCCAAAAAGAACAGCTGATGCTAAATGGAACGGAAACCTGAAAGATGGTAATGGAACAATGAAATTCGGGAGCGGTGCATTCGAAGGAGCGTATTCTTTCGCATCCCGCTTTGAAGCAGGAAAAGGAACAAACCCCGAGGAATTGATCGGAGCTGCCCATGCCGGATGTTTTTCAATGGCATTTTCAGGTGCACTGGGAAAAGCTGATTACAATCCAGAAAGCGTATCGACTACTGCCACGGTTCATCTCGTGAAAAGTGATGCGGGATTTACTATCAGCCGTATTGAACTTGATTGTGAAGCAAAGGTGCCCGGTATTGATAATGAGAAGTTCCAGGAAATTGCCGAAGGGGCCAAAAAAGGATGTCCGGTTTCGCGCGCCCTGGCCAGAGTCGAGATTGTTCTGAACGCACATCTGCGCTAATATCACCTCACCCCCTTTTGCAGTACTTACGCCTGGAAATGGGGGCTCTCGTTTTTGATATGTATTCGTGTACTCTTCCGGCATGTGATCTGCATTTCTGCCTGAATACCCGTAACTTTATCCATGTCTGAAAAGTTAGTAGCGGTACCATCCCCGGCGGATCTCAAAAAACTCACGCTTGATGAGCTGACTACCTATTGCACCGAAGTACTCGGTTTGAAGCGGTTCAGGGCTGATCAGATCTTCCAGTGGATTTATCAGAAACAGGCCACATCCTTTGATGAGATGACCAACCTCCCTGTGGATGTCAGGGCCAGGCTCGCTGAGACCGCAGTTCTCCACAAACTGGCACCTGTTAATGAACAGCGATCAAAAGACGGCACGATTAAGGTCCTGTTTGAACTGCACGACAATCACAAAGTGGAAGCGGTACTTATCCCTGAGTTTTTCGATGACGGCGTTGCCGACCGGCTGACAGTCTGTATTTCCTCACAGGTCGGATGCATGTTTGGATGCAGTTTCTGCGCCACCGGGATGATGGGATATTTTCGCAATCTCAGTATCGGTGAAATTGCCGGTCAGGCTATCCACATGGATCAAATTGCCCGTGAAACCTACGGTAAACGGATTAATAATATCGTCTATATGGGCATGGGGGAGCCGATGCACAACTACAAGGCTGTAATGCATTCGGCTGCCGCAATATGCCATAAATTCGGATTGGGTCTGAGTCCGAAACGGATTACCATATCGACCGTAGGACTCACGAAGCAGATCCGGCAAATGGCCGATGAAAACCAGCCCTGGCGTCTTGCCATTTCCCTGCATGCTGCAAACGACATAAAGCGTAACAGAATAATGCCAATCAACGAATCGCTTGACCTGAATTCGCTGGAAGAAGCTGTGAGATACTATTATGATAAAACACAGAAAGACCTTACATACGAATACCTGCTTTTCGACGAGTTTAACGATACGAGGGATGACGCTGCACAGCTGGCCCGCATTGCAGGCTGGGCCCCCAGCAAGGTAAATATCATAATGTATAACAATGTGGCCGGAGTAACCCTGCAGCGGGCCAGGGAACACCGTCTGAACAGTTTTCTGGCCGAGCTATCGAAGCGGAAATTGCTGGCTACCGTCCGCCGAAGCCGGGGCGACGATATTGATGCAGGATGCGGTCAGCTGGCAATCCGTGAAGGTACTGAACGTGGTAAAACTATAGCTGCAAAGAATAAGACCGATGGGTTCTCGGCATCATAACCAGAACCCGTCTCAAAAAAATCCCGGTTAGCTAACTAAACGGGGTAATGTACAGTGGCACTGGTACCTACAGCAGGTACCCATTTTCGTCCCATTCGGCTACCCTGTCTCGATCTCCCGGTTTAATGCATTCATCCAGTGTTTTTTGATCGTAATTCAGGCCGTGATATTGCAGTACCCGTACAGGTACACCATCCCAGACATTCGGACGGTTTCCCACATAACCCAGATCTCTGATACCCATCCGTGAGGTAAAGAAACCGGTAGCAGTGAGGTTTCTCATCCGGTTAAAAAAACGAACACCATATTCCATATCGGGTTCAGCCGTATCGGGCCAGGCGATCATATCTGTGACCGATAGTTGCTCATTTTCACTGCAATCAATAAAAACCTTTCCGTAGCGGCTTTTACACTGATTGTCGAGCCACATCAGACCACCACGTGTCGGTACCTGAAAGGCCGGGAAATCTTTCATCATGAACTCAATGAAATCGGGTACACCGGCATCGGTTGCACTTCCCGACACCTCATCTGCGGGTATAATAATATCACAAAGCAGTTCCACTGTTTTTCTTTCATGACCGGTGAAAAAGGTTTCACTGTTCAGGTGCAGGTCATGCTCTTTCTCCTCTTCAGTTCTGCCATAGGAACCTGTTGCAATGATTTCTTCACTCTTTGTCAGAACTTCAGGGCTGCAGGCGCTTGTTAAAAACAAGCCGGTACCCAGCGTACCGGCAAGCAACAGTTTAAGGTATTCACGTCGTTCCATGCTACTCAGTGTTCGTTATTGTGATCAAAATTACCGGTGTCTGTATAAACTTTGATTACGACATCCATTTTATCAGTTCCAGTGTCAGCCAATATTTCCCTTTTTAAATTCATCCACCAGATAATCGGATGCCCGCCACGAAAGGGCCAGAATTGTCCATGTCGGGTTTTTGTCGGCCTGCGATACAAATGAGCCCGCATCCACAACGAAAAGGTTATTGCACTCATGTGCCTGCGAAAATTTGTTCAGTACCGATGTACGGGGATTATCACCCATGCGGGTGGTACCAACTTCATGGATAATCCGGCCGGGTGTATGAAGCCCGTAATTTGATTCGGGACCCGGTTTACTGCCAAGTAAGGTTCCGCCCACGGCGGTTAGTATTTCTTCAAACGTTTCATGCATGTGCCGGGCCTGCCTTATCTCGTAATCAGTCCACTTGTAATGAAAACGCAGAACGGGTATACCGAATTTATCAACCGTATGGGGATCTATTTCACAATAGTTATCATATTGAGGCACACTTTCACCGCGGCCGGATATACCAATGGTGGATCCGTAAATCTTCCGGATGTCATTTTTGAGATCCGTACCGTAACCGCCGTTTGGTTTCGGGTTGCCCATCTCATCCATAATATATTTCCGCATGCTGTCCATGCCGAAACCGGTTCCGTAAGAGGGCATTCCCATACCTCCCCAAAATTCCAAATGATAGCCCCGGGGGAAGTCCAGCTTTTTATTGTCGAGCCACCAGGGAGAATAGATATGAGCCCCGCCTACTCCATCTTCATTATAACGCTCGCGACCGATAAGTTCAGGCATGATAGCAGCACGGTCAGCACCTGTTGAATCGTGCAGATAACGGCCCACCATACCACTGCCGTTTGCCAATCCGTTCGCATGGATTCGGGATTTTGAATTCAGCAAAATACGTGCGGTTTCACACGCTGAAGCACCCAGCATAACGGCACGGGCTTGAATGTGGTACTCCTTCATATCAATTTTGCTGATGTAGGATACGCCTGTAGCCAGGCCGCTCTGGCCGGTGGTTACCTCCCTGACCATGGCCATCGTATACAAATCTGCATTGCCCTTTTTTATGGCCGGCTGAACCAGGCAGGTTCCTGATGAGAAATCGGCGTATGCATTACATGCCCTGTTACACTGATTGCAGAAAAAGCAGACTCCCCTTTCCCCGCTCACTGGTCTTGTCAGAATCGATAACCTGGATGGAATTACAGGAACATTCACCCGCGAGGCGCCTCGTTTAATGTAGAGTTCATGGAGACGGGGTTTAGGTGGCGGAAGAAAAAAGCCATCAGGATCATCGGTTAGTCCTTCATTGGTTCCAAAAACCCCAATCAGTTTGTCAACCCGGTCATAGTAGGGTTTAACATCCTCATAGCCGATGGGCCAGTTGTCGCCAAGCCCATCCTGATCGCGTCTTTTGAAGTCTTTAGGCCCGAATCGAAGTGAAATTCTTCCCCAATGGTTGGTCCTCCCACCAAGCATTCTTGAACGGAACCAGTCGAAGCGTGTGCCTGAGTGGTTGGTATAGGGTTCACCGTCTATTTCCCAGCCACCCCAGGCGGCATCAAAATCACCAAAAGGACGTACCGTATTTGCTCCACGCCGCGGAGATTCCCAGGGCCATCGAAGTTGAGTGCGGTACTCCTCTTTGGCCGGGTCATAGTCGCCACCTGCCTCCATAATGGCAACCGAAAGGCCAGCATCAGCCAGGACCTTTGCCGCCATTCCGCCTCCGGCTCCTGATCCCACAATGACGACATCGTACACATCACCCGGTGATTTCTTTAAAAAACTCATGATTCCATTAGTTTTAATGGCTGAATGGCTGGCAACATATTTTGTCTGTTGCCGGTCTACCGGCGCACTTTACAATATTTTTCTTAAACTGGAAAGTAAAAATTCAGCCGGTTTAAATCAGACCGTTCATAACGTAATGGAACGGAATTTACTGCTGCTACTGCAACAATTCCCGACAATGTAAAATTTGCAGTAACTGCGGCCAACGAAAAATGTAAGAACTGTGAATCTCAGTGGATGGAATTCAGTAACCTGCCAAACCGGGGAAGATAGCGTTCACTGTCCCAGGAAAAGTAGATGACCCAGGCTTTTCCGACAACATGGTCATCAGGTACAAACCCCCAGAACCTGCTGTCTTCACTGTTATCACGGTTATCTCCCATCATGAAATAATAATCTTTCTGAACCGTGTACGAATCGGTACGTTGCCCGTTGATGTATACCCTTCCTTCCCTGACTTGAATATCATTACCCTCATACCTGCGTATTACATCGGCATAAAGCTGCAGGTTTACTTCCGTCAAATCGAGTATCTGCCCTTTGAACGGAACCACAATTTCAGGCATATTATCAGGATTGCCGGTTATTGCACGGGCAAATGAGAACGGGCTGCGTCCGAATAGGTCTGCCCCGTCGGGATAAGTAAATGGTTCTACATTGATAACCTCGGGCCATTCTTTCATGAGCTCTGCCGTTTCTGCGGTCATGTTAACAGCATAGTTCTGTCCACTGGCGTTTAACATTTCACCACCTGCTGCCCGCACTTTGGTAGGGCTGAGTCTGATCCGTTCCCTTACCTCTACAATATAATTCTGACGGAATTCGGTAAGTTTTTCTTCAGGCTGATGATTCACATAGAGAATTTTATCCCTTATTTCGAGGGTATCGCCGGGTGTACCAATACTTCGTTTTATATAATTGGTTTTCTGGGAAATGGGAACATCCTCAATCGGGTAATTAAAAACGACAATATCATTTCGTTTGATCTCTGAGAATCCCGGCAGACGGGTCCAGGGCAATTCAAAACCACTGAAATAGATATCTGTTAGTGGTATCCCGACCGTCATGGGAGTGCGAGCACCATAATGGAGTTTTGAAACGAGCAGGAAATCGCCTGTGAGCAGGGTATCTTCCATTGAGGGTGTTGGAATCCGGTAAGCACCCACAATGAATGCACGAATAATTATCGCTGCAATGGCAGCAAACAATAGCGCATCGCCCCACTCTCTCGCCCATGATTTTGCCTTGATATTTTTATCCCGGACATTGGGCCTGATCCTGCGTGCAGCTTTAGGTTTACTTTCCGTATTCGTTTTTTTCTTATCTGCCAACTTGTATTACCTCAAAAGTTTATTCTGGGGAAACGGGCGGGATGATCGATTTTTCTGTTACCGAAACGTCCGTCACGAAAACTCACTTCGTACCACTCATTACGCTCCGGAGAATAGAAAAAATCAGTGTATTCTCCCAGATCACGCACACCGATCATTTTATTTGATAGTGCCCGTTTAATTCCGGGCATAACATCAATATACCTGCTGGCAACACCATACACGAGACCCGAGGTGAATGGCCCGTCTACATCCAGAATCATTACAGGGATCGAATCATTGACCACAAACCAGTATTCAAACTGAATGCATTCGGCTGCCCTGAATTCGGGTTTACTGATCAGGTGCTCTATGGTTTGTGTTGGATTGCCAAACAACGCCTGAAAACGGGCTCTCAGTTCACTCGTCGGCAATTGATCTATAGTTGTAACTCCCTGCATTCCCATACCTGTCCAGATGATATCGCTGAACCGGCGCTGAAAGTTTGCCCTTTCGCTGGTTTCAACTTTTCTGATAACCGGTTCCCTGAAAGCCTCCGGGATCTGGGCATGCAGCTGCTCTGCCAGAAATAAAAAAAAGAATATAAATACAATGGCGGATAAATTTTTCATCAATCTGTACAAATTAATCGTTGTTCATGGATAATACAGCGAGAAACGCTTCCTGTGGAATTTCGACTGATCCAACCTGTTTCATTCGTTTCTTACCCTCTTTCTGTTTTTCGAGCAATTTTCGTTTCCGGGACACATCACCACCGTAGCATTTGGCAAGTACATCTTTTCTGAGAGCTCTTACACTGTCTCTTGCTATAATTTTGTTTCCGATGGCTGCCTGTACAACGACTTCATACATCTGTCTTGGTATGAGCTCTTTTAATTTTGCACAAAGTTTTTTCCCCCATTCATAGGCTTTATCCCGGTGCACTATACTGGAAAGGGCATCTACTTCGTCACCATTCAGAAGAATATCGAGCCTGACCATGTTGCCCGGTCTCAGGCCAATGAATTCGTAGTCGAGTGATGCATAGCCCCGTGTAATGGATTTCAGCCGGTCGTAAAAATCGAATACAACCTCGGCCAGCGGAAGTTCGTAGGTAATATCGACCCGTTTCGTATCGATATAGATTGTATTCACATAGACACCACGACGCTCCTGGCACAATTTCATAACAGATCCGATGAACTCGGATGGTGCAATAAACTGTGCTTTGATGTAGGGCTCAAACACCTGCTCAATGTCTCCGGCATCGGGCATATCACTTGGATTATCTACAATAATCTCCTTGCCGCCACGCCCAATGATTTTATACTCAACGTTCGGTACCGTAGTAATGATACTCATACCAAACTCTCTTTCGAGACGCTCCTGGATTATCTCCATGTGGAGCATTCCGAGAAAGCCCGCCCGGAAGCCAAAACCGAGGGCCACCGAAGTTTCCGGAATAAACTGCAGGGATGCATCATTGAGCTGTAATTTTTCAAGGGCCGAGCGGAGTCCCTCAAAATCTTCAGTATCAGTGGGATATATACCGCTGAACACCATGGGTTTAACATCCTTAAAGCCGGGAATAGGCGAGCTGGCCGGTTTGCTGACACTTGTAACTGTATCGCCTACTTTGGTATCCTGCAAAGATTTAACGTTTCCGATAATATAGCCCACTTCACCGGCCGTCAATTTATCTGCCGGTATCATCTTGATGCGCAGATAACCAATTTCATCTGCCTCATGCTCTTTTTGGGCAACCATAAACCTGATCTTTTCTCCTGTACGAAGCGTTCCGTCCATCACCCGAACATAGACAATGGAACCGCGGTAGGGATTGAATACGGAGTCAAAAATCAGGGCTTTAAGGGGTGCCTCCGGATCACCTTTAGGAGGCGGAATACGCGCTGCAATAGCCTCCAGAAGAAGTTCAACACCTTCCCCGGTCTTGCCTGATACCGTAAGGATGTCCTCTCTGGAACAACCTATCAGATCGATTATCTGCTGTGCAACCTCTTCTGGTTCAGCGCCGGGAAGATCAATTTTGTTCAGGACAGGAATAATTTCCAGATTTTGTTCTATTGCCTGATAGAGGTTTGAGATGGTCTGAGCCTCAACGCCCTGGGATGCATCAACCACCAGCAGTGCCCCCTCACATGCTTTCAGGGCGCGCGAAACCTCGTAAGAAAAATCTACATGCCCCGGTGTGTCGATCAGATTATATATATATTTGCTCTTGTCGGAAGAGATATATTCCATCTTAACAGCATGACTTTTAATGGTAATGCCTCTTTCCCTCTCCAGATCCATATCATCAAGAACCTGTTCCTGCATTTGTCGCTCGGTTATGGCACCGGTCCTCTCAAGAAGCCGATCGGCAAGAGTCGATTTGCCATGGTCAATATGTGCGATAATGCAAAAGTTGCGGATGTGGTTCATCTGGATATTTAGGGTAAAATCTGATTCGCTACAGCCGGGAAAAATACGAAATAATTACCATATTATCCCGATAATCCAACTCGGCGGCTATTTCAAATAACGTGATTTATTTACAGGATTTAATTTCAATCATCTTCTGCCCTTTTTTATTATAACAACCCGGCAGCAGTTCTTCGGTGCGCTGATTCTATATATCGTTTAATCTTAAAATAACACTCATGCCAACAAACCAAAGAGCCTGCCGATAAAGCTCTTTATATTATTCTACTTGCAACCATTCTGTTTTGCGTAAATGACATGTAGTTCATCTTACATTAAAACTCTGCTGTTACGTGCAACCGATCTGTTTTGTACCTGTAAACTCAATACATCGAACCTGAATGACTTTCCGATAACAAACCACCAATAAAAAAACGATAATGTCCATTTCCGGAACTGTAAACCATTCATTGCTGCTTCTTGCTGTTGGTCTCATTTGTTTTGCGTCAGTTGCATGCAATCCTGAACGCAATCCCGATGCAGATGTCAACAGGGTTACTGTAGGAGCAGACCGGTTGATACCCGAATTTTCTCATCTTATTGATGGCAAGAAGTTAGCCCTGGTTGCCAATCACAGCGGGCGATTAAGCGATGGTACTCACCTTGCAGATGTTCTTTTTGAATATCCCGGTGCTGACCTGATCGTACTGTTCGGGATGGAATTCAATATTCGAAGCAACGACTATTCGCTACCCCGTGACGCCGAAAATGACGTAGATCCGGTAACCGGATTACCAAAACATTCCCTTTATGGCAGTATCCACAAACCTACCAGCCAGATGCTCGATGGGGTTGACGTTATTGTATTCGACATACAGGAAGTTGGAGCTCGATTTTATGAACATATCAATATTCTCGGTTTTGTAATGGAGGCTGCTGCCGAAAATGACGTAGAAGTTGTTGTCCTTGACCGTCCGAATCCGATAACCGGGAAACACATGGATGGGTTTATCACAGATGATGCGTTTTTATATGGATTTGGTGCATTTGGTAAGGTTCCGGTTATTCACGGCATGACGATGGCCGAACTGGCTCTTCTTTACAATGGTGAAAGAATGCTCCGCGGCGGACATCAGGCGGCGTTACATGTTGTTGAGATGCAGGGGTGGAACCGGAATATGTGGTACGATGAGACCGGGATTGAATGGAGCAAGCCCTCTCCGAATCTCCCGACGTTCGATTCAATTCTCGCCTATGCAGGCACCTGCCTGTTCGAAGGTTTGAATATTTCCGAAGGGCGCGGAACTGAAAAACCATTTGAATACATCGGGGCTCCGTGGATAGACCATCATGCCGCAGCCGGGTTGATGAATGATCTTGAATTGCCCGGAGTCGAATTCGAAACCATTGAATTCGTACCTGAACGAATGCCGTTCCACAGCCGGGATCCTTATCTGGCTGGAGAACAGTGCAACGGTATTTATGTTAATGTGACCGACCGCAACCTTTTTGAGCCTTACAAGGCTGGTATTGCCATGGTCTGGGCTATTCATCAGCTGCATGCCGAAAAAATGGAATGGAATGAATCTACATGGGATCGTCTTACAGGAACACGAAGACTGATGAACATGATACAGGCTGGTTCTCATCCGACTGAAATTTATGCCTCATGGGAACAGGAACTCGCCGCATTCAGAGAGATGAGCACGCAATACATGCTATATTAGCGGTACGTACATCGTAAAGGGATGGTTTACGGGTTCATGGGTTGCAGAATTTTAAACCTCGAATCCTGACAAAACATGGTAATTCATGCCGAAACAATTACAGTAATCATAACCATTCCGTTGGTCATATCCTGCTTCATTTACTTTTCATTCTGATCCTTCCTTAAGACCAGATCGGCTATAACCGGCCTGTGGTCTGAGGCCTGTGTATCTGCAACATAGATCCCTTTCACTGTAAAATGGTCTGAGTGCAGTATATAATCAATACGCCGGTCAGGTGCATCGGCAGGGAACGTAAATCCTGCATCCTCTTGAACCGGCCACGCGTCTTCAAGTGATTCAAACAGCGGAACAAGTTCGGGTGCACCGGGCCGCGCATTCAGGTCCCCCATCAGTATTACCGGTGTATTAGCGGGCTGCATGATGGCCATCATTTCGCTGATCTGAGTTTTTCTTGCATGCGGATCGGGTCGATAATCAAGATGGGTATTAAAGAAATGGATTCTCTGTCCGTTAAATTCAACTGCCACCTCCGGAAAACCCGGCAGCAACCGAAGTACGGGTTCTGTATCCTGTGTTGAAAGCCTTGAAATTCTGTGATTAACGGTATAAACAAAGGGCTCTCTGCTTAACCATGCCAGACCATAGCGGCGGGGCGGCGTGTCGGTTTCGGATGTATCATAAGAGTAAATCTCCCCAAAAAAGTAGTGCATATTCAGTTTGTATGCCAGGTAGCGGGCCTGATCTTCCCAGGCACTGCGTTCCCCCCAGTTCACATCCACCTCCTGCAATGCTACGATATCAGGTTTTTGATCGCTGATGACCTGTGCAATAGCATCAATATCTCCATATCCAGCCGCGATATTGTAACACATTACCCGAATGGAAACTGGATTTGTAGCTTTGTCTGAACATCCAGGTAACGTTGAAAAGAGGATGAACATCAACAAAGCGGGTATTGCAAACTGAACTATTCGGATGCTTAAATAATTGCGCGTCATAATATTATGTAAGAACCTCTTTTGCATGTGTATGTAAAGTTTAAAAGAATCAGTTCCGGCTGACCGGTTCAGATTTCAGGATCAGAATAACTGTCCGTACCGCTCTCTCCCCGGCGTGATCGAAGGTCCGGTTATCACTGGGGTGATTAACTACACCCTCCCCCTCGATATGCATGGTGCTGGAACCTCCTCCATCCAGGTTAATCGCATCCCGGCAACCGAGCTGCAATAATAATTCCGCCAACTCTTTAAGTGTCAGGCCCCGGGCCTGTTCATGCCGGCCGTCTGCAACCATCAGAATAATCCTGTTATCCATGGTTTGGCACAGGGCCGTTCTCGGATGCCTTAGCCCGGCATGCCTGCCTTCACGTTCCGAACTCCAGTTTTCACTATTTACAGGCTCTGGTATTTCTCCTGAATCCAGCAGACGATGCGCACCGGCAATCGCGCTTTCAGCTTCCGGCCAGTCCTGTGGCCACACCGGTTCTCCCCGGTTTGCGAACAACCATTCTCCCTGTTCACTGATACCGACTGCAGAACTCCCTACAAAATGAAGTTCTTCCGGTTCCTGTTTCATAAACGGATAGACCCTGCCCTTCCATTTGAAAATTCCGGAGTTCACATATTCCGGGTGGTCTGAGAAAAAACCGCCGTTAACCACAGCTGTTGATGGTATTAATCCGGCAAAATCCGAGGGCCTTAAAAACATACTATCCGGCATAACGTCTCCGGCAGTTACAAAACGAACCAATCTGGCGGCCGTATCAGCATGCATAACCAGCATGGTTAAAAACTGCGGTGCTCCGTAAAGCGAATCCGGTTCTGCATATTGCCAGACAATTCCGGGTGCCAGTATTTTTGATTTCCATTCAATACTGCCAGAAGCGGCCTGTGCGGCTGTATCCGGAGTAATACGTCCTTCATTCGAAGCTGTACTGCCAAAAAAACAGGCACCAGGATAGATGACTGCCGTTTCAAAGTCTGGTATGTTTGGGCTCGGCGGAATCCATTTCAGCCCTGTATCCGGCCACAACATCTGCCGTTTCCAACCTTCCATACGAATGATATTCAGTTTAAGGCTATCAAGCCCTTCCAGCAAAGGTATCCCCTTTATCATCAGGGCAATTTCACCGATGGTCATTCCATGAGTTGCAGGAATTTCATACATGCCTATAAATGAACGATGTTTAGCTTCAAGGGTGAATCCCTCGATTTGAATGCCACCAATAGGGTTGGGTCGATCCAGAACCAGGAATTCTATACCGGCTTGAGCAGCGGCCTGCATGGCGAAACCCATGGTGCTGATATAGGTATAGAAGCGGGTGCCCACATCCTGCATATCAAATACAAGGATATCGATATTTTCAAGCATTTCCGGTGTCGGCTTATAGGTATCGCCGTGCAGGCTGTATACCGGTAAACCTGTTATCTGGTCTGTTTCCGATTCAATCACCGCTCCCGCGTCAGCAGTGCCGCGTATACCGTGTTCAGGTGCAAAAAGAGCAACAAGAAGGATATCCGTATTGGCATGCATCAGGTCGGCGAGGTGGTGTTCACCGATCATGGAGGTGTGATTCGTAATGAGCCCGACTCTTTTGCCATGCAGTCCGGCAAAACCGCTGTCAGCCAGAATCTTTGCACCAATGGTTACGACCGGTACTTCGGGTTGATCTGCCTTTTTATCGCAACTACTGAGTGTTATTCCTGAAAAAATAATCAGGCATAGTGTGACTGTTCTCATCCAATGTGGTTGCTTCATAATCTGGTATTTAAAAAAAGCGGGTACAGTTCATCACAGATCTGCACCCGCCAATACGTCAGGTTGAAATATACCCTTTCAGAAATTCAACTGACTTTTAGAGTCAACCATATCATCCAGGACAATGGCAATTCAGCAAATCTCACGTATTAATACAGAAAATAGTTGCGGCGTACAACATCATAGGCAGCCAGTTCATCTTCCCAGGATGCAATGACCTCGTCAGCTGAAGCACCCTCAAGGAACATCCCGGATACACGGTCTGTACCTGCCAGCCTTCCGATGCGGGGCAGATTAAAGAATGTGGCCTTCTCACTTTCAGGAGCCTGGGTGTAGAATGCATGAATAATGTGCATGCCAGCTGCAACAGGTCTTACCGTATGCATATCGGTTACTACGTGACGAATGCCCTGCAGTTCAACACCAAGATGCTTCGGTCTTGTTGCCATATGGGGGATAATTTCAGGGGTAAATGTTGCTGCTTCAAACCGCAGACCCGGCAGATTTCGGGTATTCAGATCTTCGGCCAGGGCTTCACCATCTGCCCAGGGGGCACCGAGAAGTAAGAACGGTTCATACGTTCCACGTCCTTCACTGGCACTCAATCCCTCGAAATAGCAGGCACCAGGGTAGATCAATGCTGTTTCAAAATCCGGGATATTCGGGCTTGGTGGATTCCACTCATCGAATATTTCCGGCCACAGTGAACTGCGGTCCCAGTTTTTCATCTCAGCGACATGCAGGTCCAGGTTCTCTGTGCCTTCCAGCCATCCCTCACCTTTTGCCATCATGGCCAGTTCACCGACGGTAATGCCATGCGTTACAGGTATGGGGAAATAACCAACAAAAGATTCAAATCCTGTTTCACGAACATGTCCCTCTATCAGATCACCACCAAGCGGATTGGGCCGGTCGAGTACCATAAATGAAATATCCTGTTCTGCGGCTGCTTCCATACCTTTACCCATTGTGGAAATATAGGTATAGAAACGAGGTCCGATATCCTGTATATCAAATACAAGTACATCGATTCCTTCGAGCATTTCGGGTGTCGGCTTCAGGGTTTCTCCGTATAATGAATAAACCGGTAATCCGGTTTTCTCATCCGTTTGAAAATCGATTTTGTCGCCTGCGGGTGCATCCCCGCGGATTCCGTGTTCAGGACCAAATAGCGCGATCACGTTCACCTCTTCAGCTTCATGAAGGATATCGGCGATGTGCCTGTCTCCTACCGTTGCTGTGTGATTTGTAATGAT
The DNA here is from genome assembly GCA_047921215.1 of Cyclonatronaceae bacterium. Classification (GTDB taxonomy): domain Bacteria; phylum Bacteroidota; class Rhodothermia; order Balneolales; family Cyclonatronaceae; genus RECM01. Next base: position 20,391 of record JBLRWO010000013.1, on the reverse strand, counting down.
TCCAATGTTTTTACCGGCCAGGAATCCAAAATTATTCTCTATCAGAACTTCGGCCCCGGTCTTGAGCACCATTGGCTCAGGTACCGGTTCCGTTTTGGGTTCACATGCTATTATAAACAGGACCAGTCCTGTCAGGCGTATGAGGTATTTCATGATTAGTCAGTTTTTGGTGGTTATTAAACAGGCTTAGCCTTCTTAAGGCAGATTCACCTTTACGGGTATAAAAAGTACTTTCGACGCAGCTGATCGTATGCATCAAGGTCATCCATCCAGTATTGAATGATTTCTTCAGCGTCTGATCCGTTTTCCAGCATTTTGTAAAGCTGATCAGTTCCGGCCAAACGCACTATGGCAGATTTCCTGGGTCCGCCAATTCTCGATTCTCTTCCGGCCTGGGGCGGATTAAAGAATGTTTTTCTCTCGCTCTCGGGAGCAAGGCTGTAAAAAGCATGAAGAACATGAATCCCCGCCTCAACAGGTCTGACAACGGAAGCATCGGTTATCACATAGCGAACCCCATTCACATTACTACCCAGATGGGACGGGTTCATGGCCATTCCGGGTATGCTTTCAGGAATAAAACTGACGCTCTGAAACTGCAATCCGGGAAGGTTACGGGCATTGAGGTCAGCAGCTAATGCTTCACCGTCGGCCCATGGTGCACCGAGCTGGATAAACGGAGCATAGGTGCCGCGGCCTTCACTCGCACTTACTCCCTCAAAGAAACAGGCACCCGGATAAATCAGTGCTGTTTCAAAATCCGGAATATTGGGGCTGGGTGGGGTCCAGTCCCGTCCCAGATCGGGCCAGGTCATGCCGCGGGTCCAGTTCTGCATTTCAATAATATGGAGATTGAGACCGGATAAACCGTGTGCCATACCTTCTTCTTTCACCATCCGGGCGAGTTCTCCAACAGTGAGACCGTATACAACCGGTATGGGCAGGTAACCGACAAAAGATTCAAACTCCTTCTCGCGCACAAAACCGTCGGTCAACTCACCTCCGAGCGGATTCGGCCGGTCGAGCACCACAAAAGGAATGCCTTTCCCCGCTGCCGCTTCCATGGCCATGACCATGGTGGTGAGATACGTGTAAAAACGCGCACCTACATCCTGAATATCAAAAACAAGAACTTCAACGCCCTCAAGCATCTCCGGTGTTGGTTTGTGTATGTCACCGTACAGAGAATATACTGGGAGACCGGTAGCCTGGTCTGTTTCAAAGGTGATTCGTGCTCCGGCCGGGGCATCACCGCGAATGCCGTGTTCGGGTCCGAACAGTGCTACCACATTCACTTCTTCAGCTTCATGCATCACATCAGCAAGGTGGCGGCCGCCCACTGTTGCCGTGTGATTGGTTATGAAGCCAACATTTTTGCCGTTCAGAAAACCGAAATTTTGTTCAACAAGTACGTCTGCACCGGTCTTAAAGGCTTCTGACTTTATTTCTTTTATTTGATCAGCCTGGCAGGCTGTAAAAAGCCATGCCAGACTGAAAATGATTACATATTTCACTGGTTTGATATCCGGATCAAAGATTCGGATTTCCGTTGATTTCACTCAGCGGAATAATCATGCAGCGGGCATTTCCGTATACTCCGGTACCGGTGGGGTACGCACCACTCGGGAATTCATCGACCCCATACAGGTTCAGATATCGTCGCATATCGCCGAGTCGCTGCACCGTTAGGAAGAAATCACGTGCTTTCTGTTCCCGCAACTCTGCCATGAGAGCATCGCCGGTAAGGTTAACAGCAGGCTGCCCACCCACGGCACGGCGCTCGTTAACCAGGCCAAGCGTGGCACCGGTTGGTCCGTTAGCTTCTGCGGCAATGTAGCGGGCTTCAAGTCCCGATGAAAACAGATAACCGGTATTCAACTCAATCTCCTGTGGAGTTTCGGGTGTCCAGCCCTGGTAGGAGCGCGGTCGGTACGGAAGAAATACAGGATTGGCATTCAACCCGAATGCAGGGGATTCCGGATGACGGACCCTTGGATCGTCGAGGTCCCTGAACTTCGGATCGATTCCAAGCCAGGGATCGGAACTGATCCATTGCGCGGCGTTGATATTGGTTTCACGCGAGGAATTGGACGAACGATACACCCAGGCTTCAAAATCAGCAGGTACCTGGGAGGCGAAACTGGCAGCTTCACTCATGTTACCCAGCTGCAGATGTGCCCTTGCCATGCCGACACGCGCCATATTTGTGATGCGGCTTGCCCTCGCAGCATCACCGGCTTGCCCGGAAGCAGCACTTGATATGGCCTGCCCGAAGTTATCAATGGCACGCTCGATCAGCTGTTGCCATGTGATTGCAGGACCACCGTTAATAGGTGATTCACAGAAGTGCAATCCAAGCATCAGATTGGCATATCCGGCATATGCATACGATTCAGCCACATTCAACGGGTTTCCATCGAAACCGGAGATGCGATCTGCAGCATCTTCCGCCGATACACGTGCTTTCTGCAGGAATGTATACGTATTGCTGTTAAGCACGTTGTTAGGCCTAACGTCAAACAGGGCCCACTCACGGTGATCGATATTGGTGTGATCTGTATACACCTCATCGCTGAGGATGCTTGCTGTAAGCGCCATGTAGTTGAACGCGTACTGAAATTCACTCAATACGCCATTCAAAATCAACTGTTCCAGTTTCGGGTCATTCAACTGGTCTACTTCAATGGCTCCGGGATCACTTACTTCTAACAGATCGCCGCAGGATGTAAGCAGGGCAAATCCTGCCAGTGCCGCGACGAACATCTGAATTCTGATCTTTTTCATAATTCTGTTCATAATATTTCCTGATTTAAATGGGTTGTTCATAACGCGGTTTAGAACTGCAGATTAATGGATGCCGAGAAACGTCTTGTCATCGGCAGGGTCCAGGAATCGTTGCGGTCGAAGGTGCTGGCACCATGGAAGTTGATCTCAGGATCAGCTCCGCCATATTTGGTCCATATGGCCAGGTTGTGACCAGACAGCGTGACAGAAGCGCCCGAAATGTTCAACCGGCTGAGAAACCTGTTCGGAACCATGTAGCGAATTGAAAGATCCCTGAATTTGATGAAATCGGCTTTCTGCACATGAATATCGTTCTGACCGGCAAAACGCCGGGCAGCCACTTCACCGGGATCTGCATCAGGATTAATCGTTTCCCAGGAAACACCCGAACGGTCACGGCGCCAGTCTTTCACATTGAACTGATAGTTTCCGCCTTTATAATCGAACAGGGCGTACAGCTGAATATTACCAAACATAGTCACAGTAGTACCAAATCCTATTTCACGGGTTGGAGCTGAAGGACCTTTGTAAACCTGTTCTGCCTCAACAAGCGGCTGACCATTAGTGCCGAGTATCACATCTCCGTTAGCATCACGCTGTACACGTGTAGCCCAGAATGAACCCAGCGGATACCCTTCCTGAAAGCGGTGTACCGGTGCATACACGCCAAAAATTACCTGGTCCCTGTCGTCACCAAAAGAAACCAGTTCATTTTTATTCGTGGTTACCGTAATCGTGTTCTCAATCCGGAAATTATTGGTAATCAGGGGTACTACATTAATCAGGAATTCAAATCCCTGGTTGGATATTTCGCCCAGGTTCTGAAGTTGTGAGCCCGAGAACCCGATTGATGGCGCGATTGGGACTCTAATCAGGGCATCTTTTGTCCGTGTATTGTAATAGGTTGCTTCAACTTCCACCCTGCTGCTCAGCATGGCCACATCGAAACCTACTTCAATCTCACTTCCCCTTTCCGGCTTCAGATCAGGGTTCCCAAAAGTAACGTACTGAAGAGCCGATACGGATGACCCGTCGGGAAGAGTTGTTGCAGTTGTACCATAGGTCTGGGTAGCATCAAACGGACCAGGTGCACTGCCGGCCTGACCCCATGCAGTTCTTATCCTCAATTCATCAATCAGGTCCACGTCAAAGAAATCTTCATCAGATATCACATAGGATGCGGAGAATTTAGGATAGAACACCGTGTTGATTTCAGTACCGAAAGCCGAGTTGTTATCCATTCGAACGGCAGCTGTCAGGAAAAGGCGATCTTTAAATGCCACCTGCTCCTGCAGGAAAAATCCGAGTGATTTTTGCTCGGTAAACGATTCGTTGCTTGTTGTAACAGCAGCCGAACTGAGTGAACGTACTGCCGCAGAACCAAGATCCTGGCCAATCGCACTCGACCGGGCGAAGCTGGTGGTCTGATACTGCATTCCAAACGAGGTATTTGATATCACGTCATCATTTATACGTTGTGTGATAGTCCCGTTATAGTCGAACGTAAACTCCTGATTTCTTGGGTAGGCTTTGGCGATCAGACCATCGTCGTTCGCGAGTCCAAGGCTCGTACGTGCCGCAAACGGATTGTCGGGCGGAAAATAAATTTCAGCGATTCCGTTCGAAAGGTCATACCCGACACGGAGGCGGTTTTCCATCCATGAAAACGGGCGATAGGTAACCGTACCACCAAGTATAAACCGGTCGGTCTTTGTTACGTTATCATACGTATTAAAATCGGTCGGATTTATTGTAAAGTAGCCCGTAGTTCTGGTGGCAGGATAGTACCTGCCGGGAGTAGCCAGCCAGGAACTGATGATAAGTCCGTCGGCGGTATTGTCACCAAGAGGAAGCCCGATTTCCGTTCTGGAATAGCTCATGGTTGCAGTAAGATCGAGATTATCAAGAGGAAAAATCTGAAAGTTGGCACGAAGCGAGCCGCGGTCGGCATAGTTATTGTGATAAACACCCTCTTCCGTACCATAGCTCCCGGATACGAAGAACGAGTACTGTTGCCCGCCGCCCTGCACCGACAGATTCTGGGTATACATCATTCCTGATCGAAGTGCGTTGGGATCATCCGAAAGGGGTACACGGCTGATAATTTCACCAGCGGTACGACCCACACAACCCGGAAAACCATCCGGATTATTGATTTGTGACTCACCACAAACCGCATAATTCGTGGGTCGCCACATTTCCGGCCAGTCGGTCTGCCCTATTTCGCTGCGGAAATTCCACTGGAGATTCCGCTCGCCCATACTGCCTCTTTTCGTAATGATCTGAATCACACCGGCTGCAGCTTCTGCACCGTAAAGCGTGGATGCTGCCGGGCCTTTAATCACCTCAATAGATTCGATATCATCCGGGTTGATGGCATCCAGAGCCGAAGTGGACTGCCCGAATACGTCAAAATTTCCCAGTGTACCTGAATTGATCCGAACCCCGTCCACATAGATGATTGGTTGAGTTCTTGCGGTAATGGAACCGGCACCACGCAGACGAATATTTGCGGCTGTACCTGCTGTTCCTGACCCGGGAATCAACGTAAGACCGGGCGTTTGAGACTGAAGCAGCTCGGTAACGTTGGTTCTGGATGACCTCTCCATGATCTCTGTGGCGCTTACCCTTGAAACCGCATTACCAACAGCGCGACGCCTGGTATCTCCTGCCGTACCGGTAACAATCAGTTCATCCATACTGAGCACTTCAATACTTAACTGGAAGTTGACAACCAGCTCCTCGCCTGACACTACCTCGATATTCCTGCGAATAGTCTGGTACCCCAAAAACCTCACCTCGAGAGTGTAATTCCCTGCAGGTACATTCGGAATCGAGTATTCTCCATTCATGTTAGTAGAGGCACCACGGTTGAGTGCCGACAGAATCACGTTCGCACCGGGTATGGTTTCTCCAGTTGCGGCATCGGTAACAATACCGGTAATGGATCCCTGAAGTATGGCAACGGTTGACGTAATTCCTGATACTGTTTTTCCCGTTTTACGGGCCGGTATTTCAGATGGTAGCGACTGGCTGCCAGAAACAGTTCCGGATTCCGTGCCTGCAACTACATTGATATGTTTTCCACTACTGATTCCGGGACTTGCAGACAGCAATTCCGTGTTCGTCAGCATCATCAGACACAGCATCAACGTCGCTGCTGCTGCTTTTCGAAATGGATAGTCATGCCTGTTCAGGCACACAGTCTTTCCGTATCTCTTTCTTGTCATAAGAGTTCACTCCGGTTAAGTTTAAAGAGTTGATTTCAGATTAACGCAATTTACATTCACTACCGGCATCTACAGTCCAATGCATATATAGAGGTTTTGGTAGCGCTTTTATTAAGCCATGCCGCTAATGTAATAAGTCCAAAAATATGTAGCAACGATCATATTTAGTTGAAGCAATAAAAATACACCCTGAACACTTGCATATGTATACCTATATTATTTTTGCATATAAGGGCTTTAACTAATACCAATTATGTTACGACGGGTACTGATGCCCTTGTCCATTATTTCTGGTACTATTAGCTATTGTTAAAACTGCGAAAATGAATGGGATCACCTCACCGGACAGTTTCGGTATTAAATTCAGCACTTTGTACTCCGAATGAAAAAGTAACCATATATGTTTATTGCATCCCTGAGTCCTTTTGCCAGAATTTGCCTATTTTTACCGCATTATGATTTTCAACACCTTATTAAATGCAGATAATACCCGATCGCGATACCAATCATTCGGATTTCGCAATCAACACCGTTGAACTGTCTTTTCTGTCCGGTTGAAACCACCCAATTATCAAAATTATTTACATTACATTATCCTGTGGAAACAACATCACTTAGAATTGCTATTCAAAAAAGCGGGCGCCTTACCGATAAAACAATAAACCTGCTTGAAAACATCGGCCTTAAGTTTGACGGATATAAAAACCGTCTTCTTCTAAGGAGTCTTAACTTTGATGTGGAATTGTTGCTCATCCGCGATGACGATATCCCCGAATATGTGCAGGACGGAATTTGTGATCTCGGCATTGTGGGAGCCAATGTTACGCTTGAAAGAGGTGCTGATGTGGAAGTAATACGCGACCTTCAGTACGGTGTGTGCCGATTGTCGGTTGCCGTGCCAAAAGCATCAGGATTGCACACCATGCACGATCTTGATAACAAGCGCATCGCCACCAGTTATCCGAATCTTACCAAAAAGTATTTCAGCAGTAAAGGTATTACTGTTAAAACGATCGAAATCTCAGGCGCTGTTGAAATCGCACCGAAGCTGGATGTAGCAGACGCTATCGTTGATCTTGTATCTACCGGCAGCACACTTAAAACCAACGGCCTCCAGGAACTGGAAGTGATCCTGCATTCGCAAAGTCAGCTGATCCGTACCCGTAAACCGATACCTGTTGAAAAACAAAACCTCATCGACAAGTTTTTGATCCGGATAAACGGCAGGCAGCTTGCGGAACGAAGCCGCTACATCATGATGAATGCACCCAGAGAGTCTCTTGATGTAATTTCCGGACTCATACCATCGCTAAAAAGTCCCACCATTTTACCACTTGCCGATCCGGATATGATTGCAATTCATTCGGTAATCCCTACCGACAAATTCTGGGAGGTGATGGAAGACCTTAAGGCCGCGGGTGCTTCCGGTATTGTAATGCTGCCCGTCGAAAGCATGATTGTGTGATGAACAACCGTATATACAGATACAGTGAATTATCCGGTGCAGAGCTCAAACCACTACTCTCCCGTCCCAAAATCGACTTCAGTCAGGTTTTTGGTATCGTTGAACCTATTATTGACGATGTACGACGAAATGGCGACGCCGCTCTGCGAGCGTATACTCTGAAATTCGATAACGTTCAAACCGATGACCTGATCATTGATATTCCGCCTCCTGACGAAATTGAACTGCCGGCGAAGGTCAAATCTGCTTTTAATATTGCCGGCAACAATATCAGGATGTTCCATCTGGCCCAGGTCACTCCCCATCTGCGTGTTGAAACAATAGCAGGAGTTAAATGCAGCCGTCAAAGCAGGCCTATTGAACGCGTGGGGCTTTACGTTCCAGGCGGCACGGCCGTTTTGCCATCCACTGTATTGATGCTGGCCATACCTGCCGCTCTGGCCGGGTGCAGAGAAATCATTTTATGCACTCCACCGGGAAAAAATGCTACAGTTTCCTCAGAAGTGCTCTATGCAGCTTCAATAGCAGGTATTTCGAAAGTTCTTCTTGCCGGCGGTGCCCAGGCTGTTGCAGCGCTTGCCTATGGTACTGAATCGGTGCCAAAAGTTGATAAAATCCTGGGTCCGGGTAACCAATACGTTACAGCCGCCAAAATGCTGCTTCAAAACAGTGAGGCCATGATTTCGATCGATATGCCTGCCGGGCCTTCCGAAGTTCTGGTTATTGCCGACAAAACGGCAAAACCTGCTTACGTAGCTGCTGATATGTTGTCACAGGCCGAACATGGTGCAGACAGTCAGTCGGTACTGGTTCTCAGCGGGCTTGATTCCGCCAGGCCATACACAGATGAAATTACAAGACAACTTTCTGAACTGCCCCGTCGCGACATCACCGAAAAAGCGATACAAAACAGTTTTGTAATGATGACCGACACCCTGGATGAGGCCCTTGCTTTCAGCAACCTTTATGCACCTGAGCATCTCATTCTCAATATCGAACACGCAGACAGGTACACCTCAAATATCATGAATGCGGGCTCTGTGTTTGTAGGCCCGTGGTCACCCGAAAGCGTCGGAGACTATGCGTCTGGTACCAATCACACACTTCCAACGTACGGTTACGCCAGAATGTACAGCGGGGTATCGCTCGATTCTTTTCTGAAGCAGATTACTTTCCAGGAACTAACCCCCGAAGGGCTAATGGCGATTGGCCCGCATGTGGAAGTGATGGCTGAAACAGAGGGCCTGACTGCACACAAAAATGCCGTAACACTTCGCCTCAGAGATATCACATGAAACCGGAAGAACAAACTCCAAAAGCAGGGGCTGCTGAATTTGATCTTCTGAGCCTTGTAAGACCCAATATAAAGGCACTCACCCCCTACCGTTCAGCCCGCGACGATTTCAAGTCGGGCTTACTGCTCGATGCCAATGAGAACAGTTTCGGCTCTGCGCTTGGCGATCATCTGCTGAACAGGTATCCCGATCCGAGGCAGGAGAAATTGCGGTCCCTTGTGGCAGCATTCAGAAATGTTGATGCTGAACAGGTATTCCTCGGTGTGGGCAGTGATGAACCCATTGATCTTCTGATCAGAATTTTCTGCCGTCCCGGGTACGACCGGATTCTGATAACCCCTCCCACTTATGGTATGTATAAGGTAAGTGCAAATATTAATGATGTGGGTGTTGATGAAGCTCCCCTGAAATCCGATTTCAGCCTCGATATAAAATCGATCCGGGAAAAATCAGGAAATTCTCAGAAAATCCTTTTCCTGTGTTCTCCCAATAATCCCTCCGCAAACAGCCTGGACCGTAACCAAATGACGGAGATAATATCGTCATTCAATGGTATCGTTATTGTGGATGAGGCCTATATCGATTTCAGCTCCGGGAGAAGTATGGTCCCGGAACTGAGCAGGTATCCCAATCTGGTGGTACTCCAGACCATGTCGAAATCTTTTGGTATGGCTGCAGTGCGTTTGGGAATGGCATTTGCCCAGCAGGCTATTATCGATATTATGAACAGGGTTAAGGCTCCTTACAACATTAATGACCTTACAGCCTCTGCCGCTGCAGACGCTATCGCAAATGCGGAACTGATGAAAAGTCACATCCGGGATATCATCAGAGAAAGATCGCGGCTTGCGCAGGCTCTTGCTAAAATCGAAGGCGTAATTCACGTTTACCCGAGCGACGCCAATTTCCTGCTGGTCAGGATTCACAATGCACTGGGTGTGTACCGCCACCTGGCCAAACTTGGCATCATAGTACGATACCGTGGAGATCAGATTCACTGTGATAATTGCCTTCGAATTACCATTGGTACAGCCGATGAAAACGCAACACTTGTTGATGCCCTGAGGGAGGTGCTGGCTTGATCTGTTCGTATGTGCACTGCCACAACATACTGAACATTTCGTTCAGGTCTGCCCGGCAGAATCAATCAGTCAATCCTGCTACTGCCCGCAGCACAAAACGTACGTCATCAACGTCGGCCTATATTCATTTAACCGGGAAAAGCGAGGTCTGTTTATGAACATCATCAGAATATCTGCCGAAGCAATATCGGGTGAAGACAGGAAAATGCTTCCCGGTGTCATTACCTCCCTCTTTAATCTTAAAAAGGCTGGGTTTAAATTCATGACGGACCGGTTGCCTGGTGAAATCACTTCATTATTGCAAAATGAGGATATTCCCGTTGATGAATCTCCGGGAAAAGGTACCAAGATTGCCGGTTTTACCATTGGAACAAAAGATGCACAGCTTATTCTGCGAGTCGCTGAAGATGAATTTCACTTCGACTCATGGAGCGAACTGGCATCCTTTCTTATTTCCCCCCCGCGAACCGGATCTGTTAAACGGGATACCCGCGAAACCCGCATATCCGTTCAACTGAACCTGGATGGATCCGGAAAGTTTTCTTGCAATACCGGTCTCGGTTTTTTCGATCACATGCTCGAACAGATCGCACGTCATGGCGATATCGATCTCAATATCCTTTGCGACGGCGACCTGCATGTTGATGAACACCATACGGTAGAGGATGTTGCCCTGGCCCTGGGCACCGCCCTTGATCAGGCTTTCGGTGACCGGCGCGGGATCGAGCGTTACGGCTTTGTGCTGCCCATGGATGAAAGCCGTGCCACTGTAGCACTGGACCTGTCGGGGCGTCCATATCTCGTATTCGAAGCGGAATTCACTCGCGAAAAGGTTGGTGAGTTCCCTACGGAAATGGTAAAACATTTCTTTTACTCCCTGGCCATGAACCTCAGGGCAACACTTCATATTGAAGTACATGGTGAAAATGACCACCACATGATCGAAGCCTGTTTCAAAGGCTTCGCCAAATGTTTGAAGGCCGCCAAACTCCGTACAGGTTTCGTTATTCCCAGTTCTAAAGGTATTTTATGATATGATTGCAGTGATCAACTATAAAGCGGGAAATCTGGCCTCCGTATCGAATGCACTTGAACGTCTTGGCGCAGAACATCTGATAACCAATCGGATCGATGAACTCGACCGGGCAGATGCCGTGATATTCCCCGGTGTGGGTCATGCACAGTCAGCCATGAAATCACTGGGGGAAAATAATCTCACGGAATGGCTCAAAGATACCCAAAAACCCCTGCTGGGTATCTGTCTTGGAATGCAGCTCTTTTTTGAATCATCCGATGAGGGGGATACACAGTGCCTTGGGATTATACCCGGCAGACTTCGGCTTTTCAAAGGTGAAAACGTAAAGGTACCGCACATGGGCTGGAATCACTTTAACAATATGAGCGACCATCCTTTGTTGCAAAACATTACCGTTGACGACTATTTTTACTACGTTCACAGCTACTATGCACCGGTGACGGATTTTACCACGGCGTCCTGCCATTACGAAGCCGAATTCAGCTCTGTTGTTGCGCGCGACAATTTTGTGGGGGTACAGTTTCATCCTGAAAAATCCGGGACAAACGGTGTGCAACTACTGCAAAACTTTCTCGATTTTGCTAATGTCTACTCATCAAAATTAAACGTTTAGCAATGCGAATTATACCGGCACTTGACCTGCTCGACGGCCGTGTAGTGCGCCTGAAACAGGGTGACTATGAACAGGTCACAATCTACAGCGATGATCCGGTATATATGGCCGAAACCATCAGGGGGGCCGGTTTTCAGCACATACACCTGGTCGATCTGAATGGAGCCCGGCAGGGTCAGTTTTCGAATCTGGAAATAATTCGGGAGATCAAACACAAAACGGGGCTCTCGGTTCAGGTCGGCGGAGGTATCCGGTCTTATCAGGATTGTGAAAGGCTGCTTGATGCCGGAATTAACAAGATTGTTTCTTCATCAATGGCCGTCCGCAATGAGCCGGACTGGATGAGGGCGCTCTCCTGTTTTGGTGACAAATGCATACTCGGGATGGATCTTCGGGACGGGAAGATTGCCCTGGCTGGCTGGCTTGAAACAGCTGAAGAGAGTGCCGATTCTTTCCTTACACGCATGGTTAATGCCGGGCTGAAGGAAGTTCTGTGTACCGATATCAGTCGGGATGGTATGCTTACAGGTCCGAATTTCGCACTCTACAACACCCTTTTGCAGAATTTCCCGGATACCCGGTTCATTGCCTCCGGAGGGGTCAGTACAACAAAAGACCTTGAAACACTCGGAAAATCCGGAGTACATGCCGTTGTGGTTGGAAGGGCCATGCTGGAAAATCGGATTTCACTGGACGAAATGGCGACGCTCCATAAGGATTGACCAGTGAGGGATTCGAGTTTAATTCCCCGACCGTACGGTGAATGTGACTGTACTTTCTGAATTCGTAGTTACATCGACCTCGAATATGGCAGTATTGGCATCTTTTTTTATGAATGATATAGATGACCGGATTATATCTTCATTGGTACCCAGCCTCCGGGAAAGTTCGATCAGGGCATCCTCATTCTTCGAATTATGCAGTTTAACTTCATAGTCACGTTCAACCACACGGCCCTGAAGCTGCCGTTGATCTTTCATACGTTCTTCTGCCCGCAGATTGAACGCGTTTCCGGTTGAAAACCGAATTACCGAACCGGGCTGGGAATGGGTTATCGCACTTTCACCAACCAGTTCTGCTCCCTCTTCAGTTTGCTGGTATATCCGTGCGATTCCTGCAGGCAGTGGTTCTCCAAGTCCGGCATCTGCTTCGTTGGGAATCTCAAAATCTACAGCTACTCTGCCATTTTCAATCATATTCCCGTAGGTTTGACTCTGATAACGGTATGTTTTAGTAACCATTACATCAGAAGCATTGAACAAGGCAATCTGCCGTCTTGTGCCATTCGGCAATGAGACACGCTCTTTCGTATCAAAAGCATAGTATTCGAACGTTTCTGACCGGTCAAAACCGGATTCTCTCGAACCTGTTACGCCGTCGCTGGCTGCCATCGCCATCATTTCTGCCCTTGGCATGTATCCGCCTCCTGCCATTCTTATTTCACCTGCAATAAGGCGTAACCTCACGTCATCATAATCTGAACCGGTATTATTCATCACATTGGCAGATGTCGATATCGCAAGTGCATCTTCATTTTCATTCAGCAGAAAAGCATGCTCGGCGTTCCAGGCAAGCCCTTGTGTTCTGTAGTATAATTTAACTGTTTGCCTGCCCTTACTGTTCGCATCGAGAATCAGAGTTGTTCCCGCCCTGTTCAGAACCTCCTCCGGGTATTCATCTAATACAATTCTGTACTGACGAATATCCTGCAGATAACTGTATGTACCATCGGTATGTCTGATAACATACAGAGAAGGACTGGCGTGGGATAGTATGCCCTCCGTTCTGTTATTCATTACATCAATAAGTATGATGTGTTTGCCCATATAAGTTTGTATCAGCTGATCGCGGCCGGCAATCGTAGCCGGGTGATGTACTTCGATCAACCTACCGTCAAATACCGTAAATAAAGCTGCAGGCGAGATATTTTCGGGCATATTTTTTACTATCATGGAATTTCGCCCCTCTTCAAGATCCGTATCAATCAAATGCTGTATAACAGCAACATTCGCCGGATAAATGGTCAGCATCTCGGTTCGTTCCGTTTGTGCCTGCACCTGGACTGACGCGCTCAGTAACAGGCAGATTGTGGTCATACAGAATCCGGCTCTTTGGGTCATTTTCATATTATCTCCCATCATGATTAATTGCTTACTGAAATGAAATACGTACTGAAGTAACGGCAATGTAAGAACGTACGGTAATTGCCACATAGTACGCTTTACCCTTATATGCTTGCTGTCCGGCTGATGCTTCCCACCGGCCGGGTACACAGGAGACGCTCACTCCCAACTGAATGCGCACTGCCTGACGCATAACTACAAAAGGCATCCTGTTTTATGTGAGGATACCTTTTGTGAGAATACCCTCGTTAATTACATGTTAAACTGCCAGGTTCAGTCGCGAACGTCACGATAGTAATCCCGCATATGTACAGGGCGGGGAAATGTAATTACAAATGCATCATTATACGTGCCCTGTGCGGTCCTTAATGCATTGGCAGTTTCAGGAAACTGGTTGAACACACCGATAAAGACTTCATAGAACTGACGTCGTTGCGCAATAAACACCATCGATTCCGGTACTTCAAGTACCCCTCTCATCATTTCGATTGTATTATTTCGAACATTTTGAGCCGTTTGCAGGCTCGTAGCAGCAAAGACCTGTACATAATGTCCGTTTGCCAGATTACGTACCATACCGGCGTCATCAACATCCAAACCTCTGCTGCGGCGTTGTTCAGTATCGCTTACACGTTGCTCCAGATTGGCGATTTGTTCAGCAAAATTATCCTGGCGTCCCGACAGTTCATTAATCCTGTTTTCGAGAGCTTCTGTACGGGTATCAATTTTCGAGTCCAGCTCGTTGATCCTTCGTTGCTGGTCGTTCACACGACTTTCAACAGTGGTGATACGATCGGCTGCCCGGTTAAAACGGTCTACATCCTCCTGGGTCAAAGGTACTCCGCGTTCCTGTATTTGCCATGAAGCCAGTTTGGCTCCGCGCTTTCCGATACTGAAATTCAGACCGGCAGTGAGACCCCCGAACCGGTTATTGATATCACCCGGAAAGCCGTCAAGCTGTTTGCTCCTGGCAAAATTCAATTCGTATTGCAGAAAGAAATCAACCCAGTTATTGATGTATATCTTGGTCCCGATTCCGGGAGTAAATATAACCGCCCTGAAGCTCCTCGAAGGTTGATTATCAGTATCTATATCACTGTTTAAAACGCCAAGTCCCACAAAAAAATAGGGGTTAAGACTCCGCGAAATTGTGTAAGTTTGTAACAGATTATTGGTATTGACGATACCCCTTACCTGATATCCGAAGAAATTATTCGTATAACCGGGTTCGCCTGAATTTTCATTCTCGAATTTTCCGGTAAACAGAGTGAACTGTCCCGTTACAATGGGGGTAAAATCATAAGAAATAGAGCCTCCAAACATGGGTCTTACACCACTTGAAACATCAAAATCACCAAAAAAACCACCATATTTGCCGGCTGTTGCCAGCGACATACCGCCATAAGCGCTGATAGTCCATCGTTTGGTATCAACAGTCTGCTGTGCATTCATCACCTCGCCTGACAATAGCGTGGCAACAGCGATGACTACCGTTATTACTTTTAATTTATTTATCATAATTACTCTTATCATTTTATTAACGTTATAACATACCCTAAATCTGTATAAATAGTTGTCAAACAGGCCAATACGATGAATCATCACAGTCAAATGCAGCCCCGCAAAATATATGAATTACAAAGTGAATATCAAAAATCTAACGGTGGTATTCCTGTTAATACAAGATTAGTAATACTAAAAAAACTACTACGTATTCTTGAAGAAAACAGAATACATTTACAATCCGCAATTAAGAAAGATCTGAAAAAATCTGATGCCGAATTTTCAATCAGTGAACTGACACCTGTTATTCATGAAATCAAGCTTGCAAAAAGAAAATTGCACAGATGGGTTAAACCTGTAAAAGCCAGACGCAGTTTGATATTTTTTGCAACCGCTGGATTTATCAGATATGAACCAAAAGGAACCGTTCTCATAATATCGCCATGGAATTTTCCACTGAATCTTACCTTCGCCCCTCTTGTATCTGCCATAGCGGCAGGCAACAGCGTTACACTGAAACCATCTGAAATATCCCCGGCCACATCAGCCGTAATGGCCAGGATCATTAACGAATATTTTGAACCCCACCTTATTCACGTGGTTCAGGGAGATGCTGACACCGCTATAGAACTGCAGAAACAACCATATAACCACATTTTCTTTACCGGTAGTCCAGATATCGGTAAAAAGGTGATGATGGCAGCATCTGATCATCTGGCATCTGTTACACTTGAACTCGGTGGTAAATCTCCGGTAATAATTGACCGCGGTACCGCTATTGCAGATGCAGCCGCTAAGGTTGCAGCCGGGAAATTTATTAATTGCGGTCAAACGTGCATTGCACCCGATTATGTTCTGGTCCACAAATCAGATGAAGAACTTTTCTTAAAAGAAATTACCCGTTCGGTCAGTAAATTATATTATCAGAATTCCTCCGCCATTCAAGAAAATCCGGATTACTCACGTATTGTTAATTCTTCTCATTTTAAACGCATTGAAAATCTCTATGAACAGGCTATTTCAACCGGTGCTAATGTGGTAACCGGCGGTGGAAGGGATAAGCAAACTCTCTTTTTTGAACCCACTGTTATAAGCCGGGTTAAACCTGATGCATTGATTATGAAAGAGGAAATTTTCGGTCCGATACTACCTGTTCTGACCTATGAAAATGAAACAGAAGTAATCGACCTGATCCTGGATCGACCAAGGCCTCTCTCGCTATACATATTTTCAAAAAGAAAGCAGATAACCGATCTCTACCTGAAAAGAATTTCATCCGGGAACGTATGTATAAACGAAGTACTGATACAATTCCTCCATCCCGGTCTGCCCTTTGGCGGAATCAATAACAGTGGTATAGGAAACAGTCACGGGTATTTTGGTTTTAAAACATTTTCTCACGAACGCGCTGTTGTTAAACAGCCGCTCTGGTTCAGCCTGTCGAAACTACTGTCTCCCCCATTCAGTAAATCAGTAAAACGCCTCATTTCCATTACTGAAAAACACCTGTGACAGTACCAGATCACTTAACCGTTCACATGTTCTGATGTTCACTTGTTCCATAATTCGAGGTATACTAACAGCACCATCGGTTTCATTTCCATAACTGTATAGTCCCAATTGTGTAGCCCCGTAGAGTCGAAATTGTCGGTTACATTGTAAAAACAGCCCTGAATCTGGGTTCATTATGACGTTCCAGATAATAAACAAACCGGTTGTTCTCTTTATCGATGTGCATCATCCACACGTTGGTTGCAGCTTCAGGAAGCATCCCGGCAGTCTGCTCGTCAGCGGGAAAATACTGCCGGTAAGCATCACCATCCTCGTTCGCATAACCACCATACATGGTAAGGTCTTCCGGTGACCCGTCCTCGTGCCTGTGATCGTGCTTGAGCAACAATCGTTCACCATCAAGTGTGAGAACCCAGGTTCTGGATCTGTTCTCCCCTACATGAAATGGTATCCTTATTTCGCTCTCCGAACACGATTCAACTATCATGGTATATACATATCCCGCCATTTCATGTTCCGGATCATCAGGATAATCGATCCCCCCTGTGAATGACTGGCCGCACAGTGTTGACATATTATTAAAAAACTGAACAGTGGATACCGTTTCAGCAGGATCACTATTACCGCCGGTAGTCCTGTCTCTCTCCTGTGCACAGTTTATGAGTGCTGTGCCAATAACAGAAATCATTACAATATTCAGTAGTTTCATTACAATCTTTCGTTAAAATGTGTCTGTTTCGTCCGAATATGTATTCTAATCTGCATAAAAACAAGAATTCATATACTTTTACCCTGAAACTGCTGTCAGGGATTAATAGCGGCACAAATAGCCCCCACCTTTCTATGGAACCAATGCGATCATGAAAACAACCGTACGCATATCTATTCTGTTAATCATTCTGGTGGCAGGATTTTTCATTCTTTTTAATTGGGCTGGCGACTCTGTTGATGGACCCGGCACGCAAGACGGGGTCATTTATTCTTCAAACGGTTACCCTGCTGATATCCCTGAACCCGATACCCTGCGAATAATGACCTGGAACATAGCGTATGGTTACGGTATGGGTTCTGACGGGGTAGGTTACGCTCCGAAAAATCCAGAAGAATTCGAGGAGAGGCTTCATAAAATGGCTGAGCTGATCCGTGATAAACAAATTGATATTGTTCTCATTCAGGAAATAGATTTTCATGCCGCCAGGAGCCACAAAGTCAATCAACTTGAGGTACTAAGCAGACTTACCGGACTGGCATTCGGAGCCCCTGCGGTTTCTTGGGATGCAGGTTATGTGCCCTTTCCGTACTGGCCCCCTGACTATCAGTTCGGCAGAACCAAAAGCGGCGGTGCCATCTTAAGCAGATTCCCGATCGTTGATAATGAGGTGATTCTTCATCCCAAACCGGACGCCAATCCATGGTACTACAATGCTTTCTATCTTTTCCGTTACTCACAGGTTGTAACTGTATTGGCAGGTGAGAGCCGTTTCAGGGTAGTCAATAACCACCTCGAAGCCTATGACAATGATAACCGGAGTAAACAGGCCTCGGTACTTGCCTCTGTAATAAATAGTGATTCGGAAACAGATGCCCCCGTTATCGTCTTTGGCGGTGATATGAATACAGTGCCCGAACAGGCAAGCCGTTTAACCAATTTTGATGATGACTATAATGATGACTACCGGGATGATAGCACTATGTCTGTTCTGAACAGCATTCCGGGATTTCGTGAGATTATTGCCGACAGCCTTTATGCTACCTGTGAGAACCGGTTTCATACCTTCCCCTCCACCATGCCGAACAGAAGGCTGGATTATCTTTTTATTTCAAATACCATGCAGCTTTTAGAATATGAATTTATATCTACCGGCAATCTGTCCGATCATCTTCCTGTTATAGCCACCATCACCTGGAAACAATAATGGTGAACCCGCTAATTTACATCCGATTTTGATTATCTTTGCCCATGCTTGCAAAACGAATTATTCCATGCCTGGATATTAAAAATGGCAGAACCGTAAAAGGTGTGAATTTTCTCGGACTCCGCGATGCCGGTGATCCGGTAGAACTGGCTACACGCTACTCCGAAGAGGGAGCAGATGAACTTGTTTTCCTTGATATAACCGCCACCAACGAAAAAAGGAAAACGCTTGTTGAACTCGTTCGCGACATATCCAGAAATATCAATATACCCTTTACGGTTGGTGGTGGCATTCAGTCGGTTGATGAAATTGAAGACCTGCTCCATGCCGGTGCTGACAAAGTTTCACTTAACAGTTCAATTGTGCGCGATCCGCAGCTTATTACACGGGCCGCCGGAAGATTTGGCAGTCAGTGTATCGTAGCAGCTGTCGATGCCCGCAGCAACGCAAATTCGTGGAGTGTCTACGTAAAGGCAGGAACAGTAGATACCGGACGTGATGTACTGGATTGGTGCCGGGAAGTTACCCGTTTGGGTGCCGGCGAGATTCTGCTTACCAGCATGGACAGGGATGGTACAAAATCCGGTTTCGATAACCGTCTTCTGTCGCAGATTGCCGCATCGGTCTCCATACCGCTGATTGCAAGTGGCGGCGCCGGAACCATTGAACACTGTATTGATGTGGTGAACAATGGTCACGTTGATGCCATTCTTGCCGCAAGTATTTTTCATTTCCGGGAAATAGAAATCGGAGACTTAAAGAAGGCTATGGCACAAGCCGGCATTCCTGTTCGCCTTGTCGCATAATAAACAGATTAACCATTATAGATGAACCCAACAGAACTAAAATTCGATCAGAACGGCCTCATTCCGGCCATTGTACAGGACAGTGCAACCCGACAGGTTCTTATGCTTGCCTATATGAACCGGGAAGCACTTCAAAAAACGCTGGACACCCGGCTTGTAACCTTTTACAGCCGAAGCAGAATGCAATTGTGGACCAAAGGGGAAACCTCCGGAAACACACTTGAACTGATCCAGATACAGGCCGATTGTGATTCTGATACTCTGCTTGTAACGGCCAATCCGAACGGCCCCGCCTGCCATACCGGTAATACCTCATGTTTTTTTGAAAATGAATTCAAGCTTGATGAGACATATGGATTTCTCAAACATCTTGAAGACCTTTTGCGCAGCCGTAAACATGAAATGCCAAAAGGTTCCTACACCAGCCGCATGTTCGCCAATGGTCTCGATAAAATCACACAAAAAGTCGGTGAAGAAGCAGTAGAAACTGTTATTGCTTCAAAAAACGACGACGATGAAGCATTTGTCTATGAAGCTTCAGACCTGTTATTTCACCTGATGTTACTGATGGTGGAAAAAGAAGTGCCGTTTGCTAAACTGATTGACGAACTAAAACGGCGTCATTCCCGGTAAATTATGGTTTATGAAGTCATTTCCCGAACTGTCAATAACGATTTTAAAGTTGAATGCTTCTTCAGTACTGGTGCAGGCCGTCAATCACTGTGAATATAATTGGCACGGAAATGGATTATTTTTGCCATTTAATTGAAAATCGCAGTAAAACGTGGTAATTTTAAAATCTTCGGGATGTAGCGCAGCCCGGTAGCGCACTTCGTTCGGGACGAAGGGGTCGCAGGTTCAAATCCTGTCATCCCGACCCTAAAAACGGCAATCAGTATAATCTGAATTGCCGTTTTTTTTGCTCAACATTCATATGCTGCATCCCGCTATGAATCCCGGGATCGAGTAGGAAGATAAAAGTATCCAGGGATACTTTTATCTGTCCTCTCACACCACCGTACGTAC
>JBLRWO010000012.1:0-100352 GCA_047921215.1 Cyclonatronaceae bacterium | reverse complement strand
GTTGATCAAGCATAATATACTGCCACTGTTTATATGCATAAAGAAAAGGTTTATAATTATACTGAATCGTTACATTCCCGTTGTGAATGGTTCTTCGTACGATGGCAATTAAACGTGCAGAGATCGCATAAACTGTCGGTTTAAGCCGGTTTAGCTCAGATAGTTAAAGACTGCTTACCGTATATATATCCACTAAAAGCCTTGCAACTCAGTTGCATTTTCAGTAGTTTTGCACGGTATGAACAATGATCCTAAAAGCATACTTCGTCAGTACGGCCTGAAAACGACCCCTGTTCGGGTGTCTGTTCTGGAGGTTTTGCTTCAATCGAGGGTCGCTCTTTCACATGGTGATATTACAGACCGGCTTGAGGGCAATGATATTGATAAGGTAACCCTTTACCGGACTTTGAATTCGTTTACTGAAAAGAGACTTACACACAAGGTACCAACGGAAGATAGAAACTGGTTATACGCGATATTCGATGAGGATCTGCTTCGACCTGCTCTGGACCACTATCATGCACATTTTGTCTGTAACATTTGTGATAAAATTTATTGTCTGCCTGTAGAAGAACAACAGAGTGTTCACATTAGCTCACACAAATTGGGTTTTAAGGTACAGAGCAGCGAAATTCGGCTTCACGGGTTGTGTCCGGTCTGCCAATGAGGAATTTTAAAAATTGAAACAGGGAATTACCATTACTAATGTGCCGCTTTTCAGAAGGCTGAGTATTTTATTGTCTTCGGTGTGCCTCGCGCATTGCCTGGCAATGCCTCTGGTTATTCTGATGATACCAGCAATGGCCCATTTCTTTTCGGAAACAGTAGAAACGTTGATAGTTTTGAGTATTCTGCCCATCAGTCTGGTCGCTTTTTTACCTGTCTGGAACCGCCACAGAAACTACCCGTTATTAAAAGTGTTTATTGCCAGTCTGGTATTGATCCTGGGCAGTCAGTTCATATTTCATAATGACTTTATAATTATATCAAACACCCCTGTTTTCTCAACAGGTTCTTTTGTTATGGCGTTTTTCAGCGTTTTTATTATGTTAGCAGGAACGCTTGGCCTCGCATACTCACTTTACAAGGTTAACAGGCATACACACGTGTGCAAAAACCCTGACCACCATCATCATTAATTTCTCATTCAGTCCCGAGAGATAAAACATAAAGGGTGCGGCACTGATCTGTCGCACCCTTTTATTTGATTATTAATTCAAATCCCGCTCAATGTACTCCTGGTGCAGCTGGGTATGACGGCTAACCATCGGGATGTTAAAACCCCGGATAAACACATGATCAATCCGTGTCATGGTTTCCAGAGGGTCACCATCGCTGACAAAAAGGTTGGCCAGTTTGCCTTTCTCCAGGCTGCCAATTATATGATCTACTCCAAGCATTCTTGCCGGATTGATGGTAACCGCCCTTATAGCCTCTTCCCTGCCAAGTCCATAGACTGCAGCATATCCGGCATTATAGGGCAGATTTCGAACATTTTCTGTTTGTGCGGTTTGAATAGCTACCAGAACACCGGCTGAAGCCAGCATTCCGGCATTTTGATATGGACGCTGATAATTGTCGTAACCACGTGAGGGTGTTCTCAGCACCGGACCTACAATGACCGGGATACCCGCTTCGGCTATTTGATCTGCCACCCTCCAGCCTTCTGCCACAGAACTGAGTATGGCATTGATATGGATATTTGATTTTATCCACTCAATAGCGTTCAGTATGTCTTTTTCCCGGTCTACACTTATTATAACCGGTAATTCCCCATTAAAAACGGCCCGCATGGC
Source organism: Cyclonatronaceae bacterium (assembly GCA_047921215.1). Lineage (GTDB taxonomy): Bacteria > Bacteroidota > Rhodothermia > Balneolales > Cyclonatronaceae > RECM01. Next base: position 98,556 of record JBLRWO010000012.1, on the reverse strand, counting down.
ATCCATATCAGCATTGCGTGAGGGTTTTGTTTTTCCCGCAGGTTCTGTTTCATATTGCACCATCATCTCATGGTAGCTTTTGGCCTCTTCGAGATAGTCGTTCAGTTGTTTAAGGTCACGCTCGTACTGTCGACGTATATCATCATCACTTCGTGAATCCCACCACCCACGGCGTCCGTAAGCCGGCCAGTTCAGATGCATGGCCGCATCCCGGATCACAGCCATGCTGTCGGGTGTGTAACCGTAAAGGTTGATCAGTGTGGATTTACCGGGAATGATGCCCGAAGATGGGTAAGAAAGCACAGTTGTAACCCCGCTTACACGTGTAACCGGTATGGCAACGGCAGCCGGATTAATTGCCGTAAATGCCTTCATGTGAGGATTGAAATTGCCCAGTTCAGCATCATCGGCAGTAACAGGTACGGCGCTGATTTCAACAAGCCCCAGGCGGGTTCCTGCATCGATGAACCCGGGATAGACATGCTTTCCTGATGCATCGATTACCGTATAACCGGAATCAAAGCTGGTGGCTGAGCCTGCATATTCGATCAGGTTTCCATTAATCAGAACCGTTCCGTTTTCAAAGGTGCCATTCGTTATAGTATGAACGGTGCCTCCAACCAGGGCGAACTTCCCGAATTCCGGTTTTTCTGTAATCTGTCCGACAGCCGCCGCACTGTAAAATACCAACAGGACCATCGCAAGTTTTGAAAACTTTAACATATTGAATAACATAATATTAAAACCTTTATCTAAAATCAGTGGAGATATTCGTTGAACTGTTGAATCGAGTTGTAATGATGGTCATGCAGATGTTGAAGCGAGGAGTTCTGTTCCCCGAAGAAGAACCATACATCTTCCATGCATGCATCATGATGGCGGCCAGCCTGAATTTCTGATGAAGCTTCAAAATTTTCAGCCACATTTATCTGAAGGCGTTGATCATCCCTGTCGTTTTGCCGGTCGAAACGTTTTACTCCGTCAACGAAGGTCATTTCGTTAATGGCGTAGATACTCAGAGGATGAGCGCTCCACAGACTCAAATCACCCTGCTTACCGGTTTCTACAGAACCGACCAGATGATCAATACCCAATTGTATGGCTGGATTGATCGTAATCATCCGGAGTGCTTCGTCCGGTGAAACACCTCCGTATTTAACCGTTTTGGCCGCCTCATGGTTGAGATGGCGTATCAACTCCGGGCTGTCGGAATTGATGGAGTTGATTACACCGTATTTGTTCAGGATAGCAGCGTTGTACGGGGTTGAGTAGTAAACTTCAAATTTATACGCCCACCAGTCGGCAAAAATGGAGGTATGGGCTCCGTTCGCTTTCAGTTCAGGGGCAACCTTGAAAGCCTCGTTCGCATGCTGGAATGTGTAGTTTTTTATTCCGTAGTCATTGAAAACACGCATCAGCATGAGTATTTCATCAGCCCGGTATGAGTGGCAATGAACAAGGATATTCCCATCGATGATATCGGCGAGTACATCCAGCCGGATATTCCGGGCAACCGGTTCAGGCGCCGGATTTCGTCTGGGGTTCCTCTCGTGGAACCTTCTCTCTTCTTCATATCGGGTGCGTTTTTCACGGTATTCCAGGGCTGCGTCAAAATGTTCACGAACAATTTGTTCGACACCCATTCTGGTTCTGGGCTGCACGTTATAACCCTGCCCGTGAACCCTTGTCGGATTCTCACCAAGTGCAAATTTTATAGTACGTGGTGCCCCGGGAAATCGAAGGTCACCGGCACCATAGTGCAATTTCAGGGTTGCCCCCTGTCCGCCAATCACATTAGCAGAACCATGCATGGTGTTGATCGCCGTAACTCCTCCGGCAAGCGCTCTGTATATACCGATATCGTTCGGATTGATCACATCATACATGCTTACTTCTGCCGTAACAGGGTGTGTGGATTCGTTTACACCTCTGGTAATGGCCAGGTGGGAGTGTGCATCAATTATTCCGGGCATAAGGTACATGCCCTGCGCGTCTACAACTTCAGCGTTTCGAGGAGTGGCGAGGTTTTGACCAACACCGGTAATGATGCCATTCTCGATCACAACATCGGTATTCAATAGATCATCACCGGTAATGGTTATAACGGTTGCATTCTTTATGTGTACGGTACCTCTGTCGGAGGCTGTCGCCTGTGCCGAGGCTGTTATTATGAGTAGGGCTAGCAAAATTTGGGATAATCTCATGGTCTATCTTCTCCTGCTATCGTGTGAAAATTCTGTGAAATTACCTGCTGAAATGCCGTAAAGTACCCGGCTGTTTTTATTGGAAACCGGGGCATTGCGAACAGTAAAGTTGGCAAGTTTCCCCCTTTCAATACTGCCCGTGTTTCTCTCAATTCCCAGAATCCGGGCCGTATTCAGGGTCATCATTCTTACAAGGACGGTCTCCTCATATCCGTTTTCGAGCAGGGTTTGGAAGTGCTTGCTGAAATCGGAAATTTTAATACCGGAAGAGGTGAAACCGGTTGTAACACCTGCATCCATCAGTTGCTGTGCATTACCAATCAGATTCTGATACGCTGTTTTCTGCCGTTCCCGGAAATTCAACTCTTCGTCGCTAATGCTTTCTTGATCCAGGTCTTCCGGATCTGCATCAACGTCCTCTTTTTCATTTTTTTTCTCCTTTTTTTTCATGTGGGATGGTTTCTCCGGCAGATCGATACTCACCAGTACAGGCACGTCGTTCCTTCGTAATTCTTCGGTCATTGTATAGGCTTCCTTCCCGGATACCAGAACCAGATTAAATCCCAGTTCATCCCTGAGACTCAGAACCCGTTGGATATCCTCCCTGCTGTCTGCCGTAAAGAAGATTGGTATGCGGTTATTCATAACAGGATAGAGTGCCTCAAGTACGGCGTCTCTTGGGGCTGGTGAATACCTGTCAGGGGTATCGTTATAAAGATTTTGGTGCTCGTACAGGGCCGTCGCATTGTGAAACAGCTGCCTGAGACTGGTCATCATGGCCATAAGGGTATTGGGATATGCACCGGGCGAGGAAACAAACTGTACCTTTTGAGCAATCCTGTCGGCCATCAGGTGATCTGGTGTCTCTGTTCCCCTAAGATGATAGATATCGACCTGGCCCGGCATGAAAAATCCTTTGGGTCCCAGGGCGGCAGTGGTAAAGCCGCTCTTTTGGACTTCGGTGAATTCACTCAGGTCGTCTTTGAAGGTGCCTGCCGTGTTACGGTCCGGCTGGATTCCGGCCCTTTCATAACCCGGTTCTCCGGGACGCTCCGGGCGGGGCTGATTACGGGGGGTATCCACCGATCCCCACGTTCCATAGCCATCTATGAAGCCGGGGTAAACATGCAGTGAATCACCACCATCACGCACCCTTGCATCAAAAGGCAACGTTACATTAAGTCCGGCTGCTTCGATGGTGCCATTACGCCAGACTATGGTAGCACTGGTAACAATGGTTCCATCGGCATGGTGCAGTGTTATATTAGTGAAGGCCTGAGCAGGGGTGCTTTGGGCCCGGGTGTACTGATGCAATAAAAGCAGCAGAAGTACTGCTGCGCACAGTCGTAAAATGATCTTCATTCCGGTTTGGTTGGTTAGTAGTTGCAGTTTGCTAATAACTGCCTTTAAACGGGCACTGTAAAGCGGGAAATTGTAAAGTAATGTAATTTTTATACCTGAATTACACCGGTTTTAAAGTCGGGGATTACCGGGTTGTGATCGGCTATCTCTATAGCCCGCGAAATTCGATCCCTTGTTGCAGCGGGATGTATGATGTCGTCGACCCACAACCTGGCGGCAGCATAACGGACATCCGTCTGGTGTTCGTAGCGATCCATCAGCTGTTTGAGGAATTCCTCTTTTTTCGCCTCTGTTACGACCTCTCCCCGTTTTTCATGCGCGGCCACCTCAATCTGGAGAAGAGTATTTGCCGCCTGGCTCCCTCCCATTACAGCAATCCGGGCTGTGGGCCATGCGAAGATGAACCGGGGATCATACGCTTTGCCGCACATGGCATAGTTGCCGGCACCGTAGCTGTTACCCGTTATCACGGTAATCTTTGGCACCGTTGAATTTGCAACAGCATTCACCATTTTTGCACCGTCCTTGATAATTCCGCCATGCTCGCTTCTTTTGCCGACCATGAATCCTGTTACATCCTGGAAAAAAACAATGGGAATCTTTTTTTGATTGCAGTTTAGTATAAATCGGGTTGCCTTATCGGCACTGTCGGAATAGATGACCCCTCCTATCTGCATCTCTCCGCTTTTTGCACGCACCACCAATCGCTGATTGGCCACAATCCCGACACTCCAGCCATCGATACGAGCATAGCCGGTAGTGATGGTCTGGCCATATCCTTTTTTAAATTCGGTAAAACTGTCTTTATCGATAATGGAATCCAGAATTTTAGTTACATCATAGGGTCTGTTCCGATCCAGGGGAAATGTTTCCAGAATGTTTTCCGGTGAACGATGCGGTATTTCAGCTTCAATACGGTTAAATCCCGCTCTTGCCCTGGTACCCGATTTTCCAATAAGATCTCTGATTGTGGCAAGACAGGTGGCATCGTCCGGCATTTTGTAATCGGTAACACCACTGATTTCTGTATGGGTTGTGGCGCCACCCAGAGTTTCGTTATCAACATTTTCGCCTATGGCAGCTTTCACAAGATAACTGCCGGCCAGAAATACGCTGCCTGTACCATCCACAATAAGCGCCTCATCACTCATTATGGGCAGATAGGCACCACCTGCTACACAGCTGCCCATGATGGCGGCAATCTGCGGAATTCCCATAGCGCTCATCACGGCATTGTTCCTGAAAATCCGTCCGAAATGTTCCTTGTCGGGGAAAATCTCATCCTGCATCGGCAGGAAAACACCGGCTGAATCAACCAGATATATTACTGGAATACGGTTTTCCATGGCTATTTCCTGGGCCCTCAGGTTCTTCTTTGCAGTGATGGGAAACCATGCTCCCGCTTTAACGGTCGCATCGTTGGCCACAATCATGCAGGTCTGGCCTGCAATTTTTGCCGTACCTGTAATTACGCCACCGGCCGGACAACCACCCTGATCTTCGTACATCTCATATCCGGCCCAAAGACCAATTTCATCGAAGGGAGTGCTCTTGTCAATGAGTGCTCCAATGCGTTCCCTGGCCGTCATCTTACCCTTCTGATGTTCTTTTTTGATTCTTGCAGCCCCGCCACCGGCCCGGATTTTATTTTCATGATCCTTGAAATCATTAAACTGCCGGGTATGTCCGTTCTCTGTATCCGTCATCTTTGTTTGTTATTAGTTACCATTGAACCAAAACTGAAAATGAAAATAAGTATAGCCTGTATCGAACAGCAAAACTAACCATTGAAAAAGATTTTACCGCCGACCGGGTAATTATTAAACAACAGATAACGTTTTTGCAAAGTATGCATGCACTCCATAGTATCAGGCTTTTACAGATGAATCAGATAAAAGTTGATGTTATATGGTGCAAACGCGGAAAATTTGCCTTGTCAAACAACTCCTGCCGCTGGTGGTTTATCGCCGATCTTGCACCGGATTACCACCTTTATAAAAATGTTATAAAACCATGAATGAATTACCTATCATTATTTTTTGTTCGGCACGTTAATGAAGATAAAACCCGATACATCATTCTGACATTTAAATTAAAAATCCATTCACCGTGTATACAAAATTGTTCAAATTCAGTGTATTGCTGGCCCTGGTTTGTTTTTTTACCGCAGATATTCAGGCACAAAGGCGGATGAGCTATCCCGAGCTTGCTGCCCGAAACCGTAACCCGATTTTATACTTCGATCAGAATGTGCTGCCCCCGGCCACGGGAGACACGCCGCAATTCGTGATCGGGTTCAGGATAGCTCACGAACATCTGGCTTTCAGAAAAGCCGACGATGGCTCCTATTTCTCGGATGTCTCCATAGGAGTTGAAGTGTTCGAGGGAGAACCGGCACGCAGGGGGCGCGAGATGTCTGTTGAGGGTCTTGTACCGGTTAAGCGATCTTACTGGAGGCAGCAAGCCAGGGTTTCGTCATACGAAGAGACCGGGAAAGCTTCGGGATTTCTGGACGGCAGTATTATGATGGAACTTGAACCCGGTGTCTATACATACGCTGTTCGAATCGATATTGACGGAACAAGAAGGAATCCGGGTAATACCGTGCGTCGCCTGGTGATACCCGATTTTGATGAAAGTGATAAATCCCGGATTTACTTTCTTGACACAAATACTGCACAAATATGGCCATCACGGGTTCAGCTGATCAGTATGGGCCAGGCCGTTAAGTATGCAGAAGATTTTACTGCCCTGGTACTGCTGCCAGATCAGGCCACCTACAGCATTATTATCGACAGGATGGAAACTGGGTCACGGGATACAACCCGGGTCGAAACCGTTTTCAGAACGGACATCACCGATGCCATGATTGCAGATAATATGAAAGTGGTTGCCAGTCCCGACTCGGGCCGGCTGACATTTCAGATTTTGCAGGATCAGGGCACAAACCGGTATGCCTGGGTGAATATTCCCAATTCGACCTTTCCCAACGCCGGATACCGGATTAGAGTTCTCAGGAATGGAAATGAACCGGCCGGAGATAAATACTTCAGAAACTTGTGGCTCGATATGCCCGTTAGTCTGCTGAATCTCAATACGTCTATAGATATGCTTCGGTTTATAGCAGACCGTGAGACCATAAGAGAAATGAGGCGGGGTTCTGATGCCGAAAAGGAAGCGAAATTCCGTGCTTTCTGGGATAAACGCAATCCAACTCCCGAAACCGAATTCAATGAACTTATGGCGGAATATTACCGCCGTATTGACTACGCTTTTGATAATTTTTCCACACCAAATGTGCCGGGCTACGAATCCGACCAGGGCAAAGTCTATATTACCCATGGTGAGCCGCAGCGCATCAGAAGAAGTTTTCCTGTAAATGAACCTGCCCGGGAAGTGTGGGAATACCCGGATCAGAGCTTTGTATTTGTAGCCAGAACCGGTTTTGGAGATTTTGAACTGGTTGGCAGGCAGTAGTGCCATTATTGTCGCAAGGTTGTATATTAGGTTTTCATGAAACAGTAACCACAGCAAAAAGGTGTTTCAAAACCTGCCCTGCAAGCCTGGAACCGGTAACCTCTGATGCTGAGATGAGACGAAATACGTATTGACGTGTTAACCAAAATCGCCATCTCAACCGGAGATCCCAACGGTATTGGTCCGGAGATCATACTCAAGCTGTTGCAACAGTTGCAGCCTGATGATGCCGCCATTATTCTCATCGGACACCCATCCGTATTCAGCTATTATGCGGCTTCTTCCGGGCAAATACCTTACCTTCAAACCGCAAAATCGCTCGATGCCATATCGGAACCAGGATTCTGGCTTCTTAATCCCGATAATGATACTATACACCCCGAACCGGGTAAAATAAGCGGGCAAGCCGGTGCCTGGTCGATGAAATGCGTGGAAACCGGTATACGTCTCTGTATGGATCATCACGCACATGCCCTGGTAACTGCACCGATAAGTAAAGAAGCCATTCAGCTCGGTGGATATAATGTTCCCGGTCATACCGAGTTTCTGGCACAGAAAACCGGCACCCGGGATGTACTCATGATGATGGTATCGGAATCAATGCGCGTTGCCCTTGCCACAGCTCACCTGCCCCTTTCGCAGGTGGCGGTAACACTCACTTCACAACTGCTCCTGAAGCGCCTTTCTACCCTGCATTTATCACTCATTTCAGATTTTGGAATCACAACGCCCTGCATCGCAGTAACCGGGCTTAATCCGCATGCGGGTGATGGTGGTGTAATCGGCCGGGAGGAGATCGATATAATCATCCCTGCTATTGAACAGGCCAGACATAAGGGAATAGATGCAAATGGCCCCTACCCTGCAGATGCCTTTTTTGCACGATACACGCCCGGCCAGTATGATGCAGTACTCGCCATGTACCACGATCAGGGACTCATCCCGTTTAAAAGTACAGATAACGGATGCGGTGTAAATTTTACGGCCGGTCTTCCGATTGTCAGAACCTCACCGGATCACGGAACCGCTTTCGATATAGCCGGAAAAAATCTGGCTGACCCGGCTTCCATGCTGGCTGCATACCGGCTGGCTTTCACCCTTTCAAAAAACAGGACAAAAACGCAAGCAGAACCATAATCTAATGACCGATAAGAATAAAAACTCTAATTATGAGGCCCTTGCCTATATCTACGACGAGGTAATGCAGGATATTGATTACGAGGACTGGGCCGACTATATAGATGAACTTATTCAGGAACATCATCCCGATGCCGTATCTGTTCTTGAACTCGCCTGTGGAACCGGGCGGCTGGCATTATCGCTCGACGAACTCGACTGTTACGATATTACAGCCACCGACCGATCCGAGGCCATGCTCAACGTCGGGCGTTTGAGGGCTGAATATCTTAAATCATCGATACGATGGGAAATCATTGATTTTTTCGACATCCGGTTGAGTGAAACGTATGATGTTGTAATGACCCTTTTCGACAGTCTTAATTACATTCTTGAAGATACCAGGATACTGGATGTCTTTTCCCAGGCATATAAAGTGCTTAACGAAGGTGGCCTGTTTATTTTCGATTTCACTACTCCTGCTCACTCGGAGAAATATGCAGAAAAAATGAATGATCAGGGTGTAACCCCCGATAACTACCGTTTTGTGAGACGCAGTTACTACCTTCCCGCCGAAAAGCTGCATTATAATGAGTTCGATATCGAAAAACTGAGTACCGACCATGGTGAGGTACTCGAGCGGTACAGGGAAGTGCACAGGCAGCGGGCTTACAAGCTCACTGAAATGAAACAACTCATAGACAAAACAGAATTTGAATTACTGGCCGCATATGATGATTTTGACGTGAGTGAAGCCACCGACAGCAGCAGCCGTATTACGGTAGTACTTAGAAAATGAGACTGAAACGGTTGTATACATGACTGTACTGAATACATGGTGCCGTAATGTGAATATTGTGACGCCATGACAAAAAGTGAGATGATATGACAGAAAAAAATGTGATCGAATTCCGTGATGTTGCCGTCAGCTATGATGGGAAATCAGTGCTGAAAGACATCAACTTTACGCTGCGAAACGGTGAATTTGTGTATATGATCGGATCGACAGGTGCCGGGAAAAGCTCATTTCTTAAACTGATCTATCGTGATATCGTACCCGACATGGGAGACGTGATTGTAAATGGATACAGTGTACAGAGCATGAGCAACAGCAAGGTGCCTTACCTGAGAAGAAGCATCGGTATCGTATTTCAGGATTTCCAGCTTCTGCCCGACCGGAATGTTCACGAAAATGTGGCATTTGCCCTTGAGGTTACCGGACAAAGCCGCAAAATTATCAGACAAAGGGTACTTGAGGTGCTTTCCCTGGTTGGCCTCAGCCATAAACGGCTTAATATGCCCGATGATCTTTCGGGTGGTGAGCAGCAGAGGGTTGTTATCGCACGTGCTCTTGCCAACGAGCCAAGGATCCTTCTGGCCGATGAACCAACCGGCAACCTTGATCCTGAAGCTTCATCACAAATCATGGATATTCTGAAGCAGATAAATAACAGGGGTATGGCCATCCTGATGGTAACTCACAATTATGATCTTGTAAGAAAGTTTCCCAACAGAACAATGAAAATCATAGACGGACGACTTGAGGTTGTCGATGCAAACACACTCTACTCAGAATTCAGATCGGTTTAAACCCCGGAAAGTAACAGTTGTCAATGACCAGCAGTACCTGTCTGTTATCTGGTCGGATGGACATCACTCAGTTTATTCTTTTGAGGGACTGAGGGGAAACTGCCCGTGTGTTTTCTGCAGGGGCGGACACGACAAGATGGGAACACCCTTTGAACTGGCACTGTTTCTGCAAAAACCCCAACGAAAGCGAAAAATCACTAAAATCGACGCTATGGGTAACTATGCCATCCAAATTCAGTGGGAAGACGGCCATGGTTCTGGAATCTACCGGTGGGAACAGCTGCGCACCTATTGTCCTGTAGAAAATGGATTAATCGACGCTGACGAATACGGGTCCGATTGACCGCCAAACCCTGAGTGTATTTATGCGGCAGATGCCTGAAATTGCCACTCTGACTACCAGGCATTGAGGATGACCCTGTAAGGGAACATAAGTTTGCATGCATGACGACAACCACCAGATGAATAAGTTACGCCGATTTCAGAACCCCGGCTATCCTGTTCACTGCCTCATTCAGAAACTGATCGTCGCGTGCATAGCAGGCCCTGAACCAGCCAGATTCAAGTGAATGAAAACCTGTTCCGGGCGAAATGTTGACCCTGGCATTTTCGAACAGCATTTTGTAGAGTTTCATCTCCCCTTCGCGGTTTGAAGTATCAAGCCATGAGCGAAGATCAGTCCACAAAAAGAATCCGGCACGGGCCGGATGGTAAGGAATACCCATCCTGTCGAGTGCACCGGTAAATGTCTGATACGCACCGTCAAGCCGTTTGCAATTTTCCCTCTGCAGGGTGCTTAACCAGTCCGGGTCAGTGAGCATTTCCAGCAGCAGATGTTGCGTAACCGTGGAAAGGCACGAAAAGTAGGTGAGCTGCGGGATTGCTTTCAGCAAATCGTCGTTACGGGTTATCAGGGCACCGGCCTTGAAGCCCGATAATCCGAAATCCTTGGCAAACCCGTATACCACGTGAACATGTTCCTCATAGCCATCAGCAAGGTCCAGAACCGGTGTGAACGGGGTATCACTGAAAACTGAGTAACGGTATATTTCATCCCAGATTACCGTGAGATTACGCGATTTGGCAAATTCAATGATCTCCCTGGCAAGTTCCGGTGAATAGACATCTCCGAGAGGATTGTTGGGATTGGTAATCAGTATTCCACGAATATTAATGCCATTTTCAATGGCCCTGTCATAATTTTCTTCCAGTATTTCTGTATTCAACAGGTAGTTATCGGCGGAGGAAAGATAGGCGGGTACCGGAATTACCCCGGCTCTTGCCCTGAAATCATGATCGAAGCCTGCATAATAGGGAGCCGGTACCAGGATGCCGTCTCCGGGTTCAAACAACAGATGGGCCAGCTGGTCCAGTATGGCGGAACTGCCGGTTGAGAATACTACATTCGACGCATCTGCTTTATGATGCAAACCTTTGCTGTAGTAATCTGCGAAAGCTTTTCTGAGTTCATGGGTGCCCTGCATGTTTGCATAATGCGTCAGCCGCTCAGGAATAACCTCACTCTGTTCGAATTTCGCCTTTAACAGATCATACAGCAGGCCGTTTTCAGCGGTTCCCATGTTGAGGTAGCCTTCCGGGTTACGCTGTGCATGCCATGGATCGGCTTCGGCTTTGAAATGAGCAGAAACAAGCGGATTTGAACCCGATATGCAATTCTGACCTCTTTTGGATAACATAATTTCAGGATTTATTCAGGACACCGGGATTAACTCCAAGCCCGAGGGAGGCATCAATAACGGCACCGTGTAGAATATCTGACGCGTTACCGGCCAGGAAAAATGCAAGTTCGGCTATTTCTGCCGGCTCTATCAATCTGCCACCGGGTAACCCGGTTATTAACTTTTTACGTTCCGATTCGTTCAGATGATCCAGTGTACTTGAGGAAAACATCGGCGTATTCGTTGCTCCCGGGCAAACCGTAAAGACACGTATACCCGTCTGGTTCAGTTCTGCCGCCAGTTGTCGACCGAAATAGGTAAGGGCTGCCTTGCTCATTCCGTCGGCGAATGAAAAACCCGGAAAGACATTAATGCCGCCGCCAACCGAACTTATCAGCAATATTCTGCCACTGTTTCGGCTGCGCATTCCATCAAGCACAGCACGGGTCAGCAGCAGCGTACCCGTTGCATTGACCTCAATAAGCAGCCTGTCCTGTTCGTCAGGGTTGGCAGTCATTTTCCTGACAGTCGCCGAACCAAGTCCTGCATTGTTGATGAGTATGTCGGGAGTTCGGGGTAATTTTCCGATCAGATTCCTGTGCGAGTCCCGATCAGAAAGATCGAGTTCAAATGACATGACATTGTCCGGACCCAGTTCTTTAACAATACCGGCTGCTTTTTCCGCAGCGGAACGGTAGGTAAACCAGGCTGTATATCCCCTCTGATGAAAGAGCCTCACCATCGCCTCGCCGATACCACTGGTTCCGCCGGTTATTAGAACTGTCGATTTGTATTCCATTCGTATGAACGATTTAATTATCCAAGATACAATATTTCAGTTCGGCTTCGAATGAAAAAGCAATTATTCCCGGATTCTGCAACGGTCACTTCTTTACAGCTGTGTAAACAGTACGTACAGACCAGTTTTTTAGATCGTCAAGCATTACATATATCGTAGGCAGAATAACCATGGTAATAATGGTAGAAAAGGTGAGCCCACCTACAATGGCCCGTGCCATGGGGTAATAGGGTGGCCCGTTTCCCCCGATCAGTGTATTGCCAATACACAGTGGTATCAGGCCAAGAACGGTGGTTGCTGCTGTCATCAGAATGGGTCTCATTCGGTGTTTGCCACCGGTGATGATCGCCTCATTCCGGCTCATACCTCCGGCCCGGAGCTGGTTGATATAGTCTATCAGAACAATTCCGTTATTTACGACCACCCCCATAAGAATGAGGATGCCAATCATAGCCATAAGGTCAAATACGGTTCCTGTAATCATGAAGAACCAGAAAACCCCGATCACGGCAAATAAAATGGATGTAATGATGGCAGCCGGATAGATCATTGATTCAAACAGGGACGCCATAACAAGGTAAACCAGAATCAGTGCCAGAAGAATGTTAATGACCATATGGTTCATGGCATCGTCCGATTGCATGAAACTGCGGCCATAGCTCCAGCCATATCCCGTCGGGTAATTGATCTGGTCCATCACCTTCTTTATCTCCGTTCGGGCCTCACTGCTGGTCATGTCTTTAAGACTGGCATTAATGGCAACGGATGTGGTTCTGTTTTGCCGCTGTATGGTACGTGGCCCCTGTCTGATTGTGTAATCGGCTATACCCGACAGCTTTACAAACTGCCCGCCAGGTGTTACCACCGGCATGTTCATCAGGCTTTCTATGTTCTGACGATCTGCATCCTGCATGGTCAGTATAACGTCAATTTCTCCCGTTTTGGTCCGTAATGAACGCAGTGGCTGACCCCTCATGGCACTCGATACCATATTCGCCACCTGCAAAGATGAGAGGTCAAATCCGGATGCACGGGCACGGTCAACAACCAGCTGCACTTCTTCGGTGCCTGATTCAACCTCCGAACGGATATCTACAAGACCCTGAACTGATGAAAGCCTGCGCAGTACTTCCGCAGAAAGCTCGGCAAGGGTTTCACTGGATTCCCCGTTTAGAAAAACCTGAATACCTTCGCCTGATGCACCGGATGCAAACTCGAATTTGGGATCCGCTATACTTAGTTTTGGCATCTTCTCACGGATAAGTTCCTTGATCTTTGAGACTGATTTACTGGCATATTCCTCATCTACCAGTATAATGGTCGAGAAAGCGTAGTCCGTATTGTAATAAGTGTAGACGGATTTTATCTCGAATTCCTCCTGATTTTCAAAAAGGTAGTTCTCAACGATATCTACAGACTCTTTAACCTTATCGAGTACATAATTGCCCCTTACATTGTAGTGAAGCCTGATATCCCGGGTTTCAACAGGCGGAAACATATCCGTTTTTACAAAGCTCGCCGGTATGGCCACGGTTACAATCACCATTATAACAAGACCGGCGGATGAATACCTGTGCCGCAGCAACCAGTCGAGCATGGCCCCGTAGGCACGCATAAAACGGCTGTTATAATTCACCGCTTGGGGAATGTTGCCGGATTTCACCCTGAAGGTGAGCAAGGGAATAATACTCAGGGAAATGAGCAACGAGGCAAGCAGCGCTATACAGATGGTTACAGCAACGTGTTCGAGAAATATTGCCGTCATATCCTGCTTGCTCACTACGAGCGGTAAAAAAACAATAACGGAGGTAAATGTGCCTGCTGTTACGGCAAGACCGACCTCTTTGACGGCTTTGAACGTTGCTTTACGGCGGTCCATATTCATGGACTGATACCTGTGAATGTTTTCAGTAATTACCACGGCATTGTCAACAAGCATGCCAACGGCCAGCATAAGCCCCATCATAGAAAGGATGTTGAGTGAATAGCCCAGAAAATAGAGGCAAGCCAGGGTCACAATCAGAGAAAAAGGCACAGCAAGGGCCACAATCAGCGTGGTCCTGAATTGCCGAAGGAACAGGTATAAAACTATGATGGAAAAAAGAGCGCCAATCAGCCCTGCCTTGAACAGTTCTCCGAGTGAGCTCAGAATACCGTCGGCCTGATTAAACTGCTGATATATCCGGATACCCGACATCTGGGGCATATCACCGACATTACCGAGTTCTGCTTCCACCATTTTTACCACTTCAATGGTATTTGCTCCCGATTCTTTAAACACATCAAGCCCAACGGCATACTTTCTGTCCAGATGTCGGCCGTAATCTCTTTTAGGGGCTTCATACCGGATATCGGCAATATCAGACAAGGTTATAGTACCCGATCCAACAGGCAGGCGCCGAAGATCATCAATGTTTCTGATGTTGCTTTCAGGGCGAACCGAATACCTGAGACCCGCATCCGTTATTCTGCCCGCAGAAACGGAAAAATTACTGTTCCTGAGTGTAGCGGTAAGCTGGTTCAGATTGATATTGAATGCAGCAAGACGGTCTGCAAGCAATTCAATGCGGATGTCCTTCTTGTCAACGCCGTAGAACTCCACCTTTGAAACACCCTTGATTCGTTCAATACGTTGTTTCAGGTTTCTGTCTATAAGATCATAGGAATCGCTCAGATCATTGTCACTGCTCAATCTCAGATTCATAACCGGATCGTCGGTGGCCGAGAACTTGAATACGGTGAACCGTTCAAGGTCTGACGGGAGCAAGTGCCTGATCCCGTCAATTTTTTCCCTTATTTCTATGGCCTTTAAATCGACGTCGGTATCCATTCTGAAAAGGATGAAAATTCCGGCATTGTTCTCTCCGGAGTTCGAAAAAATCCGTTCAATTCCACTTATTGTTGCGAGTACCTCCTCAACAGGTTTTGTGATCAGTTTTTCGACTTCCTCCGGCGTGGATCCGGGATAGGGAATCTGAACATAATTACCAGGAAAACTGATATCAGGGAAAAATTCAAGGGGAAGTAATTTCACGGATATCCCGCCGATAACAATCATGCAGATGAATACCATCAGGCTCGTAACCGGCCTCTTCATTGAAAATTCCGTGATATTCATTCAGTATCTCCGGCTGAAGCCGTTTCGGTTAATACGGTGAATTTCTTCCGGTCAAGTATGGCATACACAACCGGTATAACAATCAGTGTGAGCAAGGTTGAAATGAGCAGGCCGCCAATAACGGTAATGCCCATGGGAGCTCTGATTTCGGCGCCCTCACCAAAGCCGATTGAAAGCGGAAGCAGACCCAGAACGGTGGTAAGTGTTGTCATCATGATAGGTCTCATTCTGAGGCGCCCCCCCTCGATGATGGCTTCCAACTTTTCCATCCCCTTTGCCCTGAGCTGGTTTATCAGATCAATCAGAACGATCGCGTTGTTTACAACAATCCCGGCAAGTAAAATCAGACCGATAAAAACAACCACGCTTACGGTAGAACCGGTAATCCATAATGCCCAAACAGCACCAATCAATGCAAGAGGTATGGTGAAAAGAATAACAAAGGGATGTACCAGCGATTCAAATTGAGATGCCATAACCAGGTAAACCAGAAATATGGCAAGCAGAATAGCCATAAGCAGCGACCTGAAAGCCGTATCCATTTCCTGGTTTTGCCCGCCTATGGAAGCCTGAATACCCGCCGGCATGGGTGTACTTCTGATTATATCACCAATTTCCTGTGCTGCGGATCCAAGATCCCCGTAATTCAGGTTGGCTGTTACAAGGGCTACCCGTTGTTGTGATACACGGCGGATTTCTCCGGGCCCCATTCCGGACCTGATCTCGGCAATCGCATCGAGCGTAACCGGTTTCTCAGATTCAGGATTGATGATAAGCTGCCTGATATCATCCACAGAACTGCGGTCCTTTTCCCGGGTACGTACAAGGACATCGATTTTTTGATCGCGCCATGAATATTTAGTGGCAACATCGCCTCGTACTTTGCTTACGATCCTGTTAGCCGCCTCGTGGACCTGCAGTCCCAGTGCGGCAGCCTTCTCACGGTCGAAATGGATGCTTATTTCGGGGTGCCCCTGTTCCATGGTCGATTTGACATCGGCATAACGGTCTGATGTTCTCAGTTTTTCCGCAATTCGATCGCTGATACGTTTCAGATCGTCGAGTTCATAACCGGTAATTTCAATCTCGACCGGTGTGCGGAATGAGAACAAAGCCGGTCTCGAAAACTTGTACTGAAGCCCAGGTATCGTCTCAAGTGCAAAGCGCATATCGGCCATGGTGGCCTGTTCATGTGCTGTACCGTATCCCGGTTTGAGTTTGATGTTCATTTCTCCCCAGTTTTCGCCTCCCTGGTCAGGATTGGCATCCATCCGGTTTCCTGAACCAGCCACAGAAAAGGCCAGATCGATCCGATCATCTGCCGCTGCGGCAAGCTGGATTCCCTGGATGGCTTTGTCGGTACGGTGCAGCGGTGTTCCCGGGGGCATTCTGAATTCAATATTATAGGTTCCCTGGGCGAGAGAAGGAATCAGTTCGATACCGAGCCTGGGTATCATGAACATCGTACCAATAAAAAGCAAAAGGGCTGTTCCCAAAACAGTAGTCCGGTTTTGAAGCGCAGTTTTAAGAACCTTTGGATAGAAATTCTCAGCCCGGTTATAGATATCATTTACAACATTCAGCAACGGATTGATGAAAAACATGATTACGCTTCCCGCGATTTTGAAAAATCCGGTAATAAGCCTGACCACATACACAGGAATGGTATTGAAAATGAATACCCTGCCATGTCGCATAACACGTCCAATGCGGGACCGCGGCTCTGCCAGGCTAACAGGGACGGGTTCCGTTGCCTGTTCCTTTTTAAGAGATGCAAGCATGGGTATAAGAGTAAGGGCCACCAGCAGTGAAGCGAGCAGTGAGAATGTTACGGTAAGAGCCTGATCACGGAATAACTGACCGGCAATTCCCTCCACAAACACCAGCGGGAAAAATACAGCCACCGTGGTTAGTGTTGAAGCCACAACGGCCATACCAACTTCACCTGCCCCTTCTTTGGCAGCCAGGAATGCGTTTTTACCCTGTGCCCGATGCCTGGAAATGTTTTCAAGCACAACAATGGAATTGTCGACCAGTAGTCCGATACCCAGGGCAATACCACCCAGCGACATGATGTTCAGTGTGATGTCATAGCTGTACATAAGGTTAAAGGTCGCAATAACTGATACAGGTATAGACAGGGAAATGATGAGCGTGGATCTTACATCCCTGAGGAAGATGAAAAGGATGATCATGGCAAGCAATCCACCTATAAGGCCGGCTTTGATAACTTCATCAACAGCCTGGTTTATAAAGGTGCTCTGATCATAAACCTTCACCAGTTTGAGTTCGGGAGGTAATAAATTGTTTACATTCCCGATTCTGTTTTCTACCGTCCGGGCTACAGCTACTGTATTGGCATCACCCTCTTTGTATATAGCGATTTCCACAGCTTCTTCGCCACGGATGCGGGTGATGGCTTCACGTTCCTTGTACGATTGACCCACCATGGCTACATCTCTCAGATAAACCGGCCTGCCGTCCCTGTGAGCCACTACCACATCATGTATCTGTTCGATGTTCTGAAACTGATTGAGCGTGCGGACAAGATAGTGCTGACTCCCCTCTTCGAGCCTGCCTCCCGAAAGATTGATGTTCTCGGCTCTGAGCACCGAGGTGAGTTGTTCGATGGGAATATTGAGGTACGCCAGTCGCTGCTGATCAACCAGCACCTGTATCTCTTCTTCAAGGCCGCCGCTTATTTTTACCGAGGCGACACCTCCACCGGCTTCAAGCTCTTTTTTAATATGTTCATCTGCAAAGCGCCGGATAAATTTCAAGTCAGAGAGTTCCTCGTTTTGAACAGACGCAATTTCCGCCGAACGCTCATCGTCGTGTTGCTGAAAAAGTGCATAGCGTATAACGGGCTCAAGCGTTGGGTCAAAGCGGAGCAGTACGGGACGGGTTGCCTCAAGCGGAAGACGTATAATATCAAGCTTTTCCCTTACATCCAGGCCCGCATAATCCATGTCGGTGCCCCAGTCAAATTCAAGGGTAACATCGGATATGCCTGATCTTGAGATGCTCCTGATCTGATTTACATTCTTTACGGCACCCAGTGCCTCCTCTATTGGTTTTGTAATGAGATTTTCAATCTCGGCGGGTGCGGCTCCGGTATATTCCGTGCGAATGGTAAGTGTGGGGTAACTCAGATCGGGCAACAGACTGATGTTCAACCGTGAGAGCGACACCGCGCCAAAAAGGAGGATACCTACCGTAAACATAGCTATGGTAACTCTGCGGCGAACAGACAAATCAACCAGCTTCATTGAGCAAACCTTTCCCTGACTGGATTCAAATTAGTTTATGCGTATCACTTCAATTTTGCTGCTGTCGCGCAAACTGGCCTGACCAGCGGTTACAACCTGCTCCCCTTCAGACAAACCGTCGAGTACTTCGATGTATATGCCGTTTGTAAATCCGGTAGTAAGTCTTTTGAGAACAGCAATGCTGTCTTGAACAACGTAAGTGGATGTGCGGCCATCTTCCGTCAATACCGCCTGGCGTGGAATAATAAGCGCGTTATTGTTAGTTCTGTGAACGATGCTGACCCTTGCAAACATTCCGGGTTTCAGGTTACCGCTTTCATCGTCAACCATAACGGTTGTCTTAACAGTGCCGGTTGATCTGTCAACAACCGGACTTACTCTTTCAACACGACCCGTAAACTGTTCATTGGAGAGGGCATCAATGGAAAGTGCTACAGTCTGGCCGGCTATGATTTTACTCATTTCATGTTCCGGAACGTGTAAAATAGCCAGCAGAGGGTTCATCTGAATTACATCGAACGCAGCCTGATTGGATGCAATGCGATTACCTGTCTTGATATAACGGTCACCTATTACGCCTGCGATCGGCGCCCTGATATCGGTCTGATCCAGATTGCGTTTTGCCAGATCCAGGTTCGCTTTCTGCATTTCCAGTTCAAATTTTGAACTTTCAAAAACCTCAGCGCTAATAAGATTTCGATCAAACATAATACGGTTTCTTTCAAATTCATTCTCAAGTCGATTCAGAATGGCCTGCACTCTTGCTGCCTCGATCTCGTAGGGTTCCCGGTCTATTTTGGCAAGAATCTGCCCTTTGCTCACCATATCTCCTTCTTCAACGAATATGCCGGTTACAAGGCCCGCCACCTCTGCTACTACTGTGGCTTCATCCCTGGCTTCAAGCGTTGCTGTACCGTGATAGTAGGCGGAAACATCGCCACGCTTTACCCTGTCTGCCTCTACAGGAATAACCGGCGTGGAATCGGTATCGGCAGGGCTTTTAGATTGACTCTCACTGGAACAGGAAACCTGGCTAAGGCTGATTGAGGCAAGAAGAAGGATCATAAGTATCAGTTTTTTCATACTCATTGTGAGATTGTTTGCATGGGTGGGTATTTACATCTCGCTATCTGTACGAAGCTCATTTGAATTGGTTACATTGGGATTAGCAACAGCATCTGATGCAACAGGTTAAACGATTTATTAATCAACTCTGTAGTATTCAGAAAGGTGATGGAAACTCTTCAAATGGTTTGCCGGAATTCATTGAATAAAAATGAAACTATCTGTTTTTTGACATTCTGCACTTATATTATGCCAACAGGCTACTATTATGCCAACAGGCTACCGCAACCTCTGCTTCGGTTTTGTTCGTATTTCACTATCTGAAAATCAAACCAATACCATGAAATATCTGACCCTGCTCGTTTTATTTACTTTTTCTGTGCTAATATCCTGTAGCCCCGACAAAACGGATACATCTCAAACCGTAGCGTCTGGCACGACAGATAACCCGGCACAATCCGGGTTTAACCATGAAGGTTCTGATGCTGAGGCCGTTTTGATAGCAGATGAGGTGATGAAAGCTATGGGAGGAAGGCAAGCCTGGGACAATACACGTCACCTGCGTTGGAATTTCTTTGGTTTCAGAACCCTGTTCTGGGATAAATGGACCGGTGATGTCCGCATAGAAATCCCCTCTTCCGAAACACGGATACTGCTTAACATCAATGATGATACCGGCAGGGTGTGGAGAAACGGGAGTGAAATGACCCTGCCCGACTCAGTAGCCAAATACGTACAGCAGGGCAAATCGATCTGGATCAATGATTCGTACTGGCTGGTCATGCCCTATAAATTGAAGGATTCAGGGGTAACACTAACCTATCTGGGTACGGAAGAAACAGACAGTGGCAGTGAGGCCGACAAACTGGAACTCAGATTTCGGAATGTAGGAGTTACGCCCGATAACAAATATCACATATGGATCGATAAAGATATAAAACTGGTAACTCAGTGGGCCTATTTCAGGCAATATGACATGGAATCTCCGAATTTCAAGGGTCCCTGGACCGATTATAGCAGGCATGGAGAAATTTTATTATCGGGCGGACGTGGTGACCGGCAAATTTCGGACATAGCTGTATTCAGGGAACTTCCTCCCTCCGTTTATCATTCATTCGACGAGGTCAGTCTGTAATAAACCGTACCATATCTTACATATTCAGCCATACCATAATGAACAGAAAAATCTACAGCTACGAAAGTGATCAAATTCAGGTAACCTACGATGTTGGGCGGTGTATTCATGCAGCCGAGTGTGTAAGGGGTCTGGGTGAGGTATTCAACCCGGATGAAAAACCCTGGATTAAGCCGGAAAACTCCGACGCCGGCTCAATAGCAGAAGTTATACACCGGTGCCCTACAGGTGCTTTACAATATAAACGAAAAGACGGTGTTGATAACGAACACGCCCCTGAACAAAACTCGCTTGAACTGGTATCCTCAGGTCCTGTTTATGCGCGGGGCAAAATCAAAGTTACCGATTCTGACGGGAATGAAATCATAAGCGATACCCGTGTAGCCTTCTGCAGATGCGGACTATCGAAAGACAAACCGTTTTGCGATAACAGTCACAAGGAGGGATTCGTAGCTGACCGGTCTTTCAGAATGGAAACTTTTGAGGGCGCACCAACCGAATCTGATCAGGAAATACTCGAAATCAGAATGCTGAAAGATGGACCGTTGCTACTCAAAGGCAGGTATACGCTGCAAGGTGAGAACAGAATAACAAGTGCCAAAGGCATAGCTCTCTGCCGCTGTGGTCAATCGGCAAACAAACCCTTTTGTGACGGAACCCACAAAAAGATTGGCTTTACCGGCTGATTGCCTGAATATTAGGGTATTCGGGGGAGGTTTTTCAACTGACCTCCCTCCCCTTTTACTAAAAATGAACCCTGGCAGAAATATATCCGTAATATGCCAAATCCTCATTCTGGAATATCCGCTTCATAACATCGCCGGGCTGGAAAAGAGACCAGCCTAACATAAAGGTCAGATTATCATGATATGACCAGTTGGATACAAGGTCGAGCTCGGTACCTGCAAATGTATCATCTACCAATTCCTGCTGGAACCAGAAATTATGCAGCCAGGCATCCAGAGTAACCGTATTGCTGAACCGGAACGATGATTTCAGGTAAAGATCAACCAGACCCCTGTTAAAAGTCTGTGATGGAATGCTGATGAAATAATCCATAAAACCGTAAAACTTATGACCGGTATGGTAAACCGGGTCGAACGTTTTGTAGTCAGACTCATCGGGGTCCGTTCCTGAAAGATAGTCCAGACCCAGCGCGAGCTGACTTACGGTTTCATTTTCAGGCCTGAATGCGATTTCACCTGTAAGCATAACGGCCATTATATCTGTTCCAGCAGTTTTGCCAAACTGCAGAGCCGTTTCGGTTTGCCATGAAAAACCGGCAGCCGATCCCCTGAGCCAGGTACCCAGTGTAAAACGTGACAGCCTGAGGTCGCCACCTTCACCAACGCGGAAACGATCCTGTTCATAAAGCAGATAAAAATCGCCATTAACAGTTTCACCCGGTTTTGTCATTGAATAGATGCCAATCAGGTTATGGCCCGTATCTCTTACAGCCTGTACGGCACCCGGAGTAGCCACCGGAGCGTAATTGTGGACTTCACGAACGTTGAGTGCCATAATATCGATCGAAATCCTGTCGAAATTCAACCCTATTACGCCACCATCAAAAGATCTTCCGACATTGTTCCATCCCACGGCACCGATCAGCCGCTGGTTACCGTAATTGAGCTCCATCCGCCCGGCTTTCAGATCAATCTCTTCAGCGAGGAAGCCATTAACCAGAAAATACCCCTGGTGCAGATCCAGATTGGCCGTATTAGCCAGCGTACCGGGTTCAGACCCGAATACCCTGGAATCCTGCACCTGCAGAAAAAGACTGATGTTACCGGCCGGTTTTATCATGGCTCCAAGCCGTGCTCTTGACAGCGTATATGTATTGGCCCTGGTATCAAGATCGAAATTACGTCCGTCAATCTCGGATCGAAGACGTAATTCACCGCTCCAGTCAATCAGGGATTGAGCATTCAGACCGTTCGCAAAAAATAGTAGTGTAAGTAACGGAACCACAATTTTTTTCATAATCCTATAATCTAATGTGAGTATGAGGTTTTAATATAAGATTATTGGCTTTTTTTTCTTCCATTATGCATCCATTTTATTAAGATCCCGGTTATATCAAATAAGGTTTAATACCGGAATCAGGTATAATGACAGATATGCTGAGTTGTCTGCGATGGATTACAGCATCAAAATCAAGCGTTGAATATATGTGGATTAAGAAGACTACTTACGGTGCCGTATTATTCATTGAATTTTAATTAAGTTGGATCATCCATTACGAATTCGGTATCATAGCGTATCATCAATTATGAGGGTTTTCAGATATTAAGTGACCATAAGCGAACGAACATATAAAGTCAGGCAAAGGGCGGTAGAGCTTGGGTTTGAAGCAGCCGGTTTCTCGCGAGTGCAGCAAATGGAACGGGAGGCCAGGCAACTCGAAGAATGGCTGAATAAAGGTCTTCACGGAAGTATGTCGTGGATGGAAAACCATTTTGAGAAGCGAACAGATCCGGGAAAACTCGTTCCTGGAGCTAAATCCGTTGTCTCTGTAATTTGTAATTATTACAATCGTGAAGAAGACCAGGTTCAGCGGGAACACCCTGAATGTCCCAAAATTGCCAAGTATGCAGTTGGCGAAGACTATCACAACGTTTTAAAAGAGAAACTCTATCAGCTTTTCGAATACACCCGTGAAATAAATGGAGGCCTTGAAGGAAGAGTTTTTGTGGATTCAGCCCCGGTAATGGATAAAGCATGGGCCGTTCGTTCGGGTTTGGGATGGCTCGGAAAAAACACGAATATTCTGAGGAAAGGAATGGGTTCATGGTTTTTTATCGGTGAAATGATAGTGGATGCTGATTTTGATTACGACAGTCCCGTTGCTGATCATTGTGGAAGTTGTACCAGATGTATTGATGCTTGTCCAACCGATGCCCTTTATCAACCCTATCAAATCGATGCCACCAGATGCATATCATATCTTACTATTGAGTTGAGGGATGCCATCCCGAACTATTTCCGTGATAAAATGGATAACTGGATATTCGGGTGTGATATTTGTCAGGATGTCTGCCCCTGGAACCGTAAAGCCCCTGATACAAACACAACGCAATTCAAGCCGGACCGCAGGGTAAATGGCAGCAGTTATGACTTCTGGGAGGAACTCAACCTGGATGTGTACCGGGAATTATTCAGGAAAAGTGCCGTAAAACGAACTAAATTTGACGGACTTAAACGAAATATTACTTTTATAAAGCCTCGTAATACCAACCGGGATTGTGTTCACGAAAAATAATCCGGTTAAATTGGTAGGCTTTTTTACCTGTTTTATTTTATCTGATTTATTAAATATAACGGTAAATAATTTATCGTAAATAACAGATATATTCATCTCATATAGATTTTTTGAAGTTAAAACTTTACGATTAATACAATTTCATACTATGCATTGTATATAGAGAAAAATACCTACTCTAAAAGCGAGGACCTCATCAAACAGTACAAATACGAATGTTGCAATAACTTTGAATTATTTATATTCAATAACGATCAGATAACACTGTTAACCTTAATCTCTGGTTAATTGAATAGAGTTTTTCTGAATTGGCTAAACGTAAAGATTTATAAAAGTTTTTGAAAAAGGCACTTTTTTTATCAGATAAGAGTTATATTTTTGGACATACCTACTATCATGTTTACCTAACCCCCAAGGCCACGCTTCTGATCAGGCGCGGCCTTTTTTTTATCCGGTTATCTGAAGTGTATCATTCGGTGCGTCATTAGTCTCATCAATATTCGCTTTAGCAGTCAGAGGTAAGCATAGTCCATTCAGATTATGATTTTGATCAGCCACAAAAGAAAGCACGAACTCAAATTTCGAGTCCGCTGGTTTAGCTTTGAATCTTTACATGATGCAGTTTCTTGGTTGGTAATCCATGACTGGTTAAAGTATCCCGGAATAACTGTTCAGAATAGCCGGAACACACTGTATCTTTCAGCTATACCGTATACATTGAAACGGATTGAATACAGGCTACGTTAGTCTGATTTATATAAAACAGGGCAATTTACCGAATCAACCAAATCTGAATGGCAGTTAGAGAATTAAAGAAGCGAATCTCGGATCTGTTTCCCGTTGATGAAATCCAAAAGAATCTGAGCAGCAGAAAATCCGTTCGTCTCGACCACTATCATGGGTCCTTACAAGCATTCCTGGTTCACGAACTCTACAGCAGAGACGCAAAAAATTACCTGATCCTGTTCCCGGACCATGAAAGTGCCCAGTTTTTTAAATCCGACACAGATGCTACAGATACCCTGAACACAACCCGGTCACTTTTACTCCCCCCCTTTTACCATAAACCATACGATCAAAACCAGCCCTTTAACAGCCAGATTCTCGTTGAACGGTCTGAGATACTTGAGCAACTCACGCGGTCAGACAGAACCATACTTATTTCGTCCGTTGATTCTGTTTTTGAAAAGATAGCGCCGCCATCCACCTTTTCAGAATCGACCATATCGATTAAAAAGGGAGAGGAATGGAACCCGGCCAGACTTATTGAATTGCTGACAGATCAAAATTATGAATCCGTCAATTTTGTAGAAAGGCCTGGTGAATTCGCTTCAAGGGGCGGTATTCTTGATGTTTACCCGTTTACAGGCGATTATCCTCTGCGGCTTGAGTTTTTTGGTAATGAGGTAGAATCAATCCGCGAATTTGATCCGGACAGTCAGCGGTCGGTATCGTTTCGTGATGAGGTGCGTCTTGTGCCCAATATCACTGCCCTCACGTCATCGGGCAGGCAAAGTGTTTTTGAATACCTGCCGGCAGATACAAATGTGATTTTGGTCAATGAGGCTCTCATAGCTGCTAATCTTCATAATCTTATTGATGAAGCCGCTGAGGCCTATTCACTTTCGGGAAGCAGCGATGCCCCGGAAACCATGTTCATCTCCTACAGCGACTATGAAAACTGGATTCAGGGGAAAGGTGTGTTATATCTCGGGGGCATAACAAACAGAGTTGATTATGACTTTCGCCATTCCATTGATGCCCGGCCACAGCCAGGTTTTAACGGATCCATAAAACTGCTCCGTGAACACATCCTGGAGCTCAGCAAAAAAGGTATTTCCACTTACATACTTTGCGATAACAATGGCCAGCTTGAACGCTTCGAGGAGCTTCTGGGACAAAACAGCAGTGATCTCGACTATCATCTCACTGTGGATACCCTGCATGAGGGTTTTTTACTGAAACCGGCCGGCCTTGCCGTTTACACCGACCATCAGATATTTAACAGATACCACAGGCCGAAGCTGAAGCAAAAGAAGCGTACCGGGGGTATCAGTCTTAAAGAACTTAAAGACCTCAAACCCGGCGACTATGTGGTCCACGTTGATTATGGTATTGGCAGGTTTGCAGGTTTTCGGAATATTGAAGTAAAAGGAAGTACCCAGGAGGCCATTGTTATCAGGTATCAGGAGGGTTCCACTCTCTACGTGAATGTTTCCAGCCTTCACAAGGTTCAGAAATATTCAGGGAAGGACGGACACCAGCCAAAAGTTACCAGGCTTGGGAGTACTGAGTGGGCCAGGAAAAAGGCAAGAACCAAAACCAGGGTCAAAGACATTGCCCGTGAACTCATCAGGCTGTATGCTGTACGAAGAGCTCAGAAAGCCTATGCATTCAGTCCCGATAACGCCATGCTTACGGAACTTGAAGCATCCTTTATCTATGAGGAAACACCCGATCAGATGCAGGCAATCGATGATGTGAAGGCGGATATGATGAATGAGATGCCAATGGACAGGCTCGTATGCGGGGACGTCGGCTTTGGAAAAACCGAGGTCGCAGTGCGGGCAGCATTTAAAGCCGTACTTGATGGAAAGCAGGTGGCCGTTCTGGTTCCCACAACTATTCTGGCCGACCAGCACTATAAAACGTTCATGAACAGGATGTCCGGCTTTCCTGTAAACGTAGAATCGATATCCAGATTTCGCAGCAAAGCGGAACAAACCGATATTCTGAAACGAACGGCCAAAGGGGAAGTCGATATCCTGATCGGAACCCACCGGTTAACGTCGAAAGATGTGAAATTCAAGGATCTGGGCCTGCTTGTTATAGATGAAGAACAACGGTTTGGTGTAGCGACAAAAGAGAAGATTAAAGAGCTCAGAGCTACCGTTGATGTTCTCACACTCACGGCTACACCCATTCCCAGAACCCTGCAATTTTCACTGATGGGTGCCCGCGATCTGAGCATCATCAATACGCCGCCGCCCAACCGGCAGCCTGTCAGGACAGAAATTCACAGTTTTGATTCAAAGCTGGTGCAGGATGTTATAAGGCAGGAGATCAGCCGCGGAGGCCAGGTATTTTTTATTCACAACAGGGTAGCCAATATTGAGGAAATCTCCTCAATGATCATTGATCTTGTGCCCGAGGCAAGAGTGCGTTTTGCACATGGTCAGATGAAAGGACCCCAGCTGGAAAAAATTATCCTGGACTTCTACCACCATAAATATGATGTGCTCGTTTCGACCAATATCGTTGAGAACGGAATTGATATATCGAATGCCAATACCATTATCATCAACCAGGCCCATCAGTTTGGCTTATCGGAACTCCACCAGCTTCGTGGACGAGTAGGCAGAAGTAACCGAAAGGCATATTGCTACCTTATAGCTCCACCCTTTCAGAGCCTTCCGATGGACTCGAGGAAACGTCTTATGGCCCTGGTAGAATTTTCAGATCTGGGCGCAGGGCTGAATATTGCCATGCGGGATCTCGATATACGCGGTGCCGGGGATATCCTGGGCGGGGAACAAAGCGGCTTCATTAACGATATCGGTTTCGATCTGTATAACAAAATTCTGAATGAGGCTGTGAACGAACTCAAAGAAACCGAATTCAGGGATATTTTTAAAGACGTTAAAATTGAAATTGCCCTGCCAGATACGAACGTTGAGTTTGATCTTCCGGCCATGCTGCCTTCAAACTACGTAACAGACAGTGTGGAACGGCTGAACCTGTACAGGAAACTGGCCAAAGCTTCTGAAAAGGATGACGTTATGGCATGGAGAGATGAAATTAACGACCGGTTCGGAACCGTACCCGAAAGTGCCGAAAATCTTATTAATGCAACACTCATTAAAATTTTTGCTTCCCGCAATTACTTTGACAAAATCACCGTTCGGGATGGTCGAATGTGGATATCATGTCCGGTACACACTTCGCAGCATGGCATGGAATTTTATGAGAGTGGAAAATTCCAGCAAATGATCGGGATGGTTGAGCAAAAAACCGGTGGAGACTTCAAATTGGTTCAAAAAAATGATGCTGTCAGGATAGTTATTCATAATATCCCTAACTTAACCGCTTCTGTTACATTTCTGGAATCATTAACTGAAGAACAACCGGTTGAAACCATCGCTTGATACGTATGCTGAACTCCTGATTCAGGGTGGTATTGTCGCCTTTCCCACAGAAACGGTTTATGGACTCGGTGCATCGGCCTGGAACCCGCTGGCAATCGGCAGGGTATTTGAAGCAAAAAAACGTCCTTCAGATAATCCGCTGATCGTTCATGTGAGTTCGGTTACCATGCTCAACGATTTTGCCGATGAAACACCCGAAAATGCCCGGTTGCTTATGCAGAAGTTCTGGCCGGGACCGCTTACACTGATCTTTAAAAAGAAAAATAAAGTACTGGATCTTATTACTGCAGGTCTCGATACCGTCGCCATCCGCATGCCGAACCATCCGGTGGCACTTCGTCTGATAGACCTGGCAGGTCCTTTGGTTGCACCGAGTGCCAATACATCCGGCAGACCCTCTCCAACACATCCAGATCACGTGAGGCACGATTTCGGAAACAGTCTGCCGGTTATTGAGGGTGGACAATGTGATATCGGCCTGGAATCAACGGTGCTCGATCTTACCAGTGCCATTCCGGAAATATTGCGACCTGGTTTCATCACACCAAAAGCTATTCTGGAACAGACCGGAATTAATGTAGTCATAGCTGATAACAAACCGGATGCCATACCCAAAAGTCCGGGACTCAAATACTCCCATTACTCGCCTGATGCATCGGTACGCTGGTTGTTATCCGGCGAAATCGCGGAAAATCGTGACACGATGTATCTATTGCACAGCAACAAGACAGGTGTTACGCCCAGCAGGGCCAGAATAGTTCATTTTTACGGAGACTTCAGGCGAATGGGCAGGGAACTGTATGACTGGTTCCGGAAAGCCGATCACGAGGGTTTTGCACATGTTGTGATTGAACCTTTGCAAGGTGATGATCCGGATGAACTCATAGTGACCTTAAAGAACAGAATAGACAAGGCAGCCGGTACTGCTTCCTAAAAAGTGCCGTACGCTCTGTATCTTTTGTTTTCCCGTCAGAGGCTGAACCCAAGTAGAAAATAGGTATCGTTGGCATAAGCGTTCACTGCTACTTTACCAAGCAGTGTAAATGTGAAATATTCGCTTAACCGTACATCCCGGGATGTGCCGATTCCTGTATTAATTATTCCGGCCTTATCTGTTCCGTAAAGCGCTGACTTGGCAGGTGTAAAGCCAAGAAAGAGATCAATCGGTCCCGTTGAATATCCCAGTTCCGAATAAATGGAATAGTTATCATCGTTTGTAACGAAAATTCCTGTTGACAGGCTAAGCGGGAATGATTCGGTGCCTTCCCAGGCAAACGCCGTTTCCATAAAATGAGACGATTTACTGAAATAATTACCATTCGGAGCTTCCGGAAAGGTGTAATCGGTTACAACCAGAGAAAACGTACCTGCATCAGAATTGATAGCATAGGATGCATACCAGTCTATTTCAGAGCCATCGGGATTTCCGTTTGTGGCAATAGCGGCCCAGGTACCGATGGTGAAATTACCGGAACTGAAACTGATATCCGGTTGAATACTCGGAGAATTACCAAAGTCAGCTCCCCTCCAGACGTAGCGACTCATTATATCGACACCTAATTCCACCTGGGCTTCTGCAACAGATATCATAAAAGGATGAATAAGAAAAAACAGTATAGCGGCTTTATTAACATAATTCATGATGGTATTTTCCTTTGTCTTCTATTAATGACCATTGATAGATACGTCCGGAAGCAGACCGGCTCCACCCGGTTCTGCTTCCTTTTTTATTTATGTCGCCGGATTCAGTTTTTCAGCTATGTCGCCGTTAAAGACTTCAGCTCCAGCAAAATTGGGATAGGCTTCGTTACCGTGCTCGGCCATATCGAGGCCACCGAACTCAATCTCGCTTGATACCCTTACTCCCATAAGTACATCGATGATCCAGAAAACGCCGAGTGAAAACAGGAAAGTAAACAGAAGTATGCTGGATGTTCCGATAAGCTGGGTTACAAAACTGGCTTCAGTGGAAAAAAGTCCTACTGCCAGGGTACCCCAGATACCGCAAACTCCGTGAACCGATATTGCCCCAACAGGATCATCAATTTTGATTTTATCAAACATCATAATCGAGACAACAACAAGAAGTCCGGCTATAGCACCTATTGCCACTGCAGCAAGCGGCAAAACCACGTCGGCTCCGGCAGTAACACCTACCAATCCAGCAAGAATACCGTTCAGAGCCATCGGCGCATCAAGATGCTTCATGAACAGGCTGGTAGCTGCCATAGCAGACAGTGCACCTGCACATGCCGCAAGAGCTGTGGTTACAAATACAAATGAAACCTGTGCAGGGTCTGCGCTGAGAACAGAACCTCCATTAAACCCGAACCAGCCGAACCAGAGGAGAAAAACACCCATGGTTGCAAGTGGAATATTGTGACCGGGAATATTGAATATTTTTCCGTCAGCATATTTGCCTTTCCGGGCACCCAGGATTATAACGCAGGCAAGACCCGCAATTCCACCCACTCCGTGAACGAGTGTAGAACCGGCGAAATCATAAAATCCAAGTTCGTCCAGCCATCCTCCGCCCCACAGCCAGCTGCCTGTAATGGGATATGAAATACCGACCAAAAGTGTTCCGAAGATCATGAAGGCCGGAAGTTTAATTCTTCCGGTGACTGCACCTGATACAATAGTAGCTGCAGTAGCTGCAAACATGGCCTGAAAGATGAAATCGGACCAAATGGTCATTTCTGCACCATAAGCGGGTGTAAGCATACCTACAGGGTCATTACCGTCGAATCCGATGCCAAATCCTCCAAAACCGAAAAACCCGTTAAAATCACCCGGATACATCAGGTTAAAACCAATAATACCATACATAAGAATTCCGGTACTCAGTATGAATACATTTTTGTAAATCACATTAATTGAGTTTTTCCTTTGGGTAAAGCCGCTTTCAACGGTTGCAAAACCCAGGTGCATAATAAATACCATGGCTGCTGCCAGAAGAATCCACAAATTATCGATGATAAATTTTATGTATTCCGGGGATTGCAGAAAGGCCTCGTACGCAGCCTGGTTTTCAACTACTGACTGTTCATTATCAGCAATCGTAACCGCCACTTCATTTACTGTTTCCGATCCGGCATATACAGCTGAATAAAAAGCAAAGCCAAGTATGGCCAGAATCACCATGATGTTAACTGATTTCTTCATACTCCATTAATTAATTAGTTATAAAGGTTACTTAGACATAAAAATTTAACTTACAAAACTCTTTTGGCAAACAATATTATTAATTTATGACTATACACCTTATTTAGTTATGATTAAACAAAAAAGCGCTTTCATTATCCATGTCTGTTGAAACGGAATTCTTTATTGCTATTAGATGTTTAAACATTCAACAGCATGTAAAAGCTTATCATGCAGTAAAAATTATTTTTTACCGAAATATTGAAATAGGATTCAGATGAAACGAATTGTACTGTTTAGTGCCACAGACCGGCCAAACTCAAAAGCACTTGAAATTGCGGGTTACCTGCAACGGAAATTCAGAAATGAGGATGTGCTACCCGAAATCATAACTCTTGAAGATTATCCGTTGGCCTCGGTTGCAGGTGGACGATACGGAGATACTATACCTAAAGTGGAAGCATTTAATGATCGGATTCTCGGTTCTGACGGGGTAGTCTTTATTGTGCCTGAGTATAACGGATCATTTCCAGGCATACTTAAAATGTTTATTGATTATCTCCCCTTCCCCCGGGCATTTAAAAACCTGCCCCTTGCTTTTATCGGAGAAGCTTCCGGTGCGTTTGGCGGTCTTAGAGCAGTAGAACAGCTTCAGCAAATCTGTGGTTACCGCAATGCTCTGATGTTCCCTGAGAGGGTATTCATTCAGAGAGTTAACCAGAATTTCAGCCCCGAAACCGGAGTTGTGGATTCCAGAACCAACGATTTCCTTGACAGCATGATCCGTAACTTCGTGTTATTTGTTTCCCTTTCAAAGCAGGAAACACTCGTCTGACACCGGTAGCCAGACGAGCCACAGTACTACGCTAATATTTTATAACACTTCAGCTACCGTTACGTAGTTCATGCCGAAGGCTTCGGCAACATCCCTGTAAGTGATTTTACCTTCGGCCACGTTAAGTCCGAGTTCGAGCTCCTTACTCTCTTTAATAGCTTTTTTCCATCCTTTGTCAGCAATCTGTACAGCGTATGGCAGGGTTACATTGGTCAGACCAAGGGTGGATGTATGTGGAACGGCACCGGGCATGTTAGCGACGCAATAGTGTACCACACCATCAATTATATAGATCGGATCATCGTGAGTAGTCGGTTTGGCAGTTTCGATGCATCCACCCTGGTCAATGGCCACATCCACAATTACGGATCCGGGTTTCATGGTCGGGAGCATATCTCTTCTAATAAGACGGGGGGCCTTTGCACCCGGAATAAGTACGGCTCCAACAACCAGGTCCATCAGAGGAAGCATTTCGCGGATGTTGGCTTCGGATGAAAAAAGAGTGGTTACATTTTTCGGCATGATGTCATCAAGATATCTCAGACGGGGCACGCTTATATCAAGTATGAACACATTCGCACCCATTCCAGCGGCAATTTTGGCTGAATTTACGCCTACAATACCTCCGCCAAGTACCATAACGTTGGCAGGTTTCACCCCCGGAATGCCGCCCAACAGTACACCGCGACCGCCAGAAACCCGCTCAAGAAATTTGGCACCTTCCTGAACAGCCATTCTTCCGGCCACCTCGCTCATTGGTATAAGCAGGGGCAGCGACCGATCCGGTTTCTCTACTGTTTCGTAAGCAATGGCTATACATTTCGAATCGATTACCGCCTGGGTTAATTCCTGGCTTGCAGCAAAATGAAAATAGGTGAAGATAATCTGCCCGGCACGCATTCGGGGATATTCAACAGGTATCGGTTCCTTTACTTTCATAATCATGTCGGCCCGTCTCCAGACCTCGTCGGCCGAATCGATTATCTCTGCACCTGCATCTATGTATAAATCATCAGGAAAACCACTGCCGAAACCGGCATCTTTTTCCATCAGTACGGTATGGCCCCTGCGTTTGAACTCAAGAACCCCGCCGGGCAGAAGAGCTACCCTGTTTTCATGTGTTTTAATTTCTTTTGGAACACCAATAATCATCGAATTGTCCTTATGTAAATAAATAGTGATTTAAATGCGCCATGATCAACGCGTCAAAAAATTTCAACAAAGATAGCAAGAAGTAACAAGATGTTGCAATTTAACACAACGATTCCCGTTTTCCACGCTTATTGATTATTTTAGCCTGCTGTACAAATCAGCGTAACTTAATACATGATATCCAAAGAAATCTTCAGAAAGGTCCGCAAGCTTGAAATTCGGACAAAAGGTCTTGTAAACAACCTTTTCGGCGGAGAATATCAGTCTGCTTTCAAGGGGCGCGGCATGGCTTTTTCTGAAGTTCGCCCGTATCAGTTTGGCGACGATATACGGCAGATAGACTGGAACGTGACCGCCCGGAATGAGGAGCCATACGTTAAAATTTTTGAGGAGGAACGTGAGCAAACCCTGATGCTACTCGTGGATATTTCTCCCAGTGGTTTTTTTGGGAGTAAAAATCAGCGCAAACTCGATCTAGCCACCGAAATATCAGCGGTTCTGGCATTTAGTGCTATCAAGAACAACGACAAGGTTGGTCTTATCCTGTTCACCGATAAAATTGAGAAGGTTGTTATTCCCCGCAAGGGGCGCCTGCATGTACTGCGACTGATCCGTGAACTTTTTGCCACAAAGCCTTCAAGTACCGGTACCGATATTGGAGCAGCTGTTTCTTATGCAAGCAAAATTCTGAACCGGCGATCCATCGTTGTGCTGGCCAGCGATTTTCAGGCACGCGGGTATGAAAAAGTCATCAAGATTATGAACAGAAAACATGATCTTGTTGGCATTCGGATCGATGATCCACTTGAAAATGAATTGCCAAATCTTGGCATTATTCCATTTCTGGACGCGGAAACCGGCTCCATTTCTGTAGTCGATACCTCAAGCAGCAAAGTGAGAAAAGCCTTTAAGGCCCGACGGCTTCAACGCCGTAAAGAACTTGATGATTTTTTCCTGAAACTGCATATGGATACCATCACAGTAAATACTAATCAGTCCTATATTGAACCCCTGATGAAATTTTTCCAGCGGAGGATCAACAGATTCTGATGCGATATATCATCTCATTTTGCATTTTTTTCCTGGCGTGCTCCACAGCCCTTTCCCAGCATGTCTACACCTACAGCGATAAAGATACCCTCAGGGTTGGTGAAGTATTTCAATTCAGTATCGTAATTGATAACCCTGAAGCCGCGAGAACCGCCGCTTCGCCGGATACCTCCTTTTTTTCTTCGGTTTTTGAACTTCGCGAAGTAAGAATATTCAAACCGGCTGCAAACAGGGACAGCCTAGCCCTTACCATACAGTTTTTTGGAACTGCTGATACATCACTCACCCATATCCCTGTGCGGTATAAGGTCGACAACGATTCGTCTGTACTTGGAACCGGTGAATTCCCCTTCATTTTTAAGCCTGCCACTAATGTTGAAGAGGAATCAGAATTCAGGCCACTTAAACCGATATTCGAGTTTACACTAATATGGTGGCCATGGATTCTTCTCAGTCTGGCATTGATGCTGGCAGGTTACCTGGTCTATCGTTATATCAAAAAAAGACCGGAAATTCCAGTCAGACCCGAACGGGTACCGGTTAATATTCCTCCTTTCGTTAATCCGATCGAAGTTCTTGAGAATGAACTTAAGAGTATTAAATCCGATACAGATTTCTATAGCCGTGATCCTAAAGGCTTCTACCTGCGCCTTGGTGATTCTTTACGAGCGTATTTTGAAGATCTCTATCATATTCCTGCCCTTGAGCTCACCACCCGTGATTTAACAAGGGAACTCATAGCACAGATGGTAGATTCACACCTGAGCCAGATCGTGATTGGCATTTTGAGGGAAGCCGATATGGTGAAGTTTGCAAAATTCAAACCGTGGCCGGATGAGGCTGAAAAATCACTGTCAGCCGGCTTTTTATTTCTGGAACGTGCCAAAACTATGGACCGCCATAAAGTTGTAAAGATGCAGCATGAATACAACCGGAGGTATTTTCCGGAATCCGGAAACCAGGAACATGAAACTCCATTAACAGGACAGGAGAGCGTAAAGGCATGATTTGGGTGAATCCTGAATGGTTATGGGCACTACTACTTCTGCCGGTTCTTGCATTTTTGCAATACTGGCACTACAAGAAACGCCGCCTGGCGCAGGTTGTGTATTCCGATGTATCGGACCTGAAAAAACTGCCGGGCAACTGGCGTTCGATTGGTAACTGGCTCACCTATGCCACTCAGCTATTATCCATTATACTGATTATTGTAGCACTGGCGAGACCTCAGTTGCGAAATACTGTGATAGAACGATTTTCTGAGGGAATAGATATCATGCTTGTTATTGATATCTCCAGCTCAATGCTGGCCGAAGACCTGAAGCCGAACCGACTGTTAGCCGTGAAAAATGTAGCCGAAGAGTTCGTTAACAGGCGTCAGAATGACCGCATAGGATTATCGGTTTTTGCCCGTGAGGCCATCACACTTGTACCACCGACTCTTGATTACAGGCTGGTTCGGCAACAGCTAAGAACTCTTGATCTGGGTATTGTAAAAGATGGAACTGCTATTGGTGTCGGGGTTGCCACGGCCGTTAACAGGCTCAGAAACAGTGAGGCAGATTCAAAGGTGATAATTCTGCTTACCGACGGTGAAAATAATGCAGGCGAAATCGATCCGATAACTTCAGCAAAATTAGCCCAAACCTACAGCATCAGGATGTACACTATCGGAGCAAGTACGGAAGGTACTGCCCCTTATCCGGTGGAAGATCCAGTTTTTGGGCGCAGGTATTATAATATCCGGGTAGATATTGATGAACCCATGCTTACAGAAATGGCAGAGATGACCGGAGGTCAATATTATCGCGCCCTTGATACAGAAGGGCTGCGACAGGTATACAGCGAGATCGATGAACTTGAACGGACTGACATTGAGGAGATCATTTATATTGACCGGCAAGAATTATATCATCAGTTCCTGTTTCCCGGTCTCATGCT
Source organism: Cyclonatronaceae bacterium (assembly GCA_047921215.1). Classification (GTDB taxonomy): domain Bacteria; phylum Bacteroidota; class Rhodothermia; order Balneolales; family Cyclonatronaceae; genus RECM01. The sequence continues at coordinate 62,213 of JBLRWO010000012.1, read as the reverse complement.
GCTGACATTATCGATATTTTTTGACCGTTTCCTGTTCAGGATGGATCTTGCGTAGTCTGTTGATGACAATAAGCAACAGGCTTTGCAGCCTTCCGGCTGAATATATTTGGTATAATCTGTTGATCGGTATATTTCGTATATCTGGCCGGGTAGCTGGCTTACTGGGTTTCTTAGTAACTGCCAGTTAATATCAGCTTCAGTGCCTTTAATCCCCAAAATTGCTATGAAATGTGCTTACTGGTAATTGCCTGGAAATCACACCCCGAATTTGATCTTATCCTTGCTGCTAACCGGGACGAGTTTTTGCAACGTCCGGCCCGGGCGGCAGAATTTTGGGATGAACATCCGAAACTACTGGCTGGTAAAGATCTCGAGGCAGGTGGAACGTGGCTTGGTGTAACTGTTAAGGGTAAATTCTGTGCCATTACGAATTACCGTGACATGAGAAATCACAAAAAGAGTGCTCCAACGCGCGGAAATCTTCCCCTTAATTATCTGGCAGGCGATCTTGAACCGCAACCATATATTGAATCGATCAGACCAGATGCACACCGATTTAACGGATTCAACCTGTTGCTTGGAAATAAAAACAGTTTATGGTACTACTCAAACATCGTGGATCGTCCAGAGGAATTAAATCCGGGCATTTATGGACTGAGTAACCATTTGCTGGATACACCTTGGCCAAAGGTTGAAAGGGCAAAAAGGAGTTTTTCTGCAATTATCAGCGACATTAAGCCTGATCATGAACGTTTATTTGCATTGCTTCAAGACAGAACAACCGCACCCGATCATCTGTTACCCGACACAGGTCTTGACAGAATGACTGAAAAAAAACTATCATCAGCCTTTATTGAAATGGAAGGCTATGGTACAAGGTCTTCAACAATACTTTTATTAAAAAAAAGCGGGCAAATCGAATTCAGGGAAAGGATCAATCAGAAAGGCAACACGATTCCTGCCAGAGATATAAACTTCACCTTCACAGTAGATAAATGACCCATACAAGGCGCTCGTAATACCGGCCACAGAGATTATATGCCCGATTAGTCTGTTGAATCCGGTAGATTTTTTTTTATCCAGAAGCAGATTTCCTCCAGCACCAACTCCTTTTCGGGTTCGTTCAAAATCTCATGGAAAAGACCGTCGTATAGTTTAAGTGTTTTGTCAGTTGAAGATGCCAGTCTGTATAACGTTTTAGATCCTTCCGGACTTGTTATCCGGTCAAGTGTGCCATGTCCCACCCAAAACGGCAAGTTAATACCGGCAAAAAGAGCGGAGGAATTTTTGCTGATATTACTGAAATGAACAGCCATTCTTGCCCTCACACGACCTGAATAAACCAGGGGGTCGTTAATGTAATTTCTCACCACTTCAGGATCACGGCTGATTGCTTCGGTCTCAAGTTTTACCACGGGAACTGTTGATGCAACAGCCGCAACATATTTCGCCATTTCCTGCACGGCTTTGGGAACCCGGGTTATAAGTTCAAGCATCGGGCCTGTCAGAATCATCCCCTTGAAATTATCCTGATATCTTAATACCAATTTTAGTGCAATGGCCCCGCCCATACTGTGGCCAAGAACAAACCACGTTTTCAGGTTTGTTTCCTTTCGAATCTTCTGAAAATAAACCCCCAGATCATCAACATAGTAATCAAATTCTTTAATATAACAGCGTATTCCCCCGCTGTTCCCGTGGCCCTGGTGATCTACTGCAAATACTGCAAGTCCATTTTCGTTCAGCTCTCTGATTACATGTTTATAGCGTCCGGTATATTCGGCATATCCATGAACGAGAAGAACACCGGCCCGGGCTTCACTGCGTGGTTTCGATGAATAGGTGGCAATGGTTATGCCTCTCCCGTTAACAAAAGAAGATTCTTTTAGCATGGTTTTCCGTGCGGGAATGTATCGTTAATGAATTGATCGTACGCAGCCAGAATGCCTGAATAATACAATATTCAAATGAAAGGTCACGCTTAACTGCCGTATATTAGGCCTGTACTATTATAGAGACCAAATTTAGCCTTATTAATGCGATTATTAAAATTTGCCGGCGTATTCCTGCTGGTTGCCGGAATTATTCTGGGATTTGTTTTTTATGTAAACTGGGATGCATTCAGAACGGTATACGAAAACAGGGTCAGTATATCTGAAGGTAGTGAATGGGTACCCAAAACGTACTCTATCGAGGGATTGCTTGACTATGTGGCCGAACATCCCGAACAGGTATCCATTGTGAGTTTTTCGCCTGATGAGCCTTCCGCAGGAATCTATTACGGATCAGAAATTCCCCGTGTTTACGGTTCAACAGGCTTGGCACTATTGCTTGGCGAATTCTACCGACAGGCCGCCGTGTCCGCAATCAATCCCGACTCTCTCGTCTCAGTTGAACAGCCGGGTCAACTGGTAATACCGGGTATAGAAGAAAGCAGTTTCAGAAATGCAGTAAATGAAGCCGCAAAAGCAGGTTATATTGATAATACCGGGAAAATAAGACTCGATGACCTGTTCGATCTAAATCTTGTAAAGGGTAACCTTCATGTTCACGATTATCTGCTCATATTGCTTGGCCGGGAGAATATAACCCGGCTGGTACAGAATCTGGGCTATGATATGGATGCGCCCTCTCCTGTTACAGGTCTTTACATACTGTCTGCCGGCAGATTGTTTGACCGTACACAAGAGGAACAACTCCGTTACCTTGAACAGCTTGATCCGGATGTACTGAACAGTCAGGCCTGGGATTATACCGAAAGGTACATTTCCGATGACGGATTCCGGGAGAGGGTTCAGGTAATCACCCGAAAAAGGGGTTTAAACCTTGATTTTATCCAGATGAGAAGACTTTACAATCTCATGCCGAAAATCAAACCTGCAGACCTGGCTCAGATAATGCATTCCGTCCATTCACAGTCGTTTATTTCGCCGGAGGTATCCGATCAGGTTTACCAGAAACTACGATGGCCCGAGAACAGATCGATCATTCAAAATTCAATGAATCGTTATGCGGCCGCTTACGACAGCAGAATGAGTATGCTCAACGGAACAGACATCGGTAGCAGCATGGATGGACAAACCACCCGGATTCAGGTAGTGATGTTTCAGCAACTGCCTGTCTCAATGTGGATGCATCTTTCAAGTAATTTTATAAACCAGGAGTTGCAGCGAATGCTGATAACAAATCCTGACTTTTTAAAAAAAACATCTGATTTACCGGGTTAATTTTAATCGTTCGGGCATTTATTAACAGCATGATTCGTTATTTTTAATAGAGGATGATTTTATTTCCACCGGACTATGGATTTGAAATAAATATGAGGTAGGACATGAAACCAGTTTTCACTCCAAAAATTGACCAGAACATTGCTTTCCAGGTCAGAAAATTTTCTGGTGATATGAAAACCAGAAAAGGCAAAGTCAAACCATGCATAACCATATCGCGGGAATTTGGTTGTCAGGGTTTTCCGCTTGCCAATGCTATCTCAGGCAGACTAAGCAAAGGCAGAACAGAATGGACAGTGTTCAGCAGTGATATGCTCAAGGAAATTTCAGACAGAGACGAGTATAACCGCGAGTTGATCGAATCTGTCAATGAAATCTACCGGAGTCAGTTGCAACAGGACCTTGATGCAATTATCTCAAAAAAACCATCAGATTACAGCAGATTTAAAAGAATCGCGCAAAATCTGCAAATCATTGGCAGCCGGGGCAATACAGTTATTGTTGGTTCAGGCGGGGCCATAGTGGCCCAGAATCATGAAAATTTTTTCCATGTCCGCATAACGGCCAGCCTGCAGTTCCGTATAGAAAGAGTTTCGGAATTATTCGACATATCGAATGTTGAAGCAGCCAGTCTTGTTGAAGAGCGAAATCTGAAGCGCAGGGATTTTATTTACCGATTTACTAATAAAGATATCGCAGATCCGTCTTTTTATCATCTCATTCTGAGGAATGATTACTTTAATGTGGATGAGATGGCTGATGTTGTTATACATGCATTGAAAGTCAGAAAATTGTTGTAAAACCGTTGTTATGAAAACCTATAAAGCAACCTATGTAAAAGGCGGCATAACCTTTGGCACTGTTCTCGCTGTCACAATTTCCTGGTCGGCCAACCAATCACTTCTCTGGGCCATTATTCATGGCATTCTGGGTTGGTTGTACGTTATTTACTACGCGATATTCTATCATTTTTAGATACCATACTATTCAATGAAACCGCGCAATCTGCTGCACTTTGTATGGCTGATACCGGCATACCTGCTGTTTCTTCAACTGCACCAGATAAACGTCCTGTTTGATGCTAAAAAAACCATGTCTGAAGGTGAACTTCATGATGCCGAGGTTACAGATTTCCGGATTAAACAGATAGCAGCCCAGACCAATGGCTACATTGTGGTTCGCTTTACTGCATCAGATGGCCAGGTGGTTGAACGAAAGTTATCTCTGGCTGTGCAACATGCCGCCAGGCTAATGGAATATGAAAACCTCCCGGTAAGATATCTTGAAAATTCGGGACAGGAAGTAATTCTGGTGCCAACATTTGATATTCAGATGCAGGTTATCCGCATCAATATTGCCATTCTTGTCATATCGCTGATCATTCTTATTGGTGTCAGTATAGGGGTGTCCCGTTACGTTATCATTAAAAATAAAAGTGGTGAAACCGATTCACCTGAATTTCAACTTATAAAATAATATATCGTTTTGACCACAGAACCCGGAACTCTTTATCTGATACCAACTCCACTGGGCCGCAATGCCGAACAAACCGGTTTACCCGCCGACACCATCAGGGTACTGAGATCAATCACCCATTTTGCCGTTGAAAATCTCAAAAACGCAGTCTCATTCCTGAAATTCTGTGAACATCCACGCCAGGAGTTTGAACTGTTTTTCTACTCTCTCGATAAAAACACCCCGGCCAGAGACGCTCATTCCTATATGGATGTACTCAGACAGGGTCACGACCTGGGAGTATTAACCGATGCGGGTTGTCCGGGAATTGCCGATCCCGGTGCTATGATGGCAGGACTTGCCCATCAGCAGGGCTACAGGGTAGTACCCCTTGTTGGCCCCTCATCCATCCTGCTTGCTCTTATGGCTTCAGGTCTCAACGGGCAGCAATTTGCATTCAGCGGATATCTGCCTATTGAGAAGAAAAAACGCAGATCCACCATTGCTGAAATTGAGAAGCACTCCTCACGCAACCGGGAAACCCGGATCTTTATGGAGGCACCCTACAGAAACATGGAACTATTTAATGACATCATCGAAATCTGCAGCGACAGTACCCTGATTTGTATCGCCACAAATCTTACACTTAAAGATGAATATGTAGCCACTAAATCGGTTGCCGCATGGAAATCGGGACCCCTTCCTGATATCGATAAAAAACCTTCCATTTTTCTTCTGCACGCTGAAAATTATCTCCAGTCCGCCTCCAGGTCAACCAAAAAGCGCCGTTATTGACAAACCGGAAGACTACCTGTTTTTATGGCATTGCTGTGCAGACTTGCCAGGTGATGCCCGGTTTTTACAATTTTTCCGGTAATTCAGCAGCCATAATACCTCTTCTGGATAGTTCGGTAAGAATCAGCTCTGTCATATCGCTCTTAAAACGGAATTCATATCGAATGTCAAGTACGTAGGCTTTTACCCGCAACTTGACAATGAAACGGTTGTGGTGAATCTCATTCAGCACATTGATCACAACAGGTTTATTCAGGTATACATATCTTGATGTAGCAGCAGCTTTATAAGCCAGTTCCCTTACTTCAATCAGGTCCACACCGGCCGGAAGATAAATTTCAGATACTACCTGACAGTCAAGGGCACTGGAATTGGAGTTCGAAACGGCCTTGTTCATTAGTTCACCGTTAGGCAGGGAAATCACGGAATCATCTCCGGTAACTATTCGTACGGATCGTAACCCGATTTCAATAACCTCTCCATAGTGACCGGCAATTTCGATTTTGTCGCCGACCTGAAAAGGTTTGTCCAGAACAATCATGATTCCGCCAAACACATTCCGCAGGATGTCCTGTGAGGCAAAACCGACGGCAATACCAACCGATGCACTTACTGTTATAATGGTTTCTATGGGTGGATCAAGAATTCCGGCGATCACAAAATAAAGACCCAGCGACCAGAGTGTAATCTTGAGAATCGGAATGATCCTTTTCAGAACAAGCCGGTTGCTGGTAAAACGTTCTGCCAGATTTTCAATCAGTGATGTGAAAAAACGCAGTACAAAGTAGATCATTAAAAGCACAAGCGCTGAACTGAACAATTTCCTGAATGAAATAATATCCTGTACTTCATCCAGTATTTTTGAGCCATCAGTTTGCGCGTTATCGCTGTTATTCTGCGGGTCGACATTACCAACGGGTTCCTTACTAACGCTTGTTTCGGCCTCCGTTTCATCCGAAACAGCCGATACCGGTGTAGATACAGTATCAACGGGACCTGCCACGGAATCAATAGTCTGACTGGTTCCCGTAGTATCCGTCAGCTGCAGAAGTAATGTGTCCTGGAAAGGTAAAGCGGATGCATTCGCCGGCCAGTTTAAAACCGGTAATATGATGCACAGTACGCAAATTGATTTTAACGTTTTCATAATCCTGTAAGTTATCAATGCAGAATATTTTTACCGGAAACTATACGAGTGGCATGCCGGTAGAGCATATTGTTCAGATAGTATCTGTCTTCATGTTCTGTGAGAATGTTGCGCGATTTCATGCGCGACAGTAACAGCCGGCATCGGGATGTACTCATATTTAATACCCCCGCCAGTTGATCTACGGTAAGATCGTCGTGCATCAGAATTGCAGCGAGGGTAAAGAGGGCATCCTCGGTAAGATCAGCTCTCATCTGTACCCTTTTTTCTTCCAGTTGGGATATATATATCCGGGAGGTATCAGTTCTGGCTACAGAACGAAGCCAGTATATGATGGCTATTGTAGCATTCCCCTCTGCAATTTCAGCCAGATTTTCAAAATATCGTTCTGACAGGTATTCTTGTTGTTGTTGCGGGTTTCCTTCCAGTTTTCTGTATGATCTGCTCTGCATATCTTGCGAACCGGGTTCGAAAACAAGATCATAGCCGCTCATGGCGTGCCGGTTCAGTATCATATCCCTGATTTCATGGTTTGATAGTCTGTCGCAATAAATGATATCCGTAAAATATTCCGATACATTAAGCACTTTGTCCAGATAGTTCCAGGCGTATCTTGAGGAAGTTACTACCCAGTATATCTTTCCTGGTGTTCTGCTCAAAATCAGCAGAAATCGTTCTATGGCATCAAATCCGTTTATATTTCTGAGGTATAAATTCTGAAAGCCTTCAAGAATGACTATCTTTTTTCCCGGTAGTTCATTTACACTGTCTATAAATTCGACGGCGCTTTTAACCGGTTCCATAGAAAGGGTTTTGCAGAGCTCCCCTAACAGAATGGAAATATCACTGATGGTGTAATTCATACAAACTACCAGATGCTCGATTTCCGGTTCGGTTATTTCCTCAATCATATGGATCATGGTCGTTTTGCCGCTCCCGCGTTCCCCGACAAAAACAGTATTGGCAAAAAGGCCTTTTTGCCAGTTTAACCAGGATTTCCCAAATTTCAACAGAGCGCTGTTCCGGCCGGTGAGATAGCGCTTGTCTTTCAGGGGTTCAAAACTGTAAAGTTTTCGGTATATGAGCGGCAGTTCAGAAATACGCTGTTCCGTTTCGGCCAGATAGTTGGCCACATTCGTTGTAATTGTATCATCGACTTTACCCTTGTAACCCAGGAAACCACGTAAATTATTCCAAATGACAGTTACTTTTTTGCCGGCAATTTTCTGGGTAAGGACAATCTTTTTAGTATATGAATGGCTCCTGGAAATCAGGTTTTCCTTCCACCCGATGGCTTTTGTTCGCGCCTCAAATTCTCTTGTTTTCCATTTTAAGTTGATCAGATCCTTGTTCAGAACAAGATTAATCAGATAGTCTGTCGCATCACTGGTATGAGAATGTATGATGCCCAGGCATTCTTTGTTTTCAGATTCAATCGATTCTATCGTGAATTTGATCCGGTTCTCAATCCGGTCTAGACTTTCGATGATCAGTTTTAATGCTTCTTCCGAGGAGTTCTCCGCTTCCGGATCATCAAGAGCGTCGGCTGCCATTGACAGGTTTACATCCGTAATACTGCCGAGTTCAATCAGTTCCCGATTTGTTCGGGCTATATATTTCTCTATACGGGACGAAACGGGTTTAATATCACGGATTATATCACTGCGTACAAAGGCATCAATAGCCCTTTGCAGATCAATTTGTTCAGTATCCGTTTTGGGTGGCACCCGCTCATCATCAGTGTTTTGAATCAATTCAATAGAACCGGGAAGCTTAACGGTCGCTTCAACAATTTCACGTATAAAATCTTCAGCTCCGTTGAACAACTCATCCTTTTCTGCAAGACCCGAGAGTAGTTTTTCAAGGGGATTTATCACAACATCCTTCAGTTCCTGTTTGAGACCCCCGATTGCACTCCTGACACTTTTTCTGTTTCCCTTTATACGTTTATCATCAAATTTTTTGTGAATGATATTAAAGGATTCATATATGCTCTGAACCGGGATCTTAATCGATTTCGAGTAAAGTGAGTCAATGTCCTTGTGCAGTTTACCGGCAGCCTCAATCAGATTCACAGAGAATCCATATAGTGATTTAAGTGCAAGAACCCTGTCGGCGAGGGCGTTGTAATCTTTTTGCCAGTCGCGGTTATAGCTGCTCATTCTTTGAACAGCTGCCTGTCGGGAACCAAGCAAACGTTTATCGTCATACCACCTGTGGGGAAATTCAAGAGTACCTGCAACAGCAGCCGTATTGTGCACGGCGTCTGTGATTTCAACTGAGAACAAATGGCATTCCGACTCCACGTTCTGAAGTGCCTGCCTGACTTTATTTCGAAGTGATTTCACGGCATCCACAGCAGACTGTATCACTTCGCGCCCGGCCGTCTTCATGTTACTGCTGACATCCGAATTGCCATGGGCGTCAAACAGGCGTCTGAACATATCCTCGTAAATCTGCACCAGTTCCCGGTAATAGCGCCGGTCATTGTGAAGCCATGATTCAGGCAAACGGCTCTCATTATAAATTACATTCCGGGCAACCCTGCCAGGATGAACCGTATGTTTCCATACAGGATAATCCTTTTGTTTACTGCTTCCTTTCCTGAATAGTCCGTTGTACAGTGAAAAAGGAATTCTCTGAACATTCCGTATCAGGGCTTTTAGTTTTCTGATCAATTTGATACGGCTGTTCTTTGCAGTGGTACTGTCAAAGCACTGTTCAGTCTGTGAAAGGGTTAAAACCTCGTTAACAGAAGGAAATACATCTTCTATTCTGCTGTAGAACAAGTCTGCCAACGCATTATAATCCGCGTCAGGTGTCTGTGCAGGAAGTAAACCAACAAGTTGATCAAGATCTTTTGAGTCAAAATGATCAGCCGAACGAATCTCTACAAGCTTTTTATGGATCTTTGTTATTACTGTCAGAAACCCTGACAGACTCTCCCCCCTGTCCTTCACAATTCGGGATATCATCTTTTTGCCCGTTCCGGAAGGTAAGATCGGTTTTATGTCAGTTTCTGTCGGAGATGTTTTGCTCATTGGAGTACGATGGACGTAGTGGGTATAAGTGTCAAGAATAATGATAATCCCTGAAAGTTTGATCATTTCTGTACAGGCACTGTAGTGGTATTAATATCCAGCAGATGCAATTAATTGCGTTCAGATATATTAAAAATGATTCTGAAGCGTATTATTATGCATTGATGCCACTAAAAGACTAATGAAATATGCCAGCCGATTTCGTATGTTTATTGCATCTTTTTTTACACATCCAGAATAACCGCCACGAGAGAACTTGAAGATACACAACAGACAGGCAGACCTATTTTCCACCGGAATCATACGATTCGGTTTATTACTTTTCGCCATTATTAGTGCTCTCCCGTTATTATGTGATGCGGCCTTTGCTCAGATAAAACTTGAAAGAATTTCGGTAGCCACAAGAAGTGACGGAAAGGGATATGTGATCCGGCTGCACCTGAATAGTGCTCCAGCCCGTTTTTCTGTAATTCAGCCCGAAACCGATTTGCTGCAATTCACTTTTAACGGTGTGAGTGTTGCGCATTCTGATCTGAAGCCCGAACCGGTTGCTCCGGTAAAAGAGTTTGTAATTACAGAATCGCCGGAAGGAACCGGGATCGATATCAGGTTAAACGACAATGAGTACTATCTGGCCAGAACCTATTTGGATGCAAATAATCGGCATGTTTTGATAGCGCTGACCAGAACCAATGCCAATGAAATCGTATCGCTGGCAGAACGGACAGAGATCATCAGAAGAGGAAATTTTACGGCAAGTATTCCGGAACCCGACACCCTGTCTTTTTATACACCGGATCCGGAAGACGCGTTCGACCGGCTTTTCAACCAGCGGCAGGCTTTAAAATTCGAAGTAATTGTTATTGATCCCGGTCACGGTGGCAGAGAACCCGGGTCGATAGGCACAAGGGGAACCAGGGAAAAAGATGTGACCCTTCAGGTTGCCAAACGTATAGGAGCCTATATCAATGAATTTCTTCCGGAACTCAAAGTCGTATATACCCGTGAGGACGACAGGTTTGTTGATCTGGATGAACGCGGCCGCATCGGAAACCGTGCTCAGGGAGACCTCTTTATTTCCATACATGCCAACTCGGTGAGAAGCCGGAATGCCTATGGAACCGAGGTTTGGATACTTGGGATGCACCGTACCCAGGAAGCATTCGAAGTAATGAAACGGGAAAACAGTGTAATCAGATTTGAAGACAAAGATGAATCAGCTGTGGAGTTAACCCAGGAACAGTTAATGATCTATGAACTTGCCAACAGCGGTAATATGGCCAGCAGTGCCTATTTCGCCGGATTACTCGATCATCAGTTTTCGCAGCGGGCCGGCAGGCGCTCAAGAGGTGTAAAACAGGCAGGTTTCCAGGTTTTATATCATGCTTCGATGCCTGCCGTACTTGTGGAACTGGGTTTTATAAGCAATCCAAATGAAGAACGGTTTATTACCAGCGATTACGGGCAAAGTATTCTTGCTTCAGCTATATTCAGGGCAGTAAGAGACTACAAAGAACAAATTGAACGAAGTCAAAAAGAACGGAACATATCGCGGTGAAACCTTTTGTGATTGGAGTGGCTGGCGGGAGTGGTTCCGGTAAAACAACCGTAATCAACCATATCCGGCGAGGAGTAAGCGACAATCAGATTGCCTTCCTGGAACATGATGCCTATTATCGTGATCTCATTCACCTGCCGTTCGAGGAGCGTGCGAAAAACAACTTCGACCATCCCTCCTCTCTCGAAACGGAGCTAATGATCCGTCATATAGAAGCACTGCTTGAGGGTTACAGCATTGATGTGCCTATTTATGACTTTGCGAATCACATCCGTAAAAAAGATACCCGAAAAATTACCCCCCGGGAAGTTATCCTGATCGATGGTATCCTCATTTTTTCGGAAAAAGATCTGCGTGATTTAATGGACCTTAAATTGTATGTGGATGCCGATGACGATGTTCGTTTGCTGCGCCGCCTAAAGCGTGATATAGATGAAAGACAGCGAACCGTAGAAAGTGTATTAAGCCAGTATGAGCGATTTGTACGGCCAATGCACCTGGAATTTGTAGAGCCGTCAAAGCGATATGCTGATATTATTATTCCTCATGGAGGTGAAAATCACGTCGCTATAGATATGGTGAACGCGCTCATTAAAAATAAAATCGGCCTTGCTAACGGTTTCGAGTAAAATCAGCCTGATTTGCCGGCATTCTTCCATTTTTGTTAAAAAACAGGTTCACTGTTTGCCGATCCTATAGACCTGGCTATTACAGCCGCAATGTTACTGATGCCGGTATCATTACCGGAAAGTATCTTCTGGTTTACCTCAAGTTCCAGCCCGGCATATTCACCGGGGCCAAACTTTTCCCTCAGTGCCGTTGTATGACCATCCGTTTTGCCCCTGCAGGGATAATTAAACCTGATTCAGAGATGTTGGGAATCCCTGTGCAGACTTGCAGCCATACGTGCCGCTATGTCTTTTTCGGATTTCCTGGAAGGATTATGCAGTAAACATATATCCGCATTTCTGATTGCGCCCTTCATCTCAATTGCAAACGAATGTGCGTATATATAAAGGATGAACTCCCCATGCTGAACCGTTCTGCTGATATGGTTAAACACCATTTTCCTGAACGGATAGTAGTAGTCATTTAAAATTTCCTGTCTCACCTCTTCGGGCTGATCTTTAGTAAATACAGAGAATAATGACCGGCTAGCTTCTGACCGGTTTAACTCTACCAACATCCTGCTTATCTCCGAGTAATAAGCAGGGACACCCATCAGATCTGCAAGACCACTTATCAGTTTTAGTGCACCAGGATCCAGTCCTTATGCGATTTAAGAAGTTCTTCAGACCCTGAAAACAGCGGTTTAAACCGATCGCGAATACTGTTTCCGGCGTGTTCGCAGGCCAGTAAAACTGCAATGGTAATCATGGCAGAAACATAATTCCATGATTCAGGCATGAACAGAGTTCTTCATACACATCCTTGATTCTGCCACTGTCCGTTCCCGGTCCTATTGCTTTTATAAGGCGTTTGGAGAGGCATCCCTCATTCAGGATTACAGATAGAGCTTTACGGTACTTGTCATCCGCAATATAAATGTCATTCAGCAAACAGGTCCAGAATTCTGTTGCAGTAAGAGACCCTGTATTTATCCCGAACATTTCAAGATATTCCGGATCCGATAAAATAAAATCACCACCCTTCTCTGTTACAGATGTCAGAATGTTATTAAGGCGATCAGCCGGCCATTTTTTTTGTTCATTTTGGCCTGACCATTTTTCGCGGGTCAGCGCTTTCAGGGCACCGGTTATCAGGGCGGACGTGGCCAGATCGGCTACCGGACACTCCTGAATGTCAAGAATCCGGATTTCTATTGCCATCCGGTCGAACCGTGCTATGGCACCCCTTGAATTTAACCACTCATACTGCAGAATTCCTTCAGGGTCATAAGGACGGATATCCTTATAGATATTTCCGAGCAGCTCATTTTCATATTCCTCACGGGTATATACTGCTTCAGGAACCACAAGCCCCGTTACGGATGGTATTCTGCGTGAATTAGTACGGTAAACCGTCAGCCTGTTATCGAATGTGCCATTTATTTTATTATCCATTACCGGTGATGATGCTGTGAGAGCAGGCATTACCGGCATTAACATCCTGATGGCAGCATGCAACCTGCCAAATTCTTCATTACCGGAAAAAGGCAGGTTGATATGCGTACTCTGAAGATTTGCCCATCCATGTCCTCTGCAGTCGAATATGCGGTTATAGGCTTCGTATATGGGATTGTATTCGTGAGGCCAGAGTTTCATTTGTGAACAGGGATCCATCCAGGGATGCATGGCACCCGGCATCAGTCTGGCCCCATATGCTTCCAGGATGGTATTAAGCCGGTTAACCTGCGAATGAAATTTCACGTCAAGGCCATCAAGATCGGGCACAGGGCCATTGGTTTTAATTTCGATTACATGTAAAGCCAGCTCATTATTCCAGGCCATATCACCGAATTCAACTTCAGATTCATACGACCCTGATACCTGCCGCAGCAATTCGTCAGCTACAGGATATACATCAAGGGTATCTGATCTTACAATCATGTACTCCAGTTCAATGCCAAAGCCCTTAAAAAGACCTAAAGGTTTCGACATCAGTATTTTACCCTTCCCTCTTTTCGCGCCTCAATCCGGTTCAGGAAAACCTGCATAATTCTGAGATACAGATCGTCTTTCAGAATAAGGTCTTCAACACCTGCATCCAGATTGGGATTGTCGTTTACTTCAATCACAACACACTTGTTGCCAGATTCTTTGATATCTACACCATACAGACCGTCGCCAATCAAATTGGCTGCTTTAAGTGCAGTCTTCACTACGTTTGACGGAGCCAGTTCGATAGGTACCGTTTCATTGTTTCCATAACTGTAGCCACCACGTGCATCTGTTTTAATGATCTGCCAGTGTTTTCTGGCCATATAATAGCGGCATGCATACAACGGTTTCCGGTCAATGATGCCAATTCTCCAGTCAAATTCGGTTGGCATGAATTCCTGGGCAATAACCAGGTCGGATTTATCCAGAAAACGCTCCGATTCCTCAAACATCATCTTCGGGTCGGAAATCTTAACCACACCCTGTGAAAATGATCCGTCAGGCTGTTTCAGTATTAACGGGAAACCCAGTTGTTGAATAACATTATCGATGTTGTCCTTGTGAAGGATTACCGTTTTAGGGGTTGGAACGTCATGGCGGTTTAACAATTCAGCGAGATATACCTTGTTGGTACAACGCAGTATCGATTCAGGGTCATCTATTACAACAAGCCCCTCTGCAGAAGCCCTCCTGGCAAATCTGAAGGTGTGATGGTTTACATTTGTTGTTTCACGGATAAAGAGCCCATCAAATTCAGCAAGCCTGGCATAGTCCTCCCTGGTAATAAGTTCTGTGCCGATACCGAGTTGGTCAGCTGCCCGGATAAATTTATTGAGTGCTTTTTCATCAGACGGGGGGGCTTTTTCCTTTTCGCTGTGCAATATGGCCATATCATACCGGGGTATGGTTTTTTTGGGAATGGCCCTTCGTTTTCCCGCAAAATAGTCCCTGGCCGCATCTGCAATAAAATCGAGGTGATCTTCAGGTATATCGGCAGCTGCCACAGGGCCAATACTCTGCAGCTGCCATCGCTGACCATTATTTGCGAAATGAGCCCTGAGCAGTGGTGCCTGGAACAGATTAAACAGATGGGAACTCAGCTTGTCATACTTTTTGGCAAGATTCCGTCCAAAATAGATACTCAGTACATACCGGTCCGATTTGATCGGGTTAAGGTTCTGCTGAATCAGATCATCCAGTTCATCTGAAACAATTCGGATGATGGTCTGTAATTTCATGTCCTGAATGGTTGCTATACCGGGTATTGGTTTGTGCCCACGGGCTGCAGCCAGCAACGACACATAGTAACCCGTGCTTTGATACCGGTATGAACGGCACAGATTAAATATTTTGACATTCCTGAGATCCAGGTAATAGGGATCTGTCAGGTAATTTCTGGCTGCCACCACCATTACATCAGGCAGTTCGAAAGGCCAGTCTGCCGGATTATTAACAACAATAATTATCTGCATACCTAAATAACCCGGTCCTTCTCAAGGATTAATAAATTGGCATCATACGTGATAATACCAAGTAAAATGGAGGATATAAGCCTGTTGATAGCAACATCGTAGTATTGCGACATAAAAGCCGGATTGTGCTGCAGAGGATCGGCAACCGTTACTGTACGATCAGTCTGATTGTACCCGGAGAGTACAACAAAATGGCCGGTAGGCTCTCCCCTGATATCATCATAATCCATTTCGGGGCCATATTCACGGGCACAATTATACAGATAGGTTGCATTCAGGCCGGTGAGTATAGGAATAGATTTCTTCAGGTACTTTCTTATGAGTCCGGCAGTAAGATCTTTCATTCTCAGACGCCCGCCAAGGCGCAGAAATTCAATGTATGATTCTGTGGCAAAACGCAGTTTATCATTTGTTTTTACCAGTAATTGTGCTTCCAGTTTTTTTCTTATTTCCTTGCGCCGCAGATTAAACCACGTCGGATCAAATACAATCAGATTATACGTGTAGATCGTGGCACTGTAACCCCTTTTTAAAGCATGATTTGCCAGCATAACAGCCAGTGTTCCACCCCCTTCCAGCGTAGTGACATCGTTCATGATGTCGTTAAGATCGATATGGTCATCGAAATAATTGTATACTGAGTGAAGGCATGTCGGGCCGCAGGAGTAGTCGTCGGGTTGCGGAAGAATTTCAAGTTCAAGTTGATTTTGCATAGTCAAATGTAACCAGCGGTTGCAATCAACACAATGGCAAGGAAGGTTACCTTCAAACAATTAATTGCAGTGGTTACACGCGCAACCATTTGACATCCGGTTACACTATAAGACAAGTCCCCGATCAGCCATCATAAATGTAATGGCAAGTATAGATCAACCCGTTTTCAAACCCGATCAGGTTCTGTATTTGAGTGCACGTATTAATGCACGCATGCCTGTTGGTTCTGCAATTACGTGTTTAACAGGACAAAACATCGATATTCGCATTATGCTGATTATTCGGGCGTCAATGCGGTTCTAAAACTGCTCTTCTATAAGTTTTTTGAACTTTTGATATTCCCGTTGTTCTCCACCACTGCCACGATCGGTTTGCAGCAGGCTGCCATCGGGTGCAATTATGATTTTGAATGGAATACCTGACAGTCTCAGTTCGCGCGCGAGTGATCCCGCCCTCACAAAATGGAAATCGTAATCATTCTGACCCAGAAACCGTTCAACCCTCGACTGGTCATCCATCATTTCCGGAGTTGCTGCGAGAACCAGGAACTTGTCAGGATACTCTTCTACAAGACGCTGATAAGCCGGAAAGCTTGCAATACAAGGTACGCACCAGGTTTCCCAGAAATCGAGCAGTATCAGTTTTCCTTTGTGGTCGCTGATGGTGGTTCGTTTACCATCCCAGTATTCGAATTCATAGTTCTGTACAGCAGTAAATTGCTCCTCAGATACAGACTGACCAGCGGCAGGCGCTTGAGCGAATATCAGGGAGAGCAAAAAAACGGATATGATATATTTATATCTCATTGCAGATCTTATGATTAATATGTTTTAGCTAAAAACTTTCTTGATTCTTTTAAAAAAGCCATCGGTTGCTTCATGTTCGGTTGCCGGATCAAAATGTTCCGAATTCTGAAGTTCTCTGATAAGTTTCTCTTCTTTGGCAGAAAGATTACCGGGAATGTACACATTAATACGAACGAACTGGTCGCCAGTTCCATTGCCATTCAGACTGATTATTCCTTTTTCGCGCATTCTGAGCAGCTTTCCAGGTTGTGTGCCGGCTTCAATCTTTAACTTGGCTTTACCTTTAAGTGTGGGCACTTCAACTTCCGTACCAAGAATTACCTGAGGCACACTCAATCTCAGATCATAGATGATATTATTACCATCACGTTCAAAGTACTGGTGTTCTTCTTCTTCAATAAGCACGATCAGATCGCCGGCAGCCCCACCGCGAATACCGGCATTACCCTGTCCGCGCAGAGTTATGTAATTGCCGTTGCTGACACCAGCGGGAATTTTTACCGATACCGTTTCTTCGCCTTTATAACGTCCTTCACCACTGCATTTTTTACATTTATTGCGGATAACACGTCCCTCGCCCATACAGGTTGGACATGGCTGCACATTGACGAACTGCCCGAACATGGTGCGCGACACCTGACGCACTTCGCCCATACCATTGCAGGTTGAGCAAGTCATGAAGTCGTCGCTGGATTCCGCTCCGGTTCCGTTGCAGGAATTACACTTGATCTGTTTTTTGACTTTAAGCTTTTTTTCAACCCCGAATGCAATTTCATTCAGAGTAAGCGAAAGCCGCATTTTCATATCCTCGCCGGGCCGGCCTGCTCCGCGTCTTCGCCCCCTTGCGCCACCCGCTCCGCCAAAAATGTCGCCGCCGCCGAATATATCGCCAAAGCGGCTGAAAATGTCTTCAAAATTGATGTTCTGGAAGTCAGGTTCCTGATAGCCGCCTGAATGAAGACCAGAATGCCCGAAACGATCATATCGGGCTCTTTTATCCGGATCTTTAAGTACATCAAATGCTTCTGCAGCTTCCTTGAAGAGTTTTTCGGCTTCCGGGTTATCCTTGTTGCGATCGGGATGAAATTCCATCGCTTTTTTCCGGTACGCTTTTTTTATTTCATCAGCCTGCGCATTTTTGTCAACACCCAGTACTTCGTAGTAATCTCTTTTTTTACTCATACTGATTATTCGCTCACTATTACTTTTGCATGACGAATTACACGGTCGCCGATTTTATACCCGTCTTCAAGCACCTGTAAAACAATGTCACTGCCGGTTTTTTCACCATCCGGTTTTTGCCTCATAAGAGCATCGTGCAGATTAACATCAAAAGGTACATTCACCTCATTGATTCTCTCAACACCGTAGTGTTTGAGAGTGTTTTCCATTTTACCTGCAACCAGCTCAATACCTTTGAGGTATTTCTCATCCATTCCGGTTTCCCGGAGAATATTCACTGTTCGCTGAAGATCGTCGTTAACAGGAAAAAATTGCTGAAGTGCATCAATTCGAGCATCTTCAAACAATCGAACACGTTCATTCTGTACTCTTTTCTTCATGTTTTCGAATTCAGCGGCCTTTCTGAGCAACTGATCGTTTTTCTGTTCCACCTGTGCCAGCAGGTTCGCGATAATCTCGTCTTTCGGATCAATCTGTTCACAGGCGCCTGCAGATTCATCCACCTGGTCTGTTTGGCTCTCTGTTTTATTTAAGTCTGTTTCAGCCGTATTGACCTGTTCATCGGTGTTCTTCTTCAAATTTTCCTCGGATTTGGATTTGGTTTTATCAGATTTGGTCTTCATGTTCATGTGTCAAATTTTACACGGTTAAATCGGTCTGCGAGCTGATCGACAAGGGCAACCATTCTGGCATAATCCATTCTTGTGGGACCTACCAGCCCGATGGTGCCTTTTATGCTGCCGATATTATAGTTTGCTGATACAACACTGCACTGTTCAATTTGTTGAAGTCTGTTTTCAGTGCCAATCCTGATTCTGACAGCATCGTGCGAATCATCCAAATTGTCTTCAAGCAGGTGTACAATAAGATCTTCTTTTTCAATTAATTCGATTATACCTCTGTAGTTGCTTAAATCACTGAATTCAGGTTGCAGGGCGATGTATTCAACTCCTCCAAAATGGAACTTGCGTACCTGTCTGTCTTCAAAAATACTGTCTGCCCTGTCAATGAAGATCCGGATCAGCCCGGTATCATCTTCCTTTTCAAAATCGGCAAGCATTTCACCGATTTTTTTACTGATTTTATTAAGCTTAAGACCACTTAATCGTTCATTCAGAACCCGGGCAACCTTCTCCAGGTTGTCGCGTTGAATGCTGGTTTGGGCCTCAATGGTTAGTGTACGCATCAGGCCGCTGTCAATGGTCAGAACAATGAGAATACGGGTGGAGCTCAATTCTATGAGTTCCATACGTTTAAATATACCTTCGGCCAGCTTTGGAGTAATTGTAACAGCCAGGAGGTTGGATAGCCGTGCAAGTAATCTTGCTGCCGATTGCACCGCGTCATCAAAATCACTAACCAGTGATTCACTGAAATCATCAAACACTTTCTGTTCTTCTTTTGTTAACCGCGACACCTGCATCAGTGAGTTAACATAAAATCGGTATCCCAGCTCGGTGGGTATCCTTCCGGCTGATGTGTGTGGATGATCCAGATAGCCCTTGAGCTCCAAACTATTCATATCGTTACGGATTGTTGCCGAACTCACATTCAGCTTATGCTTCTCTATAAGGGTTTTTGAAGCAATAGGGTTTGCCGTAACGATAAAATTCTGGATGATGTACTGAAGAACTTCGCGTTCCCTGTGCGTTAGATCGACTTGGTCCCGCTGCATATAATTGAGTGTCTTAATCTATTTATGTAAAACAGAGAAAGATAACCAATTTAAGCGTTTAAATCATCCCCGGTTGATGCCTACGGCTTTTCGTACATGAATTCGATCATGTTGCCGTCGGGATCCGATATGAAAACGAAACGGCCTGTTTTGCGATTTGCAGGACCGCTGAGAATGGTTACTTCATTTTCCCTGAAATATTCAGCCAGGGCGTCAATCTTTTCCGGATTAGTTACCGTAAAGCCAAAATGGTCTACCCTGTAATCTTTTGATGAACGATCATAGGCCGTTTCAGCTTCAACAAGCACTATCGTATCGGCTCCTGCAAGATAGACAGCCATGCTGCGCCCCATTTTTTTCTGCAGCTTAAGCCCCAGAAGTTCCCCGTAGAAATGCTCGGCAGCGGTTATATCGTTAACTCTGAGTGTTATATGATTAATTCCGGTGGGTAAAAATGGCCTCATTGTCAAAATGTTTTAAAGGTACGATGAAAAAGGTACTCTATGTAAATGATGTATGCTCGATGTTTGTCACGCCGGTAAAAAAGAAGAGTATAAAATAACGTATTTAATAATAAAACCGGACACCTGCCGGAAACCTTACCAAAAGGCTTGCCGATACACATAAATCTTCTTCGAGAATTACAATTTTCTGCCGTAGTTTATGCTCCACAAATGAACGGCACCCTTTATATCATACCTACCCCGATTGGCAACCTCGGCGATATAACCCGGCGGTCTGCAGAAGTATTATCCGGTGTTGATGTGATTGCCTGCGAAGATACACGAACTTCTTCGGTACTTCTTCGCCATCTGGCGATCAGTAAACCCATGGTATCGTTTCATCAGCATAATGAACACCGGAAAGTTGCAGATCTCATTCAGCGTCTCAAGAACGGTGAGCAAATTGCACTGATCTCCGACGCCGGTACTCCCGGTATCTCGGATCCGGGATTTCTCGCTGTAAGGCAGGCACATGCCGAAGGCATTCCGGTGGTGGCCCTGCCGGGTCCTAATGCTGCAATTACAGCTC
The DNA here is from genome assembly GCA_047921215.1 of Cyclonatronaceae bacterium. Classification (GTDB taxonomy): domain Bacteria; phylum Bacteroidota; class Rhodothermia; order Balneolales; family Cyclonatronaceae; genus RECM01. The sequence continues at coordinate 41,509 of JBLRWO010000012.1, read as the reverse complement.
TTGTGGGCAGTGGATTACCCTGCGACCGTTTTGTATTTGAGGGCTTTCTGCCACCAAAGAAGGGTCGAAAGACTCGTATGCAGCTCATTGCAGCTGAAGAGCGTACGACCATCCTTTTTGAAAGTCCCCACAAAATAATCCGTTTACTGACCGATGTTGTAGAATATTGCGGTCGGGACAGATTGGTTGCTGTAGCACGGGAGCTCACAAAAAAATTCGAAGAAATCATACGCGGCAATGCTGAAGAAGTGCTTCGGGAACTGGCAGGAAGAGAATCAGTGAAGGGTGAAATAGTAGTCATTATTTCCGGCAACGGCTATACCGAATGAAAGCTATTACCCACAACTTCTGGGGCAGCAAATACCAGATTGCTGTTGCGGCCGGCATACTGGCGGGCATCAGCTATCCCCCGTTTCCCTTTCCATTACTGATGTTTCCAGCATTTGTATTGCTCATACGGCTGACAGATATCGCGGAGGGTGGCCGCGAAACTGCCTATTTCTCGTTTATATCGTTCGTTATATGGAACTCGATAACCACCTACTGGCTTAGCTTTGCCACTGTGGCCGGTGGTATATCCGCAATACTAGCCAATGCCGCGATAATGACACTGCCCTTTTTGCTCATACGGCATTATGTGAAAGCCGGGCGGCATCCTCTTCTCTTTGCTTTAACTGTTGCTTCGGCGTGGACCATTTATGAATTCCTGCACTACCGGTGGGATCTTGCCTGGCCCTGGTTATCAGTTGCCAACGCATTCTCCAATTTTGTGGAAATTGTTCAGTATATAAGCTTTTCCGGATCTTTAGGGATTACGTTCTGGGTAGTTTTTTCTTCGGCTCTAATTTACCGTTATCTGGTTTCCGGCAACAAAACGGTACTCGTATTTATGTCCCTGTCTGTACTTCTGCCGGTTTTTATGTCCGTTTTTATATACTACAACTTCCAGGATCGTCCGGACAAAACAATTCAGGTTGTAGTTGTACAGCCGAATCATGATTCCTACCAGGAGTTATCCGGTTTCAGTAATACTTTTGACCCGCTCATTGAACTGCTTAAGCTTTCGGAAAAAATGATCAGTTCAGAAACACAACTGGTTCTCTGGCCCGAAAATGCCCTTTTAAGCGGTGTTCATGAAAACCGACCGGGATCTAACGACCGGTACATAATAAGCCGGGTAAAGGACTGGGGAGTACCACTGATAACCGGGGCCGCACTCTACCGTTACTACGAACCGGGAACCGAACCGGCCGTATACCGGCAATTTAACGACAGCCCGCCATACAATGTTTATAATTCCGCTGTAAAATACAGTACGGACGGGAAGATCAGCTTTTATAATAAAGGGAAACTGGTTCCTGTTGTTGAAAGAATACCCTTCGTTGAGCAGCTGAAATACATTCCTGTACCGGGTGTTGACTGGTCTGATATTTCCGGTTTTGGCAGAGGTAAAGATGCCACCATTTTCCGGATTGACAATACAATGACACCCGCTTTGATTTGTTATGATTCCGTTTTTCCAGATTGGGTAAGACGCTTTGTTATTCAGGGAGCCGGTATAATAACTGTTATTACCAACGACGGTTGGTGGGGCAACACGAGCGGACATATACAGCACTATGATTTTGCCAGGCTACGGGCAATTGAGAACCGACGTGCTGTTATCAGAAGTGCCAACAATGGTATATCAGGTATGATACTGGCTAACGGAGATATCCATTCAAAAACAGAATACTGGGTACAGGATGTGCTACAGTTGAGTGTTCCCGTCTACTCTGACTTCACATTTTACACAAAGTATGGTGACCTGATAGGATATTTCTGCATGTTAGGGTTGATTCCGGGTTTTATCGGCAGAAAATCCGTTAAGGGATAAACCGGTTTTACTGTTTCCAGAACAGTATTTACAGCAATAATGCATGTGAATGCCCGGCAAATTCCCTTGGGCTGATCACTGATCCTGCCGAAGATGTGCCACTGTCGGCGCGACTAATTCGAACGGATGGAAACGATGATATTGAACCGGATGTCCTGATCTGTTCTTGGGAAAATATTGCTCGATTTTGGCATAAGCTTGAAAAAAGTATACTCAAAATTCATCTTCACTGTTTGAGAGAACTCATAGCCGATAAGCGGAGCTATCTGAATACGGTTATCTCCCCTCACATTGGGTTCACCGGGAACATAGAACGACGGATCCTGTACGAGTTCATTTTCATCGAGTTGCAATACCTGTTGCAGATCTGTGTTCAGCAGAAACGTATTCATGACATCCTCATTATAAGATACCGACAATCTAAGGTTAAGTGTGTTTTGAAAACGCCGCATAAACGGCAGACGGAATCCACGTTTGCTGTAATTCGCGGAAAAACGAATTCCGCTTGAATTTCTTTCAATCACATTGGAATTAGACAGACTGAAAGTTGTAACCCGGCTTCTGTCGTACTGCAGACTGGTGGTAAGCCCTGATTTCCAGGTAAGGCTCAGCTGGATAAAAGGACTGAAACTTCTTTCAAGGGTAATGGATGATGCCTGAAACTCGGGCCTGGTATCGAAAACCTGATAATTACCGACTCTTCTGTCAATTTTCGCACCAAAATCCGGGTTAAATGCCCAGTCGGTTCGATACCTGCCCTGGTAACGATGGCTGATCGTAGCTCTTGTGAGGTACTGTTTAATAAAAGGCAGTCGCTTTTCCCAACCGGTCCACTGTATATTCCAGTTTGGCAGTGGCATCGGAATGAATCCCTTGTCCCCAAATGTTTTTCCGCCGCCAAAAATGTATGACCGCCTGAAATCTTCTTCCAGGGCACGACGGCCCAGTACAGTGCGCCCGTCCTGGTTACCCGTCTGATCATCGATGATGGTACTACCGGGTTGTATATCGTCGAAGGCTGTTTGCAGCTGCGAACGGAAGAAACTTTCGTAACCGCCACCAAAAGCCCAAACTGTAGCATTAATACCACCCGATTGATTTATCTGCGTAGCAATAGAATCGGAAAAAATGGTCTGGGTAAAATTGTTGCTTTCATTCCAGCCTGTTGACCAGTCCATGTCGATCGTGATATCACGGAAAGGTTGCAGCCGTGACCGCAGGCTGAGATCATCCGTATTATTAAAAAACCTGGTCACATTGATGGCAGACAGTTCATCAGGGCGTACAATCTGGTTAATTGGAATGTTGTTCTGAATACCAATCCTGTACAGAAATGTAGGTGAATAACTCCCGTCATTAACATCGTTGAACATATTCAGAGGGCTCGTTCCCCCGGCATATCCCCCCTGCCGCGAAGTCTGGCCATGGGTATAGGTAAAGTCGAACGATTGAAAACTTACCAGACCGAGCATAAACCGGCGTCCGTAAAAACGAACGTGCTCACTCATGGTATAGGACTCTTGTTCAGCCTGTTGATTTTGAGTTTGTGCAGTGTTTCTTGAGGCTTCACCGCGGCCTACGGCATCACCGTGCTGTTGTTCCCGTTCTCGTTGTTCCTTTTCACGTTGTCTCTGCTGTTCCCTGAGTCGCTTTCTCCGTTCGCGTTCACGCGTCTCTTCCTGGTCTGCCTTCAGTGCATTGTCGTAGAAGGGTACCTTTTTTAGCAGTTCCTGAAAACGGATGTTCGACGTCTGGCTCAGGTTCAGGGAATTACTGAGGTTGGCACCCAGGCCGGATCCCTGTGGGGTGTTCTGCCAGTTATAACCGCCACGGTACGTCGCGGAATAGGTAATCCAGTTCAGCGATCTGATTCTGTTAAGACGTGGTCTGAAACTTGCATTGTATGTTTCGTTGTAGGCATCAAGTCGGGGTTTTACGGAGTCTCCGGCAATAATATCATAAAATACATCAAACGTAGAACGGGTGCGGAATACCAGGCTGTCTGCTGTCTCCTCTAACCCAAGATTGGCCAGGTTATGGGTAGAATTGATACTCATACCAAGCTGTACCGGCGGTGATATATTGTAGGTGATCCCGAACTGTTTTGTCCAGTTGAAGGTATGCTGTTGTTGAAGGGGGAAAGGATCCTGATTATCGAAAGAGCGTCTGCGTGACTCGTTATATCTCCGGTTGAGACCGGTTTGCATTGTGACATTCGATGGCATATATGCCAGTCTCAGGCCCGACAACAGGTTAATAACCGGTAAATTTTCAAGGAAGAAAAGCGGGCGAACTGTACTGATATTGGGTATTGAAAGGTTATAGCCGAGTCCCAACCGGTAATTCCAGTCGTCGTTAAAGGCCTGGGTTGGGCTGCTGCGGCTGGAAGTACTGAAGTTGTAATTGAAATTGAGGTTATCTACCGTGTATCTGAGAAGCCGCGATTCCGAATTGCGTTTGGTCAGATTAGAGATATTGAAGGTGTAGTTTTCATCCAGGGTTTGAATTTCTTCCAGTTTTTCATCGATCAGGCGCTCGCGTTCGGCCTCATCGGTTTCACCTGCTTCAACGGCATCCCTGAAGTCGGAAAAACGGATGTCTCCTTCCCTTGGAAGAAATCTGGGTGTACTTACACTTCTGCGTACCGAGAATGATACAGGCATATTCCAGCCATAACGTTCCGGTACAAGTTTGTGAACATTGAAGCTGGATGTAAAACTGTAACTTTCCTGATCGTTCATATTTCGCTCATTAATCCGCGACTCCAGAGTCCCGTAACCGTCGGTGCTTCGGTTATACTGGGCGTTAACGCTGGCTACATCTGCCAAGTCGATCCGGGCATTGAATTTTGCCGCCCATCCTTTTCGGTCATCAAAACCCGAAACGCGTAATTCATTCACCCATATTTCAGCGTCGAGCGATGGTACACCCCGCACCGGTTGCTGCCCGGGCTGTGCCGTTTTGGCATCGAACGGATTCCGGATTCCTATTCCGATTTCCGAGATCTGACCCAGAGACGGATTTCCACGCATGGCCAGTACCGTACCCGGCGGAGCGTCAATGACAATATCCCTGCGTTCATAAATTTCGTCAGGAGCTGCTTCATCAAGATTTCTCAGCTGTTTAAGCTGATTAAAACTTGAAAGCACAAGATTCAAGCTGTTCTCATCCGGAAGCCATATCAACTCGGTGTCAAGGTCAATGGCTGCCTGGTCGTTTGTACTTAACGGTGTGAAACGGTGAGTTGTATCGGTTGGGGTTATTGGCTGCCGGTATTCGTAGTAATTGTTTTCGAGGTTGGTACCCATGCGAACAACCAGCTCAATATCTTCCCTGTTGCTGTAGCCTTCGCCATGCACAAACATGCGCATATTGGAGTAATTCAGCAAATCCAGGCCTGACGGGTAGAAACGGCGTACCAGCCTGGTATCACCTGGCCGGAGATCTTCAACGACAAGTGCCATCGACTGTTCGTTTTGTTGAATGGTCTCCTGCTGCCCCCTTACCTGCGATCTGATGGCTCCTCTTGGAATCCTGTACGGTACAGGCTGCCGGTTTGAGTTTTCCTCGATATTGATCGTAGAAACTTCAAACAGTGTGTTAATGTTTGCCTGGTTACCGATCTCTTCCGCCTTGCGCCATTGATTTCCTACCAGCTCCAGTGTTGCAAATCTCAAGGTAAACGGTTCACGGTAACCGCTCATCCAGATACGGATATGAGTTACCTGCTGAAGGTTTTCAATAGTGCCAATCTGCCTGATAATATCTCTTAAAGGAATACGAATCTGATACCAGGTGTTCCACTGCTGCCCCCCATCCACTTTGTCGACGATGTAGTTATTTCCAATATTCAGGGATGCCGTATCGGCTGGATTCCAGTTCAGTTCATACTGGAAAAATGAATTCTCAAGATTTACAACTGCCGGGTTAAGTAGACCCTCGGTATCGGGCCTGTTGGTCACCGCCCTGGAGGCTCCGCTGGTCTGAGCGTTCCCCTCATAATACCCGTACATTCTGTGAAATCGTTCATGCAGCGGCAGGTTCCGTACAGACGGGTCGTTAAAATAGACAAATCGGTCGTTGGACGGATCACTGATGATGCGTTCAAAAGCTATGGGATCATCTGAATAAACCTGTTGCATACGTTCTATAAAATCAGCAAAAAGAACCTGCTCGCTGAATCCGTCAATTCCACCGGTACTTGGGGCACCATCAAGCCCCACATCCTCAAGCTCAATATTTGTTACAGAAAACTGGCCGTCCTGCTCTACCGGAGAGGCGATTACGTATGACCTCGGGTCATCGGCCCTGTCGGGGCGCAGGTTGTTCGACCGGTCTGCAAGTCCGTCTTCCGTGTTATTCAGATTGTTTGGAATAACATCTTCATTAACCGTTCCGATATCGATATAAATAGAACCATCATAATCGAACACATCCTGCCCGGTAGGCGCACGTCCATCCGGAAGTATGGACTGAACCCAAAATTCAAGGAACTCAATATTATTTTGTGTCAGGTCACTGAGACCACCGGGCAGTACAGTTGTCATACCACCCCACATAATTTCCGGTTCATTTTCAAGCCTGTCGCGCAGATTCATGTTGTAGTTGTACGGACCGCGATCCCGGGGATTGTAGTAGATATCCAGGGTTTGGAGCTCCTGTTCGTCAATACGTACTTCCCTGTTGGGAAATACATCACGCACTGCAACAGGCAGTGATTCAACGGTTGGATTGGCACCTGCTGTACGGATGAGCGCGCTTGATATACTGTACCACGAAAACTGGGCCCTGAGGTCAGATCGACGCAGACGTTCGGGGATGGATTGTCCGGCCATGGTCATCTCCATATCAATGCCCGGCAATGCATACGGGGCTGCAGCAAGCGACCAGCGGCCCGGACCCATCAGGCTAATACTGGTTTTAGCCCCTTCAAATTCATCAATAAAGGCAAGGCCGTTCTCCTCATCAGGAAATAATCTGTTGTTATTTATGGCCCGCCTGACTGCATTGGTCTGCGATACGCTTGGTCTGAGTTGAGCCCATTCACCGGCCAGCGATACTCGCGACGGCGACCGGGTCTGAATAAGCGGAAGCCAGTCAATGGCCCTGGTAAGCCAGGGTGTTTCAAAATTGGCTGTTGCATCAAGACCGATGGTCGTGTTACTGATAGGCTCGTCTCCAATCGGAATCTTATCCTGCAAAGGCCTTTCCTTAAGATGGAAATAGGTGCCTCCGACCGCAATCTGATCTGAAACGTTATACTGTGCCCGCAGACCTGTGAACGTAGTCTGCTGAATCTGCAACAATTGCTGACTTTCATAATCAATCCGGATATCCTGACCGGGAGTGAGATACCGCCGGTTGGTAATAATTATTGACCCGGTAATGTAATCCACTTCATAATCGGTTCCTTCACCAAGTTCAACCCCGTTGGCTGTAACCCTGACCGACCCTTCAACCAGGCCTATGCCAAGGAAGTAACTGTCGGATACCCCTCCTCTTGTCTGACCTTTAATTCTGTAAATACTGTTTTTGGAATTCTGGGATGCCGTTTGAATGGTCGATGTGTAAAGTTCCCTGAATACGAGCCTGTCCCTGGCCTCCGACTTGGCTTCCTCGGAAAGAGCTGAATTGTTGATAATATCCTCTACCCTTTGCCCAAATGGCTCAAGATACGGGAATATAACCCGGCCATTTGCAGGGTCAAGGGTGCCGGTATTAAAATCCACCGAGTTGTCTGGTCCGGGATCACCCTGCGGGCCAACTCTGTCGAGGCCAAGATCACGCAGCAGAATATTATTGATTCCGGGCAGATTGGTCTGATCGGTGGTGGCACCTGTGTAGAAAATATCAAGCTCCAGCGATTCACGTGTCAGATTGTTGGCATTGAGTGAATAGATATTCCGCATGGTGAGATCCCAGGCCCTGGTGCTGGGCGATTGGTTCTGTGGTCGGAGCAGCTTAAGGAATATACGCTGATTGTCGCCCTGGTTGATGTCGCCGACATAAATGATGTTACCCGAGGGGTCCCTGTAGCTGAACGATACAGCAAGGGCCTGCCGGGGCTCAAGACGACGACCCAGCGTGATATATCCAAGATCCTGATTCACTGTGTAGTCCACACCTTCCGTGAGCGGTATAAAGAATCCCTGGGCCATTTCGCTGGATTCGACCCCCAGTTCCGCTTCCGATACCGATGTACTCGGATCCCTGAACTGATCCAGAAAACTTTCGGTAAACGGGTCAAAATCTTCGTCAGGCGGGAAAAAACTACCGTCGGGAGCCATTCTTACCCCTTTGTCAAGTAATGCCACACCAAGGCGTTGTCCAACCTCAGACTGTGATGAAACATTAAGAAGGTAAACCTCAATGTTGATTATATTGAACAGGCGTCTTAGAACTACCGGATCAGACATGGCATCTTCAAATTCCTGCCTGGCATAAAAATCCAGAAAGAAGTGACGGTCGTCCTCATAGTTATTGGGCGCAATATTAAGATCACGCGATTGTGATCCTCCGCTGATGGTCTGTGATTGTCCCTTCCCCTCCTGTTGCGATAAAACCGAAGTAACTTCGAGAGCGCCAACCCGGGCCCTTGATTTGATTCCGAATAAGGATCCGCCTCCCCGGATCAGTGAATTACCGGTTTCCATAGACACATTTCCGAGTTCAACCGTTTGAAGGATTTCATCATCATAGCCCTGATAAACGATATTCAATCGGTTCTCAAAATCGAACGTGCGCTCCGTATCCCAGTCCGTACGGATGGTGAGTTTATCGCCGATAGTGCCCTGGATATTCAGTTTCAGGTTCTGGTTAAACAGGGGATCAACCCTGCGCTGCTGATTGGGTGGTATGGCGGGATCCTCTGTTTCGCGGATACTTGCACCCAGATTCATATTCGCTGTACCCGTTACCCTGAGGTTAACTTCAGGCTTGCCGAAAATGGTCGTGAATGCGGAACTCCTTCCACCCGGAATTGCAATTCGAAAATCCAGCAGACCGCGCCCTATGTCCCTGCGTCTTTCCGCTTCACGTACAAGTTTGCGCCAGTTATCTGTTTTTACAGCCTTTTTGTTCAGAGATGATAACGATTCGAAATCGTATTGAATCTGTCGGCTTGCCGGCATGTTAAGAATACGACGCTGAACTGAATAATTACCCAGCGAGTCGCGTTCAATGGTAATCCTGTCTTCATTAAGGCGTATTTGTTGCAGTGGTGACCTGCGACGCGGATAAGGAGACACCATCCAGTTATGTCGCAAAGTACCAAACGGCAGGATACGGGCCAACGTATCGGCCGGAGCTGTTTCAGCCTGTGATCTGCTTGCCTCTCGATTTCGCGAACCCTGCTGGGCGATTGCTGTTTCACACAGCATAACCATAGCCAGAATAAGCAACGGAAGGCCTGCCTTCGAATATGACATTCGTTTAACGAGTTGCACTTGTTGGAATACGCGCTCAGTTTACAAATAGTGGTTATTTAATGCTTTTACAGCTTGCAACATCGTAAAGGTGCTCAATAGGCGTCAAATTGTTTAAGTGAGTGCAAAAATAACGATTAACAGGGGCATTAAAAACGGCCGGTTATCGAATTTGAACGACAGTTAATAGATAAAAAAGGTTAACTTCAGATCAGAAATGGCATTTTTGTGCGTTTTTTCTGACGAGCTTACGTAAAGAATAAAGTATAGCATGAATTTTATCATGCATCAACCGATTTTTGATTAATAAAAATGACGTTCCGTCTGTCGAGCTTACAACTTGAAATCTTAAAACGGCATGTTGGTCCATTTGTTTTCTGTTTTTCGATCATCATGTTCCTTTTGCTTTTGCAGTTCCTGGTACTGCATCTCGATAAAATTGTGGGGAAAGATATTCCCTTTACCGTTATCATAGAACTGATTTCGGTAAATCTGGCCTACATGGTTGTGATGGCAGTACCAATGTCGATTCTCGTGGCCAGCCTGATGACCTTCGGAAATTTTGCAGAAACCAATGAGCTTGCCGCATTGAAGGCTGCAGGTATAAGCCCAATATCGGTTATTAAACCGGTACTTTTTGTGGCACTTTTGTTTACCGTATTCCTGACCTGGTTTTCTAATAACGTGCTTCCCGAAGCTAACTACCGTGCCAGGGCTTTATTTATGGACATCAGAATGAAAAAGCCGGGTTTTGACCTAAAACAAAATGTTTTTTATGAAGGTATAGACGGTTACTCTTTTCTTGTTCGGCGGGTAGAAGCCGGCGGAGACAGCCTGTTTAACATAACACTTTTTCAGCAACCAACGGCAGAACGAGATCGTGCGGTCATTAAAGCCCGGGCAGGCCATTTGAAAAGTGAGGAAAAATATAATGCTCTTACCCTATACCTGCAGAACGGAAGCGTTCTCAGGGACGTACCATCAAATGTGACAGGCAGAAACAGGGTTGAGGAGACTGATTTTTCCAGATACAGAATTCAATTCAATGTTACTGATCTTAACTTTTCCCGCAGTGATCCTGCACAACATCGCCGTGATGACCGCACCATGAGTTCACGTGCTATGATCGCAACAGTAGATTCACTTGAACGTGAAATTGAGAGGGAATTTCTTCAGTATTCAAAACGGGGGCCTATATCCATGCTGACCGGGATTACTCAACAGGTGGATTCCCGTGAAGTTGCTATACCTGTGTCTCCCGGCACATATACAAATATCAACTCTGTTTCTGTTGATGAACCAACAACAGAAGATCAGGCTGCACCCGAACGAACAGAGACCGATTTAATTGATGATGACACTATTCGTAATGAACAATCTGCCCGCAACCTTGCAGTGTCTGATACCAGTCTGCGTTTTGTAACTCTTGGACAGATGCCAGATGAAACCCGTGCAATATTCATTGCCGACAACACCCTCCCCGCGTTGAGAGAAATGAGTTCCTGGGCGGTAAATATGGGCAACAGTGTAAGGTGGCGGTTGGAACGTGCAGCCCAATACATGGTTGAAGTTCATAAAAAAATCTCCATACCGGTTGGTTGCATTATATTTGTATTGCTGGGCGCCCCGCTTGGTATGCTTACCAAAAAGGGGAATATCGGATTCAATGCCGTAATCAGTACCGTCCTGTTTACGTACTATTGGATGGGAATTATTCAGGGAGAAAAGCTGGCAGACAGAATGATCATTTCACCGTTCGCCGGCATGTGGTTTGCCAACATTTCTCTGTTTATTGTCGGTATGATATTGATTCTGAAACTTATTACAGAGTTTCATTTCAGTGATTTAAACAGAAAGCCACGTTGAAATTCATTGATCTCTATATTTTAAAAAGACTTGCCGTAATAACCGGGATGGTACTGGCTCTGCTGATTTTCATCTTTGTAATCATTGATTTTTCTGAAAACAGCGACAGTTTTACAGACAGGGGTGCTACCATGGAGGCAATCTGGAACGACTATTACCTGCACTATATTCCCGAGATGATCCGATTGGTTACCCCTGTGGCGGTTTTCGTAGCCTGCCTCCTGGTAACCGGACAGATGGCCGAACGGCTCGAAATTATAGCCCTCAAGGCAGCTGGCATCAGCCTCTACAGACTCACGGTTCCCTACCTGTTTTTTGCGGGTTTTTGTTTTGCCGTGGTCGCCTATCTTGACGGGTATATTGTGCCAAAATCAACTACCCAACGTATTGAATTTGAGCGTGAGTACCTGATGAAAAGATCCGACCGCATCGACAGAAATGTTGTATATCGTCAGGAATCGGATTCAACACTGATAGTGGTAAATTATTTCGATGGCAGGGAGCTGGTAGGTTACCAGGCAACCATGTACCAGATTAAACAGAACAGAATCACCAAAACGGTTAGTGCAAGCAGGTTGAACTGGAATAATGAGGCCGGCATATGGACTCTGCATAATGGTGAGGAGAGAACGTTCAATAATCATAGTTACGAAACAGTGAGCTTTGAAACCCGCGATACCACCCTGAACCTTCTTCCCCGCGATTTCGCGAGAACCACTTCCGATGTATACCAGCTGACCTATCCTGAAGTGGCTGAATACATACGTTCATTGCAACGCAGCGGAGCCGAAGGAATTGCAATGCCCCTGGTACAGTTCTATACCCGGCTTGCCTACCCTTTTTCAATTATTGTTATAACAATAATTGGTCTTACGGTCGCTTCGGAACGAAGGAAGGGCGGCAAAGGTGTATATCTGGGAATCGGGCTTGTTATTACCGTACTGTATCTTGGTTTCATGAAGCTGCTTGAGCCGTTCGGTTACACCGGCACCATTGATCCGGTAACCACCGCAGTACTACCCCATCTTGTCTTTGCCTTGGTTGGTTTTATTTTACTTGTGAGAGCGAAGAAATAAACCAATTTTGAAAAGTACATCTTTACCAGATACGCTTTATGCTTCCGGCAGCGGCCCCCTGAAATTGAACGGCATATCCATTTTACCCTCGGTGGAGATAGTACCATTCTGGTCCTCAAAGCGTTTTATGTTGTCGGCGAGTGCCTGAGAAAAACGTTTGGCATGGTCAGGTGTCAATATCATTCTCTTTACCACCTTGGCCTTCGGCAATCCGGGCATAACCGTGATAAAGTCGAAAACAAATTCGGAAGCCGAGTGAGTTATCATTACCAGATTGGAGTAACTACCGGTTGATTCTTCTTTTGTAAGTTCGATTTCAAGTTGTTTCTTTTTCTGGTCCATGATTTCATTTTTTTATTTCGGTTTCCGCTGTAGTGGCAAGAGCATGTATCAGATCACTTTTGGTCAATATACCATACCGGCCGTTATTCAATGTAACAATTACAGCCGGTGTGTCTTTAACCATCAATGATGAAATTTTATCTACCGGCATATCCTGCCTGATAACCGGGAATGGTGAATTCATAATTTCAGAAACTTTGAGGGCTTTTGCCTGCGGATCTGCAATCAGACGGTTTAAAATTCTGTTATCACTCAAACTGCCAATAAAATGTCCGTCTTTGACTACTGGTAATTGTGATATCTCCTCCTGCTGCATAATTTGAATGGCATCCCCAATAGTATCATCTGCATCTGCTGTTATGAATCCCTGATACCGGGCAGGTTTTACTCCTGCTATATCCGAGGCTCTCAGACCCGAGGTGGTTTCAATGAATCCGTTCGATTCCATCCATTCATCATTGTAGATCTTGGATACGTAACGTGTGCCACTGTCGGGCAGAAGTACCACAACGAGATCGTCTGTACCCAGGTTTTCCTGTCTGATGTACTGTATTGCACCCCAGACTGCCGAACCGCAGCTTCCGCCAACAAACAATCCCTCTTTTCTGGCAAGTGCTCTTGTGGTCAAAAAAGCTTCCCTGTCAGGACACTGCACAACAGCATCAACGTAGCTGAAATCCATATTCCCGGGTATAATATCTTCACCTATACCTTCTGTGAGATAGGGTCCGATTACATTTTTGTCAAACCGGCCCGTATCGAAATATGTTTTATAAACAGAACCAACTGAATCGATACCGATCACTTTTATTGATTTATTTTGAGACTTCAGATATTTGGCCACACCCGTGATCGTGCCACCGGTACCCATCCCGGCAACAAAATGGGTGATTTTGCCCTCGGTTTGTTCCCAGATTTCCGGTCCAGTGGTTTCAAAGTGTGCCTGTGTATTCCCGGGATTATCATACTGGTTCGGATACCATGAGTCCTGTATCTCTTCACTTAATCGTTTGGCCACCGAATAATAACTTCTGGGGTCATCGGGCTCAACATTGGTCGGGCAAATCCTGACCTCGGCTCCCAAAGCACGCAGTATATTTACCTTCTCCATGCTTTGCTTGTCGGTTGTCGTAAAAATGCACTTGTAGCCTTTTACTGCGGCAGCAAGGGCCAGACCCAGCCCGGTGTTCCCCGATGTACCTTCAATAATGGTGTATCCAGGTTTGAGCTTCCCCTCTTTTTCTCCATTATCAATCATCTTGAGAGCAATCCTGTCTTTAACACTTTGGCCGGGATTGAAATATTCGACCTTTGCCAGAACCCGGGGGTTCAGGTCCTTCGTTACGGTATGCAACTGTATGAGAGGGGTTTTGCCGATTGTATCAATTATGGAATCGTACCACATATTTTTATAGCTATTATAAAACGTTTGAATAAAGGTGGATAAAGTAGAGACTTTTTCCCCGCGCCACTACCCCGAAAACCACTTGTCTTTCCCGGCCAATGTAATGAATACAAAAATTATAAGTAATACGTTTCCACATGACCGGGATCATTTCTGCTATGGTTGCATTGCTTCAATTACTTATATTGTTCCTTAATTTCGTACCAAAGGTAACAGAACTAAACAATGTTTTTAAAACAACGCAAACCACGGGATTTCGATTGCGGCCTTAATATTGATTTGATGATTGAGGCACTGCCACGTATTCAGGACGAACAAAGCAGGATTGAATATGGCAACCGGATCGTCGGCCTGATAAAGCAAAGCCATATTAATTGGGTTGATGACAATGGCGAAAGCAAGCTGGCCTGGGATTACTACTTCGAGCTTGCAGGCTATGACCCTGAAGAATTTGGAGTACTGCATCCATACCGGCATAATTTATCAGATGATGCCCGATAATCGGCGGCCGTGATTCTGCCTTGCTCCCGGGTTCCTGACCAGATAATGATGGGGTGACTAATGCGTCCACCGGCCGTTATGCCCCGACACCTCAGCTGTTTCCTCCATTAAACCGGCGTATTCAGAATCAAGCATACCGAACATCAGCTTGTCACAGAACTTGCCGTTTTTAAAGGTATGTTCCCTCAATTGCCCTTCCTGCCTGAATCCCATTCCCTCAACAATACGGATCCATTTGCTATTGAAATCGAACGCTGAGGTACACACCTTATGCATTTTCAATTCCTCGAAGCAATATTCAAGTGCAAGTTTGAAAGCCTGCCTTCCATAACTCTTGTTCCTGTAGGCTTCATCCCCAATGGTGGCTTCAACTGTACATCGCTTGTTCACCGGATCAATACTGTGTATATCAACTACACCAATAAGCCTGTTGTCACGGATATGAAATATTTCAAATATCCGGTTAGATGTATTTTCCGGGCTGGACAACTGTTTAATCCGCTTTGCAAAGGAGTCAAAGCTTTCATATACAAGAGGATAATCTGAATCATTAAAATTCAACCCCTCGTCATTATTCCATTTAAAGTGGGTATCAACATGATCCCAGTTAAAATCCCTTAACTCAACCATAGTGGTAAATGTTAGTAAGTAGATGACAAATCTGTTTGTAAATTCATGTACAAAAACAATAATTTCCGCCTTTAGTTCCCCAAAAAAGCGCTTTCATAAATATCTGTCGATTTCTGCTGAATATCAATTCAATTTTCCGTAATTCGTATACCACGTATCCTTTTGATATCCTTAAACAACAGGAATTAGCACATGCAAACAGTAACGAATTTACATGGGTAGCGATGTCTTCCTTGTATGAATTTACCCGGAAAGAGAGGTATAAGTAGCCTCTCAAAACAGGATAGTTCTGCCAGCACGTAAGAAATGTTGGCGAGGAAACATCATAGTTTTAATTGTAATGCCTTATATTTGGGGCGCAGTTACTTATATGATTTTTTTGAAACTTTCAATATTTTTTGAAAATTTTGAATTATTTTTGATAAATCGGCATTTAAAAAATCAACTAACTGTAAATTGGAACTACATAATCAACATGCACCATTGTCCTATCAGAATGACTTGTCCTTAACAGGTACCGGAATTCTGCAGGCAGCGGTATCCGCCGTAAATACAGCCCGAAAGGAAAGTAAACCTGCACTATTATCTGTTACTGTCCCGTTTGAAAGTACAGATCCCCTTGCCGTACTGGAATTACTTGGTAAACAAGACGATTTTCAGTATTACTGGGAGCATCCTGATCAGAGTATTGCAGTTGCTGCCGGTGAGAAAATCCAGCATATAAAAGCCCGTGGTACAGACCGGTTCAGAAGTATATCAAGGAAGATTGAATCATATCAGTCAAGAACTGTTGAATTTTCCGAACTTGATCACAGCCTGAGCGGAGTCTTTTATCTGGGTGGTTTCTCTTTTTTTGATCAGAAAGCCCTGACTCAGTGGCAGATATTTGACGCTGCTTCGTTTGTTATCCCGAAATGGATTTTCGTCAAAGACGGCAAACTCTGTCTGCTTACCCTGATCACAGACATTAAAGGCACCGATGATGCCAGGGATGTATGCACTGCTTTGATGAGTAAGCTGGATGAACTTAAAAAATGTATCCAGAGAGGTATTAAGAGAGACATTTTTGTTGAAGACCAGGAGAAATTTCTGGAATTCACTGTAACAGAGCAACCCCATGAATACCGAAACTGGGAAAGCAGTGTCAATGAAGCCAAGTCACTGATACGTAAAAATGTATTTGAAAAAATTGTACTTGCCCGTCTTCTTCAGATTGAATCAAAAAAGGTTATAACACCGACAAGAGTGGTTAACCAGCTCAGGAAGGAATATCCATCCTGCTTTACTTTTTTGATGCAACTAAACGATTCTGCCGCTTTCATTGGCAGCTCGCCGGAACGTCTGTTTTCGTACCGACCGTCTCTGATATTAACTGAAGCGCTTGCCGGAAGCATATCGAGAGGTAAAACTGCGACTGAAGATGCGATTCTGGAAAAAAAACTGCTCAACAGTGGTAAAGACCTCGAAGAACACCATTATGTGGTCAGTGCAATCAGGGAGAAGCTCTTTGATTTTTCGAAGGAACTGGATATGCCGGACAAACCCGGCATTAAAAAATTTCCAAACGTACAGCACCTTTATACCCCTGTCTCGGCTTGGTTTAATAACCGTATTGACCCTTTCGAACTTATTGAACTGATGCATCCCACACCTGCTGTAGGCGGGTATCCTGCACTGGCATCAAACCGTCATATACAGCAATTCGAACAGTTCGAAAGAGGCTGGTATGCAGCTCCCGTGGGATGGTATAACAACAGAAATCGTGGTGAATTCCTCGTTGGGATAAGAAGCGGACTCATTCATAAAGATAAAGCTACATTCTATGCAGGTTGTGGAATTGTGGCTGATTCTGACCCGGATCTGGAATGGAAAGAGACAAAACTCAAGTTCATTCCGATGCTCAGTGCCCTGAAATATGGGTGATTTTCACAAGGGAAATATCAGTTTTGATCGATCCTGGTTACTTCTGAATTCACTGTTCGAATTCGGGGTCAGGCATATTGTTATCTCTCCCGGGTCACGTTCCACACCGCTTACCCTTGCTGCAGCCTTCCATACGGGACTCAAAAAGCACATCATCATTGATGAACGTTCTGCGGGATTTTTCGCCCTGGGAATGGGTAAATCAACCGGTATTCCTGCCGTTCTTATCTGTACCTCGGGCACAGCCGTTGCCAATTACTTCCCGTCGGTTATTGAGGCTGCAAAATCGTCAACCCCGCTTATTCTGCTTACTGCTGACCGCCCACCTGCCGACCGGATAAGCGGTGCTCCGCAAACCATCAACCAAATAAATATTTTCGGCAGATACCCTCTTTTTTTTCAGGATGCACCTGAGCCTGATACCTCATCTGAAAACCGGGAATCTTTCTTTGAAATCGCAGAAAAGGCATGGGTAATATCAACAACAGGATCCGGTCCGGTACATGTAAATCTGCCATTTAACAAACCACTTGAGCCGGACGACCATTTCATGGAAACGGTGATCACCAGGATTAAAACCGGGGAGATAAATTTTAAGGATGATGATCGCACAGAAAAGACTCAACAGGATGAATCAGCCGGCTTAACGGGCAATGCAGGCAGTACCGGAATCAGCAGAGCTAAACGAAAGGCACTTACGAATGCCATTGATAATTCCCGCAAGCCGGTTTTGATACTCGGTCCATCGAATACCAAAAACAACAATCTGGATCGGGCAGTCAGGAATTTTATCTCTGCCGGCATACCAGTAATACGATGTGCAGGTGCTCCCTCATCATGCAACGGAATTACAGGTTATGATTCTTTTTTACGTCATATTAACCACACACCTGAATTAAAACCTGATCTCATATTAAGAACTGGTCTGCACCCTGCTTCCAAAGGACTTGAACTGTTTTTGCAGGCATGTGATGACATTGAACATATTCATTTTTCGGAGAATGATGACTTTAATGATGCTTTTTCAAATGTAAGCATGGCAGTTCCACTTGATTATTTATTTGCGGCATCCTCAGATCTTGAGCCAGTTAACCGGGCATGGCCTGATGCCTGGTTGAGCAAACAGAACACGTTTCTTGAAAAACGTACCGAACTGCTTAATGAATGCAACCAGTTCACCGATGGTCATGTTTTCAATGTTTTGACGGAGATGGTACCTGATAACTGGTTTATTTCACTTTCCAATTCGTTTCCGGTCAGGGATTATGATTTATTTAAGCCAGAGAAGCGAGCAAATGATGTTATTACAAATCGTGGTGCGAGCGGTATCGATGGCATCATATCGGGATCAGCGGGAGCGAGCCTGGCATCAGGTAAAAACGGATTGCTGTTCATTGGGGATTTAGCCGCCCTGCACGACAGTAATGCTCTCAGTTTAGGCAGCAAATTTGAAGATCGGACCCTGGTAGTTGTTGTTATCAATAATGGCGGCGGCAACATCTTCAGAATGCTTCCCGTTTCGGGATTTAATGAGGTGTACACATCCTATTTTGAGACACCTCAAAATGTGAGGTTCAGTTTTCTTGCTGATGCAAATAATATTATGTTTAAAAAAGTAACATCGGGAACTGAACTTAGGGCGGCATTTGAATCATTGAGTGTGTTGCCTGGAATGCATTTGATTGAGTGTGTTACAGATGCCGGCACCTCGATGCAAATCCGCCGGCTATTGTGGAATCTGCCGGAATAATTGAAGTCACTGCAGGTTCTGTTGTTGCTCAACACAGCTTGTAAACCTTATGAATTTCCATATGAATATAAAGGAAACAAGGATTTCAGTTAATGGTTATACGCTCCATTTCAGATTTATTGAAAGGGACGCATCTCTCCCCTGGTTATTTATGTTTCATGGATTTTTGGGATCAGGTGAACAATTCTGCCCCGTAGCCGAGTCATTTTCCGCTCATGTTAATATCTGTCTTCCGGATCTTATCGGTTTTGGTAAAAGCGATGTACCTGCCGACATATTACAGTACACTGCCGCGGTTCAGGTTAACAACTGGCTTGAGATTCTGGAATCCGGGTATTTCGGACACAGAGTAATCCTGCATGGCTATAGTATGGGTGGCAGGCTAGCGCTCAGACTGGCCATCCGGATTAATGCGTACAAGAACGGCATACTGTCTGAAACAGTAAAAGGATTGATCCTTGAGAGCACCACACCCGGCCTGCGGGATAAATCGGAGCGGCTGGAAAGGGCGAAAATGGAAGCGTTAATGGTGCAGGAAATTCGTGCCGATTTACCGGGTTTTCTTACAAAATGGAAAACCAATCCTCTTTTCAAAAAAGGTAAAAGTTCCGCTTTGCTCGAGAAAATTCAGTCTGATACCAATCCTGCAGGTGCTGCCGCAAGCCTCACCTCATTTGGCAGCGGCTCGGTGGAACCCGTATGGAATGAACTGGAGAATTTAAACATCCCGGTACTTATACTTGCCGGTGAATCTGATTTAAGATACCGTTCAATCGCAATAGAGACAGAAAAACAGATAAAATATTCAACCTTGCAGATTATTGAATGTGCAGGTCACAGAATTCATTCCGATAACCCTGAGCAGTATATTTCCGCCATTATTGCATGGATACAGAAAATTGTGTGATATTCGCTGTTTTACGATTTGCAGATCCTGTTAATCAGAATTCTGAATGAATATCAATGTCACTACTTATGTTTCTGTCATGCATTTTTCAACCATATTGCACCATAATTAGTATCTCAAACATACCGAATTCAAACTAACAGGAATTCTGATCATTCCATATTAAATACAGACTCTTATGAACTGGACCACCGTAAAAGAATATGAAGACATCACCTATAGAAAGACTCCTGGAATAGCCCGCATTGCATTTAACAGACCGGACGTACGCAATGCCTTCCGCCCCAAAACACTTTTTGAACTTGAAGAGGCACTCATTGATGCCCGCGAGGATACAAGCATTGGTGTGATTCTGCTGAGTGCGGAAGGACCGGCCAAAGACGGGGTCTATTCATTCTGCTCGGGTGGTGACCAGAAAGTTCGGGGAAAACGCGGTTACGAAGGTTCTGATGGAATACAGCGTTTGAATGTTTTGGATATTCAACGCCTCATACGGTTTATGAGCAAGGTTGTAATATGTGTTGTACCGGGATGGGCCGTTGGCGGCGGGCACAGCCTGCACGTAGTTTGTGATCTCACTCTCGCAAGTAAAGAGCATGCCATTTTCAAACAGACTGATGCTGATGTGGCCAGTTTCGACGGAGGGTTTGGCTCTGCCCTTCTTGCCAGGCAAATCGGTCAGAAACGGGCTCGCGAAATTTTTTTCCTGGGCCGTAACTATTCCGCACAGGAAGCCTATGATATGGGAATGGTAAATGCAGTAGTTCCGCACGCCAGACTTGAGGAAACTGCATTTGAATGGGCCCATGAAATTTTAGGTAAAAGCCCTACCGCTATCCGGATGATAAAATTTGCATTCAATCTTGTAGATGATGGTCTGGTTGGTCAACAGGTTTTCTCGGGCGAGGCTACACGACTCGCCTATATGACCGAGGAGGCTGAGGAAGGTCGTAATGCATTTCTTGAAAAACGAAAACCCGACTACAGAAAATTCCCGTGGTTGTCGCTGTAAAACAAAAACCGGTAGTCCTGACTGCCAGATCTATGGCAAAAATTACTTTAATGTGCCTTACGCTTCTGATTTGTTTTCAGCAATCTGCCACGGCCCAAATAAGTTATCAGGTCAACAATCTTACTTTTTCCGAACCGAGGGCGGGTAACCAGAACTGGGATATCGCGAGTGATGGTACCCGGCGCATCTTGATTGCCAATAATTACGGACTTCTTGTTCTTGAGAATGCCGGTGTACGACTTCTTGAACTGCCTGAGAGAACGATTTTCCGATCCGTTGCCTACATAAATGGAAGAATATTTACCGGATCCTTCGAGGACTTTGGTTACTGGCTTCAGGATGAGGCAGGTGAATTGCACTACACCTCTCTGGTATCCGGACTCGAAAACGCGGATATGAATAATGATGAGATATGGAAAATAGTTGAGCACCAGAATAAAATCTACTTTCACAGCTTCGGTTCAATTTACTGTTATGACTACGAACATGAGAAAGTCTACCGGCTTGATTCTGACGGTTCTTACATGTTTCTGCACCGGGCAGGCGGTCATGTGTATACTCAAAAAGTTGGTGGCAGTCTTTACCGGCTACACAACGACCGTTTTGTCCCCGTTCCGGGAAGTGATTTTTTTCATGTTGTTGAGATAAAATCGATTATTGATCTACCGGACGGTAACATACTGATTGCTACTACCGGTGGGATTTATTCCTATGACGGAGATGAGTTCAGCGTATGGCAAGCGTCGGGAATTGACGAGGTTATTATTAACAAGATCAATACAATGGTGCTGAACGGGGATAAAATTATAATAGGCACCATACTGAACGGTCTCTATATCTATGCTCTGAATGGTGAATTTGTGATTAACATGAACACCAGTAACGAACTTCAGAACAACACCATCCTGTCTCTGGCCTCAGATCCGTTGAATAATCTGTGGGTAGGGATGGATAAGGGTCTTGATTACATCGCTTTTGACACACCCATAAACACGTATCGTAACCCTGCTCTGGGTACTGGAAGTGTTTATACAGCTGCATTGTACAGGGATGAGCTCTATATCGGGACAAATCAGGGTATCTACTGGTTAAAACGTAACAGCGACGGTTACTTTCACGACAAAACACTTATCCCGAACTCACAGGGACAGGTTTGGTTCATTAAAGAGATCGACGGTCTTCTGTACAGCGGCCTTAATGATGGGACCTACCAGATACAGAATAAGCGTCTAAGAAAGATCAGTTCTGTTGATGGTGGATACAACCTGAAAAACTATCAGCACGGCGAAGAGCAGTTCTTACTTCAAAGCACATACAGCGACCTTGTTGTATACCGGAGGAACTTCGCGGACTGGGAAATGGCCTATACCTTGTCGGGGTTTTCAACACCTGCCCGGTTTCTTGAAATTGATTATACCGGCAACATCTGGCTCGGCCACTCGGTTAAGGGGATATTCCAACTACAACCCGACATAAACTTCGAAGAAATTACCCGGAGCCGGAGAATGGGACCCGATCAAGGGCTTCACAGGAGTTCAAACCGGGTTTTCAAGCTTGACAACCGGATAATTGTACCATCGGTTGACACTCTTTACCAGTGGGATTCCATTAACGAGCAATTTATTCCGTTCACTGATCTCGACGATCATTTTACGGACAAGGGTTCCGTAAGAAATATTATTTCTGCCGGTAATCAACGTTACTGGATCATCAAACAAAATGAGATCAGCCTGTTTGAAATTCATTTTAATTCAGTACGCCTGATTTACAGGATGTTGCCCGAAATGTACGGTTTCGAACTCATGGAAGGATACGAAAACATCATTCCACTCAGCGATGAGCAACATCTTATCTGTCTTGACGACGGTTTTGCAATACTCGACCTGAGCCGGTTGAACCGTCCGAAACAGACCCAACCCCTGGTAAAAATACAGTCGGTTGTCGCGATAAATAATTTTGGTTCTGGTACACGGATTGAAACAAAAGACAGTTCACACGTACTTCTTCCCTATTCCCGGAATACCATTAATGTAAGCTGGAGTTCAACGCAAATTGTCGGGAACAGAACATATTTTCAGTATCGGCTGCTTTCAATTGAAGAAGGATGGAGTTCCTGGACTGCAACCACAAGTGTATCATATCCCCGTCTGCCCCCTGGTGAATATTCATTCGTTCTTCGATCCATCACTCCCGACGGCCAGCTGACCCCGACAGAATCTTTTATTTTTGTGATAAAAAACCCCTGGTATCTGTCAACCTGGGCCTATATAGTTTATACCCTCGTCATCATTTCTTTTATCCTTACTGCAAGACTCTACTTGTCGCGAAAACGATGGAAAGCCCGGGGCAGGGAACTTGAGCTGGAACGGGAAAAGATGCTGGTTGAAAAAGAACTCGCTGAAAAAGAGATTATTAAACTGACGAATGAGAAGCTTCAAACAGAAGTGGAATATAAATCGTCACAACTGGCCACCAACACTATGGCCATCATGCGGAAAAACGATCTTCTGAATTCCATTAAACAAGAATTGATGAAGCAAAAGCAGGAGCTTGGCGACAGGCTTCCCAAAAAATACATCACCCAACTAACCAGTCTGATCGATCGGGGGTTGCAGGATGAGCATGAGTGGGAAGTTTTTGAACAACTCTACGACCAGGCCCACGGCGATTTTTTCAAAAGGCTCAAAAAAGAATACTCTCAGCTTACACCCAGTGACCTCAGGCTTTGTGCCTATCTTCGGATGAATCTTTCATCCAAAGAGATTGCACCACTGTTAAGCATATCAATACGTGGCGTTGAAGAGCGGCGCTATCGCCTGCGTAAAAGGCTGAACCTCTCAACCGACACCAATCTGACCGAGCTCATAATGACATTCTGATATCACCTGCCGGGTTATTCTGTCAGTATAAATTCTGCCGGTTGCGTATCCCTGGAATTCCCTCCGATGTAAACAGTAAACTCACCCGGTTCAGATCCATAGCTCATATCGGCGCGATAGAATTTCAGTTCTTCATTGGTTATTCTGAAGGACACTTCTTTAGATTCGCCCGGCATCAGATTGATTTTCTGAAAGCCCCTGAGTTCCCTGACAGGGCGGGCTACTGACGCCACCTTGTCGTGAATGTAGAGCTGTACCACTTCCTCACCTTCGTACTGTCCGGTATTGCTTACCGTTACGCGTGCTTCAATACTTCCATCCTGTTGCATACTATCACCCGACATGGTTACAGGACTGTATTCAAAAGTTGTATAGCTGAGGCCGTATCCGAATACATAGAGTGGCTCATTCGGTGAATCAAGATATTTACTCGTATACTTGTCATCAGCTGAAAAAGGTCTTCCTGTATTTCTCATGTTATAATGAATGGGGATCTGACCCACATGCCGTGGAAACGTAACCGGCAGCTTGCCCGAAGGATTGTAATCGCCGTACAACACATCGGCAATCGCATCGCCGGCTGTGGTTCCAAGGAACCAGGTCTCAAGAATGGCCGGTATGTTCTCATCAAGCCAGTTAATGGTAAGCGGGCGTCCGTTCATCAGAACTGCCACAATGGGTTTTCCTGTTTTATGCAGTTCCATTGCAAGTTCTTCCTGCAATCCCGGCAGACTGATATCGACCTTGCTCGCAGCTTCGCCCGACATCCAGTAGGCTTCGCCCAGCGCCAGAATTACAAGGTCTGCCCTTCTGGCCGCTGAAACCGCCTCAGAGAAACCCTCCCGACTATCTCCGTCAATACCGGTTCCTTCGGCGTATATGAAATTCACATCCGGCATGCGCTTTTTAAGTCCTTCAAGCAATGTCACCGATTGAGTCCAGTCACCGGCTGCCGACCAGCTTCCAATAAGATCCCGTCTGTTGTCTGCCATGGGACCGATTACTGCAATATTCCTTAATGAGCTGCTGACAGGCAGAAGCTGATTTTCATTTTTCAGCAGTACAATCGATTTACGCGCCATATCTCTGGCAGTCTCAAGGTTCTCAGGCTTCATAACCTCAGCTTTTTCACGTTCCACATCACTGTAACGGTAGGGATCATCAAAAAGCCCGAGACGGAACTTTATACGAAGCACATTAGCTACTGCCTGATCGATCTGGGCAATTGTTACCTTTTCCCGGGCCACCAGATCTGCAAGGGTTTGATGGTAGAATCCGTCCTGCATACTCATATCGATACCTGCATGAAGGGCCAGTTCACTGGCATGGTGAGCATCTTTTGCGACCCCGTGGCGCAACAATTCCATTATCGCAGTATAATCGGTCACTACAAAACCGTCAAACTCCCACTCATCCCTGAGAATATCCTGGAAAAGATACCGGTTGGAAGTAGCGGGTATTCCGTTAAGGTCATTAAAAGCAGTCATAATTGAAACCACTCCGGCATCGATTGCTGCTTTAAAGGGAGGCAGATACACCTCCCTGAGCATGCGGTCCGACATATCCACACTGTGGTAATCACGTCCTGCCTGCGCCGCACCATAAGCGGCAAAGTGCTTAACACAAGCTGCGAGAGTATGCAGATCGTACAGGCTGTTTCCCTGGAATCCCTCAACTTTTGCCGCAGCCACAAGTGAAGTCAGAAAGGCATCCTCACCACTTCCCTCAACAATGCGGCCCCAGCGTGCATCCCGGGCAACATCAACCATTGGGGCGAATGTCCAGTGAAGGCCCTCCGCAGCTGCTTCACGAGCTGCAATTTCTGCCGTTTTGCGCATCAGGTCGATATCCCAGCTTGCAGTTTCTGCCAGGGGAACGGGAAATATGGTACGGTGCCCATGCACAACATCATATCCAAACAGCAAAGGAATGCCCAGACGGGTTTCGTTCACCGCCATTTCCTGCAGATATCGGGTATACTCGGCTCCGTAGGCATTAAAAATGGCACCCACCTGCCCCGCCCTGATATCTTCAATATACTCGGGCCGCAGGAATGCACCCGTCTGATCCATGTCGCTGGTGTACAGAGTCATCTGCCCGATTTTTTCTTCCAGTGTCATGATGCTGAGCAGGGAATCAACTTTGCGGCCGATCTCATCCTGACCACTATTGGAATTGCCTGGTCTGTATTCAGCACAGGCACTCATCATCAGCAGAATGAGTCCGGAAATAAAAAACTGATTAATTGACATTTTAAAACTCCATATATACATGTTTGATATTATTGGCCTGAAGTAAATCCCAGCTCTTCCAGAGCTGTCTGAATTTCAGGTGCTGTCATAAAAAGATCCCAAAGCAGACCCGACCTGTGATTTTCAATCATTATGATAATGGGTCCCTGGTCGATCGCGAGATAGGAATTCGCCCACCACGCATTGGTCGGATTGAATGCATCATAAAAACCGTACTCACCCCAAAGTTTATCACCCAGCACATAGTAAAAGTGACGGATGGCCTCCATTGATTCTTCTGGTGTGTACGGAATGGATGAAATGGCAGCGGTCGGGGTAATGGTTCCGTTATCCCGGGTGGGTTCGTGAGCAAGATAGCCGAATGGATTATCGCTGGCAGTCAATCCCCAGCTCACATCGCTGTACCCGACAAAATTATTCGGGTTCGCAATACTGTGAGCCCGGTTGATTCGTGTATGATTCCGGTTCTGCACCCAATAATCGGCATAGGTGTCGGAGAGATTTCGCGGATCGAGACCGAGAAAGGAATAATGTGTAAAGAAAAGCGGGCCACCATAATTGTAACCTACCGGTAGTGGTATACCATAGAATGAATTTCCATTCAGGATGGCACCCGACGATGCCCACCCCCGATGATAAACATCGGGGTTAATACGGTGATTTTTTGAAGAAGCAGCAAGAAGATAGGTGATGAGGGCTTCATTATAGCCTTTGATCTGCATATTCATTGCCCAGCCTTTATTGGGAGACCAGTGCCAGTAGAGCACATCCTGGCCTCCGCGGGTAAACCAGTCCCATTCGATAGTATCGAGCAGGGCATTTATATCATCGATCAGGTTATTTTCAAGCGGGTCAGTTTCATCCAGAAACTGACGTACGGTAATCAGCCCCTGGGCCATGAACGACGTTTCGACCAAATCGGCCCCGTCATCATTTGTGCTGAACGCTATAGTTCTGCCGTTTGAACCGTTCATCCAGTGTGGCCAGACGCCGTGAAACCGATCTGCATTCCCCAGGAAAGTGACTATTTTCCGCAGGCGCTCCACTCCTTCCCCGCGTGAAATAAAACCGCGATGAATACCGGTCAAAATGGCTTTCAGACCAAAACCACTGCCTCCGATCGTGACCAGTTCACCGGAAGTGTTTCGTTCACGGGCAAGCCCGCTAACCGGATGTGCAAATTCCCAAAAGTACCTGAACGTGTGCTGCTGAATTTTATCCAGCAGGGCTTCATCAGTTAGCAACGGTAATTTGGTTTCAGGATTTAAACCGGTTAAAAACGCTTTACTGAAGCCATCAAATTCAAAACCCTGAGCTGAAATCAGGTTGGAATTAATTACGGCCAGATATTGCTCGTAGTATTCAAGTGGCATGCTGTTCTTCACAACAACCCTTTGGTTTTCATTTTCAAGGCTGAATGTGACCGGAACAGAAGGTGTAAAACTGAAAAACCCCTGATAATTATCCGGGTCAAGTGGCTCGGAAAAATCAAAAATCAACTCAATACTATCATACGAAATATTCCGGATCTGAGCCGGTGTCAAAAGATTAATCCCGTTAAGTGTGGCTGAATTCAGTGTTATCAGGCCTCGTTCGGTTTCGATCAGATAAGATATGCCGGGAAATTGGGCGCCGCTTCGGGATCGCATGGTTTCTGATATCTCCAGGCGGTAGGTATTGAATTGGTCAAGTGGTTGCGAAGTCTCAATGAGAATACGGCTGTCATCATTCTCAAACGTAAAAAGCAGCTGTATGGACTGCTTATTATCCGCATCTGTTAAAGTAATACTGTTCTTTGCTGATGTGGTATCGGCTGGTGATGAAAAACTGATTTCGAAAGATGGCGTAACTGATACACCCGTCCTGATGGATCCGGGAGTCAGGATAACACTGTCGGCTGATACTTTGAGAAGCTGAAAAACACCCGGGTCACCACCATTGCCCCCGTCTTTGCAGCCAGCGATAAGTAATACAAGTAACAGACCGGGGATCAACACTCTGAAGAAAGTCTGTATTTTTGTTCTGATGTTCGGGCGGGTAATCATTAACTACGTGTGCAAAAAATGTGAATAAATCTGATCGGTCCGGTGTGACCTGATCTCATATCGGAGATTGCCACACCGGAACAGATCAAACAGAGCATTTCAATGCGCTCAACTATTTTTAATTCTATCTTTCTGATTCGTACATCAACCGGATTTCTGTCGGGGTGAGTACTTTGTGATAGATTCGAATATCATCCAGCTGGCCTTTGAAGTGATTGGCATCAGGGAACTGATATCCGCCCCAGGATTCGTTTGCCCAGAGTGTACCCGCACGGGACTGGATGAAGCCAAAGGCAAGTTCATTCACAACTTCGGGAGGTGTGCCATTGTAGTGCATACCTGTAACAGTTCTTTGAATGGATCCTTCGGGCCACAGATTGAAATCAAAGCTTTTCATGATCTCACCGTTGTAGTACAGCGATGCTTTTCGGGCAGATCCCTCGAATGTGAGTGTAACATGCAGCCAGTTGTCTTTTAACAGGGCAATCATCTGCTCGGGAGTAAGACTTTTGGCATAATCCCAGCCCTGCCAGCCTCCGGAGTTTGCATCGGTAGCCTCGGCGGGAAACCACATATCCTCACCTACTGATGTACCGTCGGCTGCAACGAATCTCATCGCAAATTTCGCACCTGTATAGTCTCCGAATATCTCATATTGCAGACCCAAAAATGCTCCAAGACCTATCACGAAATGGCCGCCGCTTTTACCCTGAGAATTGGTTTTAACCCAGAAATTCAACGTGAAGTCTTCAGTTGTAATGAGTTCGTCGCCATTCGGAATTTCAATAATGCTGGTTGTTCCGTTAAAGGTGGCTGCTTTGCCGGCCTCTGCGTTGCGGCCCGGCTCATAGGTTACATCCACAACACCATTGGGTGCAGGATTATAGTTACCGGCCACGTCTTCCGCAGAATCCTCAAAAGTCCAATAGGCTATTGCACCGGCTGGACTGAACGTTCCGGCAGTGGTGAATGTACGTGAGGTCTGGGCCAGGGGCTGATCTTCGGTATTCAGAAGCCCGGCTCTCAGATCAAGCTGATGCAGAACACCGCTTCCCATATTTTCCACGGGATCTATGGTAAGCGTGGCATTATCGACGGAAATAACGACCGGAACGATAGCTCCATCATATTCCTGTGTCAAAGATATTGTTGATGGATTAGCCGATGCCGCGTTAATTGGTGAATTAAAGGTTATAACAATGGATGCATCAACCGGAACATTCGACGGAGAAACTGCCGCGTTCAGGTCGGCATTACCAACCAGCATCGATATGATATTGAGTTCTTTCGGACCGCTGTCGTCGCTGCATGCATTAAATGTTATTGCCATCGCCGAGATGGCAATACTGATTATCAGTGCTGTTTTTATCGTTTTCATATCTGTCTTGATTATTGAGTGTTTATTTATGATTGTACTTTTTACCAGTTATCATTCTGATTAAGTGTGCCCTGAGAAAGATCGATTTCATTTTGTGGAATGGGAAGCAGTTCATGTTTACCGGTAACAAAACCGGCAGGCCCCAATTCGTCCGGTGCTTTTCCTGTTCTGACAAGATCCCAGAAACGGTGGCCTTCAAGCGCAAGCTCAGTACGCCGTTCAAGCAGTATGATATCTCTCAATTCGTCCTTATTCGTTACTGAAATATCGGGAAGAATATCAGGATTGCCCTCACGAGCCCTTTCACGCACCCTGTTAAGATGGATCAGTGCATCCTGCGGCTTGTTGTTCTCATTCAGCGCTTCAGCTGCCATAAGAAGTACATCTGAAAACCGGATCAGACGTCTGTTGTGACCAAATTGTGTATCGGTAGAAAGACCCGGGATCCAAACCTTGCGGTTGTAACTTTCGATCTCGATAATATTCCCCTCCGCATCTCTGGTTACATCAGGCGTGCTGGCATCACCAAGTATGGTTATACCATCTATAACGTCACCGAGTTCAATTATGGTACCGCTTCGGCGGGGATCTCCCGGCTCAAACGCATTTCTCAAATCAATGGATGGCCGGTTGAATCCCCATCCCCGGTTGGGAGTACCCCGAACACCCTGTGTGTTGGCATATTGATTACCGACCACACTTTCCGATTCAACAGCTCCGATTTCAAATACCGATTCTACACCGTGTTCACCATTTTTGCCGTTGGCATAGGTGAAAACCGGTTCAAGGTCGTACTGATTTGAAGTAATAACCTGCAAGGCTAGCGTTTCAGCAGCCGGGAAATTTCCCTGAAACAAATAGACCTTGGCAAGCAGTGCTCTTGCTGCACCTCTGCTGGCCCGGCCAAGATCTTCATTGCCATAGCTGCTTTTTTCCGGCAGATTATCGATGGCAAACTGCAGATCCTGCTCAATAAGTGCATAGGTTTCGGCAGCAGATGATCTGGGCACACTCAGAGGGGGTTCAGTTGTGGTGATGAGAGGAACACCACCGAAGGCCCGAACCAGATCAAAGTAGTATAAGCCACGCAAAAATCGGGCTTCCCCGATATACCTGTTTTTGAGGCTTTCGTTCATGTCAACCGCGGGAACCTTTTCAATGACAACATTAGCCCTGCGAATACCCTGGTAGAGACCTGCCCACCAACGGTCGAGCCCGTCCTGGGTTGGTGTAAAGGTGAAGTTCTCGTACGGGCCGAGTGTGCCGGCTCCATCGTTCGGGTTGCTGCCCTTGTGGGCGTCATCAGACATGAAGTCGAGGATGGGGAAACCACCACTGTGGTAGTGCCAGTTTCGCAATGTTGCATATACTGCGTTTGCAGATTGCAAAGCATCCGCTTCTGTGGTCGGAAAAGCTTCCTGTGTCAACTCGCCCTGGGGATTAACACTCAGAAAATCTTCACATCCGACAAGTATCAAAGCGGCAAAGACAGTAGTAATAATGTTCTTTTTATTCATAACGTTAACCTCAGAAAGTTGTATTAAAACCTGCAGTGATCACCCTTGGAATAGGGTAAATGCCCCTGTCTATACCACTTGACAGTACATCAAAGCTGCCGATTTCAGGGGTGTATCCTGTATATTTTGTCCAGGTGAGCAAATTGTTACCCTTTACATAAATCCTGGCCCGGGTTAATCCCAGGCTGGACAGTAAGCGACCGGGTAACGTGTATCCTACGATCAGGCTTCGCAGCCGGATAAAGGATCCATCATGGATAAACCTGTCGGATGGCAGGAAGTTGTAGCCACCGAACGATGGCCTGGGCTCGGTGTTACTGGTTCCCTCACCGGTCCAGCGATCCCAGACGTGGCTTTCAAAATTGTAGGGATCCGGACGAACCGCGTTTTTCCCGTTAAATATCTTGTTGCCATACTGACCCTGGAATCCGATTGACATATCCCAGTTTTTATAATCCAGATCAACATTCAGGCCGTAAACCAACTTGGGTATGGGCGAACCCAGGTAGGTGCGGTCAAGGCCGTTTATTACGCCATCACCGTTCATATCTACAAATCTGAGATCACCAACCCCTGCAAGTGCCATGCTGGGGTAGGAATCCAGTTCAGCCTGGTTCTGGAAAACCCCGTCGGTTTTATAGCCATAATAGGCTCCAATGGGTTTACCCACCCGCGATAGGGTTACAGGCTGGCCGTTTGCCAGAAAACCCCCGATCAGTAATGAATCAATACCGCTGCTGCCTCCAATAGCCTGTACCTCGTTATGGATGGTGTTTCCCAGAAGTCCGACGGTGTAGCCCACATCACCCAGGCGATCCTGCCACCTGAGTGAGAACTCAATACCCCGGTTAAGGATGGATGCAGCGTTGTAACGTATCCGCTGTCCCTGCCCGTTGCCAAGGTGGCCCGGCGTTGCCAGCTCTATGAGGATGTCGTCTGTTACGCGGTTGTAGAAATCGGCTTCGAGTGTAAGACGGCGATCGAATATAGTCATCTCAATACCGACATCGGTCTGTGTGGTAGTCTCCCATTTCAGATCCGGATTGCCTGACCTTCCGTAGCTGGCCGCTACATAAGCAGCATCAGGAGTGCCAAACACCGCCAGTAAACCGGAGTCTATTCGTGAGAAACGGTCGTAATAGCTGATTTTTTCGTTCCCGATCATACCCCAGCTGAAGCGAAGCTTCAGATCGTTGATCAGGCCAACCGATTCCATAAAAGGCTCCCGATCGATGTTCCAGCCCACAGCAAATGACGGGAAATAACCCCACCGGTTGTCCTCCGAGAATTTAGATGACCCGTCACGCCGCAGGGTAACCGTAGTCAGGTAGGTTTCGTTGTACGAATAGACAATCCTGCCAAGAAATGACATCATATTGTAATACAGACCGGGATCAACACCATTAAATATGGAAGACAGCATATTGATGTTGTTGGCCTCATCAATTACATAACCCGGCTGTATATACCAGAAATCCCTTCCGTCTCTGATAACATTCTGCCCGGCCAGGCTAAGCCTTTCGGAACGGCTCTGCTGCATCGTAAAGCCCCCAACGGCATTGAGATTGTGTTTGCCGAATGTATTTATATAATTGACCGTGTTTTCCCACAGCCAGGTGTAGTTTATCCCTTCACTTTTGAAGATATCGCTGTGGGTATTGTTTTGCTGCGACGCACTTCCATCAGGATTGAATACGGTAAAGGCCGGTGTAAAGCTTCTTCCCCGGTTCAGTGCCGCATCGGTACCAAAACTCGTTCTCAACAGAAAGGAATTGGCAACCATACCCTCAGCGAAAACATTTCCGACAAGCCTTACACCCGAATTATGATTATTGGAGTTGGCCAGATCTGCCAGCGGGTTTCCGACATTAAATACCACACCAAAACTGCCGTCATCATAAAAGGGTTCGAGAACCGGCTGTGCCCGGTATGCGGCAAAAGTTACATCAGGTGCCACCCGCTGCCGGTACGGGGCGATTGTGAAATTGTTGCCAAGTTTGAAATTCGGGCTCAGGCGGTAATTGTTATTCAGCTTGATGGTCACGCGCTCAAAACCGGATTTGTCGATCATTCCCGATTGATTGAAATACCCCAGGCTAACGTAGTAATCAGCCCAGTCTCCGGCACCGGCAACTGAAACCTGGTGGTTTTGTATTGGAGCAATGTCGAAGATGAGGTCCTGCCAGTCAGTATTCGGCACAGCGTCCACATTATTATAAGATCCTGGTCTGATTTCGTTCGAAACAATCGCAAATTCACGTCCGTTCAGCAGGTCAATCTTTCGTTCAAGCTGTTGAAATCCACCTTCAACAGATACAGTAACCACAGGGCCATCCATGAACCCCGACCCGGAACGTGTCTGTACAAGAATTACACCGTTGGCTCCCCTGGAACCGTATATCGCAGTAGCGGAGGCATCCTTTAATACTTCCATCGATTCAATGTCTGATGGATTCAGAAAGGAAATATCATCCAGAATTACCCCATCAACCACATAGATGGGTGATGAATTATTGAAAGTACCAACACCCCGAATTCTTACGGACGCACCGGCACCGGGCGCACCCGAAGTTGTAGTTACCAGCACTCCGCTGACCCTGCCCTGCAGCGACTGATCGGCATTAAGGCTGGTTGTTTTCCCGATATCAGAAGATCTGATCTGACTGATGGCTCCGGTCATGTCCCGCTTGCGGACGGCCCCGTACCCTATAACAACCAGTTCATCCATCATGGTTACCACCGGCTGCAGTTCGATCACAATCTCATCGATTCCCTGCATGTCCATTTCAAGAGGCTCAAAACCGATATAGGAAAAGACGAGTACGGTTTGTCCGGGTTCCAGTCGTATGCTGAAATTGCCATCCATATCGGTCGTGGTACCCCTTGTTGTATCCTTAACCCGGACATTTACTCCGGGTAGGGTCTCACCTGTTCCGGCTTCCACAACGGTACCGCGAACTTCCTGTTGCGCATACCCGTTGGTGCTGATTAACAGGCTGAAAAATATGATTGCAAGACACCATCGAAGCAACGTCAATGGCTTCGCAATTCTGGCTGTTATGGCCGGCCACATCGGGTCGGCTTTATGTATGGAGTGTATCATATCAGTCATTATCCGTATTAGTGTGTTTGGTCAGTTTCATCAAGCCACCCTCCCTCGAATCCTGCTTTTTTTAACCCCGACCTGATATATTGATTTTTCCTGAGAATACCCCAGATCAGACCTGATTGCAGATTTTCCAGCTGAATCAGAATAGGTCCCTGATCAATTGCAATATAGTCAGAATTAAACCAACCGGACTCCTCATATGTCAGATTAAAAGAATCCAGAAAGCCATATCTGGTATAAAGTTGACCTCCAAATCGTTTTTTCATTTCATACAGGGCGGCAAGTGTTTCTTCCGGAGCAAATGGAGTGGACCCACCGGCTGCCGTGGGCGATATAGTTCCGTCATCCTCAATATAATTAATGGAAGCACCACGTGCGGAATAGGTTCTGAACTGAACAGTATTCCCGTTTATATTCCTGGTTTCATTTGCCGGTCCGTCGCACGCTGTAAGGCCCCATATATTTTCCCCATATCCTGAAAACCCTTTGGGATTATCAATACAATAGGCACGGTTGGCTAAAGTGGCCCGCCTTGAATTTTCAAAATAATCGATGCCCTTTTCACGCATGTAGTCATCCCGGATTCCACGAAAATCAATGAACATGTGTGAGTACTGATGACCAAACAGAGGACCAAAATTAACATGTTCAAATCCATAGAAATCTGCCCATGTGTTGGTTGATGTCCAGGTTTGCCAGGCTTCACCGGGAACCGGATTATCCGGAGAGCCCAAAGCCAGTATCAGAAGGATCATTGACTCATCATAGCCTTTCCACTGAGATGAAATAAACCCGGATTCAGGATACCATCCCATTGAAATAGTCGGGTTATCGTTCATAGCCCAAACCCAGTCAACACGCCTGTAAAGGTTGTCGGCAAGATCTCTGATTTTGTTCTCTACCGGCGAATCGGCATCAAAATAGCTCTGGGCTGTAAGGATTCCGGCCATTAGCAGAGCCGTATCAATAGTGGATAGTTCGACTTGTTTGTAGCGGGTACCGGTGCCATAATTCAGAAAGTGATAATAGAACCCGCGATAACCGGATGTACCCGAACGGTCATCACCCTGTGGCGACTGCCAGAGCCACTCCAACACATTCAAAACACGGTCAGAACCCTGTTTTCGGGTTATGAATCCGTTGTGAATACCCGTTATGTAAACAGGAATTGCGAAACCGGTTGCAGCAATACTTGAAAATGATCTGGTCGGATACCGGTCATTCGTTTGCCAGGTACTGGTGTCGGCAGTTTCCCAGAAATAAGTGAATGTCCTGTATTTTAAATCGTTAATGAAGGAATGTGGAACTCCGTAGAACAATTCCTCTTCATAGGTCATAACTGAGTCAGATATCTGATCTATGTAATGATTCTGAACCGCATCTGAAGGTGTATGGGTATCAATCTTGACTGATGGCGTGATTTCATGATCCGGAAATTGTCCGGAACGATTGCAGGATGCTGTAAAAAATGCCAGAAGAACACCTAAAATCGCTACCCTGTTTAAGGGAACGGTTACCCTATCAGATATACTGGTGACTGTTAACCAACAACAATATGTATGTAACCGTTTGCTCATCATTTCTGGTCATCACAATGATTCATCACAATGATACAATCCCGGAAAAGAAGGATTGCTTACTCTGTAATTCCGGATTGTAGTTGATGTAATTGCTACAGACTTTTAAAATAGTACCGGATTTGGTGTGTCCCACATGGAACTATGCAACCTTGATGTGTTTAATTTTAAGTGATCAACATTGTATAATATGAGTTCCCATTACAGATAAATCAAGTTTTTTAAACTCAATACAATTACTACAGCCTCAAAAAAGCGCTTTCAGCATACTACGTCAATACTACATCACATACAGAACAACTCAGGTTTAATAACTTTTTAACAATAGCTTACGACAGGTACTGTTAACAATATACGGGTTTGAAATGATATTAAAGATTACTCCATTGTTACTCCCAAAACCGGATAATCACTGAAACCCCTGATCAGTTGTACTACGCGGGCAGCAGGTATATGCAGCAAGATCTGCCGGAAAATTTCCTTATTTAACAAACAGCATTGGGTGGGTCCTGAATTCAGCCCCGCTCCGAACATGAAGAAAGTAAACACCGGAGGCAAGTGATCCGGCATTAAATCTGTATGAATGCATTCCGGCCTGCAGATAACCATTGTGAATTTTTTGAACTACCTGCCCTAATGAATTGGTAATCATGATATTAACCTCATCAGAACTCCATATTGAAACCGTTACGGTTGTAACCGGGTTAAACGGGTTTGGGTAGTTTGTAATCTCAATATTTCCGGGTTTAAGGAACGACTTGTCATCGACGGGAGCTGATGCAAATACCCTGTTATCTTTTAGTGCCATGATACGGTTGTAGGCATCGTCTATAGTAGATTCCGCAATTATGCCGCTGGCAACTTTTGTCGATACAAGCGATATGACATATCTGGCAAGCGACATCTCATTATAAATATTGGTATTAAAAAGCAGTATGTCGGTACCGGCATTTATAGTGGCAACAATGGTTTCATCAAATCCATAATTATCACGTAACGCCCGCATGAAGAGTTCATCAGTTATGACAACACCTTTAAAATCAAGACTGTCTCTGAGCACAGTAGTGACTGCATAATGGGATAAAGAGGCCGGATAGGTGGTATCCCAATCACGTTTGAACAGGTGACCGGTCATAATCGGATCACTGTATCCATCCTGGATTAGCCATCGGTACACATCCAGCTCGCGATGTTGCCATGTGTTGGTGATATCTGTAAAACCAAAGTGAGAATCCGTTACGGCACTACCATGGCCGGGATAGTGTTTCAGGGCAGTAGCTATTCGCTTGCGGTTGAACTCTTCAATAAACCAGGAAGCATGTTCATACACCCGGTATTCATCGTCAGAAAAGCTTCGGTCAAGACGGCCTATTGCCGGACTGTTTGGATTTATATTTACATCAACGACCGGAGCCAGATTCATATTAAATCCTGCGTGAAGTAACCATTGCGCCATCATACGGGCCATGGCGCGTGTTGAGTCTTCTGCGTCGAATTCATACCCGAGTTCAAAGGCTGTATAGGTTGCGGCGTAGCCATTCTGTTCATCGAGCCGGGCCACGATGCCACCCTCCTGATCAACCGAGATAAAGAGACTTGAATTGGCATGATTTTGCAGTTCGCTGGTCAGGTTGCGAATTTGGACGGGATTATCGAGGTTGTATGCAAAAAGGATTACACCGCCCAGATTGCGGTCTTTTATATCGTTAATCAGTGTATCCTTTGCAGCACCACTGTTTGGCATCCCGACCATTAACATCTGGCCTATTTTCTGTTGCAGCGTTTGTGAATGGGAAGGGGCTGTAATAACCAGGATCATTAATGGCAACAATAGCCGAAACCGCGAAATCTTCATAAAAAAGAGTAGAATATTAAATATCGAGTAAATAAGGTCCCCAAGTTAACGTTATTTAACCGTTATAATCGTTTTCATTTTATGGAGATTACAAATCAGCTGAGACCGGAAACAACCACTATTTCCATTTCTGAATTCGTTTCGATATTGTCCGAATATTGAATGTATGGATATGGAAAGCTATGTTGCATAGATTAAACGTACTCAAGACCTGAAGCCATGATTGAGTTATTACGATATTCTAAATCCCGGGGTGCTGATATACTTGAAGAACGTCTGAAATCAATGTCAGCGGCCTATAAAAGAACTGTGGTTGACCGCCTGAGTGAACTTGACTCCGGCGGTATATTTCCTGAAAATGGAAAATCCACCCGTTTACCGGCAATCCGCGAAAACGGTAAAATCATCTCCGACCCGGAAAAAATTGATGCGTTCATAAATCAGCTGGAAGCAGATATAAAAAAGTGGAACCGCTTTACAGGAGATTACTGCTTTCTGGATGATGATGGAAATATATGCTAACTGATCAAGGATCCCGGTAAAAAAAACAGCCCGATGCGATCTGCACCTGGCTGTTTTTCTGATCATGTTTTGACTTAACAATTTATTTCACAAAAAGCATGTCACGATAGGTTGGCAGTGGCCAGAAATCGTCTGCAATAAGCTTTTCGAGCTCATCGGCAATACTTCGAACCTCATTCATGGCCGGAATCACATTATTGTGCATGTGAAGTGCTTTCTCTTCAATCTGATCACCTCCAAGTTCCAGGTTGGCGGCAATGAGTTTTTCAAGAGATTTTACCAGCCTGTTCAGTGCATCATTCACTTTTTTAATTACAATATGAGATCCGTCTACGTTAAGTCCGATGCTTTTGCCGCGCTCAACAGTTGCGGCAAGCTCGTTCATGTATCGAACAGCCGAAGGAATGATCATCGTTTGAGCAAGATTTTCTGTTGTTTCACCCTCAATATTGATTGTCTTGAAGTAGATATCGTACAGAATTTCAAGACGCGCATCGAGTTCACGTTTTGACAGAACGGAGTAGTTCTCGAAAAGAGCTGCATTTTTTTCTGAATTCAACATGGGGAGAGCATCCATCGTTGAACGCAGATTGAGCAGTCCTCTTTTCTTTGCCTCTTTTTGCCATTCATCGGAATAACCGTCACCATTAAACACAACCTTATCAATTACTTTCATGGTGGATTTAAGAATTCCGGCAAGTGCAGATTCAATATCCTGACCCGATTTAAGGGCTTTCTCGAGCTCATTGGTCATCTCTTCGAGTGCTTCTGCCATGATCGTATTCAATACCGTAACCGGGAATGAAACAGATTGAGCTGAGCCTACAGCCCGGAACTCGAATTTATTACCGGTGAACGCAAATGGTGAGGTACGGTTGCGGTCTCCGGCATGTAACGGAAGACGGGGAAGAACTGGTGATCCAAGTCCGAGCAGCCCGCCCTTTTTGGAACTTTTGGCACCGCCGTTCTGAATCTGCTTGTAGATGTCTTCAAGCTGCTCACCGAGAAAAATGGATATGATGGCCGGGGGCGCTTCATTTGCACCCAAACGGTGATCATTCCCAGCGCTTGCAATTGAGACGCGAAGCAGATCCTGATGCTTATAAACGGCTTTGATTACAGCCGTGCAGAAAAACAGAAAGACCATATTCGAGTGTGGATCGTCGCCGGGTTCCAGCAGGTTCATTCCGCTGTTTGTTGCGAGCGACCAGTTGGTGTGCTTCCCACTTCCGTTTACACCGGCAAATGGCTTTTCATGGAGCAGACAAACAAGACCATATTTTCTCGCAATTCTTTTGAGAGTGATCATGGTAATCTGCTGGTGATCAGCAGCAATATTGCAGGTCTCAAAAATGGGTGCAATCTCAAACTGACTGGGTGCAACCTCATTATGACGTGTTTTAACCGGAACTCCCAGGCGGTACAGTTCTTTTTCTGCTTCCATCATATAGGCCAGAATACGGTCTGGAATAGACCCGAAATAGTGATCTTCAAGATCCTGTCCTTTGGGTGGCTTTGCCCCTACCAGCGTCCTGTTACTAACTACCAGGTCTGGCCTGCGGTAATAAAATTCCTGGTCAATCAGGAAATATTCCTGCTCAAAACCAGTGGTTGAAACCACCCGCTTCACATTATCATATCCAAACATTTTGAGCGCCCTAACACCCTGCTTGCTGACCGCTTCTACAGATCTGAGCAATGGTGTTTTATTGTCAAGAGCCTCACCTGTCCACGATGCAAAAGCTGTTGGAATACACAGCACCGCTCCGTTGTCGTTTTCTACTATGAATGCCGGAGAGGTCGGATCCCAGATGGTATACCCTCTTGCCTCAAAGGTCGGCCTCAGTCCTCCGCTCGGAAAACTTGATGCATCAGGTTCACCCTGTATGAGTTCCTTCCCGGAAAATTGAGCTACTGCCCCGCCACCCTGGTTCGGAGTAATGAAACTGTCGTGCTTTTCGGCAGTTTGCCCGGTAAGCGGCTGAAACCAGTGCGTATAATGGGTAGCCCCACGTTCAACAGCCCAATCTTTCATCACAACAGCTACCGAATCAGCCACGTCCTCATTCAGAGGTGCGTTATCGGTGATCGTTTTCTTGAGCTCCTTCCAGATGGCTTTCGGAAGCCGGGCTTTCAATTCATCTAAATGCAGTGCATTCTCACCGAAAATCTTGCTTACATCCGCCGGAATAGCTGCCGCTTTGCCGTTGGTTGCAAAACTGCTGTCCTTGACTGCTGCAAGGGTGTCAAAACGTCTGAATGATTTACTCATGATCTGATTATTGTATTTGTTTCTGGTTGCAAAATCTGACCACAATTATAATGCTTTTTCAAGTAAATACCATATTTATTTAGTTTATTTTTCAATTTTAACTAACTATTTCATATAAATAATTCACAAAATGTTAACATATTTAGTAATTGTGCCCGAAAAAGCGCTTTCATAAACTTTTCAGTCATTAAGTACTTTCCGGTATTTATCATACTGCCTTCCGGGGATTTTTCCATGAATTCTATCGCTTGTCATTTCAATGATATAACAACCTGATAAATTGAATACCCCTCATACCATTCTGGTGTCGTCTGCAATAATTCATGATGAACCAGAAACGATCAACATCAGGAAGATTTTCCGGATATTCATTTCAAAACACCATTCCGGCATTGATGCAATTTTCACTAACTTCTGCTGCTGTTACAGAACCGATTTTATTTTCATGAATAGTACCACAAAAGCCTGGATTGAAGCGGCACGTTTAAGAACCCTGCCTGCTGCATTTGCACCCGTTCTGATCGGAGCCTCAATTGCATATGCAGACAATCAGTTGAATACCGCCATCACCCTTATTGCAGTAGTCTGTGCCCTGTTGATACAGATAGGCACAAATTTTGCCAATGATTACTATGACTTCAAAAAAGGTGCTGATACCAGCGACCGAATTGGCTTTGCACGTGCATCGGCATCTGGTTCAATTTCACCGGAAATAATGCGTAACGCAACCTGGCTTACCATGGCTCTTGCTTTTGTAACGGGTTTATATCTTGTTTATACTGCCGGCTGGATTATTCTCGTAATCGGGGTGTTTTCCATTCTTTTTGGAATAGCTTACACCGGCGGCCCCTATCCTTTGGCCTATAATGGTCTCGGTGATATCTTCGTGTTCATATTTTTCGGTTTTGTCGCAGTCATTGGAACCTATTACATCAACACACTTGAACTCAGCACAGATGCATTCTGGGCATCGATAGCCGCTGGTGCGCTTACAACAAGTATTCTGGTAGTCAACAATCTGCGTGATAGTGAGTCTGACCGTAAAGTTGGAAAAAACACGTTGGGAGTGAAATTTGGTGACCGGTTTCTGAAATTTGAATACCTTATCCTTATGATGCTCGCATATTCCATACCACCTCACTTTAGATTCCAGGAAGGGTACAGCAACATTGTGTTATTACCAATGATGATGTTGCCTCTGGCTGCTGTTCTTGTTTACAGAATCTGGACAAATTCTAACAAACACGATCTCAATAACATGCTGGGACAAACCGCCGCTCATCTTTTATTGTTTAGTATCCTGTTTGCTGCGGGTATTATTCTTGACTAAATCCGACTCCTTGAATATAGAACTCTATCAATACAGCCTGCCTTTCAGAACCCCATTCAAA
>JBLRWO010000011.1:0-101130 GCA_047921215.1 Cyclonatronaceae bacterium | reverse complement strand
CGATGGGCGTAGCCCATAGGCAAACCGGCAGATCTCCCCGGGTAATGCGCATTCACCTTCCCGCTTATGCCCGCCACATCTACATGAGAGTCTTCCGTACAGGTATCGGACTTTGAAGGTATTGGCCTTCTCATCCGACCCTCATGCCTCGTATGTGATTCCTGTTCGTCGGGCCAGCGTTTTGCCTTCGGCTTCCTTCAGATTCCACCTCGCGATGGACACCCTTGCCGTTCGGCTAATGCTTCCCCCTGTCGGGTGCATAGGAGACTTGCACTCCCAAGTGAATGCGCCCTGCCGGGCGCACCAAAAAAAAAGCCGGTTCCCTTTGACAGGGATACCGGCGAATTACAGAACATCAGGATTTTAATAAATCGCTGTAATTTGCCCTCGCTATTTCTTGACCGGGGCAGATTTCTTGCGTTGTGCAACAAGGACCACGATAAGCACAATAACGACCAGGCCCAGAATACCAATCAGTATCCATGAAAGCGGAGACGTAGGCTGCGCCTGCACATTCCAGTTGGCAAGTTTCCGGTCAATAGTTGCGATATTCTCATATGTCAGTATTTCGCTTTCAATGAGGAATTGCTGCCAGTTGACTTTAATGTCATTGTGCCAAACGTTTGCAAACCGTTCGTATGCCTGCAATTCGTTCTCACTGCCGCCACCGGCCTCAACCCGGGCAATAGATCCGTCAACATAGTTGTTCAGTGCCGTGTAGAAACTGACCGGATCATTGAAGTCTGCAACTTCAATATTGCGGTTTTCAAAAGCAGCAGAAAGAGATCGCCAAACAGACTGGCTTACGCGCTGGCGCCACCGGTCAATACCTTCATTAATTTCGGTGAGCCTGTTTTCACGCTGGGCCGAGGGTGTATAAATCATGGCAAGCTTCGGTCCGATATTAGCCCATACCTTCTCAAACTCAACCTGCAGTGCTTTAAGGCGCAGAAAATCTTCTGCTGAAAGCTGAGTATTGGTATCGATGAAACTGATATTTCCTTCAACGACTGAGTTGATATGCCCCAGCACATTCTCCACATCGACGCGAAGGCCAAGTTCTTCGCGCTCGGCGCGGCTGAGTGATGCGAGGTTCAGCCGGTCATAGCTTACAAACACCGAGTCGACCATGGCAAGGATCAGTTCATCGCGCTGCCGGAGCTGCTCACGCAACTGACGAGCCGCAGCCGCATTGGCATTACGGGACCGGGTCATGCGGTCGAGTTCGGTACGTAACGAGTCGGCCTGTACCAGATTCAGCTGTACCTGTTCGGAAAGCTCGGCAAGCTGGCGTTCGAGTTCCATTACATTATCAGTCTGTTGCTCAATACGGATCACATAATTATAACTTGTTTGCGTCACGTCACTGAGCCGGTTCAGGCTGCCATTCAGTGTTTCAGGATACAAGGCACGATCGAGAAGATCACGGTGTTCGGCATATTCATTGCGCATTTGTTCAACGCGTTCTATAAGCCCCTGAATTTCAGCGGATGTTGTGGCCGTTTTAAGACCTTCGAACACTTCGGCGTACTCGCGTTCAAAACTTTGTTTTATCTCGTAATCTGACCTGACCTGAGCCTGGGTATTCATGCTCAGACCGATCAGAAAAACGAAAGATAAAACCGCTATACTAAAACGATTTGGATAAGTCATGGTTCAAATAGTTTAAATGGTTTTTAAATAATTCCGTCTTTCGTCAAATCATAAGAGCTTCCGGTTCCGTCAAGCAGTTGTATAACCGGATTTCTCTGGTTAAATGCCGGACTTTGAATACCGTTCTCATTGATCTGTATGCGTTTTACCGAACGCAATTCACCTTCGCGGGCCTGCATCACATAAACATTCACAAAGCCGGGTGCTGTTACGAAGTAATACCCATCGTGGCTGCGGATAAAGCGTATTTCTGTAATATTGAGATTGGGGTTATTCCGGCGCTCAAAGTCGCGCAACGGCATTACGTTAAAGCTCAATCCTGTTCTGGGGTCGCTCACATTGCCGTCATTGTCGGGCTTTGAAACCGTTTCAATTGGTGATGCAAAATCGACATTTTGTATTTTGACCGTTGAGCCGCACGCGGTGAGTACGAACAGAACTACAGCCATCATCACAAAATTCACACGTTGATATGATTTTCTCAGGTTCATTTTTTGTCTGGAATTTGTTGTGGTTTGTTAGTTAAAAATAGTTTATGAAACCATCCTGACTTTTCATCTTAATGCCTGGCAAGGAAATTCGCCCCCAACATTAAGTACTTAATTTAACGAATTTAATGTGTTTTATAAAGAAACATTACCATTTGTGACACCGGCATAACGAAGAAAAAGGACCTGCCATTATGTACAGGCTCAAATTAATGTGCATAAAACCAAATAAAACACCGGACAAAACCAGTATTTACTGCCTTATTACTTCAGCTTATTAGTTCAGTTAATCCTGTCGTTTATACGTTCAATTTAATTCTACAGCCTGCTACTTCAAGCTTAATACTTCAACAGCGTGTGAATGAGGGCACCCTCTTTTAAATTTTTCATTCCGCCCAGGAAAGTCAGTTCCAGAATAAAGGAATAGCCAATGACCTCGCCACCCAGCTTTTCAACAAGTTTGGTTGCAGCGCTGGCTGTACCTCCGGTTGCAATCAGATCGTCGTGTATAACCACCCTGTTTCCCTTGATGATAGAATCGGCATGAATTTCAATTGAATCGGTGCCGTATTCCAGCTGGTAACTTGCCGAAACGGTTTCACCCGGCAGTTTGTTCGGTTTTCTGATGGGAACAAAACCGGCATGCAGATCCATCGCCAGGGTTGTTCCAAACAGGAATCCCCGTGACTCCAGCCCTACAATCAGGTCCACATTTTTGTTGAGGAACGGTTTGGCAAGCAGCCTGGATGTCAGATTCAGGGTATCCGGATTTTTCAGAAGCGGTGTGATGTCCTTGAATATAATTCCCGGTTTTGGAAAGTCGGGGATATCACGGATATCTTGTCTGAGAAAATTAAGCGCGGATTCTTCGAAATTTATCATATTCTGGTCTGTTCAGTTTATCGCCCAAATGATACCACTTTTAACGTAAACAGTAAATTCCACCATTGAATAACCTCCAGCAATTTAAAATCCACGATACGTATATGGGACACGCGCTCAGGGAGGCTGAAAAAGCCTTTGCAA
The DNA here is from genome assembly GCA_047921215.1 of Cyclonatronaceae bacterium. GTDB lineage: Bacteria > Bacteroidota > Rhodothermia > Balneolales > Cyclonatronaceae > RECM01. The sequence goes on along the minus strand of JBLRWO010000011.1, from coordinate 97,963 downwards.
TAGGTGAAATCCCTGTTGGTGCCGTAGTAGTAAAGAATGGACAGATAATAGGCCGCGGTCACAATCAGGTGGAATTGCTGAAAGATCCAACTGCCCATGCCGAAATGATCGCCCTTACTGCAGCCTGTGCTACCCTTGAAAGCAAGTTTCTGGATAGCTGTACCCTGTATGTAACACTTGAACCCTGCCCGATGTGTGCAGGGGCATCGGTCTGGACGCGGATAAAAAGAATTGTTTACGGTGCAGCTGATCCAAAGGCCGGTGCATGCGGGTCGTTATTCAATATCGGATCGAATAACAAGCTGAACCATCGCGCTGAAATTATCCAGGGCGTTCGTGAGGCGGAGTGCGAAGAGATCCTTAAACGATTTTTCAGGGGCAAACGAGAGGGCTGAAACAACCCGCTAATCTCTGTACAGACCTTCACTGGTTATAATTTCAAGTACCCCTTCGGGTACATGGTCGCTTGATAACACCCCTTCTGCTGCCATCCTCCGTATTTCCGTAGCTGATACATCCAATGGATTGTGCTCAATGAACGTGACCCGACCCGAAAATTCGCCTGGCAAATCAGGTCTGGAAAAATCCGGTCTTTCTGCCACAACCAGCCTGCAATTCCTGAGTATGTCTTTGTACCGGTACCATGTAGTGAATTCTGCAAGACTGTCGCTGCCTATACAGAGCCGGATATCTGGTGCTACATTTTTCTCAATCAGAAAACGGATGGTATTCAACGTGTAGGATGGAACACCAAGCCGGCTTTCCACATCCGATACCGTTATCCGGTCGATGCCACCGAATGCCGCTCTTGTCATTTTCAGGCGGATATCGTAGGCTGTCAGATCATTACTTTTATGGGGGGGTACATATACCGGAATGACGGCAAGACGGTCGATAAGATCTGACCTGAGAAACGATCTGGCGATTCCAAGATGCCCGAGGTGTGGAGGATCGAATGATCCTCCCATCACACCCAATGCATCATTCGATAGACGATAGCTGTTGTGAGGCTCTAGCATGGTTTACCCTGGCCACATCGTAATAGGCTTCTGCCCTCGACCGGTTTTCACCTCTCGGGAATACCTGTATGTAGCGTTGATAGGAATCGATTGCCATCTGATACCGTTCCGGCTGACGTTCAGCAACTGAATTATCGGCATAGATGATGTATGCATTAATCTGTTCGACCAAAGCCTGCTCCGCCCACAGGGTTTCCGGGTAATTGTCAAGTACCAGTCCGTAATAGATGGCTGCGGCATTATACTGCCTCATTCTCATGTACAGGTCGGCGGCAACATACATTTTCCTGGCCTGACGGTTTCTGAGGTCATCAATATAACCCATGGCCTCGCCCACAGATTCAGAATTCGGGTAACGTGACACGAAAAGATCGAAAAGTTCAAGTGCCTGGCGGCCGTTAGTCTGATCGAGATTATACCGTGGTGTGATCCGGTAGTAGCTCAGAGCTTCCTTGAATTCGGAAATCTGCCGGTTTTCGACCCGTGGATAGTTAGTGTAATGCCTTCTGTACTCGGTAGCAGCTATCAGGTATTCACGGTTGTTAAAATAACTTTCGGCCAGGTAGAACTGGGCATCACTGGCAAATTCGGTACCCCTGGCGATACTCAGAACGGTCTCAAAAGCACGGGCTGCATCACCATAACGACCTCTCTCGTACTGATCCATGGCCTTGGCATACGCAATCTCGATGGTGTCGCCGGGTCTGATCAGGGATTTGGAACTGCAGGATGCAAGTACAAATGCCGTAAGAAGTAACAGAAAAACGAGTCTGATAGGAGAAAACATTACAATTGGTTTGTTTAGATTATTTATCCCGGGTCTTTAACTGATTGAGCAGGGTTTTTATTTCATCCTTGTACGGAGAACCGGCAAATTTATCGAGATGTGCAATGGCATTCAAGTAATGGTCATCCACTGCTTTTTGCGCCTCGTCAATTACGCCGAGCTCAAAATACAGGTTTATTACCTTATTAACCTCATCCCGGGAGTTTTCTTTGAGCTGAAGGATGCGAAGCAGTTCCTTTTTCTGATCCTTATCCGCCCTTTGAAGTGCGAGGATACTCAGCCAGGTTTTTTTTCCCTCAAAAATGTCGCCACCAACCTTTTTTCCGAATGTATCGGGGTTCCCGACCGCGTCGAGCAGATCGTCCTGGATCTGAAACGCAATTCCGGCTTCCATTCCAACCACGCCCGCGTCATGAATTGCATCTTTTCCGGCGCCGGCCACAACGGCACCCATTTGCAGTGAACAGGATAGCAGGCTGGCCGTTTTGCCAGTAATCATCCTGAGATATTCTTCAATGGTTACCCCGGTACGGTCTTCAAAATCCAGGTCCATAGCCTGGCCCTCGCAAATAATCCGGACGGCATCAAAAAAAAGCTGGTGCAGGTTGAGATACTGTTCTTTGGTGTACCGGTTGTCTGATCCGTAGGCATTGAGCTGATCGTAGGCGATAGCAAACAAAACATCTCCCGAAAGGATAGCAACCGACTGGTTCCATCGGGTATGAATAGTAGGGTTTCCTCTTCTTGAGTCGGCCCGGTCCATAATATCATCGTGGATCAGGGTAAAATTATGGAGCAGTTCCACACTCATTGCCGCCGGAACGGCACCTTTGATGTTACCGCCGTTCAGGCCACAACCGAGTAGTGCCAGCCTTGGGCGGATACGCTTGCCGCCCAGAGCGAGAGCATATCTCAATGGCTCATACAGCGATGCGGGTTCATCCGGGATGTAGATATTGGAGATGGCTTCTTCGATGATGAATGCCAGATTATCAGTCTGTGGATGCATGATATGAAATGAGTGTCAAAAAGTAGTTTGTATATGCCGCATACCCACATCGGCAAACGAGGTACAGCCGGTCAGGCAAAGGGCTGTTTTGCTTTCAGATTTCCATCCGGCAAGTAAACGTTCAAGACCTTCCCTTCCGTTCTCTGCCAGCGCCTTCATTACCGGTTGGGCAGATGCGGCAAAATCGGCGCCGAGGGCGGCCGTTTTAACTATATCGAGGCCGGACCGTATTCCGCCCGAGGCAATCAGCTCAAATTTTCGCGACCGCAGTGACCGCATCTGAAGCAGACACTCTGCGGTGGGTATGCCCCAGTCGTCGAATACCGATTCGGATTCCGTGCGGAGGCTCTCTACCCTGCCCCAGCTTGTTCCGCCTGCACCGGCAACATCGATTACGGAAACTCCGGCATCGAGCAGGCGGGCGGCAACTGCTGCTGAAATACCCGCACCGGTTTCCTTAACAATCACCGGCACATTCGATCTGCCGGCCAATGCGGCTATGCCATCCAGAACACCCCGGAAACTGACATCCCCTTCGGGCTGAAGCAGCTCCTGCAAAGGGTTCAGGTGTACAATGAGTGCATCTGCCCGTAAAGAGTCAATAAGTGCATCCACCCGGTCGCCCGGCAGGCCCCCAATTAGCTGTGCACCGCCAATATTGCCTGCGATGAAGGCTGTGGGAGCATGTTTCCTGACAACAGTGAACGATTCAGTCAGCTCCGGCTGCTCAAGCATGGCACGCTGTGAGCCCACCCCCATCGGCAGATTATGATCCTGACAAAAGGATGCCAGTATTGCATTAAAACCGGCAGCACGATCGTAGCCACCCGTCATGGATGAGATGAACAACGGATAAGAAAAGGTGCGGCCGAGCAGATCGGCTTCCAGGGAAATTTCATCCAGGTTTACCTCGGGGAGTGCATTGTGAACCAGTACCACCGATTCAAGCCCGGTACTTTGACGATAACCGGCCCTGCCGGCTACGGTAATATCAACATGATCTTCTTTCCGGCGGCTAATATCCATGTCTGTATGAACAAGAATCCCGGAAAAAAGACGAGCGCTTCTTACGGTTGATATATTTCGTGTTATGCAGGCAAATCATGTTCTGCTTTTATTTCATCCTGTTTACGCAAACCGTGTTTTGGTTCTGTTCATGTGAAACGAACGGCAACACTGTCAAAATACGGAGTGTGTTCAATATAAACCTGTTCATTTACCGGTCATACCATATAGGATCCGCCATTCACATGAATGGTGGTTCCGGTAATATGGAGCATCCGGCCTGAAGCAACAGCGGCTACCACCTCGGCTACATCAGAAGGTTGAGTCAACTCAGGCACGGCAAGGCCCTTCATTACATGTTCCTTGCCGTAGAGCCGGATAGCATCGCGGGCCATATCTGTTTCAATAAATCCCGGCGCGATAGTTACCGCTGCTATTCTGTGCCGTGAATATTCGCGCGCTACCGATTTTGTGAAGGCTGTAAGTGCTGCTTTTGACGCTGCATAATCGGCAAAATCGCCAGTGTCGCCGCGATAGGCTGCCCGGGAGGCGATGTTGATGAGCACTCCGTTTTGCCGGCGTATCCATACCGGCAACACCCATCGCGTAAGCATGGCGGGTATGGTATAATTAACCAGCATGGTCCGGGATGTGTGTTCAATCCATCCGGAGTCTTCGCCCAACAGATCATATCCATCGGCGATGCCGGCATTGTTGATGAGCACTCCGGGTGCCTGATCCGAACGAAGCAGCGGCGCAAGCATTTCGTTTACACTTTCTACCCTGGTAAAATCCACTTTAACGGACGTAAAACGTGTATGATCCTGCAGTTCAGCCGGCATTGGTGATCTGCTGCGAGTTCCGGTAACTGTATAGCCCTCATCCAGCAATTTCCCGGCAATCGCCCTTCCAATACCCCTCGAGGCACCGGTCACCAGAACCTGTTTCGCAAAATCTTCTTTACTCAATGTGGGCTGCCGTTTTGTTTTTCATTTTTCTGTATACGGGTACAAACGAACAGGCTTCCCCGTACATAAGCCGTTCAACCACGGGCAACAGTTTATTTGCAGCAAAGAGGTAGACCCCGGGAGGCATCTGAACATCGCTGCAACCTTTCAGGAGCACTCTTTTTCCGGCAAAACGGCTCCAGTCTTCCATTTCGAGTCGTGTACGATAGGCTTCAAGCCAGACATCGGGTTTATTCCCGTACCATACATTTTCGGCTTTCCCGGCCGCATGGGTTGCAACCAGCATGTAGGCCCAGGAGGCAATAATCGCATCTGAAGAGCAGAATACTGCAAGGTTTTTACCCCTGTACTGTTCCCAATCGTGCTGATCGAGAGCCTCACGAAAATCCTTTTCGCGAAGAATCAGATCCATGTAGAGGTAGTCTTTCAGGTCGAATTCCGCAACAGGGGCCGGATCAAGATAGGTTTTCAGGTCGATGGTAATCAGGCCGGATTTGGCCACTTTATTTTCAATCATTTCACCCTGTTTTCAAACATTGTTACCTGATGATATTTTACTGATCGAATTTCCGGACTGAACTATACGGCAAACGATTCACCGCAAGAACAGGTTCTTGTGGCGTTGGGGTTCACAAAATGGAATCCTTTGCCTTCGAGTCCGTCTGTATAATCGAGCTCGGTACCGGCAAGGTAGAGAAAGCTGCGCATATCTACGATAATCCTGACACCGTTGCTTTCAAATTCCTTGTCTTTTGTACCGGCGGCAGGATGTTCCTTTTCGAAATCCAGCTGATAGGTCAGGCCGGAGCATCCGCCACCCACAACACCGATTCGAAGTGGTGCATTGTCGGCAACAGCATCATTACGCCTGATTTCAGCCAGCCGGTTCGCTGCTCTTTCGGAAATTATAATCATAATCTATAGCCTGGTCTGTAGTGGTCAGATACTTTGAATCGAAATTTCAGGATCGATTCTTCTGACCATACTTTCGATGGCAAACAGGGTTCCTGTAGTTGCTGTAGGACAGGTTCCGCAGGCACCCTGGTAGTGGACTTTCAGAACATTATTTTCCAGCCCGAGAATCTTTAATCCACCACCGTCGGCAAGCAGATATGGACGAACCTGTTCGTCGAGCATCTGGTTGATCTGATCCAGACGTGGATCGTTCATCGCTTCCTTGCTGATGTGTACCTCCTCGTCGTCGGTTTCCAGGCTTTCAACTGCCGTTGCCTCCCGAATGGGCTGGGCAAGCATGCGAAGCAGTTCATTCCAGTCGGCGGTACCATCCTGGGTTACAGTAACATAACGGTCGACATAGTATACCGATATCACCGATGGAATCTTGAACAGTTCTGAAGCAAACGGATCTTTTTCAGCCTGTTCCGGTTGTTCGTACGAACGAGTTATTCCCTGTGTAAGGGGTTCGCGCAGCACAAACCGCATGGAATTCGGATTGGGGGTTCTTTCTATTTCAGCTATTTTCGGCATGGTTTTTCCTGTTTTAACTTATGAAACAATTTATTCGGTACTGACCTTACGGTCGCCTTTGAGGGCGGCATCGAGCGTGTGCCAGGCCAGGGTGGCACATTTTACCCTTGCCGGCAGGTCTCTAACACCTGCAAAAATCTTTAGCCGGCCGAGATGGTTAGGATCGGTTTCCGGATCCAGTTTGCCTGTACTCATCTTGTGAAATTCATGGAAAAGTGTTTTCACCTCCTCCAGAGGCTTTCCCTTGACCATCGTAGTCATCATTGAAGCGGATGCTTTGGATATGGCACACCCGTCGCCCATAAAAGTGACATCCACAACCACTTCGTTTTCATCGATGAGCAGATACACATCAATTTTGTCGCCGCACAGCGGGTTATCTCCATGCGCCATATGGCTGTGACCCTCAAGAACCCTGTAGTTCCTGGGTTTTTTATTGTGATCGAGAATCACATCCTGGTAGAGGTTTTTGGTGTGTGTATTAAGCATCGAACATCTCTATAACTTTTTTCACTCCGGCCGCGAGCCGGTCGATCTCTTCGGTGGTATTGTAGAAGGCAAATGAAGCCCTTGTAGTTGCCGGAATACTGAAACGCTCCATAACCGGCTGGGCACAGTGATGTCCTGTTCGGACAGCGATTCCCTCACCATCGAGAATGGTACCCACATCGTGCGGGTGTACCCCGTCGATCACGAACGAAACAAGAGATGCTTTATTTACTGCAGTACCTATGAAACGCACCTGCGGAATTTCACCCAGTTTACGGGTTGCATAGTCAAGGAGACCATTCTCATACTCTCTGATTGCTTCTTTGCCGATGCTGTTTATATAATCGGCAGCGGCCCCGAGCCCAACAGCCTGTGCAATCGGCGGGGTACCCGCTTCAAAACGATAAGGCAATTCGTTGAAGAGCACTTTTTCAAAGGTTACACTAAGAATCATGTCGCCACCCGACTTGTAGGGCCTCATTTGTTCCAGCAGTTCCTGCCTGCCGTACAGAACACCTATACCGGTTGGCCCGTACATTTTATGCCCGGATATTGCATAAAAGTCACATCCGATATCCTGAACGTCAACAATCTCGTGGGGTGTTGCCTGGGCCCCGTCAATCAGCACCGGTATATCTTTGCGATGGGCAGCTTCAACAATTTTTTTAACCGGATTGATGGTGCCGAGTGCGTTTGAGATGTGATTTACGGCGACTATACGCGTCCTGTCGGTTAGGTACTCATCCAGATTATCCAGAATGATTTCACCCCTGTCGTTTATTGGCAAAACCCTGAGTGTTGCTTTTTTCCGCTCACAAAGGATGTACCACGGAACGATATTGGAATGATGCTCAAGATGGGTAATCAGGATTTCATCCCCCTCATTGAGCCGCTCATCCACATAGCTGTGGGCCACCAGGTTGATGGAATCGGTTGTTCCGGACGTAAAAATGATTTCTTTATGGTTACGGGCATTCAGGAAAGCCCGGATTTTCTCCCTCGCTCCCTCAAACAGGCCGGTAGCTTCCTGGCTCAGGGTATGAACCCCCCGGTGCACGTTCGAGTGATGGTACTCATGGTAGAGTTTCATCGCATCAATAACCTGCACAGGAACCTGACTGGATGCCGCATTGTCCAGGTAAGCGAGAGGCATTCCATTCACCATTCGGTTCAGAATGGGAAAATCTCCCCTGAACTGTTCCGGATTCAGGCTTGCGGTGCTATGTTCTGCTTCTCTTGCTGGTATCATACTACGTTTTCAACGGCTGTTTCAGCTAAAATAAGTTCTTTCACTTCTTCTTCAAGGTGATTGCGAAGTGATTCCACCGGGATATTCTCAATAACATCGATTGCATACCCGTGAATGAGCAGCTGCTGTGCCCGGCGTGTGGTAAGACCACGGCTTTTCATGTAGAACATTTCGTCCTGTGATAGCTGGCCTACCGTAGCACCGTGGCTGCACTTAACATCATCGGCAAAAATCTCAAGCTGGGGCTTGGTGAATACCGTCGCTTTCGAGGAGAGCTGCAGATTTCTGTTTTCCTGAAACGCGTTGGTTTGCTGGGCATCCTTACGTACAAAGATTTTTCCGTTAAAGATGGATTCAGCCGAACCGTTTGCGATGGTTTTATGCAGCTGATGACTGGTACAGTTTGGTTTACGATGATCCAGGATACTGTGGGTATCCGAGATCTGTGATCCGTTTACCATGACCAGGCCATCGAGCGTGGCGTGTGCATTTTCAGCATCAATAACGGCAAGTGGTTCATTGCGGAACAGTGCAGCACCCAGCGAAACAGTGTAGGAATTAAAGGTACTGCTTCTGCTCAGATAAGCGGCAACCCTGCTGATATGTGCGGCATTCAGGCTTTCGCGCTGTACCTTGACATGCAGAATGTGCGATTCTTCATGCAGATAAGCTTCCGTTACGGCATTATTGAAATAAAGGCCATCGCTGATGCCGACAAAATCTTCGATTACGGTCGTATCACTGAAACGATCGGCTACAATCAGACATCTCGGCGATGCATGGAATGCGTTCGTATCGGTGCTCAGATAGAGAAGATGAACGGGTACATCCGGTTTCATCTCTTTGGGTATGTAGATGAACGCACCCTCTTCAAATGTTGCCGTGTTGAAGGGAACGAACGCATCATTTTCGTATACAGCCACCTTGCCCAGATGCTTGTTTACAAGATCAGGATGGTGCTCGGCTGCACCGGCCAGTGTATCAATAATCATTCCTTCGGGCAGTGCGGTGGTATCGGAAAGTTCGGGCATAAAACGGCCGTTAACAAAGGTAAGACGGCTTTGTTCTGCCTCATCGAGCCTGTAGGCAGCAATGTCGTCCATCGATAGCGACTCTCTGGCTGCGCTTTCGAAGTTGTTCCTGTAAACATGCCTGAGGCTGGTTGTGCGCCAGTCTTCCATACGGCTGTTGGGAAAAGGCAATTCCCGGACCATGCCGGAAGCCTCCGATTTCAATTCACCGATAAAACCGTTGGAATGAACCACCGGTTTATATTCCTTCAGCAGATCGGCAAGGTACGTTGATTCTGTTTTCACACTCATTACTTAGCTTCTCCGTTAACCATGGTTTCTTCTCTGAGCCAGTCGTAACCCTGATCCTCAAGTTCGAGGGCCAGTTCTTTGGTGCCGGACTTCACAATTTTGCCCCTCACGAGTACATGAACATAATCGGGGGTTATATAATTGAGAATACGCTGATAGTGCGTTACCAGCAGAATTGCTTTTTCGTCGGTTTTAATCTTGTTAATACCATGCGAAACGATACGGAGTGCATCGATATCGAGACCGGAATCGGTTTCATCAAGCAGGGCCAGTTTCGGATCCATCGCGGCAAGCTGCAGTATTTCATTTCTCTTTTTCTCTCCGCCCGAAAAACCGGCGTTAACACTTCTGTCGAGAAATTTATCGTCCATCTCAACGATATCCAGTTTTTCACGGATAAAATCGTCGAATTCAAGGGGATCAAGTTCTTCGCCGCCACGCTCTCTTCTTACAGCGTTCACGGCTTCCCTCATCAGGGTGGCATTGGTTACTCCCGGAACTTCGACCGGGTACTGAAATGCCATAAAGACGCCTTTACGGGCTCTTTCATCGGGTTCCATTTCGAGCAGGTTCTCCCCTTCGTACCAGATCTCCCCTTTCGTAACTTCATACTCGGGATGACCGGCAATCACTTTGGCAAGGGTACTTTTACCACTTCCGTTAGGCCCCATTACAGCGTGAATTTCGCCGGCATTGATTTCAAGATCAATGCCTTTCAGTATTTCTTCGCCCTCAACAGAGGCATGCAGGTTAACAATCTTTAGCACAGTTTTTATTCGTTTAGTTGTTCTGGTTTATAATTAAAAATCTTCTTATCCAACACTACCTTCAAGCTTGATAGCCAATAACTTGGATGCTTCAACAGCAAACTCCATGGGAAGCTCTTTAAACACTTCCTTGCAGAAACCGTTGATGATGAGCGAGATGGCCTGTTCTTCGTCAAGGCCTCTTTGCTGGAGGTAAAAAATCTGATCCTCACCGATCTTGGATGTGGTCGCCTCGTGCTCAACCGACGAGGTTTCATTCTTGGATTCGATGTACGGGAATGTATGTGCCCCGCACTGATCACCAATAAGCATGGAATCGCATACCGAGTAATTACGTGAATTGTCGGCTTTGGGCCCGATTTTAACCAGGCCGCGGTAACTGTTCTGGGATTTACCTGCCGATATACCTTTCGACACAATAGTACTCCGCGTATTTTTCCCCAGGTGAATCATCTTGGTACCCGTATCGGCCTGCTGCATGTCGTTGGTAAGGGCAACCGAGTAGAATTCTCCAACAGAATTGTCGCCCTGCAGAATTACACTGGGGTATTTCCAGGTGATGGCTGAGCCGGTTTCGACCTGGGTCCAGGAGATTTTGGAGTTCCGGCCTTTACAGATGCCACGTTTGGTTACAAAATTATAGATACCGCCAACACCGTTTTCGTCGCCCGGATACCAGTTCTGTACGGTTGAATATTTAATTTCGGCGTCATCAAGTGCAACCAGCTCCACAACCGCCGCGTGCAGCTGGTTGGTATCGAACATAGGGGCAGTACAACCTTCCAGGTAGCTTACATAGCTGCCCTCTTCGGCCACGATCAAAGTTCTTTCAAACTGTCCGGAATCCTGATTATTGATACGGAAATAGGTGGAAAGTTCCATGGGGCAGGTCACTCCTTTTGGCACATAGCAGAAGGATCCGTCGGTGAAAACCGCCGAATTGAGGGCGGCGAAAAAATTGTCGCCCGTAGGGACCACCGAGCCGATGTACTTTTTTACCAGTTCAGGATACTTCTGGATTGCTTCCGATATGGAACAGAATATTACACCCGCCTCGGCCAGTTTTGCCTTGAATGTAGTGGCCACAGATACGCTGTCGAAAACAGCATCCACGGCAACACCTGCCAGCATTTTTTGCTCCGACAGCGGAATACCGAGTTTTTCATAGGTCTTCAGGATTTCGGGATCCACTTCGTCGAGACTTTCCAGCTTTTTCTTCTCTTTCGGTGCCGAATAGTAAACGATATTTTCATAATCCATCGGTTTAATATCGACATTAGGCCATTTGGGCTCTTGCATCGTACGCCAGTGGCGATACGCCTTCAGCCTGAATTCCAGCATGAATTCCGGTTCATTTTTCTTTGCCGATATCATCCTGATGATGTCTTCATTCAGGCCACGCGGAAAATCTTCATACTCGATATCGGTAACAAAACCGTATTTGTATTTTTTGGAGGAAGCAGTATCAACTGCCATTGCTTCATTCATTGTCTGCGGCATAACTGTGTTTTTGTTTTAGTATTCCGTTCGGTTAACATCTGACCACGCATTTGAGTTCATCCCGCCACCATTTTGTCTCCTCTTCAGACTGCCGGGATGGTGTATCGGCGCCATACGTAAATTCATCCTTTAATATAGCCAATTCATGCCTTATCTGAAAGTGGTCTAAATAAGAACAAGGTGTGTAATTTGCCGCATCAGGCAGGACCGAAATCTAATGTTTTTATTCAATTAAAGAGGTGCGTTGGTTCTGCATTCCTTATATTAATCCATATCACTCATTTGTGGCTGCATCACACTGCATTACGGATGTCCACGCATCAAGTACGGTACTTAATATTAGGCGAATACCGTATCTGCATACACCTTGCAGAGCGTTCGTATGCATACAGATATGCCATGGCACACACGATTCTGTAACTACAGGCACCGGATTCGACGAGTTTACCACGGTTACAGAACACAATTTAAAAGACAAACCACATGAAACGATTTAATCTTTTTATTGCCGTAGTCATGCTCTCGTCTGTTACTGCATGTGATCGGCCAAACCCTGATTCCACAACCACTTTAGCATCCACAAGTCCACCTGAATGGAGTTACAGTGCCAGTATTTATGAAGTAAACATCCGGCAATTTTCAGAGGAGGGCACCTTCGATGCGTTCAGAAGTGAGCTGCCACGGATCAGGGAGATGGGTGTGGATATAATCTGGCTTATGCCCATCCACCCGATCGGGGAAGTGAACAGAAAAGGCACACTGGGAAGTCCCTACTCGGTGAAAGATTACTTTGGCATCAATCCGGATTATGGTACAACTAATGACTTCAGAAATCTGGTTGAAGCCGTGCATGAGAATGGTATGTACCTGATACTTGACTGGGTAGCCAATCATACCGCATGGGACAATCCGCTTACAGTATCCAATCCAGAATTTTTTGAGACTAATGAAAACGGCAACTTCGTGCCGCCTCACGGAACCGACTGGGATGATGTGATCCAGCTTGATTACGACAATGAGGAGGTCTGGACGTACATGACAAATGCGCTGACCTACTGGGTGGAAGAGTTCGGTGTAGACGGTTACCGCTGCGATGTTGCCTATATGGTACCAACCGGCTTCTGGAATCAGGCGAGAACAGCGCTCGACCGCATCAAGCCTGTATTCATGCTTGCAGAAGCTGATTTGCCCGAACTGCATGAACAGGCCTTCGACATGACCTATAACTGGAAGATTCATCACCTGATGGCCGGTATTGCTGCAGGTGACGCCACACCAGACGATCTTGAAATGCTGATTGAGGAAGAACGGCTTTTATTCCCTTCCAATGCATTCCGCATGCAGTTCACATCAAATCACGACGAAAATTCGTGGGCTGGCACCGTATTTGAGCGGTTAGGCGACGGAGCCGCAACATTCGCCGTACTTGCTGCAACAATTGAAGGGATGCCTTTGGTTTACAACGGACAGGAGGCGGGCATGGTCAAACGGCTTGAGTTTTTCGATAAAGATTCCATAGAATGGAAAGAGAGTCCATTCAGAGACATTTACACCCGATTGCTCAACCTCAAGTCGGAGAACCGCGCCCTTTGGAACGGTGAAATGGGAGGCAGGTTACAGCGTATTCCCACAGACCGCGATGAATCCATTTTCGCATTTGTACGTGAAAGCGGGGATGACAAGGTTTTTGTGATTTTGAACCTTACAGGAAATCCGGCAGATTTCAGCATGGATGATTCCCGCATTGCCGGTGATTACAGCAGCCTGTTCTCAGGTGAAGAGAAGTCATTTCCTGCCGAAGTCATTTTTTCGATGGATCCGTGGGAATACGGTGTTTTTGTCAAGTTAGATGAACGCAACGGAAGATGATCGTAACCGATGATCGCTACGGATGTTCACAACAGTTGATCTTAACCGATGATTGCAACAGATGATCGCTACGGATGTTAGCAACCGGCAAAATGCGGCGTCTATTGGATACGTGCGGGGCGTTTGGAACGGTAAAATCACCCAGTAATAAACGGTTACTGTCTCAGAACAGCGGTGAGCTCGTCATAGTCGCGGCTTTCTCTGTATCCGATCTTGTAGTGGATCATCCGGTTGGCTGAATCGAAAACAAATATGGCCGGAATACCCGGAATTCTGAAATCGTTATATACTTGTGTACCATCAACATGGTGTACATTCTCCATGGTCATCAGCCCAAGGTTTTGAACTGCATCCGGTGTATCGCGGACCACAGCTGATACCACAGTCACTGGCGTATTCTGCAGTTCATCATCAAGCAGGCCGGCCAGTTCCACCGCTCTTTCTGACCATGGCGCCCAGAAGATGATCATTTTTTTTTCACCGGAAAGTTCTATCAGATTAACCGACCCCTCCCGGCCAAGCCGCTGGAAATCGGTCTCTGCCAACACCGATCCATCAGCGATTCTTTCATCGATCAGGACCAGCTGCCGCTGCTGGTAATAGAAATTGAAATAGATGATTGCAATCACGCACAGGAATGCAATCACCAGGATGAACCGGTTGAAGTACTTTGGATCTAAACGCATAAGGCACTCGATTAAAGAACGATATCCATGTTGTTACACCGGCAATATACACCTCCTGCTGTTGCTGCGAAATCCTGATAAACTGAATTAATCCGACGCTGTATTCTGCAGATCACTGGCCGGGATCGTTAACCAGAACAAGCCCGCTGTTGGGGGCAATTGTTGTCTGTAACCGACCGCCTGGTAACACGTTCACCGTTTCACCTGTAAGCAGGTCGGTGAATATAACCTCATGGTAACCGGCGAGAAGGTCTGACTTAAATTCAATGGTTCTCGCATCTTTTTCACTGTTCAGAATGATGACCACCAAATTATCATCATAATCGTGCCGGGCAAAGGCCAGTACCCGTTCCCTTCCCGGTGCATACAACGTAGTGTAATCTCCGTGCTGAATAACCGGATAGTTGTTACGGACGTAACCGAGCCTGCTGTAGTACTCATGCAACTCTTGGTTAAATCCGACCGGGTCCCTGTTTCTGACACGTGACCACGGGTGGTTCATCTCATCATCGAACTGCATATCAGGCCACGGCATCGGTTTACGGTCGTCGGGATCGTCGGCACCCCACATACCTGCCTCGGTACCGTAGTAGACCATGGGCGAGCCCTTGTACATATACTGAAAAAGAGCAATCAGTTTAACCGTATTCCATTCATCCTCGTCGGGGCTGCTCACATCATAGGTGTTGTCGATGTGTTCAATCTTGCTGTTCTCCTTGTAATCGCGATCGGCGTTCACTACCATGCTCGCCAGACGTTCGGTATCGTGGCTGTCCATCAGATTCTGCATGGCATTGTTAACGGGATTGGAAAAATCGTCTCTGAGACTTTTCAGGCGCCGGTCAAATTCACGTGCACTGATACCGGGGTTGATAAAATAGTCGTGCACTGCGTATGCCCAGCGGTAGTTCATGACAATACCGAAAAGATCGTCTCTAACGTAATCACGCGCAGCATCGGTCCAGATTTCCGCCACTGTTAATGCTTGCGGATTAATCTGCCTGACTAGTTCATGCCATTCGCGCCAGAATTCAAGACCAATTTCCTCAGCAACATCCAGCCTCCATCCGTCAACGCCGCGGTCAGGATCCCCGTCGGGGGCCATCCACCGGTGTGTCACATGGAAAATGTGCTCCTTTACTTCGGGATGCAGATTATCGTCTGTTTCAGAGAATTCAGGCAAACCCTTATAACCCCACCAGCCCTCATAGTCAAATCCGTCGCTGTAAGCATCGCTGAAGCCGGTAATTTTGTACCAGTCCCTGAATACAGATGCCTCCCCTTTTTCCCGGATATCCCTGAACGCCCAGAAATCACGGCCAGTGTGGTTCCAGACTCCATCGATTATAACTCTGATGTCGCGTTTTCGGGCCTCCTCTATCAATTTCAGGAACAGCTGGTCGGCTGAGGTCCACTGCCAGGTTGAGGGATCGGCGGGATCTTCCTGTAGCATGATCTCAAGATCGCCCTCCGGATCAGGCCCGAAGTGGCGGTCAATATGATGGTAGTAACTTGCATCGTACTTATGTAGTGACACAGCGTCAAAAACCGGATTGAAATAGATACCTTTAATGCCCAGATTTTGCAGGTAATCCAGTTTATCGATTACCCCCTGAATATCACCACCATAGCGGCGCATTCTCACATGATCGTAAAACCGGGGCCCGATACGCTGTTCCCAATGTGCCCGCTGGTACCAGTCGCCGGTCCATGGTGTAATATCCCAGTCATCCGGGGCATTTATCCGGGCAGCTGCAGGATCATTTGACGGATCTCCGTTGTGAAACCGTTCGGGAAAGATCTGATACCAGATAATTCCCTGCGCCCATTCAGGCACATTGGAACCACTCCGCAGTGTGTCAGCTTGAATCAGATTTGCAAGGAAGTCATTTTCACTGGCTAAAACAGCCTGATCTGAATCCTGTTGCTCATACAGCTCAGATGAAAAGAGTGTCAGACCTGTCAATAAAAAAATCAGAAAAAACCCGGGATGCTTCATTTATCTGGATTCTGGATTCTGAATTCTGGATACCGCTAAGTGGATTATGGATAGCGGATATAACCCTCAGATCCGGTAAAGTAAAAATTATACCGGACATTCATTAGCCGGATTTAATCAACATTTAACAGAACCGGTAAGCAGAAAGAAAAGGCTATTGCATGCTTAAAAAAAAGGGCCCGACTGGTGCCGGGCCCTTTTGGATTGAAGGTTCCTGTTTATTTCACGAGCATCATCTGGCGCGTCGACACGAAGTCGCCGGCCTGGATGCGGTACAGGTACATGCCTGAGGCGAGCGAACGCGCATCAAACTGTACCGTATGGGTTCCCGCGTTCATCCGAGCGTTCACCAGCGTGGCCACTCTCTGGCCCAGTACGTTGAATACATCGATGCGTACATCCGAGCTCTGTGGCACCGTGTAGCTGATGTTGGTGGTCGGGTTGAACGGGTTCGGGTAGTTCTGGTACAACGCATAGGTGTTCACTACCTCACGAATGTTCTCACCAATGCTGCTGGTCAGACCGTAACTCGGCGGGGTCGGGAAGTCAAGGTCCTGACCCGGACGCCATACGATCAGATCCAGCTCGTCGCTGTCAGGCCACAGGATGTCGTCGGGATCCGACACATCAAGGGGCTCGATGTAGCGGTAGTAACGCCGGCCCGGACCAAATCCGCCACCATTGGAGATCACCTCGCCATCGGCTTTCACGTAGGCGATCACAAAGCCCATGTGGTTCTCCGTGGGCAGCAATACATCCAGCTCCAGCTCCCACAGGTTGTCCTCGCCTATCGGCGACATCTGCACGCGGGCTGCTTCCTCCTCGTTGCCCTCTTCCAGGATCGCCAGGTTATCGCCAACGGTCAGGCCCTGGCTCAGGCCAAAGAACGGAGTTTCGAAGATCACATACAACGCATCGTTGTCCGGATCAAAGGGATCCTCATGGGTCAGCGCCGCGGTCATATCCACCACAAAGCGCGTGGTCAGCACATCGTTGCCGCTGATGGTCTCACCGATCACGCCCTGCACCGGCACGCCGTTGAAGAAGGCCACCCCGCTGCCGAAGTCGTCGACCTGCTGCACCGTCTCGTTGGTGAAGGTGTACAACCGGTCCGAGCCTCCCGTAATGCCCGGCTCTTCCCAGCCGTTGTTGGCTGTCAGACGCGGGATGTAATTCGGGCTCTCGGAATCAAAGCGCGATTCGTCCCAGCGCACATAATACTTGTAGGCCACGTTGCTGCCCACTACCTCGGTCACGTCGAAGGCCGCCGTCCATACATCCAGGGCACTGTTGTAGCTGGCCGCGGTACCGGTATCCCAGCCGTTGAACCCGCCCGGGATGGTCACATCATCGCCCAGACCACGGTTGAAGTAGCCCAGACCTTCCAGTACACCCACGTTTACAGCAAACTGCAGCGAGGCGCTCACAATCTCGCCCACAGGCGGAGCATTGTTCTGGAAAAAGACCCAGCGAAGCGTTGAGTCGGCCGCCGAGAGCGGGGCAAACCGGTTTCCGTCGGGGAACCCGGGGTTGTCGTCCCAGAATACTGCGGTTCCTTCCACTACAAACTTGTAGGGGAATTCACCGGTAATGGCCGGCAGATCGGCCTTCGGCAGGCGAAGGGCTCCCGAATAAAAATAGTTGGCGGAGCCACCACGCACCGGCTCGGCGTCCAGATAAAACTCGGTGGCGCTCCAGTCGGCCGGGTTACCAAATACCTCCGGTACTCCACGTACACCCACCCGGTGTGCTTCGTTCTCGGGATCAAAACGGCCCAGGGCCACATCGTTGCCCACATTCACACGGAAGAACATGGTAAGAGAGTCCTCTTCGGCTACAAACGGAATGCCACGGTTCCAGTACGCCAGGTCCAGTACGATCGGACCCTCGGCGTCTACCGGTACGGTAAAGGTACGCGTGGGATCCGCTTCCCAGCCATCATCCGGGGAATCGGTGTTCGCCCCGGTTGCAAACTGCGGGAAATACTTCCACTGGATCTGGTCGCCCTTGCCCATTACAAGCTCACGCTCCCAGTAGTCGCCGCCGGCGCTGGTCATCGGCAGGGTCGTGCCCCAGCTGATCTCCTGACCATAATAGCTGCCCTCCTGCCAGTCGCCTTCGGCGCCCGGACGGAATGCTCCACGTATGAACACATTGTCGCTGCCACGCAGCGTGTCAGGGACCGTAGCCGTATTTACACGGAAGGTGACGGCGGTAAATTCTACCTCCCCGACCGGTGTATAATCAAATGCAGCCAGGGCAACATTGGTCGACAAACCAAAGAACCGGTTATTAACCGGATCTACAGCCACGTTTGCCACACGGAAATCATTGGCACCAAATCCGGAAGCGTAGGCTTTACCGACTGCAACCGGCATATCCTCGCTGCTGATGTTGATAATGGTAAACACACTGTCGGTCATCACACCCGTTCCCAGGAATTGCTGGCCATTCAGTTCGAATAAAGCGAGTTCACCGTTTCCGGTAGCTGCAACAGCGGCTGGTATGGTTTTCAGGATGTCACCGGTACCGAGATCGATTTTGCGGATCTCCTGATCCCGCCCGTTGATCCATGCGGTACCGTCGCCATTATCCACAATACTTCCGTTTGCGGCATCAGCCGGAACAGAAATAAAACGGTCGAGGGTGGCTGCATCGCCATCGAAGCTGAATACGGCAATCTCATCATTAAATGTTCCCGACAGGTACAGGGTAACCGCGTCTCCGGTTCCGGCAGCATTGAAACTGTCGCCGTACCGCTTCTGGTTGGGGATACCCGAGTATACTACCATCGGCGCAGCCTCTTCATCAGCATAGTAATAGATGCGAATAACTTCGCTGGGGTCGCGTTCCCTGTCTTTAAAATTTGCCACGAAAATCTGGCCATCTTCCGTAATAGATATCCGGTTTACGGCGAATCCGTATGAACCACCTTCCACACCGGTCACATCCAGATTGCCAACTACTGACCCGTCGGTTGCATCCAGAATGGTGACATTGGTTGCCCCATCGCGTGATGCTACAAGCAGGTGGTTGGTTACCGGGTTAAACGCGATTCCACGCACACGGTTACCCGCATCCTGGAACCAGGCATTTTCGCCGGCAA
The DNA here is from genome assembly GCA_047921215.1 of Cyclonatronaceae bacterium. GTDB lineage: Bacteria > Bacteroidota > Rhodothermia > Balneolales > Cyclonatronaceae > RECM01. The sequence goes on along the minus strand of JBLRWO010000011.1, from coordinate 78,700 downwards.
AAATTTTCCATTCCGGTTCGCCCAAATCGATCTGTGCCATCGCTTTGGGTGCGAACCCCGCCAGCAGGAATGCAGCAAAAGCCACAGCCATACAGCGGTTTAGATATTTTTGTATCCTGGTCGTCATCTTGCACCTCTTTTTTTGTTGTTATTAGTAACGGTTACCCGTTTTTTTTACTTAAATAGAATATAGTCATTTGATTTCAGAATATGCAGTGAAACCGGTCCATCGTTTTCACCTTAATTAAATGAGTTTCATTTGAGTAACATCATCTTGGCTGTTTGTGAGAAGCCATCGGTTTGCATTCGGATAATATAGGTACCGCTCGATAAACCAGCCCCGTTGAATGGTACGGAATACCGGCCGGGTTGCTGTCGTAAACTGTTAACCAGTGTAGCCACCCTGCGCCCCAGCACATCAAATACCTCAAGAGTTACCGTGGATGTAGCCGCCAGTTCGTAGCGGATCTTGGTGGCAGGGTTGAACGGATTTGGATAATTCTGCATTAACCCGAAGCCGGAAGGTATGTCGTTCAGGTCATCCTCTTCCCTTCCGATATTCACAAGAATTCCCTGTTCGGGCGCTGGCAGCTGTTCGGTTGTAAAGATGCGAAACTCGCCGGGACCGAGTGTTATAACGGCCGCGGTATCGGCTATTTCAAGGGCCTCGCCCGAAAAATAGTCATACCAGGTACCCGTACGGGTAAACCGGGGAATAAATGGCAGATCGACGATATCAAAATTTGCCAGTACCACGGCATCCATTGTTTCGTGAGAGAGTACAAGGCGCTTATTTCTGAACCGGAGCCGTTCATAATCGATGATATTGGTATCTCTGCTGTGAAAAACAGGATGTTCGGTGCGAAGATTTATGAGAGCGGAATAGACTTTATAGAGTTTGACCCGGTTCGCGTTATCCAGGTAATCGTTCCAGGGTAACGGCATCACATCTGTGCGACCCCTGCCGTCTTCGCCAAGGCCGTAGTCGTAGCCAAGCTCACCGAACTGCCAGATCATCTTCGGACCCGGCTGGGTAAAGAAAATCCCTGCGGCTGTTTTCATGCGGTTCAGGGCCGTGCTGAGTTCCTGTGTGTTGTATTGGGTTTCCTCATTGATATTGCCAAATTGCAGGTTCTTCCACATGAGCCTCTGTTCATCGTGGCTTTCCATGTAGGAGACCAGGTTGGGTTCATTCCATCCGCGATGTTTGTACAGGCCCCATCGCAGATCCGACGAATATCCCATAGTGGCCTCGTTATACTCGTGGTTCAGATTGCCCCAGAGCATCATGCCGTAGTTGGCCAGAACCGTTTCTTCGGAATTGTCGGCCAGGTGTTCAAGAATAACAAACGCATCGGGGTTCACCTCCCATATCTCATCGGCTACACGCTGCAGATTGTCAACCCGTTCCTGATCGTATGTACTGCCGAAGTTACCGGAGCCCGGAAATATGGTGGTGGTAAATCCTTTGGTCAGGTCAAACCGGAATCCATCAATTTTATACTCCTGAATCCAGTACAGATTCGCCCTTTTCATGAACTGTCGGAATGCCGGGCTGCCATGGTCAAATTTATAACCGAACTGCATGCCCGGATTATCCGGAAAAATCTGGTCCATATACCACGGGTTGTCATCAGCAGGGCGGTTGTTCTGGTTATCGAAATACATGCGCAGCAGCGGCGACTGCCCGAAGGAGTGGTTCCATACCATATCCAGAATTACGGCCATGCCCCGCTTGTGGGCTTCATCAACCACACGTTTTAACTGATCGCGCGGGCCATAATATTTATCGGGAGCAAAGAAGAATGAGGGGTTATAGCCCCAGCTGAGGTTGCCTTCAAACTCGTTGACCGGCATCAGTTCGATTGCATTAATTCCGAGGGTCTTCAAATAGTCGAGCGTATCGGCAAGGGTACTGTAACTGCGGTCAGCAAGAAAATCGCGGATCAGCAGTTCGTAGATTACGAGTTTATCGGGATGCGGGGGTTCAAAATCGGTGACCTCCCACTGGTAGGGTTCACGGGCAGTTTGCAGAACCGACACAGGCTGAACGGTTTTACCGGTGGGATACGGTATCAGACCCGGGTAAACCCCTCTCTGAATGATTTCCTCGTCGTGCCACGGATCCAGTACTTTTTCCGTGTAGGGGTCTCCTATGCGAATATCGGCATCAATGAAATACTGATATCCATATTCCCTGCCGGGTTCCAGGTTCTCAAGAGTAATCCAGTAGCGAACGCTGTCGGGGTTGATAAAATCCCTGTTCATGAAATACTGTTCATCAAGTTCCCAGTCGTTAAAATCGCCGATCACATAAACAAAATCCTTGTATGGTGCGTACAGTGACAGTGTAACACGGGTATCGTCGCCGTCGTGGTAGTTGATTCCATCGGCCGTTCCGGCTGGCAGCGGAGCGTCGGTTATATCGGGGTTGACTATCAGATAAAATGAATCTTCCGATTCAAAGCCCTGATCTTCTGCCATAACCCTGAAATCAGCCCGGCCGGCCGTAACCACGCTGTAGATATAGGTGAGGGTGTCGCTGTCATTAATCGTTGCCACTACATTATCACCTTCGAACAGAGTGATGCTGCTCAACGTGCCAAACTGTGAATTCCCGACAGCCTGAATCTGAATCTCGTTGCCCGGTTCTGCAATCAGCGGATTCAATGAGGTGACCAGTGGTTCGGTAAAACGTACATTAACCGGATCCGTATACAGGTCGACGTAGATATTGGCAGTTTGAACGGATCGTGAGGCCGTACGGAACACAAGTGCTATCTGATATATCCTTTCGACGGATGACGGAATGCCATAATATTGCCGGATGTCCGGTATGGATAACTGCCACAGGTTATTGCCCAGGGATGTAAGCCGGGCTTTCGGAATATTGGATGTCCAGGGTGCAATTACATAAGACCAGTTACCGGACGATATATCCTCTTCGTTTATGATGACGCCGGTATGAGCATAGACATCCTCAGTAGTATTCTGCAGAGCGGTACCCGATGCATTGAATGTTATGACAACCGGCTGATCTTCGGTGGGAAATGCCGGGTCGGTGGTAACAAGTTGTCCCGATGCCATAACGACAAAGAAACAGCTTACAATAAATCCTGTAATAATTGAATAAATCGGCTTCATTTTCCTTTTCTGATTATTGGGTATTCCTATCCATGTTTTGCCGCCGAACAGCGGCCGGGAGCACGGATTGTTACAACCCGGTTTCTTCCTGATGAATATCTGCCGATGACGAACTTCTGATGATCATCTCCGGAGAGAATACCGTATGTGAGACTTCGCTGTCGGGTGATGTGAGCCGGTTAAGCAGTTTTTCTATAGCCAGTTTTCCCATATCATACATGGGCTGTTTCATGGTAGTCAATCCGAGAATTTCGGAGAACCGGATATCATCAAAACCAATCAACGGGATCATTGTGTGTGCATCCTGCATGGCTTTGATGGCACCCAGTGCCTGGATATCGGAGTTACAGAAACAGGCGTCGGGCAGGTAATCGGTTTTAAGCAGTTTGAGCATCGCTTCATATCCGTTACGTTCGGTGAAACCGTCGCGATCCATGTCGTCGCCCGTAAAAATAAGGCTTTCGTCAACCATAAAATTATGGTCTTCGAGTGCACGCCGGTAACCAAGTATCCGGTCGCTCACGGGTTTTGACCCCCTGAAAGCCGAAATCATTGCGATACGCTGATGACCGGAACGGATCAGAAACTCTGTTGCGTTGTATGCGCCCTCAACACTGTCCACACTTATTGAGTCGAACATCGATGAATACTCATCGATCAATACGATGGGCTGTTTATAGTTGCTGAACAGCTTCCATTTTTTTTCCGGCATATGTATGGAGATGATCAGATAACCCTCAGCCATGCCCCTTTTAAGGAGATGTTCAACCTGGCCGGAAATATCATCTGATGATCTGACATTGTAAATATTGAGATCAAAATCAGTATCAGCCATACCGTCCTGAACGCCATCGAGCACCTCTGTGAGAAAATAGTTCGACAAAACAGGCACTATAGCTGTTATAAGCTTGGTTTTCTTTCGGGCAAGGCCCTGTGCCATCGCCTGGGGATGATACCCCATCTCTTTGGCAACTTTGAGTACCTTATCCCTCGCTTTTTCCGAAACGTTGGGATTGCTGTTGAAAACCCGTGATACGGTTGCTATGCTGACTTCGGCTTCTCTGGCAATATCGTAAATGGTGACAGCCAACTGATCAAGTATTTTTAAAAAGGGCCCGACTGGTGCCGGGCCCTTTTGGATTGAAGGTTCCTGTTTATTTCACGAGCATCATCTGGCGCGTCGACACGAAGTCGCCGGCCTGGATGCGGTACAGGTACATGCCTGAGGCGAGCGAACGCGCATCAAACTGTACCGTATGGGTTCCCGCGTTCATCCGAGCGTTCACCAGCGTGGCCACTCTCTGGCCCAGTACGTTGAATACATCGATGCGTACATCCGAGCTCTGTGGCACCGTGTAGCTGATGTTGGTGGTCGGGTTGAACGGGTTCGGGTAGTTCTGGTACAACGCATAGGTGTTCACTACCTCACGAATGTTCTCACCAATGCTGCTGGTCAGACCGTAACTCGGCGGGGTCGGGAAGTCAAGGTCCTGACCCGGACGCCATACGATCAGATCCAGCTCGTCGCTGTCAGGCCACAGGATGTCGTCGGGATCCGACACATCAAGGGGCTCGATGTAGCGGTAGTAACGCCGGCCCGGACCAAATCCGCCACCATTGGAGATCACCTCGCCATCGGCTTTCACGTAGGCGATCACAAAGCCCATGTGGTTCTCCGTGGGCAGCAATACATCCAGCTCCAGCTCCCACAGGTTGTCCTCGCCTATCGGCGACATCTGCACGCGGGCTGCTTCCTCCTCGTTGCCCTCTTCCAGGATCGCCAGGTTATCGCCAACGGTCAGGCCCTGGCTCAGGCCAAAGAACGGAGTTTCGAAGATCACATACAACGCATCGTTGTCCGGATCAAAGGGATCCTCATGGGTCAGCGCCGCGGTCATATCCACCACAAAGCGCGTGGTCAGCACATCGTTGCCGCTGATGGTCTCACCGATCACGCCCTGCACCGGCACGCCGTTGAAGAAGGCCACCCCGCTGCCGAAGTCGTCGACCTGCTGCACCGTCTCGTTGGTGAAGGTGTACAACCGGTCCGAGCCTCCCGTAATGCCCGGCTCTTCCCAGCCGTTGTTGGCTGTCAGACGCGGGATGTAATTCGGGCTCTCGGAATCAAAGCGCGATTCGTCCCAGCGCACATAATACTTGTAGGCCACGTTGCTGCCCACTACCTCGGTCACGTCGAAGGCCGCCGTCCATACATCCAGGGCACTGTTGTAGCTGGCCGCGGTACCGGTATCCCAGCCGTTGAACCCGCCCGGGATGGTCACATCATCGCCCAGACCACGGTTGAAGTAGCCCAGACCTTCCAGTACACCCACGTTTACAGCAAACTGCAGCGAGGCGCTCACAATCTCGCCCACAGGCGGAGCATTGTTCTGGAAAAAGACCCAGCGAAGCGTTGAGTCGGCCGCCGAGAGCGGGGCAAACCGGTTTCCGTCGGGGAACCCGGGGTTGTCGTCCCAGAATACTGCGGTTCCTTCCACTACAAACTTGTAGGGGAATTCACCGGTAATGGCCGGCAGATCGGCCTTCGGCAGGCGAAGGGCTCCCGAATAAAAATAGTTGGCGGAGCCACCACGCACCGGCTCGGCGTCCAGATAAAACTCGGTGGCGCTCCAGTCGGCCGGGTTACCAAATACCTCCGGTACTCCACGTACACCCACCCGGTGTGCTTCGTTCTCGGGATCAAAACGGCCCAGGGCCACATCGTTGCCCACATTCACACGGAAGAACATGGTAAGAGAGTCCTCTTCGGCTACAAACGGAATGCCACGGTTCCAGTACGCCAGGTCCAGTACGATCGGACCCTCGGCGTCTACCGGTACGGTAAAGGTACGCGTGGGATCCGCTTCCCAGCCATCATCCGGGGAATCGGTGTTCGCCCCGGTTGCAAACTGCGGGAAATACTTCCACTGGATCTGGTCGCCCTTGCCCATTACAAGCTCACGCTCCCAGTAGTCGCCGCCGGCGCTGGTCATCGGCAGGGTCGTGCCCCAGCTGATCTCCTGACCATAATAGCTGCCCTCCTGCCAGTCGCCTTCGGCGCCCGGACGGAATGCTCCACGTATGAACACATTGTCGCTGCCACGCAGCGTGTCAGGGACCGTAGCCGTATTTACACGGAAGGTGACGGTCACGGTTTCTTCTTCAGCAGGCAGATAGGCGCTAATGTCATAGGCCGCAATCTGGTTGTTGGTAGCCAGCATGAACATGCGCTTGTTTTCTACATCGAAAACTGGTCCGCCGGCACCGTTACCGTTGTTGTTCGGTCCGGCTGCAGTGTAAGCCACCTCGGTACCGGTATTCAGGTCAATGATCGATGCCGACTGTCCTGCAGCAATCAGACTGGCCGGAAAAACTGCTGCAAGGCGCACATCACCGTCCTCGGCATAGTCCACCCACAGCGATTCCTTGGTCGGAAAAATGGAGGCAGGCACCAGCGCGCCAAGCTCACCATCCACGGTACTCATCTTGCGCAGCTCGTAATCAAACTCATTCACCCATATACTGTCCTGACCGGCGATCGGGGCCATGCCACGTACCGCACGAAGAACCAGATTGTTGGGCTCACCAAAGTTGAATACTTCAACGGCACTTACAGTATCATCAACTGCATCGTAGGTGAATTTGGCCAGGTTCGGGTTGCCGCTGCCACCCACATAGAGTGAACTGGCACCGTCGGTAAAATCGGCACGAAAGCTGTCGCCGAAGCGGAATGCCGTTGCATTCGCATCACCCGCGTAAATCAGCTTTGGAGCAGCTGATTCATCAGCCCAGCTGTAGAGACGTAGCGGGCTTGTTTCAGCATTTGTCGTCAGGTTGGCCGCGAAAATACGCCCGTCGGGCGATACGTCGATCAAACTGGCAGGAAAGGTACCACCCGAGATTCCGGCTACATCCAGCACGCCAAGCGAATCGCCGGTGGAACCATCCAGTATGACCGGCTTCAGGCCGCCGCTACGGCTGAAAACGATCAGGTTTCCTGTTGCTGTGTTGTATGCAACACCCCGTGTATTGTTGTCGTTTCTGAACCATGCACCGGCATCGTCAGCCGCAGCGGCTTCGATGCTCCAGATGGTCTCACTGAGAACATCCTGTGCCTGGGTGACGACGTTAAATCCGCTCATCAGCAATGCGGTCAGAGCCACTGCCATTGGGCGGAGCAGATATCTTTGTATCCTGGTTGTCATTATTCACCTCTTTTTTTTGTTGTTGTTATTTACGGTTACCCGTTCTTTTTAATTTTCATCATCATAAGAGAATTGCTGCCGGATAATTTTCCGTCAAGATCACTAAACCGATCCAAACTATTCACGCTTGATTCAATCATTGAGATTTCCATCTTTGGATCCTGATCCGTTAGAAACTGAGTTTAAGAGAGAAGCGGTTGGTGAGCCCGAGGAACTTGTGCGAGAGCATGGCATAGCCCACACTGAAGCCCATGCCCGGATTGAGTTCATAGTTCACCAGGCCGCCCACGGTAAATTCATACATGCGGTCATCGCCCAGCAGCAGTTCCGGCAGGCCCGCCTGCACCGCCACGCGTTCCTCCAGAAAGGCCAGCTCCACACCCACATTCACACTCTGGTTGGCATCGCTGGGGCTGATCCCGTCGGCCATGATCGTGGCCCGGAATGCATCGCTGGTGTATCCGTCCCAGGCCAGGCCCACCTGCAGCATCAGCGGCAGGTCAAAACCCTTGGTATCCAGACGGGCCCCCACCTGCGGGTTGTTGCCCGCACTGCCCGGATCGATGTCGACCGTGGTACGGAGGTCCGGGCCGGTAATGGCCATCTTCGGGCCAAAATTGGCGATGCGAACCCCGAAGCGGATCCCGTCGAACGGGGTTACATAGGTCGTGCCAAGGTCTACCGCCACACTGCTTGAGGAGGAGTTCCAGATCGTCTCGTTGATAAACTTGACCGTGGCACCGATCGTGAAGTTGCTCATCAGGTACCGCGCGTAGGTCGCCCCAACCGCGTAGGAGTAGGCACCGAACATGCGGCCCGTTCCGTCCTGTTGCTCAAAGGTGGTCTCTTCCATGTCCTCCATGGTAAGGGAGATCACGTTCAGCCCCAGCACGCCCGCCCCGCCCAGCGGCAGCACCACGCCCAGATGGTTGTGCCGAAGGTCGGCAAACCACTCGCTGTGCTCAATGCTCACCTGGGTGCGATTCACCAGGGCCAGCGCCCCGGGGTTCCAGTACATGGCCGAGGCATCGTTCACCGTGGCCGTGGCCGCCCCGCCCAGGGCTGCCGAACGCGTGCCCACCGGGATCATTAAAAACTGCGCCGAGGAGGTCCCCGTTTTGCTGATGATCTGACCCCGGGCCATATCCGCTGCCAACAGGGCCACCAGCAGTGTCAATACTGTGATATATGTGCTTTGCTTGTTCATCATTTTCATTCTGTGTTGGACCTCTGCTTATTTCATTACCGCAAACTTGCCCGTGGTACTGCCCGCTCCGGCTGCGTCCACGTGGTAGATGTAGATGCCATAACTGATTTCATCGCCTTCTTTGGTACGCATGTCCCATATATAGCGGTCGTTGTCATAACTGTTGTTCACATCAATGGTCTGCAGCAACCGCCCTGCAACATTGAAGATGCGGATGGTACACTGGGCCGGGAGGTTGGTGAAGTGCAGCTGACGCCCGCTGAATGCGGTTTCGCCTACATGGGTGACGAGATAGGGATTGGGGACCACCCGGATTTCGCCCAGGTTGGCACTGGCTGTTTCCTGGTCAACACGCGGAAGGTTTACCTCGCGTATGCTGAACGTGTACCTGTCGCCGCTGGTGAATGGCTTGTTGGTAAATATGAACAGCTGGTCGCCCGCGCCGGGATCGAAAGTCCCTCCTCTGGGATCAGGCAGCATGCCTACTTTCCATGTAATTACATTTTGAGAGGTAGCACTGAAATCCTCAATAAAGTAGATTTCATCACTCTGAAGCCGGCCCAGCTCATCAATAATAGCCCTGAACCGTTTCGGGGTTGGTATAATGGACCATTCTGTTCCTGAATTGTCTGTAATAAGAATGGTTGGTCCTTCACCCACAGCCAGAGCCGAGGCATCAGTACGAACATCAATGTCATAAATGGAAACATTAATGGTACTGTTCTGCTGTTCCCAGGTAGCTCCCCCATCTGTTGAACGGATAATTCGTCCTCCGGCGCCTACCGCCCAGCCATTGCCGGCATCGGCAAATTGTACGGAGTAAATAATACCTGAACCGGGAACACCCGTTACCGGCAGCCATGTTGTGCCGCCATCGGTAGTTCTGAGAATGGTGTTGTTGTTGCCCACAATCCATCCGGTATTTTCATCCAGAAAAAAGACGGACTGCAGTATGCGAAGGCTTCCGCTGACCTGTTTGCTCCAGGTGAGCCCTCCGTCATTTGTCACCAGTATTTCCCCAACCTGGCCTACGGCCCAGCCACTGTTTTCATTGATGAAGTAGACCGAGAACAGATTCCGGATGCTGCCGCTTTCGATATCTTCCCAGTTTTCTCCCCCGTCTGTGGTCCTGATGATTGTACCATTCTCACCCACAGCCACACCGGTCTGATTATCAATGAACCGTACTGAATTCAGGGTAACCGTGGTACTGTTCTGTTGCTGGCCCCAGTTAGTACCACCATCAGTGGTAGACAAAATCACACCATTAGCACCAACAGCCCAGCCGTTGTTTTCGTCAGCAAAATGAACGGAATAGAGCCGGCTTGTAACACCGCTCTGGCGGACCTCCCAGTTTTCACCATCGTCGGTCTGACGTATTACTCCCCCCCCGCCAACGGCTACTCCGCGGGTATCGTCAAACATGTAAACCGATCTCAGATCCCTGGGAATACCCGGGTTGGTAAAAAATGCAAAACTGATATCACGGTTTTCGGTAGAGTTTATGACTCTGAAATTGACGTCTTCATCCTGCAGGAAAATGGACAGGCCACCAACCCGGAGTGTTACCGTATCGGACCGTGATGCTACCCCCTCTTCGAATTCTATACGGTAATCATTCAATTTGGCGAAGCGTGTGTTAACACCGATATCAAAAGGATGTATCCGATCGGGACCTGCAGCCTCCCATCGTGTCAGATCCAGGTTTACAAATCCGGAGTCGACAGTATTCTCCAGGCTAAGCAGGAAACCTTCACGAACCGGCAGTTCCCTGTCCTGAAAATTTTCTTCCCGGTCGATCAGTACTTCACCCGTGGAAAGATTGGTGAGGGAGAAATTTTTAGTCACTATCAGATCCGGATCCAGATCGGTTGCGCCACGAATAACGGTATCCTCGAAAGTGACCTCATAGTCGCTTCCCCCATTCAATTTAGATGGATCGATAATAGTAACATCAACCAGTCCACCGGCTGAGCCCTCCTGCGCTATTTCAGGATCTTCGGGGGCCATGAATCCTGATACAGGACCTCTCGGCATCACACTTACTGTATTTACACCGGTCTGTACGGTTCCATCGTCCCCTACCGTGATATCAATTTCAGATTCAAGTGGCGGCCAGGTGTAGATATCGCGTTGCAGAGGCTGCAGTGAATCGGGCAAGGGAACCCCCTGAGAGAATTCGATAGGTACTTCAAATCCGGACAGTGCGTCACCATGGGTGTAGGCAACTACTGCATAATAGTATGTGCGGCCGTTGATTACATCTGTATCCTCAAATATGCGGCTGATTCCGGTATCCTGTCCCAGCCAGTAACGAACCCCGTCGATGGAAGCCGGGTGATAATCCACAATCTGGTTAGCGAGGTCATAACGGACTACCGGGCTGAGCCTTTGCGGATTACCCAGGTTGTCGGTAATTCGCAGCGCATCAATGAAACCGGGGTCCGTGGATTTATAGACCATATATCCCTCAAAATTCCGGGGGTTCCGGCCCATGGTCCGGGTGATAGGGTTGAAGATGGTTTCAAAAAACGGATCATAGTGCGATTCGGCCGACTCATCCCAGTATATGGTCACTTTCCCGTCGCCGGGCACTGCAAACACTCTTGGCTGCGGCGGCCTTACCGGCTCCGTGTTATCAGTTACAAAGGATGTTATTGACATGACACCCCGGCGCTGAGAAAAGCCAAGATCGGTTATCAGCAGCAATGCAAGCAGTACAAGCACGGCTTTACCGGCACGTCTCATGGCCGGCTTGTGAATTCTGTTCAAAATAAAAGTACTTTCCATCTTTGGATCCTGATCCGTTAGAAACTGAGTTTAAGAGAGAAGCGGTTGGTGAGCCCGAGGAACTTGTGCGAGAGCATGGCATAGCCCACACTGAAGCCCATGCCCGGATTGAGTTCATAGTTCACCAGGCCGCCCACGGTAAATTCATACATGCGGTCATCGCCCAGCAGCAGTTCCGGCAGGCCCGCCTGCACCGCCACGCGTTCCTCCAGAAAGGCCAGCTCCACACCCACATTCACACTCTGGTTGGCATCGCTGGGGCTGATCCCGTCGGCCATGATCGTGGCCCGGAATGCATCGCTGGTGTATCCGTCCCAGGCCAGGCCCACCTGCAGCATCAGCGGCAGGTCAAAACCCTTGGTATCCAGACGGGCCCCCACCTGCGGGTTGTTGCCCGCACTGCCCGGATCGATGTCGACCGTGGTACGGAGGTCCGGGCCGGTAATGGCCATCTTCGGGCCAAAATTGGCGATGCGAACCCCGAAGCGGATCCCGTCGAACGGGGTTACATAGGTCGTGCCAAGGTCTACCGCCACACTGCTTGAGGAGGAGTTCCAGATCGTCTCGTTGATAAACTTGACCGTGGCACCGATCGTGAAGTTGCTCATCAGGTACCGCGCGTAGGTCGCCCCAACCGCGTAGGAGTAGGCACCGAACATGCGGCCCGTTCCGTCCTGTTGCTCAAAGGTGGTCTCTTCCATGTCCTCCATGGTAAGGGAGATCACGTTCAGCCCCAGCACGCCCGCCCCGCCCAGCGGCAGCACCACGCCCAGATGGTTGTGCCGAAGGTCGGCAAACCACTCGCTGTGCTCAATGCTCACCTGGGTGCGATTCACCAGGGCCAGCGCCCCGGGGTTCCAGTACATGGCCGAGGCATCGTTCACCGTGGCCGTGGCCGCCCCGCCCAGGGCTGCCGAACGCGTGCCCACCGGGATCATTAAAAACTGCGCCGAGGAGGTCCCCGTTTTGCTGATGATCTGACCCCGGGCCATATCCGCTGCCAACAGGGCCACCAGCAGTGTCAATACTGTGATATATGTGCTTTGCTTGTTCATCATTTTCATTCTGTGTTGGACCTCTGCTTATTTCATTACCGCAAACTTGCCCGTGGTACTGCCCGCTCCGGCTGCATCCACGTGGTAGATGTAGATGCCATAAGACAACTCCAGATTATCTTTTGTGAGCATATCCCAGACATAGGTACCGTTATCAATAGTGTTGTTCACATTCAGCGTCTGCACCAGCCGGCCGGCAACCGTGAATATCCGGATAGTGCACTGGGCCGGAAGGTTGGTGAAGTGCAGCTGACGCAGTTGCTGGGGTCTTGCCGGTGTAGGGCGTGGTTCTGCAACGTGGGTTACCCTGTACGGATTCGGCACAACCCGGACATTATCCAGATTCGATTTTGCCAGTTCCAAATCCTCAACAGCCGTATTAACACCACTTACTACTGTAAATGAGTACACATCCTGGCTGGTAAAAGGTGTCGACTGGGTAAGCCGTATCACTTCGCCTTTCGCCGGCAGCCACGGCTCATCACTTTGATAGGGTTCAAAAGCGATCTGCCATGCAATGTTACCATTATCGTTCAGTATATAGATGATATCGCTTGAGGTCTTCTTTGATTCTGAATCATAGATCGCAGCAAACCGCCCATCCTGGCGTACAAGGGCCACGTTCTTGTGGTAGGCGAATGGGACGTCATGCCCGGTAGCATCATCCACCACCCTGAAATTGACTGCGGCCGGCTCTATTTCACGGCTGAAACTGCCCCGGTCGATCGTCACTGCCGACGATTCCGAAACCGGTATATCATCAAAAACAACCACATAATCGCGATCTGAACCGGCGTGACGGGTGATCCGGGTTGTAGCCTGGCGCCCTTCGGTGTGTGCTGAACGCCAGTTGGCAGCACGGAGGGTTTGGGCGATTTCATCGCCGTCATCATTAATCAGGGTAACCCTGAAACCTTCCGTAACGGTATTGTCTTCGCCATTAAAGCGGTCGCTGTTATCGATCAGCACCTCGCCGGTGGTGATATTGGTCAGTGTAAATCCGGTAGTGACCTCGGTACTGTTACCATTGCCATCTGTTTCAGTTTCGGAGGTAAACGTGATCCGGTACTCGTTATCGGCTTTGAGAGCCCTTGCATCGAGAATATCGGCAAACACATCGCCGGTGGCCGGGCCTGTGTGGTTAACCTGAAGCTCATCAGGTGCCCGGTACCCTGCGGAGGTTTTTCCCGCTTTTACCTTTGCCACATTAACACCGGCGGTAAGCGAGCCATCCGGATTAATGCTGATACTTATGGGCGATTCGGAGGGTGCAATGCCGGCAAGTGCCGCACCGCTGTTATATGCGGTTACTATATAGAAATACTCCCGGCCGTTGATTACATCGGTATCGATATAGTGCCGTTGAAGTCCGGTATCATCACCCAGAAAGAACTCGACACCGTTTATATCGATCGGATGGTTGCCGGTTATTCCGTTGATTTTGTCGAACTGCACGAGTGGTTTCAGGAACTGCAGGTTCCCACGGCCATCAGACACCTGGCGGATGTCGATCAGGGCAGCATCGGTGGACCTGTATACCCTGTAGCCTTCGAAATTTCTTGGATTCACCCCAAGACGTTCAAGGTAACGGTCGAAAACCAGTTCCGATTCGTCGTCCCAGTACAGGGTTATGCGTCCGTCGCCGGGAACAGCACGGAGATTGGGCGGCGGCGGGGCGATTGCGAACTGATAATTGGCATCATAGGCATTGAAAGCCTGATTCAATCGGTTGGTAACCAGCTCCACATCATTGGATGGCAGCGGATTGGTATTGGATGCTGCCACGGTTACAGCCACCGCAAAACGCTCTATCTGACCGCGTCGCAGCGGGAAGAAACTGCTGGTAATGAACTGGTCGGTATCCTGAGTGGGATCGGGCGCGAGTTCAAAACGGCCGGGAACCATATTCAGATCCCATATATCGCGGTCGCTACGGAAATTCCGGCCTCCGCCCAGGCCACCAGCCTGCCGGAACGTTGCAGACGATATACCGATGGCATCGGTTTCCCTTACATCGGTCTTGTCGATGTTCGGTTCGCCTGGGAATGCGGTAAACGCACCCGAGGTTGGAAATCCATCGCTCTCACCGCGGGACCCCGTACCTTCAACACCGTCAATACCCACGTCATCACGCGGTGCCCAGTCCTGGTTGTTGTCGAAGAAGTCGTCCCGTGATTCATCGATCATGGGAGCACTGGTAAACTGGTTCTGGAAGAAATTATCGAAAAATGACTCGGGGAATATCGGGGATGCCGGCCTGCGGCTGTAATTTTCTTTCAGCATTTCCTGGTAATTGGTTACAAGGGTTGCAAATGATGCATCCGACTGCATCCTCTGTTCAATCCATTCATCAGGAACAATCAGGCCTCTCTGAATCGTGAGTGATTCGTACTGCCATTCACCCTGGGCATTCTGGGTCCATCCGCCGATGCCGGGATACCCGTTGTGGCCGTCAAAGTATCCGTTCCATGTGTAATTGATGTACCGTACCGGCCGGGTAATCAGCTGGCCCTGTATGAATCGTGACAAAGTGAGATGGTTGGGCTGATTTTCATCGATCAGTCCATCCAGGTCGTCATCAAACAGGTTCAGATTCCGGTTGAGCAGCGTATCTTCACGGACAGTCATACCACCGCGCTGCAGTACAAATTCGCGGCCCTGCGAGATGATGGTCATCGTTTCATTGGTGCCAAATGCCTCATTGGGCGGATAGCGGAGCAGTATGCGGCTGTCGTCGTCGTTGATAATTACAATAGGATCACCGGGCGACAGGTTGCGCGGCTCAAAGCTTTGTGTGGTAAATAACGGTACAACATTATTCTGCAGAACACCTCTGTCTGAAATGAAACCACCGTTGGCAGCAATAAGAGGAGCGTAAATATCAGGATTGCGACTATCGTATAACCCAAGGGGAGTTTGAGGATTGAAGAAATCGCTGTCGCCGTCATTATCAATACCATCGACCGCATTGCCCGGTGTTTCCAGAAACCGGATGCCTGCAACACCGATAGCGGTACCGTCATATTCGGCGGGAGATATCCGCGGGCTTGTATCAGTGTAAAAAGCCGTTGCGCGCTGTTGATCAAAATTCGGCCGGTCATTCTGGGGAGTTCCTACCCAGTCGGCTGTCCACAGGGTAAAAGATACCTTGTCGTAGTCGTAGGATGCGTCATTACGGACTTCAAAGATGTTGAAATGCACATCACTGATCAGGTTCTGGGTCCATGCAAGTACCCGTGTATCAATGATCAGGCCAAGACCGCCGCGTTCGGGATCCGTGTCATCGGGTCTCCATCGGGAATCCTGAGAAAATCGCGTATACTGGTCATCTCCGGAACGGTAAATAAATTCCTGGTCGGCATTGAAAATATCCTTACCGAAGAAACCGTTCCACTGGCCGGGCCAACCGGGATCGGCCGGATCGTCGAGTTTGTCGGGCCATACGGGCGGCCAGGTGTTCCCGGCGGCAGAACCTGGTCCCCTGTCGCTTCTGGCCAGTTCCTCGCTCTCCTCGTTGAAATATCCGGAAACGGGATTCAGTGCCCATGAATCGCTGGTTTGTGGATTTACCCGGTCGCTTGCCACACTCACCACGGGGAACCGTTCACGCTGGTCGGCCGGCTGGTCGGCCTGACGCTGATCGAATACCTCTGCACCCATAAATACGGCCAGGAAGTAGATGTAGCGCCGGTTCGTATTTTTGGGATACTCAAAATAGAGCTCATCGCGGTTATCCTCGTTGGTACGACCGTGCCAGCCGAAGTTGTGGTAGGTAGCCCGCAGCGTATTGGCATCCAGAATCGATTTGCGGCGATCCAAAAACGAAGACCGCTCATCGCTCGGCTGGAATCCTCCATTGTTCTGTGCCTCCAGTACTGATGCGGAGAACAGCAGCAGTACTGCACTTATAAATACGGTTATTCTGGTCTTGATCATGATCATCTGTTCATCAAATTAAAAGGACATCTGTATGCCGAACTGTACCCTGCGCGGTTCGCTGTAGTGACCCGGATTGTTGTACAGACCCTGGTCGAACTGTTCGGGGATGGTAATCGGGTCGGGACTTACCGGGCTGCCGGAGTCGCCATACACGAAGTTCACATTCCGGCGGTCGAACAGGTTGTAAATGTTCAGGAATATCCGCATCCGCGACCCTGATATCCTGAAATCCTTGTAGGTGTTCAAATCGAAGGAGATGAAATTGTCCATCCTCATGCTGTTGGTGATAACATCACTACTGGCGGTAATGCCAACCCTTCTCGGAAGGGCTGAACCAGGGGTGTATGGCAGCCCCGAAGAGAACCGTTGTATGATGTTGAATCCCCAGTCATTTCCGGTGTAAAACAGCGTTGAATTGAACACATGGGTACGGTCCCAGTTGGCCGGAGTAAGGAACCGGGCCAGATTGCTGCCGGAGGTATCGCTGCGTGCAACGGCTGCGAAAAATTCGGAAGCCGGATCCGAGTTGGAATCTTCTGCAATGGAGAAAGTGTAGTCAAAACCAACCATCACACTTCGGGAGACCCTCTGGTTCAGCACGGCTGTAACCCCTCGGATGTTGGCATAGTCTCTGTTGATCCATGTTCCGTAGCGCACGCTCGGAACCGCCGTATTCTGGATCGGACCCGAGGAGACATAATCGCGTTTGTCTTCATAGAACACGGTAAGATCGAGGGAAACGCCACTGAATATCTCCTGCTGCAGGCCAAGCTCGTACTTGATACTCTGCTCCGGTTTCAGATCGGGATTACCGAATATACCCTGTACCCCCGACCGGCTTTCGAGAATGAGTTTGTCGCCGTTATACAGCTTGTTATAGTCGGGTACCTGGAAGAAATAGCCGTAAGAGAAGTGGATAACCCCGGTTGATGATATGGGATAGGCAATTCCAAGCCGCGGGCTGAACTGGTACTTGGCGCTGGCTTCCTTCCAGAAGTCGTCGGCACGCTGTTCATATTGTGATATCAGGTCGGGCCTGTCGCTGGCAGGAATGCGGCCGTTCGGCAGGAAATAGTCGAAGCGCAGGCCAAGATTGATAACAAGGTTTTCATAATCGATCCGGTCCTGCAGGAATGCGCTTGCGAGCACGGGCTTTCTCTCCCACTTTTCATTACCCGGTGTATTTACAGGCGGTATACCGAGTTCGAGGGCATAAGGTCCCTCACGCAGTTCGGCAGGAAGCCACTCCGGAAGGGTAATTACACCTCCATCGGTGATGGGTGCCAGTCCGAATGACTGGAAATTCATTACATCGGCCTGTAACTCCACCCCTCCCTTTACAAGATGGCGGTCGTTGATCTGGGATGTGATCTCCATCTTGCCGATATAGGTTGTGGTAGACCGGTCAAAAAATCCGTTGCTGGTACCGAATCTGGAGAATCGCCCGGCCTGACCCTGGAATGATGCAGGCAGGCTGCTAGACCGCTCAAAGTTGTAGTAGCGGCGGTCAAACGGATCGCCGTACAGGTCCGACTCGCTCGCATTGAACCTCAACGCCATATTTGCGGTAATAAATGTATTGTTGGAGGGCGTTACCGTGGTTTTAAGGTTGGTGTAGAAGTTCCGGTTCAGGAAATCAGGGATTCCGCCCGGAACCAGCCGTGAGCCGTGGTTGTACCCCCGGCCCCATTCCTCCCCGTAACTGGTGATGAGGTTGAATCGGAGTGCCCGGTTATGGTTGTACTGAATATTGCTCTGGAAACTGTAGGTATCGAAATGGTTCAGGGCAACCAGGGAACTGTCGCGAAAACCTTCATCACGGTAACGGATAAAATCCTGCCCGTCGATGGTTACCGTTTCCACAATAGTGTACCATGGTTGCGAGGCATCTATGCGGTCACCGTACTTGTTCACGGGGTTCGATGCCGGTACTTCGGTAATTCCCCGCTCCCAGATGAGATTGTTGGTTTCAGGATCAATGGTCGGAAGCAGCGGACCGCGGGGCGAATACGCGTTACGGCCGTAGAGCCATCCGGTATTGCGGAACCTGCGGCCCGATACAAAAAACGTGAGGCGGTCTTTGATGATCGGCCCCGACAGGCTTCCCTCGATATTATACTGATGTAGTGGGTCTACAGATGAGACATTGGCCGGGGCGCCGGGATAGAGATTCAGGTTACCGGGGGCATATTCACCGCCCCACAGGCGGAGGTTACCGCTGAAATTGTTGTTACCGGAACGGGTCACAATATTGACAATACCGGATGTTGCCTGCCCGAATTCGGCATTAAACGTTCCCGATACAACCTGAAGTTCCTGGATGGCCTGATTTTCGACCCTTAAACCCGAACTCCGGTCATAATCGTCAGTCACCCGGACCCCGTCCACGATGTATGCAACCTCGGTGGCACGGCCGCCGCGAATGTGAATCGCACCACCGGCACCAACGGTTACTCCCGCCTGAAGCTGAACAATATCATTAAGCTCCTGCACCGGAAGTCGCTCGATATCTTCGCGGGCCACCCTCGATTCTGAACTGGTCAGGTCACGGATTACCGATTCCTGCCTGGCCCGTACGATGATTTCCTCCCCTTCGATCACAAATTCGGACAGCGACACGTTGATCTCTGTGGTAAGGTCGGTGCGAACAAGTACCCCCTCAATGATCTGTGTCTGGTAGCCGATATACCGGACCTCGAGGGTGTAGGTACCGGGCCGCACATTCAGGATCCGGTAATTACCGTCAAGGTCGGTTTGGGCACCCTGGGTCGTGCCCTGTATAATCACGTTTACACCAATGAGTTCTTCATTGGTTCTGGCGTCTGTAACCTGGCCGGTTATACGGCCCGATTGCGCCTGTGCTGACATCCCTGTAATCAGGAGCAGAATGAGTAGGGTTATAGCTGTCCGCAGTTGCTTCATAACGGTCTCAGAGTTCAATGGGTACAGAATTAAGCTTATCAGTATATATGGTGGCGTTATAGGATCTTCGTGTTTCAGATATTTTCTGATCCCGCAGATCACTTTTCCTTGCATTGTGCAGGTATTCCCGGATCCGGCTTTCCGCCAGTTCGAGGGGCAGTGTTTCCGCCTCACGGCGTCCCAGGCACTTGAATATTACATAGCGGTTGTTCATCACCTGGAAAGGTCCGGCTATGTCGCCGGCGTTTATTCCGGCCAGGGATGGTGCCAGTACGCCAAATTCATTAACCGGTACAAATCCGAGCATGCCACCGGTCTGCCCGGCCATTTTGTCAATGCCGTATTCCTCCAGCACCCGTTCAAAAGGCACACCTTCCTGCAGCCGCTGAAGGGCGCGGTTCGCGTCCATCTCACTGCCGGTAATTATTTCGGCCATATTCAGCTCAAGGGGTTTCATGTAATATTCACCGTTCTTTTCATACTCTTCGGCAATTTCCTGATCCGAGATTACAATCTCTCCGTCAAGATATTCTTCAAAAAGCCCAAACAGATAACTGTAGAAGGTTTCATCTACAGAGCCCTTCACATATTCGGCATCCAGTGCGTCAAAATCACGAATCCGGCTCAGGGCGTACGCCCGGTAGGCCATGCCGTTAACCTGCTCACGGAAACCGTAAAAATCGGTTGCAGCCTGCCTGCGGGGTGCCGGTGTGTAATAGGCTTCTACCAGAAAGTCCTGCACTGAAAAGTTAAAGTCTGCTGTCTCAACAAGGTTGATCTCGTTCAGGCGGCGCGGAAGTTCAAGGGGGATGTATCCCGCCTCATAATGATCGCCGTAATACAACCCTGGCTGTCGTCGAACATGATTCCAGAGATCCCTGACCAGTTCTTCTGAAATGTTAAATCGCTGAACAGCTGCCTGCATATCCTGCCGCAGAGCGAGTTCTCTTTTCTGATCATAGGCCAGCGGACGAATCTGCTGCAGGTTTCTGGCAAATTCCGTTTCTGTAATAACCGGGTTCTGCACAATGTCGGTAACACGTATTATTGAGTATCCGGTGCTGGTTTTAACCGGTCGGGAGACCTCGCCGGAGCGCATTCGGTAGGCAATATCTTCAAAAGCGATGTCCATTTCATCAACGGTGATGTAACCAAGGTCTCCACCAGACCGGGCCAGTTGCTGGTTCTGGAAAATCTCTGCCGCAAGCGATTCAAATGTTTCCCCGTTCTGCAGCCTGTTGTACAGCGAATCGGCTGTTTCCCGGTTTGCGGCATAGAGATGGGATACACGTAACCTGGTATTGAGCCTCCGGAAAAGTTCGCGCAGATCGGCCTCGGTTACAATGGCGTTCTCATGAATGAAATATCGCTCGTATTCTTCCATGTAGACCTTGCGCTCGATCATCGCCTTTTGGTGCAGGGCTTCGGGAGTAGCGTGCCAGTTACGTTCGCGGGCAAACTCAACAACGGCGTACCTGTCTATGCGGGAGTCGATCACGGCTTTGAACACCTCGGGGTTGAGGTTAACAGCCTGGCCTGTACGTTGGTAGAAGCGGATCAGACTGTTGCGGAAATGCTCATCAGTAATTTCAAAATCGCCGATACGGGCCACAACGTTATCGGCAGCTTTGTCGGATGTACAGCCCCCGTAAAGAAAAAGGAGCAACAGCACAACCGGAAGTTGCCGGGAACAGCGTAAAAAAAGCTTTGAAAAGCTCATACCGGCAGATTTAATTATTCAGTATTCATCCTGATGTAGCAGAATTTCGTTGGATCAGATCTTAATAAATATCCGGATCATCTGTTTTTGCAAGCCCTTTTCTGAAACAGAAAAACCCTTTCTCCAGACAGTGGTAACAAAATAATGAAAGCGCTTACATTTCCAAAGAAAATTTTTCTGAAATATTACCGGAGCCCGGAATTCCCGGACAAAAAGGACATGTTCCGCAGGATGCAAAATTTATATGCAGGCCGGATTTACGGCAGACAGTTTTTTCAGCGGATATCAGTTTTCGGCCCATGTCTGATTCTAACCCCTGTTTATCCTGATGCCATTCCCGACACGGGCTTGTTCAGGCTTGTGACCGGTACCGTTACATAGCTAGTCCCCTGTCGGTTACCGCCATGTGACTTATATTCGCGTTTGACCTGCCAGTTGCGTTTATGAAAGGGATACAGTCACCGGGCGTTTACCTGTACTTAGCGGATACTGGCGTTTTCGTGCCTGTTGCCGAAGCGGTTCATAATGTATTCATCCAGCATTTTGCGGAATTCACGTCCGATATGATCGCCCGACAGCGTTACCCTGTGTTCACCGTCCACATATACCGGGGCTTTCGGTTCTTCGAAGGTGCCGGGAAGTGATATACCGATATCCGCGAACTTCGATTCACCCGGGCCGTTTACAACGCAGCCCATCACTGCCACATGCATATCCTGCACTCCGGGATAGATATCTCGCCAGATGGGCATCATTTCGCGGATATAGCCCTGAATTTCGTCGGCCAGCTCCTGAAAGTAGGTGCTTTTGGTACGTCCGCATCCCGGGCAGGCCGTTACCTGCGGAATAAAATTCCGGATACCCAGCGACTGCAGGATCTGCTGGGCCACCCTGACCTCTTCGGCACGGTCGCCGTTGGGCTGCGGGGTGAGTGAAACGCGGATGGTATCGCCAATACCACGCTGAAGCAGTACAGCCAGGGCCGCGGAGCTGGCAACGACGCCTTTCATCCCCATACCGGCTTCGGTAAGGCCCAGATGCAGCGGATAGTCGCACAGGCCGGAAATCCGGTCGTAAACAGTGATGAGGTCCTGAACACCGGAGAGTTTGCAGCTGATGATGATCCGGTCGGATGCAAGTCCCACATCCTGGGCAAGTGCCGCCGAACGGAGCGCACTTTCGATGATGGTGTCCATCATCACTTCTTTAGAGCTTTTCGGTTCAGGCAGCCTGTTGTTGGCATCCATACGTTCGGCCAGCAGCTGCTGATCGAGTGAACCCCAGTTTACACCGATCCGGACCGGTTTGTCGTAGCGCACAGCCTGCTCTACGATGGTGGCAAAATTTTTGTCGCGCCCTTTGGTACCGGTGTTGCCGGGATTGATCCGGTATTTCGACAGGGCTTTTGCACAATCGGGATATTCGGTCAGCAGCACATGTCCGTTATAGTGAAAGTCGCCGATAAGGGGTACTTCCACGTTCTTTTTATCCAGCTTTTCAAAGATGTAGGGCACCGCAGCCGCAGCCTGCTTGTTATTGACCGTAATTCTGACCAGCTCGGATCCGGCATCGGCCAGCTGGGCCACCTGGGCCACGGTTGCGTCGATGTCGGCTGTATCGGTGTTGGTCATCGACTGTACAACCACCGGGGCACTGCCTCCGATACGAACGTTGCCGACCTGTACCTGTTTGGAACTGCGTTTAACTATGGAGTTCATTCCTGATTGTTGATTTAAGTATGTTCAGATAGTAATTGCGTTCATGCGTTCAGTCATATCTTTACTGTGATCCACTCTTCTGCAAGATCATTGAATCTACCGGATGTCAGCAATATGATTGTTTCGAAAACCTGTCCTGCCGGGAAAACGGCAATCTGTCGCGGAACCATCTTCCGATTAGCCAGCTCCGATAATCAGGCAAATCCAACGACTGTAACAAAGAAACAGCGCCATTCATTCTCCGGCAGGTTAAATTCTTCCGGCCGTTGAGTATATGCCGGATTTTCGTTTGCTAAACTATCCGGGAACACCATACGGCCTGTTTGCAACCGGTACAGTCGAACCTGAGAACGGTCATCTTTTTTTACTCAGCTCGAAAAGTATCTTCTTTTCTTCGTCGGAAAGGCCCTCATATCCCTTTTTCGAAATTTTCTCCAGTATCCGGTCGAGTTCGGTCTGTTCGGTCTCCTCAAGTATTTCGGCTTCCGATACCGATCGGAGATTGGACGATTTCCGGGGTTTTCGCGATGTTTTAAAGATATTTGCCGTTGCGCCGATCCAGGCATCATAATTATAGCCTCTGTAGTACATTTTGAGCAGCACATAGCCGCTGAGTGCGCCACCCAGGTGCACGAGCCGGGCCACATTGTCGGCAGCCCCGATAAAAAGCACATCCAGGGCAATCAGACCAGCCACCACATACCTTGCTTCGATCGGCGGCAGGAACAGAAGCATGATGGGGGCAGTCGGGTAGAGCATGGCAAAGCACACCAGAATCCCCAAAACGCCGCCGGAGGCACCGATCACAGGATTCAGGCTCATCCCGAAAAGGTTTATCACCAGCAGGTTGATCAGCACCCCGCCCACACCGGCACCGATAAAAAGGGTCATAAAATTCCGGGGGCCGAGTGTATCCTCAACGGCCCTGCCCATCCACCAGAGCCATAGCATGTTGAACAGGAAATGAAAGGCACTGCCGTGCAGGAACATATAGGTAACAAACCGCCATGGCTGGGTGAAGGCTGTTCCCATATCCGGTTCAAAGGCAAACAGATAGAGCAGGTAACCATAGAGAGTGCCGCTAAGTATACCCAGCAGAAATACCACCAGATTAATGGTGATGATCCACCGTATCGCTACCGGCATGTTGAAATAGCCTCT
The DNA here is from genome assembly GCA_047921215.1 of Cyclonatronaceae bacterium. Lineage (GTDB taxonomy): Bacteria > Bacteroidota > Rhodothermia > Balneolales > Cyclonatronaceae > RECM01. The sequence continues at coordinate 54,839 of JBLRWO010000011.1, read as the reverse complement.
CTTAATAGCACTGCCGAATGATTCCTGGTACATCACTTATTTATTCAAGGTTCGTTCTTAATTTCCAGTACTTGATCAGGAAATACCCGACCACCATCCCTCCAAGGTGGGCAAAATGGGCGATTCCGGTCTGCAGGCTGGATATACCCAGCGACAGCTCCATTACACCGTAAAATATTACGAAATATTTGGCCTTAACGGGAAACGGCAGGAACAATATATAGAGATGCCGGTTGGGGAAAATCATACCGAAAGCAAGCAAAATGCCGAATACGGCTCCCGAGGCACCAATAACCGGCGACCCGCTCACCAGAAGGTGAATAATGCCCGCCCCGATTCCCGTCAAAAAATAATACGTCACAAACCTTTTTGTACCCCACAGATTTTCCAGGTTCTGCCCGAAGATCCACAGGGCAAACAGGTTGAAGAACACGTGGCCCAGACTGCCATGCAGGAACATGTAGCTGACCAGCTGCCACGGGTAGAACGTCCGCCCCTCGACCGGAAAATTCATGATGCCGTACTCAAGAGGGTAAAGCGCAAAATATTCAGTGAGAATGTAAAAAAGGAAGGGATTGGCCAACGCCAGGAAGAAAATGGCGTTAATAATAAGCAGGTGCTTTATAGCCGGTGGAAATACTGAAAACTGCGTATTGGGCTGATAATTCAAGATTAATCGGTTTTGATCTCGTGATTCTGTTTAATCATGTAATATACGTTGATTCCACCTAAAGTTACGCCCGGGATGCCCTGACCAGGGTATACGGTGTCGCCGCACAAATACAGGCCGGGAAACGGGGTGCGGGCCGGGGTCCAGTCGAGCAGGGAACGGTCCATGCTCTGGGGCAGGCCGCCTACCCTTCCCTTGTGACGGTAAACCCAGTTTTGCCATGTTACCGGGGTGCCCGAAAATGTGAGGAGCACTTCAGAACCGGCGAATCCCGGTAGCTTATCCCTCAGCAGGGCGAGTATTTCTCTTTCCGCTTCCTCCCGGATTTGCTCATAGGTATCGCCGAGCTGGAACCATTTTTCGGCACCGGTATGGCAGGAAATATTTAACACCCTGGTACCTTCACGTGCCCGGGCATGGTCACCCCTTTTTGACATGGACACAAATACCGATCCGGCACCCGTAACCGGAAGTTTTCCACCGCCGGCCGGATGCAGCTGATGGTGAGCGGGCAGATCATCTGCGTACGAATCTGTAGTAACCACGCCCATCGTAAAAGCGCCCCAGGCCTCGTCGTACCGGGCCGACATCCGGTTGAACCAGGGCTGCATCCTGCCGTTCATGATTGAAGCCGCATTCCATACCGGGATGTTGCCGACCACGACCTGTGCTCTGATAACATCACCCTTTTCCGTGATCACCGAATAGCCGCCCCTCGACTCCTCTACCTTTACTACACGGGAGCGCGTCTGAACCCGGCCTCCCTTTTCTTCGATGAACTCTTTGATGGTGTTGACCATGTTGAGCAGACCGCCCGGCACATAATAATTGCTGTAGTTGGTGTAGGTAAGGCCGGCCGCACCAAACATAAAGGGCGTGTCGGCTGCAACCGACTGGGCGGTGATGAGCAGCTGCTGGTCCACAAACCGGCGGAATAGCGGCGCATCAACTCCGCAGTCTTTCATCACATCGGCCACCGATTTAAACGCGTACCGCAAAACGGGTGCATCAAACGGATTGTTGGTGAACGCCAGCCTGAGCCAGTCTTTGGCGGTCTGCGGCGGGAAATGCCGGTTCCGGCCCGAAACCTTCCAGACCGTATCGGAAACAGACAGGGCTTTTTCCCAGAAACGTCGCTGGCCCGTTTCATTTCCGAATACCCTGGCCGCCTCACCAATCCATTGATCACGATTTTTGTACCGTACTATGGTATGACCATCCAGATGCACCGCCATGGAGGGATTCAGCTCTTCCCTCGGTATGGATATTCCGGTGGCCTCTTCCAGGTATCTGAGCGGCTGGTGCCGGTCGAAACCAATAAGTGTGGTCGCACCGGTTTCAAAAATAAAACCCTTGCGCTTATAGGAGGAACTGCATCCGCCGGGTACATGGGAGGCTTCCAGCACAAGCACCTTATAGCCATCGCGGGCCAGCATGGCAGCGGTGGTCATACCGCCCATACCCGCGCCTACTACGATGGCATCGTAAATGGTATTGGATGTATCAGTCATGGACCTGTGAACACAAACCCACGATGCTGCGTTTCAATTCCTTACCCGGTTCATTTTTTCTGCCGATGCGGATGGTGTTCCCGTTCAGGATTCGTAAATACCGGAAGTACCTGTTGCTGATATACGTATTGGGGAAGATAACGCTTACCATCTGATCCTGTCGCCGGACAGAAAGGCATCTATCCCCTTTCTGCAGTCTTCGGAATCACGGGAAATCGCGTTGGTTTCTATGGCGTACCGGGTTGACTCTTCTGCCGGGTGGTCGGAAACGTAGTGAATCAGTTTCTTTGCAGCTGAAAGTGCATCACCACTTGTTTTCTCAAGAAACGTGGTGACCCAGTGTTCGATCCTGGATTCGAAATCTGCATCTGCAGCCGATTCTGTTACCAGCCCGATGCGTGCGGCCTCTCCGGCGTTTATAAGTTCGCCAGTCAGCAGAAGTTTTTTTGCAGCGGTAATTCCGGTTTTACCGATCAGATACCGCGTTACGATGGCAGGAACGAAACCAATCCTGGTTTCGGAATAGCCGAGCATGGCTCCTTCGCGTGCCACGGCAAGGTCGCAGACGGTTACCAGACCACATCCCCCGGCAATAGCATGACCATGCACTGCGGCGATTACGATTTTCGGACTGTTATGGATTTTATAAAACATATTTGACAGCCGGCGTGAATCCTCAAGATTGTCTTCGTAAGAGGCGTTTCTGAGGTTTCTCAGCACCTCAAGATCAGCACCTGCACAAAACACATCACCCGCGGCACGCAACAGAATGACCTTGACATCGGGATCGGCCGAGGCCTCTGTAACAGCTTCATCGAGGGCGTTGACCAGGGCGGGATTCAGTGCGTTCTTTTTTTCGGGCCTGTTCAGCGTAATCGTGGCTATGCGGCCGCTCTTTTCGGAAAGCAGGATGTCCTTCATTTTTTGATGGTAAAATAGAGAATAGTATTGAGTATTGAGTAGGGAGATCACGATGTTATGCCGAACTTCGATTTTCGGCCCCTTGGGGCTGCACAATTATGGAGGTGATACCAATTGTGCAGTTAGTATACTTCGAATTGGGGAAGTACGGAACAAGCGAACAGTTGAACAGCGAAGTGGTTTGGGAAGATGTCACCGGTAGCACGTAATTTTGCCCGTTGCGGGCAACACTGTTTTGGATGTGACAAGCAACTTGTCACTGGTAGCCCCTAATTTTGCCTCAACGGGGCAACACTATTCTGGAGGTGACAAGCAACTTGTCACTGGTAGCCCCAAATTTTGCCCCATACTGGCAACACTATTGGGGATGTGACAGACTTGTCATCGGTAGCACGTAATTTTGCCCCAAACGGGCAACACCATATTAGAGGTGACAAGTAACTTCTCACCGGTAGTACTGAGAGTACAAAATTACCCGTATAATCCGACTTTCTCGTCTTTCAGAATCTGACCACGGCTGAGCGCTTCGTCGAGGGACTTTTTCCGGAAGGTCAGGGTAAACGTGGTTCCCTTTTTGCTCTCAATTTTCAGATATGCACCGAGCTGGGCACTCAGGCCTGCGATGAGGGTCATGCCCAGGCTGCTTTTGGCGGCGATTTCCTCTTCCGACGGCAGGCCCTTGCCGTTGTCGGTAACGGCCAGTTTTATCTCATCGCCCGATGTGGTGAGCGATACGACGATTTCTCCGCTCCTGCGCCCGCTGAAGGCATGCTTGAAGGAATTTGTGAGAATTTCGTTCAGGATGAGCCCGCATGGTACGGCGGTGATGATGTCCAGGAATACCTCTTCGGCTTCAACAGTAACCCTGATCCCGGATTTATCCGTACAGAGCGAGTCGGTCAGCGATTCAGCGAGTTCCCGGGTGTAGGCACCAAATTCGATACTTGAAAAGGTTTCATTCTGATAGAGCTTCTCGTGGATCATCGCCATTGAGCGGATGCGGTTTTCACTCTCCCGGAACAGGTTCTTGTAGTTTTCATCCTTGACGTAATCGGACTGCATAGACAGCAGGCTAGAAATGACGGCCATGTTGTTTTTCACCCGGTGATGGATCTCCGTAAGGAGCACCTCCTTTTCGCGAAGCGACTCGCGGATCTGGTTGGCCGCCCGGCGGCGTTCGGTCACATCACGGACAATACCACGGAAACCTTCAGCTTTGCCGGCCAGGTCCCTTTTCAGGCTGACCGATGCTTCCACGAAGCGTTTTTCACCATTTTTTCTGATGATTTCCCATTCCACACCCATTTCCGGGATACCGGTTTCATACACCTTGACAAAGGTTTTTATGACTTTGGCTGCATTTTCCTCATCGGTATAGCGGTAATGGCCCATACCCATCAGGATATCCCGCTCGTAACCGGTTATTTCTGCAAGAGCCCGGTTTATGTAGACAAGGTCACCTTCCAGATTGGTTTCAAAATACCCGTCCTCAATCGTCTCGATAATGGTCCGGTACTTTTCCTCGCTCTGCCGCAGCGCGTTTTCCGATCTTTTCTGCTCACTGATATCGCGGTATATACCATAAACTTCTTTTTTATCACCTTTGGCACGTATGGGAGAACCGAGAATGGATACATCCAACAGAGACCCGTCTTTACGGCGCCTCACGGTTTCATTCTGAACTACCAGGTCTTCCTTTGAAACCCTTGACGTAAGATCGGATGCCTCGTTTTCCATCCCCTCAGGCACGATAAGCTGGTTTACTGTACTCCCGATTACCTCCTGGTACTTGTAACCGAACATTCTGAGAAATGAACGGTTGGCATCCTGTATCACATCATTTTCGTCGAGAATGATGATGCCCTCCGGAGAGTTATCAAACAGTTTCTGGAAATAAATTTTCTGCTTTTTAATTTTCTCTTCGGCCCATTTGCGCTCTTTTAACTGCGCATTCAGTATGGCGTTGGTATTGGCCACTTCCTGCGCTTTCCGGTTGCGGTGGCTGAGTATGCCCACCAGAACGGCAATCGTAGGGGCGATCAGGGCGATGATTACCAGATCCTGTTCATTGCGGATGGAGTAAACCAGGTACTGACCCGGTTCTGAAAAGTAATAACTCGCATACAGAACAGTTATGAGCGCACTCACAAGACCAGAACGCAGCCCGCCCTTAAATGCGGAGTAGACAATCGCAGTAATGTACAGCGGAGCAGGGTTGTGTATGGCCAGCCAGTTACTGGTAAGCAACTCAATCAGGATCAATAACATCACAGTGAGCAATGGTCCGATAATTTCGGCACTAAGCCCGCTGTTACCTGCTTGAGGCAACTCTTTCCCGTTGATTGTACTCGACATCAAGCGCTGTCTGGTTAGTTATTACGAATTTTTGAGGGGTTTGAATTTAATGAACTTACCGAATGCGGGTGGTTGGTCAGCACGGCCCGGCTACCGGAACATTAAAAAAAACTTATCTTCTTAAAGAGCAGTTAACTGATTTGGTTCCCGCAGATTCATACCCCGATTTGATCCCGTCGCTGTTCTAAATCGCAGTGTAACGGCTCCGATCAATGTCACTATTCAATGTTGCCGTATATCGGCTGTGTTTACCCGCACTGTTCTCCTGATGTGTTCACCGGCGATTTTCCACCTGATACAGATCTACCCTTTCTGCGCGATTACAATAATGCCTTTGCCCTCATCCTGACGTACGCTGAGGTCGGCATTCATCATAATGAGTCCCGGAAGTAGAAAGATGAGATAGTAAAATGGCAGCAGCACAACTGCACCCATCCCCAATCTGTTCAGCAGCAGCATGGGCCATTTGATCATGATTATCCAGGAAATGTGCCCCCATTTGCGGTAGGTATAGGTAATTTCAACGGGAATAAGACCGCTTTTCCTGAGTTTTTTTTCAATATCTGTTCGTGAATACCCGGTTCTGGCATGTTCGTCGACGAACGAGCCCTCGCCTTCGCCGGCGTCCTCTTCCGACAGGTGCGAGGGTGAATGCATCAGAAAATATCCGCCCTCTTTCAGCGACCCGCTGATGTTCGAGAGCACAGCCGTATCGTTTTCGATATGTTCCATCACATCAACACATAACACAAAATCGTATGCTTCACTCACATTGAGCCTGAGCAGGTCCTCGTTTGCGAACGTAATACGGCCTTCCTCGATTTCCCGGGAAAAGTAGGACCGGCAGTCTTCGAGATAACTTTCCTTGACGTCGACTGCATGAATGACCGCATTATCGAATTCACGCAGCATGAAGCGGTCATACTGTCCGAATCCGGATCCGGCGTCAAGTACATTCCATTGTTTAAGTCCTGAAAATTTGAGGGCGTGTAAGTGACGAACCCTTGTTCTGACATGCCAGCTGCGCAGAAAAAAAAGGTTCAGCAGCTTGTAGAAGAGTGTACGCAGCCAGCGACGGCCGCGGATCATGCCGGCAAAGGAGTCTTTTACCGGATCGTAGGCAATCCTGCTCATCGGATGGCACTCCCGGTATTATCCTGATGTGAACCGGTTTCCCTCTTATGCCCGGAGCTGATCTCATCGCTCAGGTTCACCTTCTGCTGATCGCCGCTGTTTTTGTGCTTGTACAACATCTCCCCGAACAGACCGATCGTAAAAAACTGCACCCCGAGTACAAGGAAGAGAATACCAAACAAAAGCATGGGCCTGTTGGTGAGGTACTGATCGAAAAACAGTCTCATAACAGCAAGATATGTGGTAATGATACCGCCTGCCACCAGGCTCAGCACCCCCAGGGTCCCGAAAAAATGCATGGGCTTCTGCAGGTATCTGTTTATGAAAATGAGGGTGATGAGATCCAGAAAACCGTTGATGAATCTCGACAGGCCGAACTTCGATTCACCGTACTTGCGGGGATGGTGTTTCACCACCTTCTCCCCGATCTTTTTATAGCCGTCCCAGTAGGCGAGCAGCGGAATGTAACGGTGCATTTCTCCGTAGAGCTCCAGCCGTTCAACCACCTCACGACGGTATGCTTTGAGTCCGCAGTTGAAATCGTGAAGCTTAATGCCGGTGACCAGGGAGGTTGTAAAATTGAAAAAACGGGACGGGATGGTTTTGGATACCGGGTCGTGGCGTATTTTTTTCCATCCGCTTACCAGATCATAACCGCTGTCGATCATTCCGACCAGGGCAGGCACCTCGAAAGGGTCATCCTGCAGATCGGCATCCATGGTAACCACTACCCTGCCCTTTACCCGGCGGAAAGCCTGATCGAGGGCTGTGCTTTTGCCGTAGTTCCTTCTGAGTCTGACCCCGCCGATACGCTCATCGGCAGCCGCCAGGCCGGTAATGACCTGCCAGGAGGTGTCGGTTGAGCCGTCGTCTGCGAAGATTATTTCATACGAGAAGGTGCCGTTCAGAGCCTCGCCGATTCTTCGGGTAAGCTCCGTCAGTGATTCATCCTCATTAAACAGGGGCACCACAATGCTTACATCTGGCTCGGTGCCGGCAGGTATTATATCGGAATCAGGCAATGGTTGACTGGTTGCGTTTAACGCATTTGGTATTATATTTCACGGATTGGGATGAAGTTACGTAAATCAGTAAAAATGTGAGCAATGAAAAAACTCTACTACGGTATAGGTGAAGTAAACAAGATTACAGGCGTGGAACCCCATGTGATCCGGTACTGGGAGACCATATTCCCGCAACTTAAACCTTCTAAAAACAGGTCGGGTAAACGGGTTTTTACCCAGAACGATATTAAAACTATTCTGGAAATCAAGGATCTTGTCAAGACGAAAGGCTACAGCACTAGCGGGGCAAAAAAGATGCTGGACGACAGCACTGCTCCGGCCGGGAACGACCGTTTATCACCCGGTCTTGAACGCGACCTGAAGGAAGTAAAACTGTTTCTCGAAAGAATGCTTGAACAACTATAGTACCATTCTGCATTGCACCAATGTATTTGCACAGGTATCAGACCGGCCCTTTTGTGTTATTGTTCATTCATGTAAACGTTTTAAACCCGTTTCATTTCTTCGTTAAACCGCCTATATGAACTGTTACGTATTCAGCTAACCCTAAACCGGGCAATTATGCTGCTGGCCGGTGAACATCTGCATTCTTACAAAGACGTTTTAAAGCAGCCAAACCTGTTCACTGAACCACATAAAAGATATCTGCAAAAACGAGTACCATGAAAAAAATCCCCATATTCCCGCTTCAGCTGGTCCTGTTTCCCGGGGAGAAACTTCCGCTCCATATTTTTGAACCCCGATACAAGGAGATGCTCACCTGGTGCCTGGCTACCGGCAACCCCTTTGGGGTGGTCAGTTATCTTAAGAACAAGATTTCCAGGATCGGTTGCATTGCAACGATTGAACTGGTCGAAAAAAAGTATGACGACGGGCGCGCTGATATCATCTGTACCGGCACCGACCGGTTCAGCATCAAAAAGTTCGATTCGGCCAAATCGTATCTGCAGGGCGATATCGAAACGTTCACCGACATGAGAGACGATGATGATGAAAAGAAGCTGAAAATGGAGCAGCTTGTACCGCTTTTCAAAGAACTAATGAAAATGGCCACCCAGGAGACGATGACTGGGGTGATTGATGTACCGGTACAATCGTACGGTTTTGCCCATCTGGTGGGATTTGATCTGCAGCAAAAGCAGAAGCTACTGGAGATGAGGTCGGAACAGGAGCGTTTGCAGTATATACACCGGCACATCCGGAAGGTTCTGCCCCAGATCCGGGCTTTCGAGGAAGTGCGCCGTAAAATCCGCAGCAACGGGCATTTCCGGACACTACCTCCCCTGTCGTTCAATATTGAGGAGTGACCAGGATATGTGACCAACCCGTTACAACGCCGGGTGAAACCTGTTTTTAGCAATAGAATGCAGGAATTGGTTATTTTCCACCATATCGCAAAACAACATGCATAAACAGCAGGGATCATTATGGTCAGGCTTTCAAAATCAGAACATTCACCCTTTACCCTCTATTCCATTGAAACGGGCCGGTTCAGGCTGGACGGCGGTGCCATGTTCGGCGTGGTGCCAAAAACGCTCTGGTCTCGCCATATCGAATCGGACGATAAAAACCGCATCACCATGGCCATGCGATCGCTTCTCATCACCTCGGAAGCAACGGGGCGGGTCTACCTGATAGATAACGGCTCGGGAAACAAATTTGATGACAAGTTCCGCTCTATTTACGGCTTTAACTATGAACACAGCACGCTTGAAGGCTCACTGAAACAGCAGGGGTTCGATGTTTCCGATATTACCGATATCATCTTTACCCACCTGCATTTTGATCATTGCGGAGGCACCACACGTCTGAATGATGAGGGCCACCTGGAGCATGTGTTTCCGAATGCAGCCTACTGGGTGGTTAAATCGCACTGGGAAACAGCCATGGAGCCCAACGCCCGTGAGAAAAGCTCATTCTTCCCTGAAAACCTCGGCCCAATTTCAGATCCCGGCAGACTGAACCTGATAGGACCCGGCCATATCTATGAAGACGGGCTCACAAATGTGGTCATGAACGGACATACCATTGGTCAGCAGCTTCCGGTTATTCATCTGAATGAGAAACGGCTCATTTTTGTTGCCGATCTGTTACCTACACATATTCATATACCGCTGCCCTGGATTATGGGATACGACATGCACCCGGCAACCACGCTTGAAGAAAAAGAGGAGTTTCTGGCCGGATGTACAGACGGTAAAACATACCTTTTCTTTGAACATGATGCCGATTGCGAGGTCGGCACGGTGGTGAAGGAAGGAAAAAATTACCGGATTGGCGATAAAATGACCCTCGGTGACATCTGATCATACTACCCGCCGAAAGCCGTCGTTTGCTAACTAAAACAAGCCCTGATGAGTAACCACACCGAACAAGGACAAGACCGCGTTTCCCGCCAGGTACAGGCGGGTTACCGGACGTATCTCCGGCGAAGGCGGCTCGCACTTGTTCTTTTACCTCTTGCCGTATTACTTGCCGGTTTTGCACTTCTCTACGGTCTTGAGGCGGGTAACTACCTGGGCGGAATGGTTAAAAGCACGATTGCGGTCACGACCATAATCTGCTCCATTGCCGCCATCTACCAGGTGGCACGCCGGCTGCCTTCGATGAATTTCAGAGAATACTACGACCGGGTTTCAAGGCACTGCGGCATTGAAGAACTGCGCAACCTGCTCGATCTTGCTGCGGGCTTCAGGTCAGACAGCAGCAAGCTCAAAGATGCCGCGCTCCAGCAGAATTTCGAACGCATCGAACAGACCGACCTCGACAGCAAGCTGCAACAGTACAACCGGGAGTCGAAGACATCTGCCATGATAACCTACGGTCTGTACTCTGTGATGCTGCCTGTGATCGCCCTGTCGGTTCTCATCCATCTTCAGCCCGACGGCCTGAACCGCTCGCTGCAGTTCTGGCAAGCATTCGAACGCCCCAATCCCTATACCTACCGGATTGAGCCGGGCAGCACGATTCTCGAACAGGGCAGTTCGTTTCAGGTTAGCATCGACTTTGAGGGTGATCAGGTACCGGGTGATGTTCATCTGTCGCTGCGAACCGGCATCGAAAACCGCTTCAGGCCACAGCGGATGCAGAAAATCGGCGACAACCGCTTTTTCTCCGATTTTATTGATCTTTTCAATGACCTGGACTACTATGTGGAAATGGATGGGTTCAGGTCGGAGATCCATACCCTGCAGGTTCAGCTGCTGCCCCGTTTCCGCGACCTGGTTGTTATCGTAACACCACCCTCCTATACCCGGCTTGAGTCTGTGGTCTACACCTATCCTTTCAGCCGTATTGAAGCCTATCCCGGGTCCACAGTTGATATTCAGGCACAGCCGAACAAACCGCTTGAAACCAGTTACCTGATCCGGCATACCGCTGCCGACACCCTTACAGCACGAACTGAGGGAAGCGAACCGGTTTGGTCATTCGTGACAGACAGATCCGATTCCCTCAGCTTCAGAATGTTCGATGTTCATGGGCTTGCAAACAGCAATACGTTCGCCTTCAACCTGATCGCACGAACCGATAATATGCCCACTGCTGCCATTCTGCAGCCCAAACAGAATACCTCGGTGCTGAATCCTCAAAATCTTGAGATCGCCTATGAAGTTGAAGACGATTTCGGGTTCACCGGGCTGCGGCTGCGATACTCCCTTATCCGTTCCTTTGGCGGTGATGCAGAAAACGGTCAGGAAAGACTGGCTGTGCCCGGCAATCGCATCCACCTGGGCCGGTACGACTGGGACCTGAGCGACCTGCGTCTGCAGCCGCTCGACCGGGTTGAGTACTGGATCGAGGTTACTGATAACGATGAGGTGTCGGGCTACAAAACTGCCCGGTCGGCCACCCACATCCTTCAATCGGCTTCGCTCGCTGAATTCCTGCTCGATCAGGATGAAAAAGAGCAATCTGTTTCCGACGCCTTCGAGAACACCCGATCCGAATTCGAACAGATGCAGCGCGAAATGGAAGAACTGAGGAAAAATCTGCGGGAGAACCCGGAAGATTCCTGGCAATCACAACGCATGATTGACGATCTTGAGGAGCGAAGTACCGGCCTGAGCGAGCAGTTAGAGGAGATACAGAAAGAATTCGATGAACTCCGCAAGGAACTTGAAGAAAATAACCTGCTTTCGGAGGAGACCCTTCAGAAATACAATGAACTCCGCGACCTGATGGAGGAAATCGATGATCCGGAGCTCAGGAAAGCCCTCGAGGAGTTGCAGAAAAGCCTCGAAAACATGGATCAGAACCAGCTGCGTGAAGCCATGCAGAACCTGGATTTCAACGAGCAAACCTACAAAGAGCGTCTTGAGCGCACCATTGAACTTTTCAGGGATTTGCGGCTGACTGCCGATCTGGAAAAGACCGCTCGCCTGCTTGAGGAACTGAGCCAGCAGGAGGAACGCCTGATGCAGGAGATAACTGATCCCGACGAGCAACTGCAGCAGCAGCAGATGATCCGTGACGAAATCGACAATATCCGTGACAAACTCGACAAACTGCCCGAAACCGGACCCGAAAAACGCCGGGGCATGACCGAGCAGCTACGCGACGATGTGGGAGGTGACCTGGGTGAAACGGGTGAACAAATAGAACAAAATATGGAGGATATCCGCCAGGGAGCCGACCAGGACCAGGTGAAGGAATCGCAGCAGCAGATTCAGCAAAAGTTGCAGCAGCTCAGTGATGATGTTCGAAGCAGCATTCAATCGATGCAGCAGGAGCAGATCAGCATCAATGTGACCGCCCTGCAGGCCATTCTTCAAAACCTCATTCTATTATCCGAATCGCAGGAAGATATCAACGAAATTACCCGACAGCTCACCGACAACAGCTCCTCATTTATCGATCAGGCCCGCAAACAGAATAACATCACCCGCAATTTCAGGCAGGTTTCCGACTCTCTGTTCAGCGTTTCGGCCGAAATTCCACAATTTTCCAACAGGATCAACGAAAAGAAATCTGAAGTGATGCGCAACCTTGAACGTACGGTCGGTTACCAGGCCGAACGCGACCGGGCAAGGTCGTCGGCCCAGGAGCGCCTTTCACTGGGTGGCATTAATGAACTGGCCGTGATGGTAGCCGACCTGCTCGAGCAGATCCAGAACAGCGATGGTTCGGGTGGCGGTGGAATGAGTGCCCGGCAAATGCTGCAGCAAATGCAACAGATGGGCAAGGACCAGCAGCAGCTCAACCAGCAAATATCCGATTTTATTAACGATATGCAGGGAGAACGGCTGTCACAGGACCAGATGGAGCGGCTTGACCAGATGGCCAGGCAGCAGAACCGGATCCGCCGGCAACTGCAGCAAATGCGCGAAAGTGGTGCACTCAGGCCCGGCGACCAGATGATGAGCGAACTTCAGCGGGTTCTGGAACAGATGGAAGACACCATTAACGACCTTCGGGGCGGTTCAACTGACCGCATCCTGGTTGAGCGGCAGCAGAATATATTATCGAGGATGCTCGAAGCCGAGCGGGCACTGCAGGAACGCGGCGAGGATGATGAACGGCGCGGTGACACGGTTACCGACTTCGAACGCAGAACCCCGGATGAGCTCACCCTTGAAGAACTTCAGCAGCGCATCCGGTCGTCACTCCAGGACCCGAACAGAACCCGTTTTAATCAAGACTACCAGAGACTTATAGATCGTTACTTCGAATTATTACAGGAACGTATGAGCCGCACAGTTCCCGGCGCTGAATCACTCTGAACGCGGCGACTGCAGCATCCAGCCTGCACGAAATGTGTGGACATGGCATTTCGACTGAGTGGAGCCAGCCGAATTTCAACACTATTAGTTACTGTTTACCCATAGTTACCCGGATGAAAACTGAAAAACATCGCCCCCTTCATAAGGCATCCCGTTTGCATTTGGCCCGACATAACAGTGCTAATATCAGAAAAAGCCGGTATTACGGATACATCCTCAGACTGGTTTTTACCGGTATTCTGTTTTTTAACATCACTGCATGCGACCGTTCAGGCGTTCAGGAATTTACAGGCATAGAAGGAGCCGCCGCCCACTGGGTTTCACCCGGTCAACTGATCTGGGATGCAGGCACAGAGGCTGAAAACGTTGAAATCCGCTATAGCCATACAGCTGAAATCAGGGTTACCGTTCACGGTATTTCCGGCGGCAGTATACTTGCTGTTAAACCGGCCACCAATACAGGAAGGGAATCAACCCCGAAATACCGCCATCTGACGGGACGTCCGGTGTTCCAGGTGGCGGCAGACAGTACAACCATACGGGATGCCCTCAGGGGCCAGATCATAGCGATTGCCTACGACGGTGAAGGGAATCCCATACGCGCAACCAGGGTCCAGCACACCGGCGTGATCGACGCCCTGTACACCTACCCGGGTACTTTGGGACCACAGTACACCGGAGATGAAATAATTTTAAATGTATGGGCTCCAACTGCTCAGGAGTTATCGCTTAAAATATATGACGATGAAAAAAATCCCGTCAGGATCATTCAGGCGGAGTCGCCGAATCCGGCCGACGGTGTGTGGCGGTTCCGCTGCGACCTGAGCTGTGACCGAGCCTTTTACCGTCTTGATATCACCGTATATCACCACGAAAACAACCGGGTAAACACCTACGAAGTCACCGATCCCTACAGTGTGAGCCTTTCAACCGACAGCCGGTTCAGTCAGTTTGCCGACCTGGCCGGCGACGGGAGCCTCAAACCCCAGGGCTGGGACCGGATCAGAAAATCCCAGCCCCGCCCGGTTGACATCACCCTGTACGAGGCCCATATGCGCGATTTCAGCATTTCAGACCAGTCCGTTCCTGAAGAACATCGCGGCACCTTCCTGGCCATGACCTACAACGGCCGGAACGGCAGGGCACTTTCCGACGGAATGGCCCACCTGAATCGGCTGGCCGAAGCCGGGCTGACCCACCTGCACCTGCTTCCGGTCAACGACATCGCCACTGTAAATGAAAGCCCTGAAAACAGGGTCGATCTCGATGATCCCTACGCGCGTATCTGCGACCTCTTTGACCATGATGCGCTCCGGGAAGAGTGCGAAATGTACGGCATCACCCCGATAAGAGAGGTTTTTAAACGGCTTTCCGAAGATGACCCGGCTACGGATCAGATCCAGAAACCTTACTATGAGCCGGGTATCTCAAACGGGATGGCCGCCTACGACGGGTTCAACTGGGGGTACGACCCCTACCATTTCAATGCGCCCGAAGGCAGTTATTCGACCGATCCCGACGGGGTAACACGCATTATCGAACTGCGGGAGATGGTGAAGGCTCTCGACGAGGCTGGCCTTAAGGTGGTTGTGGATGTGGTGTACAACCACACCTTCGACTCCGGACTGTCGTCGTTTTCCGTACTCGACAAAGTCGTGCCCGGATACTATCACCGGTATGACCCGGATTCCGGGGCACTTGAAACATCCACCTGCTGTGACAATACCGCGGCCGAAAACGCGATGATGGAGAAGCTGATCATCGATTCGGTAATTCTGTGGGCCAAACACTATAAAATCGACTCCTTCCGCTTTGATCTGATGGGACATCATCCACGATATGTGATGGAGAACCTGCTTGATGCCCTGGCGGAGCTTACCCTGGAAGAAGACGGCGTGGATGGCCGCAACATCTACATCTACGGCGAGGGCTGGAATTTCGGTGAGGTGGCCGATAACCGCATCTTTGAACAGGCAACGCAGTTCAATATGGGCGGTACGGGTATCGGTAATTTCAACGACCGGCTGCGGGACGGGGTTCGGGGCGGCAATTTCACCGATCGGGGCCGCTTCCAGGGATTTGCCAACGGGCAATACCTTTTTCCCAATGAAGCAGCTTTCCCTTACGAGCCTTCCGGCCCGAAAGAAGCTGCATACCCCAATGTTCCTGCCGGCGGCGATGCCGGCCAGAACCTCGCTCATCTGCTTGAACAGGCCGACCGGATCCGGGTCGGGATGGCCGGCAACCTGAGTACCTACATATACATCAACCGGTTCGGCGATATTGTTGACGGCGGCAATGAAATGATCGGCTACACCCTTTTACCCCAGGAATCGGTAAATTACATCGACAAGCACGACAACGAAACCCTGTGGGACAACACCCAGACCAAACTGCCCCTCGACATGGATATGGACGCCCGCACCCGTGTACATATGCTCAGTAACGCGTTCGTAAATTACGGCCAGGGTGTGCCCTTCTACCAGATGGGTTCCGATATTCTGAGATCCAAGTCGCTGGACCGGAACAGTTACAATTCGGGCGACTGGTTCAATGCGGTCGATTTCACCCTCGAAACACACAACTGGGGTATCGGCCTGCCGCCCGGCTGGGATAACCGCGACCGGTGGGATGCGATCGGCGGGTTCCTCACAAATCCGGAGATCAGCGTTAACAGGCAGCACATGGAACACGCACACCGGCTCTTCCTGGAGCAGCTGCAGATCCGGTACAGCTCTCCCCTTTTCCGGCTTGAAACGGCTGAGGAGATCCACAAACGGGTCACCTTCCATAATACCGGGCCGGATCAGGTACCGGGGCTGATCGTGATGAGCATCTCCGACGGAGCCTGTGCCGGCGAACCGCTGGATGGAGCACTGGATGGCATCGTGGTCATATTCAATGCATCGGATGAACCGCAGCGTTTTGTTACAGGCAACACCCGCAACTCAGATAACGCTGGCAACACAGAATATACAAGCAATACCGGAAATACAGTGAATACCGGCTATACCGGCCTGGCCGGCATCACAGGATTGAGGCTGCACCCCATTCAGGAAGCAGGTGCCGATCCGGCTATCCGCACCGCTACATGGGATAATGGTGTATTTACTGTACCTGCGCTAAGTGCAGCCGTATTTGTAAAACCGACCGGCGGGAGCCAGGGCGATTTTCCCTGCAATCCGCATCAGTAACCCGAATGGCGGAGTATTCACCGGGCCGGGACTGAACGCAGCCGTGCCTGTGAAACCAACAGGCGGCTTCCAGGGGTTTTCCCTGCAATCCTCACCGGTAATAGGGCTGAATTTTTACCACTGCGGTTTATATCTTGATGTGTACCAGTTTCATATACAGCAAAACACACCATGGACCTATTCGCCTCCCATGATGGGGACAAAACCAAAGGCATATCCCCCGGGAAAACAGCCAATGAACCCCTTGCCACCCGGATGCGTCCGGTCAGCCTTCAGGATTTTTCGGGCCAGGAGCATCTGGTCGGTCCCGACAAGCTGCTGCGCCGGGCCATTGAGAGCGGGCGCATCAGTTCCATGATCTTCTACGGTCCGCCCAGCTCCGGCAAAACCACCCTGGCCCTGGTGGTATCGCGCGAGGTAAATGCCCGATTCGTTACCCTGAACGCGGTGCTTGACGGTGTGAAAGAGTTGCGCGAGGTTGTGAAGGCTGCCAAAGACCAGCTCAGGATCAACGGGCTCAAAACCATCCTGTTTGTGGATGAGATCCATCGCTGGAACAAGGCCCAGCAGGATGCATTACTGCCCCATATCGAGTCGGGCCTGCTGACCCTGATCGGTGCCACGACCGAAAACCCCTACTATTCGCTGGTAAGCCCCCTGCTCTCTCGCTGCCAGATGTTCGAGCTGCAGCCCATAGAGAAAGGGCACATCCTTGAGCAGATCAAAAGAGCACTAAACGATAGTGAAAACGGTCTTGGAGCGCTCAATGTGATGATTTCTGACGAAGCACTCGACCATTTTGCCGAATATGCGGGTGGTGACATCCGCAACGCACTGAACGCCCTGGAGATGGCGGTACTCACTTCCACACCAGACACCGATGGCAGACGGGTCATCGATCTGGAAACGGCTAAAGATTCGATCCAGAAGCGGCTTGTTCGCTATGCAAGGGGCGGCGATGAACACTACCACTATGCGTCGGCATTCATCAAATCGATGCGGGGATCCGACCCCGATGCGGCCCTCTACTGGATGTGTGCCATGATCGAGGGCGGCGAGGATCCCGAATTCATCTTCCGCCGCATGCTTATCTTTGCCTCCGAGGATGTGGGCATGGCCGATACCAGCGTCCTGAACACGGTCAATTCGGCGCACGACGCGTTCCACAAGTGCGGGATGCCTGAGGGGTTGTACTTTCTTTCACATGCCTGCATCTGCCTGTCGATTGCACCCAAAAGCAACTCTGCGGGTGCAGTTTTTGAGGTAATGGATGAAATCCGCCAGCGCGGAACCGGCACGATCCCGGCCCATTTGCGTGACAAAACCGCAAGCCGGCTCGAAGCAACCTACCTTAAGCGGCACAACAGCAGTGAGGATTATAAATATCCGCACGGATACCCGGGCCACTGGGTTGATCAGCAATATCTCCCCGATTCACTCAGCGAGGCCAGCTGGTACAAGCCCGGAACAGAGGGCGCCGAGGCAAAATACGCGGAACGGCTGCGGAAGATACGCGGTGGGAAATAGGATA
The DNA here is from genome assembly GCA_047921215.1 of Cyclonatronaceae bacterium. Classification (GTDB taxonomy): domain Bacteria; phylum Bacteroidota; class Rhodothermia; order Balneolales; family Cyclonatronaceae; genus RECM01. The sequence continues at coordinate 36,778 of JBLRWO010000011.1, read as the reverse complement.
TTCTGGTCCGGGAAATCGCAACGACATATTGGCAGCCACGTTTATCAATAGGTGCGTTGCGATATTAGTCGGGTTGAGTTGATGCAACAGACCTCAGGCAACAGACGAAAGACGACTGGCAACAGACGAAAGACATCGTAATGAAACACAACACCCGGTAAACCTGCAACCAGCTACAAGGCGTTTTCGGGATCCCAAAAGTGCTGGCTCAGATCAACGGTGTCGGGTGCTGAAAATGTGATCCCCTCCTGGCGGAGCATAACTTCCATCACATCTCCGCCGAAGTGAATCCTGCCGGTTAGCTGTCCGAGCCTGTTTACCACGCGGTGGCAAGGCAGATCGGGGCGGTTTTGCACAATGGTGCTGTTCAGTGCCCAGCCAACCATTCGTGCACTTCCGGCCTGCCCGAGTTTACGTGCAATTGCACCGTATGTGGTCACTTTCCCGTGCGGGATCCGTTCCACAATGGCATATACCCTGTCGAAAAATGAATCGTCGGCGAGTAATGAATCTGGTGCCATGGGCAGCGACGTTAGTTTATTTTAGATTGCAATTCAGTCTGATGTCTGATGTCTCAAATCTGATCTCTCGAATCTCACAGCTCATTTCCCGATGATTGATTCCAGCAGATTCCGGATCGCCTTATGTCCGGGTTCGGTGCGTACTGCCTTTGCCACACGCAGGGTATATAGTCCCAGGCGGGCATAGAGCTGAATCAGTTCCGTGTTTCCGTTCAGTGCATCAAGATGGCGCCTTACTGTTTCACAATCACCCCGCAGGATGGGCCCGGTGAGTGCCTGACGGCGGTCTGACCGGACGATGTTCCGGGCTGCGCTTACATGAATCGGGCCGAGAACATCTTCGATGGTAATTCCGGATCCTGCCAGGTCGCCGGCAATCTCTCCGGCGGCCTCCATCAGGCCGGCAAGGTAATTGGAGATGAAGACGGCAGCCAGGTGCAGTTTCAGTTTTCCGGCCTCATCAACCCTGAGCGCCCTGGCACCAAGCTTTGTGACCACCGGTTCAAGCCGTTTAACAGCCATCTCATCCCCCTGAAGGCTGATAATGATATCCCTGAAGGATTCCGGCCCTGAGCCCGGAGCAAAGGTCTGTACGGGGTGAAATGACGCAACTGATGCGCCTTTGCTTTTGAGTGGTTCCAACAGGGATGCGGGCATGGCACCCGAGCAGTGAACGACGGTTGTTCCCTCCCACCGCCCCGACTGTGACAGGCGTTCGGCCGTCGTTCCGATGGCACCATCCGGTACTGCCAGAAAAAGCAGCAGACCGGCTTCGGGATGGAATATGGCGGGCCCGGATGTGATAACCCTAACAGTTGCGAGTTCATCGGGAAGCAAAACCGATGCGGGATCTCTCGAAAGCATTACTTTAAGCGGCATACCGGCAGCGACGAAGGCCCGTGCAAGCGACCGCCCCAGGGCGCCCGTTCCGGCTATGGCAATAATGGAGCCGGATGTACTACCGTTTTTCATAGCTTTGCAGTTTCGCGTAACCGCCCATGAAGGGTTCACCGTTTTGTGGTGTTCCCAGATCGGGTACCTGGAATTCCAGCTCCCAGCTTTTTGCCGAAAGAATGCCGGCCAGGAACGGACCGGTGCCGATCATCCCGGAATCTCCTGAATTACAGAAATTCATGAGTGCCGACATTTCATTGTTCCGTACCATTCTTCTGATCCGTTCGATATCATCAGCAGTGCAGTTACTGATATCGCTGCAAAGCACGACCAATACATTGCGTTCGGGCAGCAGCTCGGTAATGGTACAAGCGAGTTCTCTGATTATGGAGGGTCGTTCCTCGGCGATCTGTATGCTCACGACATTGAGGTCGGGCAGCACACACTGCAGCAGCATCAGTTGATCATACAGGCTCATGTTTTCATTGTTGCCAATATCGTCGATATAAAAGTCATCCTCTTCATCACAGAATTCATTCCGGAGCGTGTCATTTACCGGTACTTCCCCAATTGGTGTTCTGATCACCGGGTCGGAGATCATGGGCAGCAGCCGGTCGTGAGTAAATCCCAGGCGTTCCACCACCAGCACGCTGTCGAACCGGGTGCCCAGCAGCGGGGCATACAGGGCGCAGGCCTGCTCAAAATTACTTTCCGTCAGTTTTTCATTTGCGAACAGCAGCCTGATGCACTGATCAGGTTTAACATGGTGTTTCCGGATGCAATCGGTGATCTGCTCCCGCGTATACTTTTTAATGCTCATCAACTGTAGATTAGGGTGTCTGAATGGGTGTCAAGTAAGTTCCGGGTGTTCCGGTATCCGACCTTTACAATACGAATAGCCGGGATAAACCCAAAAGCAGGGTACTGATTATTTCAAGATTTTTTCCATGCAAGGGCAAACAGGTAAGTATGGATACGGGCGGAAAAGATCAAAGCGGTCAGATCATTGACCCTGGCTCCTACCATCACATCCGGTGCAAAATTACGGTCGCCTGCAGTAATGCCTGCTGGCTCGTTACTGATATCCTGTACAGATGAGAGTACAACAGTTTTCATAGGTACCCTCAGGCCGCTGCCGTGCAGCTTGAGTACGGCCTCCTTGATTGTCCATAACTGAATGGTGCTGCACCGTTCGATCAGCCCTTGCTCATCGCCGGGCGAGAGCATCCGTTTTCTGAGTGCAGGATGTTCACTCCGGTTGGCACGTTCCAGGTCGAAACCGATCTCTCCCGTTCTGTTTACCGCACAGCCGATCATTCCTCTCGTGTGAGTGATGCTTGCTCCCCAGCGCTCACCGTCGGCAATTACAACGGGGCGTCCGCTCATCTCCTTCTCAATGGTCAGTTCGGTACCGGTAACCCCCATCCGGGTGGCAAGATGGCTGAAGAGTTGAAGACTTATCTCATTGCGCCATGAAATATCGGCAAGTTCCCTGCCCGTGCATGGAGCCATTGCAATGGAAACACTCTCCGGTATATGCGGAATATCAGCCCGGGTAAACGAAATCAAGGTATAAGTCCTCAAAATTTGGTATCATTGACCGCCCTGTTGTGCATCCCAAAGATAAACAATCGGCCCGACAGAACCCTATACCATACTATCCGCAACACAAAAGCAATAATGAGTCAGCAACAGCAAGATCAAAACAAGCAGGAACATGAACTTCCGCTAAGCGAACAACAGGCTCTTCGCCTCGAAAAACTGAAACAGCTCCGGGAGATGGGCGTAAATCCATATCCGTACGAATTTGATGTAACCATCACCTCGAAGGGCATCCATGCAAGGCCGGAACTTGTGGCCCAAGAGGGTTCCGAAGCCGAACGCGTAAGCATTGCCGGCCGCATTATGACCAGAAGGATCATGGGCAAGGCCTCCTTTTTTAACCTCCAGGACAGTGATGGGACCATACAGGTATACATCCGTCGGGATGATGTGGGTGAGGAAAACTATAATACCATCTTTAAACGGATGGTGGATATCGGCGATATTGTCGGGATTAAAGGCTTTGTTTTTAAAACACGGACCGGCGAGACCACGGTGCATGCCGAACATTTTGAATTGCTTGCCAAAACGGTACGGCCAATCCCAGTGGCCAAGGAAGTCGAAGAGGACGGAAAGAAAATCGTTTACGACGCATTTGCCGACAAGGAGCAGCGGTACCGCCAGCGCTATGTAGATCTGATCGTAAATCCGCATATCCGTGAAGTTTTCATCAAACGCTCGGCCATGATACAGGCCATGAGGCGGTTTATGACCGACCTGGGTTACCTTGAAGTTGAAACCCCGATCCTGCAGCCGATCTACGGAGGGGCATCGGCGAGGCCATTCACTACCCATCACAATGCACTTGATATGACACTCTACCTGAGGGTGGCCAACGAGCTGTATCTGAAAAGGCTGATTATTGGTGGTTACGACGGGGTTTTCGAATTCGCCAAAGATTTCCGCAACGAGGGCATGAGCCGGTTCCACAACCCGGAATTCACGCAGGTAGAATTGTACGTTGCCTGGAAAGACTACAACTGGATGATGGAATTCGTAGAGAACCTGCTCGAGCACGTAGCAATTACCCTTCACGGCTCCACAAAGGTTACCGTTGGTGATAACGTAATCGATTTCAAAAAACCTTTTCCACGGATACCAATGCTTGAGGCGATCAAAAACGAGACGGGCAAAGACCTAAACGGATTATCGCTTGAGGAGATGAAAAGTGTTGCACACGAACTCAAAATAAGTATCGACGATTCAATGGGCAAAGGCAAGATCATCGATGAAATCTTCGGCGAGTTTGTAGAACCGAAGCTGATACAGCCCACGTTTATCACGGATTATCCGGTCGAGATGAGCCCGCTGGCCAAAAAGCACCGGAGCAAGGAAGGGCTTGTAGAACGCTTTGAGCTGATATGCAACGCCAAGGAGATCTGCAACGCGTTCACCGAGCTTAACGACCCGGTTGATCAGCGTGAACGTCTCGAAGACCAGGCCCGCTTACGCGCCGCCGGCGACGATGAAGCCATGACGGTGGATGAGGATTTCCTGCGTGCTCTCGAGTACGGGATGCCGCCAACAACGGGCCTTGGAATCGGTATCGACCGCCTTGCCATGATCATGACAAACCAGGACTCGATCCGTGATGTGCTGTTTTTCCCGCACATGAGGTTTGAATGAGTTGTGGGTAGTGGGTGTTGAGTTGTGAGTAGTGAGTAATCAGTAGTGAGGATAAAGTATTGAGACATCAGACATGATATGCGAGATATCGGACATCATACATCAGTCATGAGATATCAGGCTTCAGATACTGATATTATCCAATATGCCATGCTTGGCGCGGAACCGGAAGCAGGCAGGTGGGTGGCGACGGGCAGAGCCGAAGGGATACTATGATCAACATGCGGTTTGAGTGGTTCGTGGCCGGCCGATATTTCAGGGGACGCAGAAAGGGTTCCTCTTTCCTGTCGTTCATCAAAATTATGGCCGTGGGTGGTGTGGCCATCGGTGCGGCCGGGCTGCTGATTGCTCTTTCGGTAGTTCACGGATTCAAATCGGTTATACAGGAGAAAATTCTCGGATACGGGGCACATATTACCATTGAATCATTCTCGGAACGCCCCATTCAAAGGGCCGATACACTGGGTGTCTTCCTGTCGGGTCTGCCCGGTGTCGATGCCGTACAGCCCGTGATCTTTGGTCAGGGCATGATACAGGTCCGGCAGAATGTGGACGGTGGATTTATCAAGGGTGTATCCTCCACCGGAGACCTCACCAACATTAAAAGTTATATTACCCGGGGTGAATATGATCTCGGGGAAGATACCGGCGGAATCCCCGGAATAGTGATCGGATCATCGCTCGCCCGGAATCTGTCGGCCGAGCCTGGCAGCGTGGTTACCATCTACACCATCAGGGGTATGCCGGGTGCCGACAATTTCCCGGAAATCCTCCAGTTCCGTCTGACGGGCATTTACCAGACCGGTATTCAGGAATTCGATGATGCATTTGTACTGATCGACATCCGGCATGCCAGAAGGCTTTTTGATGTGCCGGCACCTCAGGCAACCATGATGGATGTTCGTGTTTTGGATACAGAATGGATTCCGACTGTTCAGCAGGCCATCGACGACCGGATCACCTTCCCTCTCTATTCAGAAACAATCTATCAGCGTTTCAGCAGTATTTTTGCGTGGATAAATTTGCAGGAGCAGACCATTCCGTTCGTCATATTCGTGATGGTTGTGGTAGCGGCCTTCAATCTGATCGGCACGGTGCTCATGATGGTGCTCGAGCGTACCCGCGATATCGGGATTCTAAAGGCCATGGGAACGCGCGACCGGGTTGTAAGGGCGATTTTCCTGTATGAGGGAATCATTGTCGGCATTACCGGACTGATCATTGGAATTACCCTCTCTCTTGCTTTCTATTATGTGCAGACCACCTGGCAGATCATTCCGCTGTCGGAGGAAAATTATTATATGTCGACCGCCCCGGTTGAGCCGCACTTGCTCGATTTCCTGATTGTATCGGCAGTAACCATGCTGTTATGTGCCCTCGCCTCGTGGATTCCCGCGCGAGTAGCATCCCGGTTAAACCCTCTGCAGGTTATACATTTCGGCAATTAACAACTGACAACTAATTACTTCTGCTTACCGGCTGGTTACCCCGGGATTGGTCCTCACCCTGCCGGTACCTGAAGATATCGGACCGCTCGCGGTGGCAGCCTGCTTCCGGATTGCTGCCGGTTACCGGGACGCCTTCAACGCCCACGGACTCTTTCAATGACCAGGGAAACTTTCAGTGGCCGGGGTTACTGCTTCAGTTCAGCTTCATCATATAACCCACGCCATGCAGAGTTACCAGATAGCGGGGATCATCGGGCTGCATCTCGATTTTAGACCGCAATTTTGAAATATGCACATCTACGGTACGGGTATTGGTGCTGTACTCATAGCGCCACACATTTTCGAGCAGGGAATCGCGCGATACCGGTTCATTTGCATTGGCGACCAGGAACCGGATCAGTTCCACTTCACGGGTGGTCAGTTCCACTTCCTTGTCGGGACGAATCACCACGCTTTCGTTGAGTTCGATCCTGACGTCGCCGAGTGTTACCACATCAATCGGACCGGCTTTTGAGTAGGAATTGGCCCTGCGGAGCCTTGCCTGAATTCTTGCCAGCAATTCCTTCACCCCAAAAGGTTTCGTCATATAGTCGTCGGCACCGATATTGAGACCGGTAACCTTGTCGATCTCCTGATCACGGGCTGTGAGCATGATGATCGGAAATGTGTGTTTCTTCTCACGGATCTGCTTGCAGACCTCAAATCCGCTCACACCGGGCAGCATGATGTCGAGGATCATAAGATCCGGGTATATCGTGTCGGTCAGTTCGATGGCGTCGAGGCCATTTTCCACAATATGTACTTCATAGCCCTCATTTTCGAGCGTATCTTTGAGGGTAAAGATGAGGCTGGGCTCATCTTCAGCGATGATAATCTTTTTAGGTTTAGCTGACATATTCGGCCCTGGCTGCTTCTTTTAAATTATTTCCTGATGGCGATGGGGATTCAGATCTGACGATGACAGGGAAATTTACAGTAAATACGGATCCTGTTCCCACCTGACTCTTTAGAGTTACGATGCCACCATTAAGTTCCACAAGATTTTTGACAATAGAGAGTCCCAGCCCGTGGCCTTTGGTATTGGATGTGAATTCATTTTCAACCCGGTAGAATTTATCGAAAACATACTTCCGGGCCGATTTGGGTATGCCAACACCATGATCATGAACATGAATACTCACATACTTGTCACTTTTTCTCACCTCAATACCCAGGTACTTGTCGTCGGTGCTATACTTAATGGCATTTTCAACAAGATTACTGAGGATGGTCAGGAAACTGTCAGTGTCGAGCATCACCAGCGGCAATTCCTTGTCCTGCTTGTAGGTAACTTTAAACCCTTTTTCATGAATCCAGGATTCATTTTCCCGGAGGTATTCCTTTACCAGGTGATCAACCCGGTTCGGAGCCAGTTTGAGTATGGTCTGCCCTGCTTCATTTTTAGCGACATCAAGCAGTTTCTCAATCATTTTGCGCAACCGAACTGATTCATTGAAAATGTGTTTACCGTACGATGAAAGCCTGTCCGGGCTGGTCACACGGCCGTCAGCAAGATTTTCGCCCGCCGCCTGCATTACAGCCAGCGGGGTTTTCAGCTCATGGGTTACATTGGCCAGGAAACCTGCCTGGCGTCTGGCCAGGTGCTGTTCCCGCTGAGCAGTGGTATAGATGAACACCAGGCTTCCCAGCAGCAGCAGCACGGCCACTCCCAGTATTATCAGATTTCTCAACAGGGAGGTTCTTGAAGCTGCAATAACCGGGTTTTCATGGAATGCGATCTTGATGTTCCAGTTTTCAAGCATGTCGGGGAAGCGTTGTATCTGCTCTACTTTCCTGATGTCATAATCAACCTGTTCATCGTTGGTGGCCAGTACTTCATTTACTGTCCAGTCATGCAGCCACAGAGTTATGCCGCTTTCATCCGTACTGCCGAAATTCGCCAGTCCGGGGGCCAGATATTCATTCAAAAGGTAGTCTTCATTCACAAGAATGTTCAGGTAGCCGGCTATACTGTGATCATCAAGATTGATCATAGCAACCGTCATGCTCCGTTCTGTATCGTGAATAAGCCTGTTGTTCCACTGATACTCCCCGATGAGTGCTTTCATTCGTGCACGGGCCAGGTTTATTCCGTCGCAGACTGCCTCCGGATAAGTGCTGGTCACCTCCATTCTTTCGGAATCCGGGTTATAAACCAACATGGATTCGTTGGCCTGGCACGGATCCACATCTCTGCCCAGGAAATGAATGGCTGTGAAAAGCGGGTCCTCATCTACTCTGTTAATAATTGCAAGCAGGCTGTCGGGTAAATTATTGCCTTCGGCAACAAGCCTTTGCAGTTCTGCATTGTCAAGCCCGCGCATTCCGCGCAACGGTGACCTGAAGCGGCTTCTGGTTTGGAAGGTAAATTCGGTTATCTGATTTTTCTGATTATCGACCGAGGTGCTGATCGTACTTTCGTGTAGTGCATACAGGGAATAGACGTTCATGCCTGTAATGCCGACCACGGCAAGCAGCCCGAGTCCGAACAAAAGAACCCGTAAAGAGAATTTGAATTTCATCGCGGAAAAGTGGAATAAAGATTCAGTACGAGGATAAAGAGGATAAAGAGGATGGTTACTACAGGATCCGATTCAATAAATCTATTGTATGAGACTGAAAATACGTAACTCCTTTTACATTCTATCGCATTAAATGTTCAAATACAACGAATTACAGACTCATTTAATGCCATTTAACAATCGTTGTTATTAAAAAACCATTCAGCGTCAGTTGAGGTTATGCCCTTCTTCGGGTTATGCCGTTATTTCGGTTACGCTGCATTTTGTGTCTGAGAGACCTAAACGCCGGCACAATACAGACCGGGCAGCCCCCTTCCGGAGCTGCCCGCCGGGATTCAGGTACCCGGTAGTTAACAAATCAAATACCCGTAAAGGCGGTATCTGATGATCTCCCGTCAGATTATTTTACCAACGTCATTTTCCTGGTCATTATAACCTGGTCCGTTTTAAGCCTGTACATGTAAACACCGCTTGAAAGCCGGCTGCCATCAAACGTTACGTGATGGTGCCCGGCAGTTCTGAATTCATCCACCAGTGTGGCTACATGCTGCCCTGTAATCGTGTAAACATCAAGTGTTACATCGGCCGATTCGGGGAGCTCAAAACGTACTGTGGTTTCAGGATTGAAAGGATTCGGATAATTCTGATACAGCCGGTAATCCTGCGGAATGTCAGGCTGATGCGTAATGCCGGTTGCTGTTACAATCCTGTGATTAAGCTTAACGATATCCAGGCGGTTGATCCTCCCGTTTTCGTCCATATAACTGAAACGGAAATCACCCAGGGTGATCGGATCGTCCCAGTCTGTGTTTGCGGCAATCCGGATCATCAGCAGATTACCGGTCAATCCGGTTTCTACCAGGCCCTTGTGCACCACGGCTCCTGCAATTGTGTTATCCTCCGTTTTCTGAAATCTGAGCATGGTTCCGGGATCGAAACCGTTGCGTGCCCAATCACCCGGACTGGCATAGCGAACATCCGCTGTATGATCATTTCCGGATGTTATGCTGTAGGTATAGGAAACGCCAAGGATGTTGAGTTGTTCATCCGAAGTGGTCAGGATGTCGATCTCCAGCATCTTTCCGTCATCCAGCCGCGGGAAGGTAATTTCGGTAGCTGCATCCTTGTGTTCATCAGTGACCACGGACGTGAACATTTTCGTAACCGTGTCGTTACCGGGATAGTTGTTAGTGCCCGATCCAGATTGACTGCCCGCAGCGTTTACGACACCGGTTCCTGTTGGTATACCCGCTAATGTCTGTGAACCATCTGAAATCTGCCCTGCTATATCAGGGTCAGGGTCAGGATCCGGATCCAAAACACCCCGGGTTTTTCCGAAATTAAGACCTACAGCCAGCAGATCAGATTGATTAACTGTTCCGCTGCCATCGGTATCGGCATAGGTCGCATTGAGCGGGAGCCAACCCACAGCCGGTACTTCCTGCCAGACCGATCCGGTTACCGCACGTGCCGGACCAGATGAACGCCAGAAGAATCCGAGCGGCAGTACATCGGTCTCATCAACGAAACCGTCGTTATTGGTATCGCCCGGCCACACTACCGGGAACTGAGCCAAAAGGGGCCGCCCCGTAATTTTCACCTCATCAATCTGGCTCGATCCGGTTGAAGTTACCGGATCATCCGATTCGTTTACCCTGCGATCGCTCACCAGCAGCCACCGTAAATACACGTCCGGCTGATCGTGAAGCCCGGCGGGCAACACGAAATCCTGTATGTTGGTACCGTTAAAGTTATCGGTAAGTTGCAGAGGATCATCCAGCAGGTCGGTCCATGTTTCTGCATCAAGGCTGGACTGCAACATAAAGTCTCTCGGGCCGGTACCGCTGCTTTTCATTTTGAAGGAGAGTTTCAGATCATGGAGTCCGGATGTGGTAAAATCTGCAAGCCAGTACTTTTCGAGATCCGGATCATTTCCGTTCCAGCCGTTACTGGTAGCAGCCCGGCCGGGTGATCCGGTAACAAAGCCCGAAAAATTGGCCCCTGCCAGAGAAAATTCCTTCGAAAGATTGGCGAAAATGCCTCTGCTGGCGATCCTGGAATCATCATTGAAATTCCATTCAGCAACCACCATGTTTCCCGGTTCATTGATTACCAGTACACCCGATATATTTGTTGTACCGTCCCAGAAACCGCCACCTTCTTCACTATATCCCCCGTAAAAATAATCCCCGTTTTCGTACCTGAATCGTGAAGCCAGGAACCAGGTACCCGATGGGAGGTCCTGCCCGACACTTCGGCGGTACACATGTGCCGTACCGGTACGCTGAATATACTCTGCCGGCAGCCAGTCGTTTTCCGCCCACAGGGCAGGATTGCCGGCATCGGCCGAAACCCCGATCCATGCCTCAATATCAGCATTTTCACCGCTGATGCTGGTGATATCGGGTACAATCACCCTGGCCTCTGCACTAACAGAAAAACCATATTCTATGGATTCCATGGCCGGTGATTGCAGATTCACCCAGCTTATATAGCTGCGAATGGTCAGGCCTATACTGACCGGGTGATCTGTTTCCATCAGATTGCCTTCGGCATCGCGTACCTGGAGAGTGTAGACAGACAAATTATAGGAACCTGCCGACGCCGTTTCCGGAACAGTAATATTTAAAACAAATAGCCCGCCTGATCCCGACAGTGTGCCGCCGGTTGAGGTAATACTGAACCCGATCCGGTTGGCTGCATTATAGTCTCCCACATAGAGGGCCTCGCTGCCAAATAATTCACCGGGCTGCATGCCTGCAAGCTGAAATGCCAGCGGATCTATACCAATCTCAGCCTCAATATAGTAGATGCCCTCCGCGTCCGGCGTGCTGAATACCACATCAAATGCATCACCGAGCATGGGTGTGTCGGGATCAGCCGCAATTTGTATAACCGTGGGTGATGCCGGTTCGCCATCCCCGTCTCCCGTCGCCTGCATGGCTGCCTGAACGTCAGCCATAACTCCTGTCAGCATGAATAATCCAATCATAAACCAATTCTTCATAGTGCCTCCCTGATTATAAATTTTTGATATGCGCTTTTTGATGAACAGCTTCTTTTGGTCAAGCTGTGTTTTTCTATAGAGATGCAAATCACCGCGAAATTACTTACATTAAAAAACAATAATATTTTGCATTCGCGAAGAACAGGCAGGATGTTCTATTTTCACAGAGCTGCTTAAACGGACGTATATGGCACACCCAACCATTAAATATCTTGATCACGGTCTTCTGATACTCAGAATCGGAATCGGAATCTTCTACATTTTTCATGGATACCCCAAGCTTTTTGGCGGCCCGGAACGGTGGGAAGCTGTTGGCGGAGCTATAGGGGCACTCGGCATCGGATTTCTGCCGGTTTTCTGGGGTTTCATGGCTGCAGTTGCCGAAACCTTTGGTGGTATCTTCCTGATTCTCGGGCTGTTTACCCGGCCTGCCGCCGCACTGCTGTTTATAACCATGTTCGTGGCTGCCATTTTTCACATTACCAGCGGCGACCCGTTTTTATCGATTTCCCATGCCGGCAAAATGGCCGTGTTATTTCTGAGCCTGATCATTATCGGGCCGGGCAGATTCAGCCTTGACAACAAAATCAACAAACGGAGGCGGTAGCAGCACTCCGTCCATACCTGCAGGACTGCATACTTTCAGGAAACATTCAGGGCATGATTCTGTCCGGCATCCCCGCCAACCGGCCATCCTGACTATTAAAACCTGAGATTCCTGATCGTGTTCTGATCCGGTTCAATGATGTGGATCATCTGCCGGTTTGTGGCTTCATGGCAGCTGTTGCAGCTTGCGGTCAGATTTGTGAATGCTTCACGGAAACGGACCGGATTTTGGGCTTCAATGGCCTCCTCCACCTCTTCCATGGCAGGATTGGTCAATGTACCGATCAGAGAGGCAATGGGTTCGCCTTTATATTCCGGATACAGCTCTTCAATTTTTTCAAAAACCTCTTCCAGTTCATGATGCTGATAGTATGCCAGCTCCCAGTTTTCGGCCAAACCGGCAAACCACAGGTTGGAATGCCGGTGCATGGTTTCGTTCATTAGGCTGTGCAGGCCGGGTTTATACATGGTTTCCAGCCTTTCTATTTCAGATTTAAGCTCATCAACCTGGCCTGCCTGTTCATCGCTGCAACTATTGATAGTAAAAACAAACAAAGTAACCAGCAGAAGGGCTGTAAGTGCGGTGGATTGTGGTTGGTTTTTCATAATACCATTTCCTTTCGTTGAGCGATCATTACTGCTCCGGGATGTTTTTCAGGGCAACGTCCTATACAGAAATGCAGATCATCTGTGTGATAATGACCTGTCTCAAAGATCAGGAACAGGAGGCTCCCCGACATAATAATTGCTGTTATACCAGCCAATTTATAACATCCCGTGTACAATTACACGGGACTTTTAAAAATCAGATAAACCGTATAAAACCGGCGTCTTTTACCTGCATACTATTGCACCGTTTTTAATCGGCGACAACCTGCTTTCCTGTTTCAATTTCCTGCAGGATACGACCGGCGCGGTAGATGTGCCTGAGCGACTCTCTCATGCCACGAACATCAACCGATACAGCCCTGGCCGTCTCATCCGTGTAGATGTAGTCGCCGGGCAGGCTTTCGATATTGCCGTCGAAGATAAGGCCCACAACTTCGAGGTTAGCGTTAAGCAGTGGTGAGCCGGAATTCCCGCCAATGATATCATTGGTACTGACGATGTTCAAAGGCGTTGACAGGTCGAACCCATCGGGTATATCCAGCCAGCGGGCGGGCAGATCCCACGGAAATTCGCGGTTATGGGAATAGTAACGGTCGTAGAGGCCATAGAAAGTGGTAAAATAGGGTGCTGTCGTACCGTTATAATCGTAACCGCGAACCACGCCATCGGCCAGCCTCAGCGAGAAAGTAGCATCGGGGGGCACAGAGGTACCGTACACTTCGAACCGGGCGATACCCAGCTGTTCGGCCAGTGCCGAGGCTTCCATTCTCATTGCTCTCTGGTTTTGCTGGTACCGGTTAAAAACGGGCATTACCGCTCTTGTGAGCTCCATCACGGCATCATCCATATCGGCAAAATCCGCATCGAGCATATCGCCATACGTTTCCGGATCATTGAGCCCGGTTTCCGACATAATCTGTGCCGCCAGCGCTTCGGCTTCCGGCTTACCGGACAGGTATGCAGCAATCGCCGGATCGTCGCCCAGGTGCGTGGCAATACTCTGAAGACCTGCCTCGAGCAGCAGCAGTTCGAGCTCATCCGGCTTGTTCCGGATACGCATAAGCTGATCCCTGAGTCCCTGCAGGGCTTCTGCTGGCACACCGTTTCTCAGGTTTTCCGCGTAGATTGATCCGTAGAATGCCCGCTGCAGAACCGAGGATGTGTACGGATTGCCCGGTGAAAGTCCGAAAAAGGCAAAATATCCGTCGGCCGACATCCGAAGTGCCTCCTGAACGGCATCCATTTCCTCAATAAGATTGCCGTACAGGTCGTTCAGTTCGGGATCGTTCGACAGTTCTGCACTGAATTCATTCTGTGCATGCAGCCTGCGGCCCATCACGCGATCGTCGAGCAGGCCCTCGTACATACCGGTGTAGGCCTTCAGTGCATTTTGAAGCCCGAATATGGTATTCCGGGTATCCATCTCGAGGGCGGCTTCCGGATTGAGTTCAGTGAAAGTGGTTAGCACCCTGATCCTGCTTTCCAGGTATTCGAGTATGGCCGGTTCGGCAACATCGCGGCGGTATTCCAGCTGGGAAACGGTCATGAGCCGGCTGGTTCTTCCGGGGTTGCCGACAACAAATACCGGATCGCCCTCCGATGCCCCTTCAGTGCTCCAGTTGAAATAGAAATCTGACTGAAGCGGCATACCCTCTTCATCGTAAGCCCGGAAGAAGGTCATATCCAGGTTGTATCGCGGGAAGGTGAAGTTGTCGGGGTCGCCGCCATAGTAGCCAAGCTGCAGTTCCGGTGCCATCACCAGCCGCACGTCCGTGTAGCGGCGGTAGGTATAAGCAGAATAGCGCCCGCCGTTATACAGCTCCACGATCTGAATTTCGAATGATTCATCCTCATCACCCATTTCCTCACGGATCTGCGATTCAATCATCCGGATAGCCACATCCAGCGACATTGCCCTTTCTTCATCTGTGCCGGCTTCTGCAGTTATCTGCCGGATGTCGTCGGTAATATCGCGTACATCCACGAGCTGGTCTACATAGAAACCGTCAACGGCCCTCTCGTCAGAAAGGTTAACGGCATAGAAGCCGTTGTCGAGCAGATCCTCGCCGGGAGCACTCACCTGGCTTACCTGTTCGCGCCCGCAGTGGTGGTTGGTCATGATGAGGCCTGCCCCCGAAATGAACGAACCGGTGCAGTTGGGCAGGCGCACCGTGGCCAGACGTGCTTTTTCAAGCCACTCGCCGGTCACTTCAAGATTATAGGCTTCCATGAAATAATCGACAGGCGGATACTCGAAGGTCCACATTTTGCCGTTGTCGAACCGGCCGGACTCTGCTTCCGGGTAGTCAGCCACCGGCCCCAGCATCTGCAGGGCATCAAACTCAATGACGGGCTGCTGTACCTGTTGCTGTTCTGTGGTGCCTGAAGTGGTTCCGCAGGCCGTGATCAGGCCTGCAAAAATGAGCAGAGATAATAACCGGACAGGGAAAACCCGGAACAGATCAATGTTTTTCATGGAAATAAAGAAATATGGGGGTTAAAGAAACCACCTCAGACCACACTATCAGATCAGACCGAAATAGTGACGCCCGTTGAGATGACATCCGGAAACTGTTAAATACCTGTGAGAACGTTTAAAATACTGTATCAACTCCCGTGCAGATTGCTGCAACCGTTGCTGTGATTATAATGCCGTAAATATAATAATATGACAATTACCGAAAACCGGCAGTTTTGCACTTCCCTATCATAATGCGGCATCATTTCAGTGCAGTATTACTTCAATACGGCATTACCATAAAACAGTACCATCATAATACAATATGGCCATAATGCAGCATCAACATAATGCAGTATTACCAAAATCCAGTGTTAACGTAATGCAGTACTACTCAAAATCCGTGTTCAGCTTATATCGTGCAATCCGGTTGTTATTTTTATCGGCCACATAGACCACGCGGCTGAAATAGGCGACCCCGCTGGGTTCATCAAACTGACGAGGCCCTGCACCCTTGCCCCCGAAAGATACATTAATGGCCTTGGTCTGCTGTGAGCCGGGCGGCGGATTGATCCCCTCAATCCCGTTCGACTGGAACAGGTACAGACTGTCGGTGGCGGCGTCGACCACAAGCAGCTGGGCCCGGGCATCGGCGGTATAGGCCAGACCGGTCGGATTGCGGAATTTAAACTGATCGTAGAGAAAGCTGTCGGCACGGGTGGTATCTCTGCGCAAGAGTGAACCGTTCGACCGGTATTCAAGTCCGTCGGGCGTCTGAACGGCATTTACCCAGATAACCCGGTACGGAATGTCCCGCCCAGGTCCTCCCTGGGCAACAATAAAGCTGATGTCGGCCGGAAATTGTTCGCGCTGGGGCGGAGCGATAAACGATATAATATCGTTCATATCGATACCGCTTAACAGTGTGGGCACATTGGGACTCAGTGCCCTGATCTGGCCGACATTCCTCATTTTTCCGGTCCTGATGCTCTGTTCATCCCTCAATTCCGTGTAGATAAGAACCGTATTATCCGGTGCGATGGCCTGACCGATGATATTGCGCGGCCCCCTTCGCGATACATAGATATCGTTATTGGCCAGTATGGCAACGCCCGTCACCTCAACCATTTCGTCATTGTCGGGGCGGCTGCGATCGAGGCGGAATCGTTGCGAAGCAGTGGTTGAACGGCTTGCATCGGCAAAGGGAAAGACCAACCGGTCCAGCAGCTTCAGATCACCCGCACCATTGGCATTGGCAAATTTATAAACGGCGGGCAGGTCCCAGGTTATATCGGGGCTGATGGCTGTTATCACCGTATCGTACCGGGCAGCCACATATAGATTGAGCAACCGGTCCTGTACAACAGAAACTGCGCCACGCAGCGGAATCGTAAGGTATCTTCTTCCGGCCCTGTCAAGAACGTGTACTCCTTCGGCATCGGTTACATAGACCAGCTCGTCGAAGCCTACGGTTACATCGGTGGGCCGGTCGAAACCATCCCAGAACGGGACGAGTGCAGCATAGCCGACCTCTTCTACTATCAGGTTGGGATCCTGGCGCCCATCCTCAAAAATTTCATCGGTGATCGCATCCGATTTGGTACCAAAAATAACGTCGCACCCCTGCAGAACAGAACCCGCAGCAAAAATCGCAATGAGCAATAAAATCTTATGTAGCTTCACGTATGTCATACTATAAATTGAATTTTACGGCCAGCCGGTGTATGCTCCCCAGCCTTTCACGGGCTGAAAAACCGTAGTCAAGTTCAAGGGATCTGCCGGCTACAGGCAATCTGAAGCCGACTCCAAAATTGGGAAACTGCACTTCATCCACCCCGAACTGATAGCCGGCCCTGATGAAGAACTGCCTGATGTAGCTCAATTCGGAACCGATGCTGAGTTGTTCGGCATCGTCGCTGGGATTGGTGAGCTGACCGGTTACCAGCACGTTGATATTTTCGCTTTGGTAGGCATCATACGCCGCGCCGAGCACGAAGGATGTGGGCGGCGATACATCCTCAAATTCCGAAAGCACTTCTTCTCCGTCGAGGGTCAGGCGTACGGTTTCCCCTCCCGGTGATGCATCGAGGCCGAAATTGTTGAGCCCGATGGCAAACCTCAGCCCGGTATCACCCACACGGTAAAAAAACCCGAGATCGACAACCACATTTTGAATTTCGACCTCTTCAATGCGCTCATCAAGGTATTTAAGCGTAAGGCCATAGCTGAACAGATTGGTAAGTTCCTGCGACAGGGTAAGCCCCGCCGCCATATGAACGGTCCTGAACGTACGCCCGGTTCCAAATGGCCTGAATTCGGTCGTTTCGTTCATCTCGCCGGAATCCAGGTATATCAGAGATGCCCCAACGGCAACGGACCTGAATTTATGGATGTAGCTGGCATAATTCAGTGAAATATCGGCGAAATAAGCAGTATGACCCAGGTAGAGCTGCGACTGGTCGCCCTGAACGGCAAGTGCGGGATTCCAGTAGAGTGACGCGCCTCCGGTGGCATCCGCCACATTCGAATTGCCCATCCCCGATGATCGCGCGTCAATATTCACTTTCAGGAACTGAAAGCCTGATGTGCCCGAACGCGAGCCGCCGAGGCTGGGCAGCAGGCTGCGCTGTGCAATTACCGCTTCGCTCAGTCCCAGGCTCAACACCAGGGCAATGATCACGAGGCTGTTTAATCTGCTTAACATGTTGATCAATTTCAAAAGGAAAACCGTGATTTTTAAAAATTAAAGGCGAACCCGATCATAATGTGACGTTGCTGCAGGAAATTGGCCGGATTCAGATATGCCGGCACGTTATTATCGCGCGGATCGGTATATCTGGGATCTTTCACATTCGAGGGAACGTCATAGCTCCGGTCGCTGCGCAATGCAATCAGCGCGGCAGGGTCGGTCGGATAATCGGTGCGGTACGCTTCGCCGGTAACCGGGTTGATGATGGCCGGGTTTTTGTTATTAAACAGGTTCGATATTTCCAGGAAAGCAATAAGGCGGGTATTCCCCAGGTTAAACCAGCGCTGGAAATTGAGATCAAAATTGATCCAGGGTTCACCAATCTCTGCAAACCGCTGAGTGGGATCGCTGTCCCTCTCGTAAACCGGTCTCCAGTTTTCTTCGGCCGTTACGGGGTTTCTCTGGTTGCCCCTGAAGATCATGGGCGTATACCGCTGCCCGCTTCTCCATGAACCCGACAGGAACAGTTTCATCTGGTTCAGGGCCGATAGCCCGAACAACGGATCATTGGGGCGGTCCCAGGTAAAGATAATATTGCCCTTGAGATCCCACGGTCGGTCCCAGGCCAGCGGGGTTTCTATATTGTTGCCGATATCCTGCCCCCCCGCGATAATGCTCTGTAGTGCATCGTTCGACGTTGAACTGAGTCCCTCGGCCCGTGAGTAGGTGAGGTTGATGGAGCCTTCGATCCAGTCCTTATAGCGTTTGAAATAGGTCATCTCGATCCCCCTTACCCTGGCGAAATCGCCGTTCACACGGAACGAACGTTCGGTATCGCGGCCGCTGGCATCGGTAATGATAATCCGCTCGGATGTAATGAAATCGTATTTATCACTCCAGAAGGCGGTGATATTCAGGGCATCGTTGGATGTGAGCTGATACCGGAAACCCAGTTCGTAGGAGATATCGACCTCGGGGTTCAGGTTCGGGTTACCCAGGTTCGACAGGAACGAGCGGTCCTGGAAGAACGGATCAAGTCCGGCATAGACATAGGTCGGATGAGGAAGCTTGGCTTTGTGCCCGTAGTTGAAATACATCACCATGTTCTCCCGAACAGGAAATGATACATTGATACGGGGCAGCAGCCAGGTTTTGAACCGGCTTCCGAACAGATTATAGGTTTCATCCATGTATGCCTGGCGTACTTCGTCGGCAATGGGGGCCCGGGGATCATCCACAAAGTTATCGACGTAGGATCCGGGGAACCAGTATTCAAGCCGCATCCCGAGGTTGGCGATCAGCCCCTGGTACCGGATCTGATCACTCACATAAAAAGCACCCTGCACCGGACGCACCTGCCAGATGTCGGATGAGGCCCCGAGCCGGAACGTCTCTGTAAAGGTATCCTCATCGATCTGAATGGGAGCGCCAACCCACGGACGGGTAATGTCGATCCACTGGTAGTCGAGCATCTTCATTTCAAGGCCGGCCCTCAGGCGGTTGTTGTTGTTGAAGAAATAGCTCGTCAAGCTGGAACGGAGTGTGTATTCCTCGGCGTAGTGATCGTGCCACAATGTGGCTATACCTCCGTTATTGGCAAAGCCGGGACCCGGAAGCACGTAGGTGAAATCGCGGTCGGCCACAAAAGGTGTTACGGGATAGACCACAATGCTTTCTGCGTCGAATTCACCATCAACGCGATCGGGCCGCCAGTTGCGTCCGTTTGCATCGGCACGCAGGCGTGTAAACAGCCGGCTTAACTGTACCTCATAGAACGTGGATTGGCTCAGTGTGTGGGTCCATTTCAGATAGGTCAGTTTACTGTCGTGGGCATAGGTATTGGCATTGTCCAGATTCTCGCGGAAGAAAAACTGGTAGCCGGGGCGTATCTGTACATCGTCGCCCACGATCTGCAGCATGCGGGTGTTCTGATTAATTGTGAGTGAGCGCTGGTAGGCTCCTTCAAGCCTCATCCCGGGCGACAGATTGTAGGTCAGCTTAACCATGCCGCTCCACCGGTTATCCTGGCGGGGCGACCAGAAATCGTTGCTGATCATGGATGTGCGCACCTGGTCGGCCGTGTTTCGCATAAATTCATTGCTGAAACTGGTTTGCGCCGCTACAAAAAAGTAGAGATGACCGGGGTCATTAACGCCCAATCCGCGCAGCAGGTTTTTGAACCCCGGTGTGGGCCCGCCGATATTGATTTCGTAGATGTCGGTGAAAAAATCGAAACTGCTGCCGGTCATACGGCCGGGATTGTCGCGTTTATGGGAGAAATAGCCCTGATAGCGGTCGGTACCGCGCTGGGTATTAACAGAAACCACACCCGAAGTCAGGTTGCCATGTTCAACATCTACCCCGCCTGTTGTAACTTCCACGTTGGCATAGGCCCCGGCACCCAGATCCAGCCCCAGGCCTGTTCCGGCAAGTGGATCCTGAGCGGATACACCATCCACAATGTAGCCGGTTTCATTGGCCCGGCCACCGCGAATGTACAAACCGGTGGGATCGCGGAAAACACCGGCCTGCAGGCCAACAATCTCATCAATCCGCCGGACAGGAGCCGCCTGTATCTGGTCCCTTGTCATATTTGATGTGGTCGATGACTGCTCAATATCGAAGATGGGGCGTTCCCCGATCACCACCACTTCCTGGTCGGCCGACAGTATCTGCTCATTCAGCCTGATGTTCAGTTCCGTGGTTTCACCGGCCGACACTCTGATTCCGGTTATCAGCTGACGCTCATAGCCGAGGTAGCTGACCTCAATGGAATACTCACCAGGACGGATGTTCGTGATTTCGTAGTTGCCGTCCAAATCGGATGCTGTACCAAAACTGGTACCCCGGATAATGATATTCACCCCGATGAGTGATTCACCGTCGCGGGCGTCGATCACTGTACCGGAAATGGATCCTGTGGTTTGCCCTGATACAGGTCCATGCATCAGGAATGTGAATAAGGCCAAAAAAAGAATAAAATAACGCATAGGTCTGTTATTGGAATCCGAGCGTTTCAATTACGGAATAACGGACAAGCGAGCTCAGGTCGCTGTCGGCTGTAAATTCAAAGAAATCGATGCCGAAATAGAGGATATCCTGTTCGGGATTGGTAACGGCGACCACCTTTGAACCGTTGAAGTCGGATGTTCCGAACGGTGTACGGGTCCTGAAATCGGCATTGTAAAGGCTTACGCTTCCACCAAAAGGCACAATGGGATAATAGGAGAGCAGGTTCCGCCGGATGGTCAGCACGGGAATACCTGTTACACCGGGCAAAGGTGTTACCAGCGAATTGGTCTGGACTATGAAACTCTGCTGGCCGGCAGGCAGCTGTTCCATCCGTTCGAACGGCAGGAATTCCAGCAGCGGATTATCATCACTGATTCTCTTCGTCGGGATGTTTATGAACATGGTGCCGCCGTTGCTGAAAAAGTCGAGCGTCATTTCGAGGGCATAGCTGATGTGGCGGTCGAGGTTATCGGAGACCCAGTAGATATGGTTCCACTCGGCCAGCATCCGGTTGGTTGTGGGATCGGCAAGCGACCGGTCAGGCAGGGCGGATGTGAACGGTACCCGCTGACCGCTGATGGCATTGCCGTCAGAAATGTCGATGTAATCGACCACATCGATCCCGTTTTCCCTGAGCAGTCTCAGGTGCTGTGCCACCCGGTTCGGGGCATCCGGGTTTTCGATATCATTAAAGAAGAGAACACTGGAGCGCTGCTGTTTCACAAACCACTGATGCGAGATGACCGCGCTTGAGGCTTCAGCATTGTCAAAAGCCCGCACATAAAGCGTGTTTTCGGCATCCACGTTCACATCTGTAAAGACGATGTCGGATTTAATCAGGGCACGGCCAAAAAAGACCTGTGCTTCGGGATCAGGAATGGTATCATCGACCCTCAGGGTTATAAAATCGATCTCCACCGGAACAGGGTGCCACTGGCTGGTGTCGTTCAGGGCGATCTCAACACGGTTCAGGTTGGGGGTGCCGTCGGGATCGTTCACATTCCACCCGAAGCTGGCAATTCTGAAAGTAGAATCGGGCGGGGTCTGGTTGGTTGCAAATGAAATTTCGGGTGGTGAATTCCGGATCGGAAATACGACGCTTGGTGGTTCGGGGTCTCTTGCATCATTATTGTCGATGGCCCTCACGGTGAACCGCACATCGGCATCGGTCTCGCCCGGTGGTATGGGAAGAACGAACACGCTGTCGGTACGAGTGGTAAACGTCCATTCGGACAGGTCTGTATTGCCGATCCTGAATTCATAGCCCACGATATATCCGTCGGGATCGTCGCCCCACCACGAGATGGTGATCTGGCTAACGAGGCGGTCGCCTTCCGGCAGATTTATTTTTTCTACGGTGAGGTATGTTTTTGGCGGCAGATTGTCGCTGAAGTTACCCTGTATGCCCGCATCACATGAAACAAGCAATGCCAGCAGGGCGATTACAAAACCGAATCGGTAACGCATTATCAGGATCTAAAAAAAAATAAAGCGGGAGGAGAGGCAGGTCCCCTCCTCCCGGCGGATTAGTTAAAACGTGCTTATTTGATGAGCATCATCTTTTTAACCGATGTGAAATCACCGGCTTCAAGACGGTACAGGTAGGTACCACTTGCAAGACGTACCGCATCAAAATTTACATTGTACTGACCGGCCATCTGGGTTTCATTAACCAGGCTGGCCACTCTGCGACCGAGAATGTCGTAAACAACCAGTCTTACATCCGAGGTTTCGGCCAGGGTGTAAACGATGTTCGTGGTCGGGTTGAACGGGTTCGGGTAGTTCTGTGCCAGGCCGAACTCGAACGGACGGTCGGTGCGGTCCAGATTGGTCGCATCCTGTATGTCGCTCGAGAACCTCGGGGTCACCTGCACAGTACCATCGAAGCTGCCCACAAGAACCGTCAGGTTTACTGCACCTGTAGGTATGGGCGTATCGATGTAATCGGCTTCACCAAAGGCTGTACGCAGGGTTACGGTTTCTTCCCCTATCGACTCGTCGGTAATAAAGTAGTTCTGGCCTCCGGCAAAGGTGCCTGCAGATACGAAGGTCACATTATCAACCCGGACCAGCATGCTCTGATGAATGGCAGGATCAATATCTGACAGTGTAACAACCATTGGTGTGATTTCCACGCCGGTATTAACCGGGGCACCGGGGTCAACAGACGGGTTGAATTGTTTCAGGGTACGGAAGTCTGAAACCTGACCGAGAAGTCCGGTGAACACATCGCCGATGGAGGCGGGTGTCGTAAAGATACCGGGGTTGTCGTCGATCAGTATACCGCCTGATGAATCCATCAGGTATTTCTGGTTACGTGAACTTCTGGCGTAGGTTACCACGGCCTCTCCGGTGTAGAGATAGGTGGTAGCAGCGGCAGCAGCACGCAGGTCGTTCAGGTTGTCCACTTCGATTGCGTCCACTTCTATTGTATATACAGCTGAAGTAACCGGACTTGCATCCAGGCCGTCGGCAAAGGCTATGGCACGGAGCGTTGTGGTCTGATCGAACGTAAGGGCTGTGGAATACTCATCAGACTCGTCTGTGGGATCACTGCCATCGGTCGTGTAGAAAATGGTGGCATTTTCTGTCATTGAACTGATGGAGACCGTCACCGAGTTGGCATAAGTACCTGCAGCCGGGCTGAAGATCGGCGGAGCTGTCTGTGTTTCGCTCAGCACATAGAAACTACTGCTCTGCCGGGCACGTGTTACGATATCATCCGGAGTGGTGGTCGTAGCCGTTATGGTGTAATTCACCATGGTAAACACATCGAATTCCGGAAAGGTATAGCTGTACAGATTTCCGGCACCGGTCATATCTTCGGTCACTGCCCCGGCATCGCCGGCGGTGTAGGTAATCGTCACACTGTTGAGCGTGTAATCGACCTCGGGCAGATCCACATTGATCGATACCGATACCTCGTCACCTTCAAATACCTCCTCAGGTGTCTGTGTCAGATTGTCGAGAAGTGCGGCAAAACCGAGTACACGCAGGTCGTTCGGCCAGTTCTCCGGTTCGAAACGCTCGACATCATCACCTTCGCCGATCCATACCACACCATCTTCCATCGGTGCGATGCGGAAGGTTCTGGCTATGGTTGATTCATCAATATTGTTCGGATCGAATGTATCCATAACTATGAAACCGCTCTGTTCAACAACAGCTCCGGATGGGGGTGGTACGTAGGGTCCGTCGACAGCCGCGCGGCGGTAGTTGTAGCCATCCCTGTAATTATCGTTTCTGTCGTTACGGTAACGCAGGGATACATCCCTGGTCATAATGGGTGAAACACCATCACTGGTAAACAGACGTGGCCGGCCGGTTTCCGCTTCAAGGCGGTCTATAACCTCAACACCTTCAAAACGAACATAGCGGTTGATGTATTTGGTGTAGTTCTCCCGGTTCCACTTGAATGTTCCATCAACCTCTTCAGAGGGAATGTTCAACTCGGAAAGTTCAATAGTGGTAGGTTCGAGAAGGGGAAGGAATTTTTCAAATTCCGGGTCGAACAATGCACTGCCGATCAGGGTGATGTCGCTGGAATTAAACTGACCAACAGCACCAAACCAGCCCAGAGCACCCACAACAGTGATCACATCGCCGCGGTTCAGGTTTTCAAGCACATTAAAACCGGCACCATCAACAACAATTTGCATAAAATTGCCGTCTAGCCCGTTCTCAAGAGCCGTGGTATCGGCCACAAAAACGTGAATACGATTGATGGTACCTGTAGTGGAATTATAACCGGCCAGACCGGAACTTCGGGGATAGGAAACAATCACGGCCGTGAATTCGACCTGCACACCTGTTAAGGGGTGAGCCGAGAGATCTTCCTGCGATAGTGGCATCGGATCATACGTATTCAGGTCACGGATGGTAACCTGTTGCTGAGCCAGCAGATCGGTGCCGGCAATTGCAACCACCATCAGTGCCAGGGTCAGGTTCCGTAGCTTTCTAATCATATACATCATGGTATTGGGTTTATTTTGCGATTTAATCGTCTTTCATTATTTGATTATGGCGAATTTCCCGCGCTGGACTCCGCCGTTCTCAAGATCTTTTACGGTATACAGATACAGCCCCGTGGTGAGGTTCTGGTTCGCTTCGGTGAGAAGGTCCCAGGCATGCTCACCTCCCGAAAGCACCCTGTTATCGCTGCTGAAATCACGGAACCACCGGGTATCGCCCCGGTAGGTGCCTGAATCGTGCTGCAAATTCGCCACAATGGCACCGGAAAGTGTATAAATGCGGATTTCGGCCCGGTGGGGCAGATTATAGAACATGATTTTCCGCGTAAACGGTGTGGTACCGTCCCATGCCGCGTTGATCCGGTAGGGGTTCGGATACACGCCAACCTGGAATTCCTCTGCACTGCTGTTAAAATTTTCATTGGGCCCCGTTCCGGGGAATACACGGATGGCGTTGGCGTTAACACTGGTCTCGAGCGGCGGGGTCCGCTCATCCCCCTGATCGAACGAGGTGACCGCAAACAGGTATTGCCAGCCACTCAGCATGCCTTCAACATCAAACCGGTAGTGGTATTCGACCGGATCGTCGGGAAAGGTTACGGGCGAAGGCAGCCTCACCTCCTCAAAACCGGTATTGAATCCCCGGCCGTCTCCTTCCACATCGAACTCGCGGATCACCTCGGCGTTGGTTCCTATCACTCCGCGGATGTCATCGCCCAGTTTGGTACGGTAGATCTTGTATCCTGCAAAATCTTCGATGCCCGTTACCGGATCCACCGACGATTCGGCCCGGTTGTCCCAGTACAGGCTGACCTTGCCGGCATCCAGTTCCACCCGCGTACGGGGTACGGCCGGTGGCTCGGGAACCAGAAAACGCACCCGCGACCCGTCATCGAGTTCCTGACCATCGAAAAGACGATAGGCCCAGCCGATGTTCTCATTGAGTATTGAGCGGGACTGTTCATTATCGTAGCTGTCGGTGTTTGCCGCACTGACGTTGCCCGGCTGTATACCCTGAAAATCAGGCGGCATCAAAGCGGTAACAAATGCGATATACACGTTGATGCTTTCCCCCGGTTCAATGCGGGAATACGGCCCTATGGAATTCAGCTGAATAAAATTCCCTTCCGAAACCAGGCCATCTGTCCGCAGCCTGGTGCGGTTCGGCTCGAGAGGCCAGGCCGATGCCATCCGGTTGTAGCGTTCCAGGTCGTCGTTTGGCCGCTGGAAATCCCCCGAACCGGCTCCGAACAGCCAGAACGACGGGCGCACCGCCGGCGGACGCATACCGGCCGCCTGTACCTCTTCTGCCCTGCGCGGGTGAAATTCCACATCCCTGTATTCCGATCCGATGATCACACTCGACGCATAGGTATTGATCCTGGGATTGTCGAAGGAGCCACGGTCAAAAATATAGAGTGCGTAAAGGGAATCGATCCAGCCCAATCCCCCCTTGTTGAAGAAAGCCGAACCACTTTCAAGGGTGGTATTGATGTTGCGCACAACCATATCGGAATAGATACCGAAGTAGACACTGTCCCAGGGTTGCTGACTGTCGTTGGTGATTTCGTAGTTGACAATGGTCAGAGCTTCAGCAAAACCGAAATTCCAGTTGTAGCTCTCCATGCGGACATCCGCAATAAGTGGATTTTCATGCCCGGCGATCGGCTGGGTACCAATGGCCACACGGCGGTCAGAAAACTCGGCGATCAGGTCCTGATGACTAACAGCTACCGGCGAGAAATTTTCCGAATCCTCCAGTGATGACCGTTCAAGGAATGGTGTGCCATCATTGGTAAATTCAAATCCGGCGGTGCCGGTTGAATAGCCGGCAGGATTTGTAACGGCCGAAGTCGACACCCTGATCTCCCCTCCCACAACGGCACCCAGCCAGAAACCGGCTTCAAACAGGTGTTCGGTACCCGATCCGCGCGGATACTCCATACTGGGCAGGCCCACCGGCTGGTTCCTCACGTTGGGACGCCCGATTGTTCCCACATTGGTAAACGAGATCCCCAGATTGCTCACCTCAACTGCTTTTCGCTCAAAAACCTGCTGCGCCTGCAGTGAGCTTACCAGGGATAACATCAACGCAACCAGCAGCATCAGTGCTGCCTTTTTAAAAGCTTGTAGTAAAAAGATCATCAGAGATATTGAATGCAGATAATAGTTATCGCGCTTTTTTAAAATTCAGGTAAACCGGTTACCGCCTCTGCCGATTGTATATGCAACAAGATACCGGATTCAGAACGGACCGACCAGTCGGAACGCTGATCTTAACGATTGCTTAATATGCCGGGCCCAAAAATATACAATCAGGCAGTTGAAGTTTCAGTAAATAAGTTTGAACCTCAAGTGCCGGATATCGAATGAGCTTTTATGGCATTCCACATAATATACGATCATATTTTTAACAGGCAATGCCAGGCGATATAAGGATCCGTCTTTATCTGATCATGCCACAGACCCCCGGCTGCAGAAATCCCGGATATTGCTTATGTTCAGGGTCACAAAAAATCTGACTATTCCTTTTTATCAAATGCCGTTCCAACCTCCCAGCACGCACATTACCGGTTACCGGTCCGAATACTATTCACCCTGTGCAGAGTTTCAGAATCAGTTGCTTCTTTTTAACAGAAGGGTTTTTCTGTCTATCCTCACTTTTCTGTTATTTTTTCCATTAACCGCTGTCCGGACTTCTGCTCAAACAGTTTCACCTTTTTCCGTTGCACAATCAACCGGAACATCCGTTTTATTTTTCGAAGACTTTGAGGATGCCCCCGAAACCGCATCCTACATTACCGACACGCTCGGCATCGGCGGCAACGACTGGTTTTTTGAGGATGCGCTCATCGGCACCCGCGACGAGGACCGGAAGGCCGGCGACCGTTCTGTGCGCATCAGGAACGGAAGCCTCACCATGCTGTTTGATGTGCCGGAGGCCGGCTACGTGGAATACCTGGCCGCGAATACCGGCTTCGCGGCCGACGGCGACGGGAAGGTACAGGTGTACTTGTCTACCGATCAGGGCAGAAACTGGACACCCGCCGGCGCCGTGGCGGTGCCTGGCGATGAACCGGAGCTCCACCGTGCACTCATCAATTCCGATGCGCCCGTTCGCATCCGATGGGTCAGAACGGATGGAAACCGGATCAATATCGACAACATCCGTGTGCTTGAATATTTTGACATCCCAGAGAACCCTTCGATCAGCCTGGCAAAAAGCATGGCCACCCTGCAGCCGGGCGGCACCGTGAGCATGCCGGTAACCGTTGCCGGCAGCCCGTCGGAGCTTGTCCTCGGCATTGTGAACCGAGGCCTCGACAGTCTGCAGATCGGTACCATCACCATCGGCGATAACCGTTTCATCCTAACCCCGCCCGCGGTAGCCGGCCTGGCTTTTGATGACACCACCAACATCAGCATCCGGTTTGAAACGGGGGAAACGGGTACCTATCAGACCCTGCTCACCATACCCTCGAACGATCCGGCCCTGCCCGTTTATGAGATTACCGTTACGGTGGATGTGGTCAGTCAGGACGATATCATTCCCATAGCCCTGGCCCGGGAGCTGCCGCTCGGCACTCGGGTCACCGTGGGCGGCCGGGTTACTGTTGCCGGCGAATTCAACGGGCCGGTATTCTTTCAGGATGCATCCGGAGGGCTGGCCGCGACCTATGTACCGCTTCGCGTGGCAGTAACCATCGGCGATTCGATTACCGTGAACGGGCCCCTCACCGAGTTCAACCCCTTCGGCGGGTCCACGCCGGGATTGTATCTCAGGCAGATCGCCGCCCGGGGCACAGATACGGAGATCAATTTCGAGGTCTTTTCTGATGATCGCCGGGTGCCCGATCCCGTTGTGCTTACCCTCAGCGACATTCGTACAAATGACTACGAAGCACAGCTCGTAACCGTTAACAGCCTGGCCGTTTTACGCACCGGCGTGTACGGGTCGAACCAGAACACCCCGATAAGCGACCCGACCGCGAACCTGACCCTTCGCATTGATGGCGCAACCGGTATTCCGGGCGATACCGTCCGCTCCGGCCCGGTATCCATTACCGGCGTCATCGACCGGTTTAACAGCGTGCTGCAGCTCAAGCCCAGGTTCCGGTCCGACATGGAACCGGAATCCTATGAAGGCATGGAGCTGTCCGGCGACGAAACCTTCGACATCGTAACCTGGAATATCGAGTGGTTCGGATCTTCGGGCAGCGGGCCGTCTGATCTGGAGCTTCAGTACCAGAACGTACTGGCACTCATTCGTCGAATCGACGCGGATGTGTATGCCTTCCAGGAGATTTCAAGCCCCGCGCAGTTTCAGCGGCTTGCCAATGATCTGGACGAGTACCGTGGCTTCCTGGCCGGTTTCGACCAGGAGCAGAAAACCGGGTATCTTTTCAAGCCGGCAACGGTCGATTCACTCACATCCGGACCGATTTCGGCAGGTCAAAGCATTTTCGACTGGGCGGGGCGGCTGCCCCTGCTCTTCCGGTTCAACATCGATGCCGGCGGGCAGACCAAAACCCTGAACACAGTGAACATCCATGCCAAAGCCTTCGCGACCGGCGAGGACTACGAGCGCCGTGTAAATGCCTCCTCGCAGATCAAAAACTACTTCGATTCATCGTTGTCGGGCGAGAATATCATCTTCCTGGGCGACTACAACGATGATGTTACCGTTGCAACCTGGCAGGGGGCCGTATCGCCGTATCAGAATTTTGTGGATGATGCCGCGTGGGATGTGGTCACCAGACGGCTGAGCGAAAACGGGTTCACCTCCTTCCGCTTCACCAGCACGATCGATCACATCTCCATCAGCGAACCGCTGTTTCAATACCACCTTGAGGGGGCGCAGCGGGTGGAGAATCCTTCCTACATTTCCAATTACCTGAACAACACCTCCGATCATTTTCCGGTATGGACGCGCTTTTATTTTGGCACCGGGGTATCGGTGCCCGGCGGGGAGGCCGGTCTGCCTGTGGCCTTCACCCTTGAACCCAACTACCCGAACCCGTTCAACCCTTCAACCAATATCCGGTTCATCCTTCCCGAATCAGCCGATGTGAGCATTACGGTGTACGACATCACCGGCCGCCGAGTGGCGGTGCTCACCGACGGAGCCAGGTACAGTCCGGGCAGCCATACTGTACGTTTCGATGCAGGCGGCCTGGCGAGCGGTATCTACTTATACCATCTTGTACTGGGAGATGGAAGAATGCTGACGGGTAAAATGGCGTTTGTGAAGTGAATCCTGTTTTGTCCGGGATCGCGACTTATTGATATACGATTCTTGAGACGTAGCGACCCGGCGATATGCGATCTGGTGGGGAACATCGCTACGTCGGTACGTCGGTACGTCTTATGAATCGCTACGTCAAATGGATCAGGATTTGACCGGGATCACAACTTTTGATATACGATTCTTAAGACGTAGCGACCCGGCGATTTGCGATCTGTTTGAGAACTTCGCTACGTCGGAAAATCGGTACGTCTTATGAATCGCTACGTCAAATGGATCAGGATTTGACCGGGATCACGACTTCTGATATCCGATTCTTAAGACGTAACGACCCGGCGATTTGCGATCTGCTTGCTTACTAATTCCCGAGCTCAACTATCCTGTCACTCGCTTTTTCCCTCAGGCTTTCCAGCTCCGGATTTTGCATATCCAACACCATCTTATACGAATCGATCGCCCCGGCAACATCGCCGGTCTTCTCTAGCGAATGAGCGTAATAGTAGCGGAAGATGGCATTTTCGGGAAAATCACCGGTCAGGGTTCTACTCACGCGGAGCGCGTCATGGTAGCGTTCGTCGCGGTCGTACAGGTAGCATAGAAACATGCGGGCGTCGTTGCTTACATAACTGTTGCTGGCGGCCGCCTCCTCCAGGCGCCTGAACCCCTCCTCCTTGCTGCCGCTGAGCCCGAACATATTGGTCATCCAGCGTAGTTCGCGGGGAACGGAGCCGGTCATGTAGTCGAACACCCCCCGGCCGAGCAACGCGTTGGGATCGTCTGTGTTCAGCGATAAAAGCTGCCGGGTGTAGGTGAAGCCTGTCATGCCGCTGCGGATTGCGGTTCTGTACTCCTTTTGGTCGGCTGCCACCAGGCTCCGGTAGCCGTAGAGCCCGCTCAGAAGCAGCACCATGCTCGTGTCGGACGGGGCATTTTTGAGCCGTTTCTCGCTCGCCATGATGGCACGCTCCGACAGCTCCAGGAACCGACCGGCATGCTCCGCATCGTTGCCACCGAAAAAATAGGACCAGAACGGTATCATGGACCGGAAAAAATGGACGCGGGCGTCATTGGGCTGCATCCCGGTGAGCTCCACCAGCAGGCTGTCGGAGTATGCCCAGTCGGCGTGATAGAATGCCCGGACTGCATCGGAGAGCAGTAACTCGAATTTGACCTCTGCCGGTTTCTCCTCCGCACCGCGCTCATCCGGTGAACTGACGTGGGAAAGGAACATCATCAGGATTATTGTAAGTGTGTACATATTCGTCTGTAAATGCGATAAAGGATTGCCGGCGTTCCTTTTGCCGTATCAGTTTTTCCGTTTCCGAGTACGGTGTTTCCAAACAGCACCGGCACGGCTTCTGGCGGCGCCGTACTATCCTGCCGAATCGTTTATTCCGCGGGATGATATCGACAACACAAAATACGGTATTAACCTGTTTTAATAGTATTGCAGCTTTTAATTGCGAAGCGGCCGGGATGTTGCAGGGACCTGCCGGATATACTACGCGAATCCAAAGCCGATGTTGTCCGGAATGTTCAGGGAGTGTTACCCGTAAATGGAATCATAGGGGTATTCTGTCAGGCCGGATTCCCCGTGTTTAACCCCTCACTCGTCGTAATTGCCCATCACCAGTTTGTTCTCGGAACTGGCAACAGCCACCGATACGGCCGCATCGCCGGTAATGTTCACGGCAGTCCGGATCATGTCGAGCAGCCGGTCTACGCCCAGGATCAGGGCAATGCCTTCAACGGGTACATCCACAGCCTGCAGCACGATTACCAGCATGATGATGCCCGCGCCCGGAACACCGGCAGCACCGATCGATGCCAGCGTGGCTGTGAGTACGATGGTGAGCTGCTGTGCGATGGTCAGGTCCATGCCCACCGCCTGGGCGATGAACACCGCGGCCACGGCCTGGTAGAGACTTGTACCGTCCATGTTGATGGTGGCGCCCACCGGCAGCACGAAACTGGCCACCTCCTCATGCACCCCCAGGTTTTTCTCAACACGCTCCATGGTAACCGGGAGGGTGGCCGCGCTGGAGCTGGTGCTGAACCCCAGCAGGATAGCCGGACGGATACCGCGGATGAAATCCCAGAACTTCATCTGGCTGTAGATTTTAAAAAGCGTGGTGTATACGATCGATACATGCAGCAGAAGTCCGATCACGACCGCCAGGCAGTACCAGCCGAGGGCGGCCAGCAGCTCGAGGGCACGGCCGAGGTCATCGCCGGCCAGTTCTACAATCACCGTCGCCAGCAGAGCAAACACGCCGTAGGGTGCCGCCAACATGATGAAATCCACAATGCGGATGATCACATCATTGAACGCGTCAAAGAAATTGACAAGTACCTCCCCTTTCTGCTTTTCGATCTGAATGATGCCGATACCGAGAAAGATGGCGATGAACACTACCTGTAGCATATTGGAATTGTCGGATGCGGCATCCACAAAATTCTCCGGAAAAATGTCGACCAGCGGCTGCAGCGGCCCGCGTTCCAGAACCCGTCCGGCCGCCTCACCCCTGTCTCCTACATTGTCCCGGTAGCTCATCATCAGCTCTTCGCGGGTTTCCACGGGCAGGGCTTTACCGGGTTTCATTATATTCACCACGGTAAGGCCGATTGTGATGGCAAAAACGGAAGTGATCAGATAGATTATGATGGTTTTGCCACCCATCCTCGAAAGTTTGGTGATGTCGTTCAGCTTGGCAACCCCTACCACCAGCGATGCCAGCACCAGCGGGATGGCGATCAGTTTGAGCAGGTTCACGAATATGGTTCCAAAAGGCTTGATCCAGGCCAGCGTAAAACCGGCCATACCGGTCTGTGAGGCGATCAGGCCCCAGATGAGGCCGAGAAAAAGGCCGATCAGAATTTGCCAGTGAAGTTTTCTATACCAGGACATAATCGAGAATCGTGTAGAGGATGAGACAGATCACGGCGCCGGCCCCGGTCGAGAGCCAGTTTACCATATCGTTGCCGATGGGCCAGGAGGTGTTCCTTCCCACACTGAAAAAGCGGTTACGGCTTTGAAAAGCCGCACCAAGATAGGAATCCACCATACAACCTGAAAACCCGCCTGTAATCACCGCGATCAGGGCGGCATAGCGGTTTTCGCGCGGGAACAGCAGCAATACAAACCCGATGAGTACCGCGCCCAGCAGCGCCGCGAATGTGCCCGGCAGACTGATGCCCCCCTCACTGCCCGCCTCCGCTTTCTTCCAGGTGGTGATGATGCGGGTACTGTTAGGGGCCAGGCGGATGCCGAAAAGCGTGGCCCAGGTATCGGAGGTGGCCACGGCGATACCGGCCACAGCCATCAGGTAGAGCTGCTCGGAGTGGAACAGGTAACTCAGGATGATGAACAGCACAAACCAGAACGCATTGCTCCACACCTGAATACCATTGCGGCGCTCTCGAAGCTCGCGCGGGCTCGTTCCGGAATCCCTGGTGGTAAGCAGCACGGCCAGAATGTTACTGCTGATGAAAAACACCAGCAAAATGACGGTGGGCTCCGTACCGCCGATCCCCAGAGCAACCGTTCCGACAATGGTTGCAGCCCATACTCCGTCGAGACTCAGCCACTTGTTCAGGAATACGACCCGGGCAACAATCCACGCCAGCACCAGACCGAACAGGATCTGCACCTTGTCGAACGGGTTTGCAACCAGCACAAACAGAACAACGAGGATGAACTGAAAAACAAAATTTAGTTTCCTGTCGGTCACCGTGCTCCCGGTTTATTCAGCCGTGGATGGTTCCGTTTCAGTATCCGAATAACTGCGCTTCTTCATGATGCTGTAGGCCACAACGCCGAACCCCGCCAGCACTACAACCGGCGACACGTACAGCGACCAGAACCCGCGCACCTCGCTCTCCAGGTACATAATCAGGAAGCCCAGCAGGATGAGTCCGACCCCGGCCGCCATCCAGATATAATTGGAAGTATCGAAAAGCATCGGTTGCTGCTCCACCGTCGGTTTTCTGCGTCTGCTCTTTTTGATCTGCTGTTTGGCCATGGCAAATTGTGATGTGTTTGTTTGAGATTGATAAATCGGGAAATTGAAGCTGATCGGTTTGGCGGAATCTATCCGTGATCAGAAAACGGGAATATAGGGAATGCGCATTTGTGAAGTAAAGAAACTGGGCAGAATAACATTTCAAGTGCCCCATTCCTGGAGAAAGAATACGCTTTCGGGCGCTATAACGCATCAGCAATCCCGGATCTGACTACTGAAGGATATCTTAAATGGCAGGCGTCATGTCCGGCACTCGTCATCACGGCCGGGAAATTGTATATTTGCAGCTCATCGTAGATCCGGAAATTTCCACTGCAATATCTACCAACACCTTCAAAAAACATTGACACGTATTATTCTCGCATCTCAAAGCCCAAGGCGACGGCAGCTGTTGCAGCAGATCAACCTGAAGTTTGAGGTCATCCCCGCCCACACCGACGAGGACCACAACGGTACAACCGATCCGGAGGTCCTGGTCTGTGAACTTGCCCATGAAAAAGCAACGGAGGTAGCCAGGCGTGTGATGGATGAGACTGACGTGGCCGGATTCCCGGCAGATTCTTCCAAAATCCTGATAATCGGGGCAGATACGATAGTAGTGCTCGCAGGGAAAATCCTCGGCAAGCCGGTGGATGCCGCCGATGCACACCGCCTGCTCCGGCTTCTCAGCGGACGAACCCATACCGTGTACACCGGAGTCAGCCTGGTGATGATCGACCGGGACCGGCGCAACAGCCCTGCACCCGCCGCCCCCCCTTTCGAGTCACGAACTTTTTTCGAACGCACCTACGTTACCTTCAGTGAACTCTCCGACGCCGAGATAGCGGGATACGTGGCGGGCGGCAGTCCCATGGACAAGGCCGGCGCCTACGGGATCCAGGACGACCTCGGAGCCCTGTTCGTGGAACGCATTGATGGAGATTACTACAATGTGGTAGGTTTCCCCCTGAACCGGTTTTACCGTGAGATGCAGACATTCGCAGCCGGGGTGGTGAGTACGGAGTAGTGAGTAGTGAGACACCCGGACAACGTCATGCTAAAGGACAAATAGACCTGAGACAACAGACATCAGACTTGTAACGTGAGGTTTGTAAAATGCGATTTTGTGTTAATTGTTGATATTTTTTTTGAACTTTAGAAATGAAACAGAACGGTGTGACATACATGAACAAAACTCATGACCGGAAAATCAATACCACAACCCGTGTTACCGGGGGTTCAGGTGCACTCCCTGTTGCATTTGCACTGCTTTTCCTGTTTTTCAGCCTTATCATCTTTCCGGAGAATGCCCATTCCCAGCGGGGCGACGATTTTCTGATTGCGAACGACTATCTCCGGAACGGACAGTATGAGGAGGCCTATCAGATTTTTTCGCGTCTGCTGCGGCAGAATCCGGATTCCCATCCCGTCTACGACCGGGCGGTGACCTCGCTGGTGAGCCTGAAACGGTTTGATGAAGCCGTGGAAATTACCCGTGACCGCCTCCGGAGAATTCCCGGTGATATTGTCACACAGGTGCGCCTCGGCGAAATCTACCATATGGCGGGCGATACGGAAAACGCTTTTACGACCTGGCAACAGACCATCGACCAGAATATCAATCAGCCCCAGGTGTACCGCTATATCGCCGAAACGCTCAGCGGGAGGCGTGAATACGACAAAGCTCTCTCCATTTACCAGCAGGCACGGAAGAACCTTGAAAATTCTTCTCTTTTCAGCAACGAGATCGCCCGTACCCTGCTCGTGCTCGGCCGTTTCGAGGACGGTATGCAGGAGTATGTCGATCTGCTCACGACCAGTCCGATGTACGCATCCACCATACAGCGGCAGCTCATTCAGTACGACGACCGCGATCTGTATGACGCTGCCATCATCACACTGGACGAGGCCACCTCAACGATGCTGCCCGGCAATGAAGCCTTCAGTTCCATGCGGGGGCTGCTCATCTGGCTGCTGATGGAGCGTCAGCTCTACCGCCGTGCACTGGTCGTGGCACGGAACCTGGAACGATCCGGTCCCGAAGGGTCACTTACAGTCTTCAGCCTGGGCAACCGGCTGAAAAATGCCGGTCAGTTCGAGCTTGCCGGGCAGGCCTACGCCTTTTACCTGGACGGTAATGACCGCGAAATCAGCGCCATGGCCTCCGAAGAGACCGCCCGGCTCTATATGGACTGGGCCGCTTACCTCACCGACAACAATCTGGATACCGGTAACCGGGCCGATTCGCTCTACCGGGCCGCATCCCGTACCATTGAAGCCATTGAAAAGCAGCACACCCGTTACGGCCGGAGGCTTCAGGTACTGGCCCTTCAGGTTGAGCTGGCCCTCGATTACCTGAAGGATGTGGACCTGGCGGAAAACTACCTGGAGCAGGTCAGCAATCTGGCACGCAGCGAGAACGAACAGGCACTGACTAACTTTCTTCAGGGACGCGTCGACATGTTCCGGGGTAATTTCATGCAGGCAAGAGTCTATTACACACGGGCGAACCGCACCGCCGGTATGGG
>JBLRWO010000010.1:0-105869 GCA_047921215.1 Cyclonatronaceae bacterium | reverse complement strand
GAATGTAACGATTCAGTATAATTATAAACCTTTTCTTTATGCATATAAACAGTGGCAGTATATTATGCTTGATCAACTGTTCATTTATACATCCGGTAAACCCTGCTTGGTTAAAGACAGGGATGCCGGCATTTTAATTCTATATCCTGGCGGGACTTACCGTTTTTTTAACCGGATTGTACGTTACTATGCCTTATTGTTTATTTAAGATAACATCTGTATTCATTTATCCACTTTTATTACTCGGTCTGGTTTATGGTTGCAATACCGGTCAGCCCATTACACCGGAAGAACACCGGGCAGAGGTTGAACAGTGGCACCGCGAACGAATCGACCGGTTGCAAGAGCCTCAGGGTTGGCTGTTGCTTGCAGGGATGTACTGGATTGACGAACCCATTCAAACCTTCGGAACGGGTGATGATGTCGATTTTTACTTCCCCGACGGAACACTGCCCGATTACGCAGGAAGGTTCGAACTGGATTCCGATACCGTAAGGATGTACCCCGCCGATGGGCTGGAAATTATGGCTGACGGGGAACGTTTTGTTAACCCTGTTATATATACACCCGGTCAAACAACCGAACTTGAATACGGGCGGCTCACCTGGCTTGTAATCCAACGGGGAGAGCTGACCGGAATCCGGCTGTATGATACCCAAAGCGAAGTTTTGATGAGATTCAAGGGTATAGAGACATATCCGGCGGATCTTCAGTACCGGGTAATGGCCGAGCTGGTTCCGCATGATGCATCAGTCACAATACCCGTAACCAACATTCTGGGTCAGACTACCTACGAGGAATCGGCAGGGAAACTGGTATTCGAGCTGAAAGGAGAGAAGTACGAACTCATAGCCCTTGGTACGGGCGACCGCCTTTTTATCATAGTTGCGGATGAAACCAGCATGACGGAGACATTCCCGGGTGGACGATATATCTATGTAGACAATCCGGGACCCGGAGGGGAAACCGTACTGGATTTCAACAAAGCCTACAACCCGCCCTGCGCCTTTTCACCCTATACTACATGTCAGCTTCCCCCGGATGGCAATACGCTTCCCATTGCTATATTGGCCGGTGAAAAAATTCCGGTCAACTGAGGAATCTGACAACAGGCAGGAAGTGGTTGATTTCAGAGTTGCTTCATACTGAATCATTACCGGTTAAAAATACTGGTTATAACCGCAACGGAGTTTGAACTCACTCCGGGAAATGTGCTATTTAACCAGCATCATTTTCCGGGATAAGGTCTGCCCGTTATCAAGCCGCAACTGATAGATGTACATGCCGCTCGACAGGTTGGATGCATCAAACGTCAGGGTATGTTCACCAGGGGAGAATCCGCGGTTTTCTGCCAGGTTGGCAACCCGCCGCCCCATGATATCAAATACATCAAGCGTTACGCTGTGTCCCGAATTCAGCTGAAACCGGATGGTGGTGGTCGGGTTGAACGGGTTCGGATAATTCTGGCTGAGTGTAACCGTTTCGGGCAGATCAGCGCTCTCTTCAACTACAGATACGGGGATGAATACATCCTGACCGCCGGCCTGAGTGTACCTTGCTGCAAACTCCTGAAGAAACTCATTGGCAACCCTTCCGTTGTAGATGATCAGAGTATTCTCGTCGTTCAAGGTATTCGCATTATTCGACCAGTTGTGCGAACCGGTGATCACTTTAGAATTGTCGTTGGTATTTTCACCGTCAATGATCGCATATTTGTGGTGTAGTAACCCAAAATCTCCCTGTGAGAATTCGTGCACATCGGCCCAGCTGCTCAGGTATTCCCACTCGCTTCCCTGCAGGTTGGTCTGTCCGATCACTCCGCGAACCTTAACCCCGTCATTGAACCGGCTGAGCATGGTATTGGAGATGGCCCGACGCGTTATCAGGTTCAGGCCCAGATCAATGTTGGAACCGGCGGTGGCCAGTGCACGGATAATATGTGATTCAGTATTGGCCTGGGGGCTGAAATACAACCGGATCTGGGTGGCATCCTCACCGACAAAGAAAACAGAAGGATTCACTACTTCCTTAAATTCACTGAAACGGGCGTTGGCGGCATTGAAACTGCCTGATTCCGCTCCCCACATCTGGTTGAATTCAAGCAGGTAGGCACGGGCCAGGGCTACATCCTGAACATTAATCATGTTCTGGAACTGGTTGAATGTACCATCATCTGTTGCATTCCAGGAACTGGTTACCAGCCATGTTTTCGACGGATCGTCGTGATGGGCATCGATGACTGCAAATTTATTGTGATGCTGTTCCATTCCAAGGCTGAGAGTAGCCTTTACACCAGCATTTACCAGTTTGGTAATCACCGCGTTCGGGTTGCCGGTGTGACCGCTGGCAATTACCCGCACATCCACGCCCCGCTGGTGGGCCTCAATAATTTTGTCGGCAATCTGGTTGCCCACTGTACCGCTGATGCTGTAGAAGGCAAATTCGGCCGTCTGCTCGGCAGCCTCGATGTAACTGATCAGCCGGTTGCTGAAATTTTCATTTTGTACGGCTTCCTGATAGGTGGCAAGCGACGTATCGGCCGATTTATTGAAGTAAACCCTGACCTCACCCGTCGTTCCCGCTGGCGACGATGTTGAAGTGATGTACGGGGATGTGGTACTGGTGTCGGTACCGGCTGCTGAACGAAGCTGCACCTTGTACACCGTAGCCGGATCCAGATTCTCAACAATCATAGTATGGCTGGTTTTCGGTGTTTCATCAATCACCCGGCCAAGCTCAAAACCGGGGGTGATACCATATCTTACTTCCGAATGGCCGGGTTCTTCTGTCTCCCAGCTGAAGGTGATGGAGCCGGGTGTTGCGAAAATTTCATAGGGAGCGGCAGAGGAAATAACCGGCCCGCCGCTGATTATCTGAATGTCGTCTGTAAACCGGGGTAGTATCTGCCTGAAATTCAAAAACCGGCCGGCTATACCGGTCAGGTTTACCGGTTCGTTGGGTATATTACTGCCGCTGATGTTCGTAAAGGCATCGACCCGCATCTCGCTGCTGCCGGTTACATCCGTGATGGGGTAATTGGTACCACCCGAAAAAGTACCTGTACCGGTAATATTTACATCACTGATTCGGACAAGCTGCCCCTCGTAATCGCCGGTAGTGAGTTGCGTTACCGTGATGTTCCGTGGTTCAATATCCCTGTTCGATTCCGGGAAAACGGTGTATGTGATGTCATCCACAATCTGGATGAGGTTGTTGAATTGACCAATGGCCCCGGTCACAACAAGAGAGTCGCCGATGCGTGCATCAATGTTCCACTCGATGCGCATGTTATCGTTGTTAAACCAGCCGATCCCGGCCGTTTCATCCTGAAAATAGACGGGGCCACGGAACTGGTCGGATGCCGTTACCCAGCCCGCCACCGTAACCACAGTACCCACAGGAAGGCTTCGTGCTTCAGCAATAGTGATGGGTTCTGCCAGCGCCGG
Source organism: Cyclonatronaceae bacterium (assembly GCA_047921215.1). Classification (GTDB taxonomy): domain Bacteria; phylum Bacteroidota; class Rhodothermia; order Balneolales; family Cyclonatronaceae; genus RECM01. The sequence goes on along the minus strand of JBLRWO010000010.1, from coordinate 102,423 downwards.
AGTGGTACCCGATAAGTTTACGAGATAGGCCGGATTTACAGGATCATTGGATTCAAACGTGAGGCTGCCTTCGTAGCTGGCTTCAGCAGCAGGGCTGTAGGTCAACTCAAAATCAAAACTTTCAAACAGCTCAAGTTCAAGGTTTGAAAAATCGGCAGGCGTACTGAATCCGGTACCTTCAAGTGTGGCCCCGGTGATCTGAAGAAGCGCCTGGCCGGTGTTGCGGATGCGGAAAGAGGCCGATTTGGTTTCACCCACAGGTACTATGCCGAAGTCGAATGCATCACCATTGGCAACAGGATTGCCGCCGGCAGTCAGGGTCAGGGTCGGATCCTCCGTGGCTTCCACGAAGTCGGTTACACGTACATCATCAATGTTAATACGGTTCCCGCTTACCCGCTCGATTCTCACTCTTACATTCCCCGGTATATTGGTCAGAATGGAAGCCTGCTGCAGGGCAGAGGTGGTTGTAAGGTCTTCACCAACCTGCTGCCATGTTGTACCCCCATTGTCGGATACCAAAACTCTCACAACCCCGGCAATATCACCGCCGAAACTGGCATAGTAAAATGAAATGTCGCCGGCACCATCACTCTTGTCGAACTGCATTTCAATAAAACCGGCACGAATCCGGGCACTTCGTGTACCGTTCTTTTTGTCGTTGTCAAGATTTCCGATCAGGGCATCACTAAAAAGCCAGGAACCTGACGTAAGAGTTACGGGCCCGTCGGCGTAGGCGGTTTTAAGACCCGTTTCAAAATCCTCGAAAAGCTGGGCATTTGCGGTGATGAATAGTGAGGTGGATATAATTAAGCCGAGAGTAAGTAGTAAACGTGTCATAAAATTGAGTGGGTGATGATAATTTCTGCAATGCCGACAAAGTACTCATTAGGAATCATAAATGCTGAGACAAAAGCCCTGAACAGAACGACAGCGTATCCGTTCAGCTATGTCGTAGAAATTCGAAAAAAATTATTTTTTAGAAATATCACATTAACGGCAATCGGTCATATCAATCATTCCAATGCGTATCCAAATTCAGTTAAAAACGTATGAATGACGTATTATGCTTCTTGTAGTATGAACGTCGTATAATGAATGAAGTACGCGGAAGCGGGTATTATCTGAAACCAACCAAATAAAGCATGCAGGTTATTCTTGGAGCAGGCGGAGTAATCGGAAACGGACTCGCCACGGAGCTTAAAAATTATACCAGCAGAGTGCGGCTGGCTGCCAGAAATCCACAAAAGGTAAATCCGGATGACGAGGTTGTGAAAACCGATCTGACCCTTTCTTATGACGTTGATCGCGCCGTAAAAGGGACAGATGTAGCCTACCTTACGGCTGGGCTTCAGTATAAAACATCCGTCTGGCAGCAGCAATGGCCGGTGATCATGAGAAACACCATCAACGCCTGCAAAAAGTACGGTACGAAGCTGGTGTTTTTCGATAATGTGTACCTGTACGGACTGGTAGACGGGCCCATGACCGAATCCACACCTGTAAATCCTTCAAGTAAAAAGGGTGAGGTGCGGGCACTGGTTAACCGGATGTTATTGGACGAAATTCAGTCAGGTGAACTCACCGCGCTGATCGCCAGGGCTGCCGACTTTTACGGGCCCGGTGCCACCAATACATTCATTCATCCCATGGTCTTTGAAAAACTCCGGCAAGGGAAGAAGGCTTCCTGGCTCTGCAACGATTCCGTGCCCCATTCCATGATCTATACCCCTGATGCCGTGCGGGGAACTGCCCTGCTTGGCAATACCGCTGATGCCTACGGTCGGGCGTGGCACCTGCCAACCCGCGAAAATGCGCCAACCGGGAGGGAATTCATCGAAATGGTTGCCGGGATTTACGGAACACGCCCGTCATATCAGGTACTGAAACCATGGATGCTCAAAATGGTCGGGGTGTTCAATCCGCTTGTTCGTGAATCAATCGAACTGCTTTACCAGAATGAGTACCCTTATATTGTAGACAGTACCAATTTTGAATCCCGCTTTTTCAGGGCAACATCCTATGAGGAGGGGATAAAGACAACCGCAACGCATCCACTACAGAGCTGACTGCCAGAGTTGCCGGTGTCTGCAAATTTATACCCGGCATTGGTCTGACAGAGGCTGTAGCGGGTGGATTTTCATAAAATATTCATCAGATCAGTAAACCAACCCAACCTGTTCCCTGACGGCATCCAGCAAGGTGATGAGCTGCTTGCTTTTATTGAACGTCATGATGTCGCTTTCGGTGTGGCCCCGCCTGATCAGATGGTTGAAGTGGATAATCTCATACGAATACCCGTTCGTCTTTACATCAAAATCAAACGTTTCAGAGCGGCTGTTGTTCTCAAGTGTAAAAGAGGTTGGCGCGTGGAATTTCGGATGGATAGTCAGCTTGCCCCGGTCGCCCGTAATCACAGCGGCGGTCGGAGTCTGCTCCAAAAATGAGCAGTACAATCTTGCCTCCGCACCGGATTTGTAGCCAAACCGCATGGTACAGGACGAATCCACACCGTTCCTGAAAAAAGTGCCTGTGGCTTCCAAATCGTCGGGCATTCCTATGGTGGTAAGGGCGAGAAATATCGGGTAGATGCCAATATCGAGCAAACTGCCACCACCCAGCTCTTTTTTGAAAACTCTCGACCCCGGATCCCACTCCGGTTTAAAGCCGAAATCGGCCTCAACACTCAGAATGCTGCCTATGGCCCCTTCGTTCAGGAGGTCCAGAACCTTGCGGTAATGCGGCAGAAAAAAGGTCCAAAGGGCTTCCATCAGCAGGGTCTGGTTCAATTTGGCTGTTTCTTCCATCTCCTGTACTTCGCCCAGGTTCATCGCAAAAGGTTTCTCACACAGCACTGCTTTCTTCCGGTTCAGACAGAGTATGCTGTGTTGATGGTGGTATGAGTGGGGTGTGGCGATGTAGACGGCGTCTACCTTGGGATCATCTGCAAGATCCTCGTAACTGTTGTACGTGGTGGTGGCTCCGTATTGCGATGCAAATGTCTCAGCACGTGCTTTGTCGCGGGAAGCCACGGCGTGAAGAGCGGCATCAGGGATGGTGCTCAGGTCCTGGGCGAACCGGTGAGCGATTCTGCCGGGGCCGATGATGCCCCATCGGACCGGGCGGTTCTGTATAGACATGACGGCTTATGTTAATTCAACTGTAAGTGAGTGTATCAGTTAAGATACGACAGGCTTTAGTTAAACTTCTTACCGGATGTGAGATACGAAATCTTTATGTGCAAATAAATACAATATATTGGAAAATATTTGCTTTGAAATCCAGACAGATAATTAATCTGAAATATCCAGTAATGAAAATTTTTGCACTATCTTCACGCCCGGGAGCGACTCGTTATCATGACCTGTCTTTCTTGTAATGGAATGAGGTTAAACGAGTCCTGCGCAGATTAAATATTGTCTATATATTTAGCAGTTAGTGGATTAGCGTGTTCTTGTCTGCAAAAAATTTCGGATGGAAAAACAGAAAGTATGTTCATGGTATGGGATACGGGAAATGAAAGAGTTAGGGTGTATGAATAAAAATATTTCATAAAAAGTGAAAAAAAATTGCATTAATGAGGTGCGGATTATAATTTAAAAGCGCTTTCTGTTGTTGATTGCCGTACTGATCATGGGCGGGAAATGAATAGAAATTATTAAAAACGGTCGAAATGAATAACATCAAACAGGTTATGCTATTTATGTGCCTGATGGTCACTTCACTAGCGTGCGGCCCCAGGGCGGAAACTATCGTGGAGGTCGTGGAAGATCAGGATGGCTGGATTTTGATGGTAGACGAAACGCCCTTCATGGTAAATGGCATGAACTGGGATTATTACCCCATCGGTACGAACTATGAATACAGCCTCTGGGAGGAGTCACCCGAATTTATACGTGCTGCCCTCGACTATGAGATGGGGCATCTTCAGCACATCGGGGTGAATGCTATACGCGTCTACACTGGAATACCACGGGAGTGGATCGAATACATCCACGATAATTTCGGAATCCACACCATGCTGAACCATTCATTCGGCCGATACGGGCTGGAGCTCGATGGGGAATGGGTGGGTAATACCGAGTATTCCGATCCGAGGGTTGTTGAATTGCTGCTCGATGAAGTATCCGGGCTTGCCCGTGAATACAAAGGCACCAGAGGCCTGCTGCTGTATCTGCTTGGCAATGAAAATAACTATGGTCTGTTCTGGGACGGACCCGAAACCGAAGACATCCCTGTTGCCGACCGCAATTCAACAATCCGCGCCCGCCACATGTATCACCTGTTCAACCGGGCGGCCCTTGCGGTGAAAGAAATTGATCCGGATAGACCCGTTGCCATCGCTAACGGCGATCTACTGTTCCTGGATATTATTATTGAGGAGCTGCCTGATATCGACATCTTCGGAGCCAATGTATACCGTGGTATCTCCTTCACTGATTTTTACGATCTGATAAAAGAGGAATACGGCAAACCGGTGTTGCTTACCGAGTTTGGTGCAGATGCCTGGAATGCACTGACCAGCGAAGAAGACCAGCTGTGTCAGGCCTATTATAAACACGGTAACTGGAAAGAGATATACGCCTATGCCGCAGGTATGGGCAAGGCCGGCAACTCAATCGGCGGGTTCACCTTCCAGTCGAGCGATGGCTGGTGGAAATACGGACAGACTTACGATCTGGATGTGCACAATACCGAGTCGACCTGGTTCAACGGAGGCTACGAATGTGATTTTGTTGAAGGTGAAAACAATATGAATGAGGAGTGGTTCGGTATAATGGCCAAAGGACCTTCTATGCCGAACGGAGTTAATAAACTCTACCCCCGGGCCGCATATTATGTAATCAGGGAGGCACACCGGTTTAATCCCTATGCACCGCGTGCATCTCTTGAAACCCTTGAAGAATTTTTCAGCACCATTTCACTTGAAGACGCTTACGAGCGGGCAAAAAGAGGGAATTTGAATGAAACCGACTCAGATGAGAACGATACAGGTTCATCATCACAATCATCAAATTCCGGAAGCCATTAAACCATATATACATCCCCATAACACGGATTTTTAACTACCCAAGACATTGGCTATACAAACAACCACCATCGACAGGGAAGCCTGGTTCAAAATAAACGACCACGACAGGTTGCGTCCGTTTTTTATGAGCGTGGTAAGTGATTCCAACCACTGGATGTTCATTTCGAGCAACGGTGGTCTAACGGCAGGACGAAAGAACAGTCATTTTGCCCTGTTTCCCTACTACACCGACGATAAAATTACCGAATCTGCCGATATAACTGGAAGCAAAACCATCTTTCAGGTTCATTCAGGAGATGAAGTCAGAATCTGGGAACCGTTTTCCGAACGCTATTCCGGCAGGTACAGCATCAGCAGGAATCTGTACAAAAGCTTTTTCGGCAACAAAATCATGTTCGAAGAGATCAATCACGATCTGAAGCTGATCTTCCGCTACCAGTGGAATTCAAGCAATCTGTTCGGATTTGTACGGAAGTCTGAACTTGTTAATACCTCGGATGCTGTCTTACGGGTGGAGATACTCGACGGCATTCAGAATCTGTTGCCCTATGGCGTGGAACCCGATCTTCAGACAGCCACCAGCAACCTGGTCGATGCCTACAAGCGCAGCGAGCTTGTTGCCGATAGCGGACTGGGTATTTATGCACTGAGCGCCATCATTTCGGACAAGGCCGAACCGAGCGAAGCGTTGAAGGCCAACATAGCCTGGTCGCTTGGTATTGAGAAATCGGGTCATCTTCTGTCTTCTTTGCAGCTTGACCGTTACAGAAGAAGGCAGCCTGTTCAGTACGAAAACGATGTAAAGGGGGAGAAGGGAGCCTATTTCATAGTCTCTGAACTGGATATTGAGCCGGATTCGACCCGCACCTGGAAAATAATCGCCAATGTGAATCAGAATCACGGGCAGATCATATCCCTTAGCAAGGCAATCAGGGAAAACAAAGATCTGAACCGTCTCATTGAACTGGACATAGAGCGCGGCACACTGGAACTGAGACAACTTACGGCCGCATCAGACGGCATGCGACTGACCGCCGATACTGCGGCCGACGCACGTCATTTTTCGAATGTACTGTTCAACATCATGAGGGGTGGAACATTCAATGAAAATTATCTGATGGAGAAGGCGGATTTGATCTCCTATCTGAAGAATGCAAGCACAGATGTTGCCGGCAGAAATGCCACGTTTCTCGAATCACTTAAAGAAACCTTCTACCTTGATGAACTCACAGAATTGCTTGAGGGTATTGATGATCCTGATTTGTACCGACTGTGCAAGGAGTACCTGCCGCTGAAATTCAGCCGCAGGCATGGCGATCCCAGTCGTCCCTGGAACAGGTTTTCGATCAACACCCACAGCGAGATCGATGGCTCCAAAATACTGGATTACCAGGGCAACTGGCGCGACATCTTCCAGAACTGGGAGGCACTCGTACACTCCTACCCGGTCTTTATTGAGGGTATGATCTTCAAATTCCTGAATGCCTCTACCTTCGACGGGTACAATCCCTACCGTGTTACAAAGGGGGGATTTGACTGGGAGGTAATCGAGCCCGATAATCCGTGGTCATATATCGGTTACTGGGGCGACCATCAGATTATCTATCTGCTCAAATTCCTGGAATTCTACAAGAAACACGATCCGGATGCCCTTAAAACATTGTTCGGGAAGGACTGTTTTGTGTACGCCAACGTACCCTATCGCATCAAACCGTATGAGAACATTATAGCCGACCCGAAGAACACCATTGAATTTGATACTGCCGGTGATCTGGCCATCCGTGAAAGCGTTAGTGTAAAAGGTGCCGATGCCGCCCTGCTGGGCAGCCGGAAAAACGGGATACACCGGGTCAACTTTATTGAGAAGATCCTTGCCACAGTGCTTTCAAAAATGTCGAATTTCATACCGGAAGGCGGTATCTGGATGAACACTCAGCGCCCCGAATGGAACGATGCGAATAATGCGCTGGTAGGCAACGGGGTTTCCATGGTTACCCTGTATTATCTGAGGCGCTTCCTGAAGTTTTTCGAACAGGTTATTGATCATACGGATGAAGGGGATATCCTTGTATCCGAAGAGCTGGCTGCTTTCTTTAAATGCATATCCGAATCACTGAATGAAAACCGCCATCTGCTGGGCGGGCGAATCGACGACATCAACCGGAAAAAGATTACTGATGCCCTCGGCCGTGCCGGCTGCACCTACCGTACCGGTATCTATGAGAATGGTTTCAGTGGCGAAAAATCGGCTCTCACACAGCAACGAATTTCCGGATTCATCAGCACTGCCCTGGAGTATCTTGAGCATTCCATCGAGGCCAACCGAAGGCCGGACCATCTCTATCATGCATATAACCTGATGAGCTATCACGAAGACGGCATCCCCATTGAACACCTGAGTGAGATGCTTGAGGGCCAGGTGGCTGTGCTAAGCTCGGGTTATCCGGGTGCAGAGGAGGCGCTGAACATTCTGGATGCCATGCGTAAGAGCGCCCTGTACCGTGAAGATCAGAACAGCTACATGCTCTATCCCGACAAAGAGCTGCCCCGGTTCCTCGAAAAGAACAACATACCGGAATCGCTGGTGAGCAAATCCGCACTGTTGAAACAGCTGGTAGCCGATGGCAACCGGCAGCTCATCACCGTGGACGAGCCTGGCGGGTATCATTTTAACGGGAATTTCAGGAATGCGCGCGATGTAAAGGCCGCTCTTGAAGATCTGAAAGAGTCGGGTTTTAAAGATCTTGTAGAGGAAGAGGCACAAACCGTACTTATCATATTTGAGGAAGTATTCAAGCACAAAGCCTTTACCGGGCGGTCGGGTACATTCTTTGCCTACGAGGGTTTGGGTTCCATCTACTGGCACATGGTGTCGAAGCTGCATCTCGCCGTACAGGAAGTATGCCTTGGGGCGTTTGGTGATACGGGGGGTGTAACCTATTCTGCATCAATCGAGCGTACAGGTGCCATGGCCGGTGCTGGTTTTGAAGCGTCTTCAGATGGCGATGAAAGCGCCGGAGATGCAGAAAATTCAGATAATGAAGATCATTCAACCCTTATTACTCCAAATCACACAATTAACAGACTGGTAAATCATTATCACGAGATTGGCGAAGGAATCGGCATTCACAAGTCGCCGGAGGTATATGGCGCCTTCCCGACCGATCCCTATTCTCACACACCGAAACACCGGGGGGCACAGCAACCCGGTATGACCGGACAGGTGAAAGAAGATATTCTTGTGAATATCGGCGAGCTTGGTATAAGCGTGGAAGATGGGCAATTGTCCTTCAGACCGCTTTTACTGAAGCTGCATGCATTCCGGGCCGAAACCGGAACATTCCATTTCGTCGATCTGCAACGGAAAACTCTCTCTGTTGAACTACCGGAAAAAGCACTCGGCTTCTCGTATTGCCAGGTCCCGGTGATTTACCGGATTGCCGGAGAAAATAAGACGGAGGTACGGTTTACCGACGGAACATCACGCCGGTTTGAAGGAACGGCATTGGATCAGCAAACCAGCAACCTTGTATTCCGGAGAACCGGAGAAGTTGAACAGATTGTCGTGTCGATGCGCGACACCCATTTGGTATAACTTAAACTATGCCTGAAAACGGGCGAAACGAGCCCAAGTATAAACACCTGTAGAGCCGGTCCCAATAGTCTGTTTTATTGACATGATACGACTCAAATGGCCCGGTAAGAAAATGATTAAAATGAAATTAATAACATATTTTACCCGGATAATCGCCCTGCCGGTTCTGGCAGGGGTTCTTATTATGTCGTGTACTCAAACGAACAAACATAATTTTTCATCCATTAGCATAACGGCCGGGGACATTCTCGGTGATCCCGCCTACCGGGCCATCTCATTCGGGGCCTACCGCGATACCACAAGGAACATTCAGCCGACTATCCCTCAGCTCAGGGATGATGTACGGCTGCTGCATGCCATGGGCATCAGGGTGCTGCGCACGTACAATGTATTTTACGACGAGGCATCGAACCTGCTGAAGGCCATCCGTGAGATTCAGGCGGAGGACCCGGATTTCGAGATGTACCTGATGCTGGGGGCATGGATCGACAGCAAAAATGCCTGGACCGACGAACCCGAGCGTATCCGCGATCAGGAGAGCGAAAAAAACGCCGGTGAGATCGACCGGGCGGTGGCCCTTGCGCAGCAGTACCCCGATATCGTGAAGATCATTGCGGTGGGTAACGAAGCCATGGTACACTGGGCCTGGGAATACTATGTGGAACCGGCCATCATTCTGCGATGGGTCAACCATCTGCAGGATCTCAAGAAGGAGGGAGAGCTTCCCGAATCGCTCTGGATTACCACCTCCGACAATTTCGCATCGTGGGGCGGAGGCGGCAGCGAGTACCACAACGAGGACCTGAACGAACTCATCCGCGCAGTCGATTTCATCTCGATGCATACCTACCCGATGCACGATACACACTATAACCCGCTTTTCTGGGGTGTGCCCGAAGAGGAGCAAAACCTGAGTGAAATGGAAAAGATTCATTCAGCCATGAACCGTGCCCGTGATTACGCCATAAATCAGTACGAAAGCGTAGTGGCCTATATGCGCAGCCTGGGTGTGGAGAAACCGGTGCATGTTGGCGAAACAGGGTGGGCCACAGCCTCGAACGAGCACTACGGTCCGGAGGGCTCCCGCGCCACCGATGAGTACAAATCGGGCGTTTACCACAGCCTGATCCGCGAATGGTCTGACAGGGAGGGTATATCCGTGTTCTATTTCGAGGCGTTCGATGAACCCTGGAAGGATGCCGCGAACCCGATGGGTTCCGAGAACCATTTCGGGCTTATCAATCTGCAGGCACAGGCCAAGTACGCGATCTGGGATCAGGTGGATGCGGGTGTGTTCGACGGTCTTACCCGCGACGGGATGCCGGTCACAAAAACCTACGGCGGTGACCTTGATTCCCTCCTCAACGATGTACTTGCACCCCCAACCGATGCGGAAATCCGGGCGAGGCTCAATTCCAATTAACTTTAAAACAGCTAATCAATGGCAAACCACGCAACCCCCACCAAATACAAGATTCCCCTTCTGGAAAAGGCCGCCTTCGGATCGGGGCATCTTGTCAACAACCTGCTGCCGGGAGCCCTTGGCGTCTTTCAGTTTTTCCTGCTCACGGCATTTGGCATTGATCCGTTTCTGGCCGGTTTGCTCGGTGGTCTGCCCAGGTTGTGGGATGCCATCACGGATCCCATCATGGGATATATTTCCGACAACACCCAGTCACGATTCGGCCGCAGGAAGCCCTATATTTTCATCGGTGCTATACTTGCGGGTACGATGTTCATCCTGCTGTGGCAGCTCGATCCCGAGGGTACACAGGCGTATAATTTCTGGTATTTCCTTCTTTTTTCGCTGCTATTCATAACGGCGAATACCATCTACTCCACGCCGCTGATCGGTCTGGGGTACGAAATGACCCCTGATTACAAGGAACGGACCCGGCTCATGGGTTTTGCACAGACCATCGGGCAGATCGCCTGGATGATCGTGCCCTGGTTCTGGGTCCTCATTGCCAATCCTGATCTGTTCGAAACCCAGGCTCAGGGCGTGCATCGACTTGCTGTTGTTGTCGGAGCCGGATGCATGATCTTTGGTATCCTGCCCGGATTGTTCTGCAAGGAAATCGATCAGTCAAGCATTACCAACAGGGCCGATCTCAATTTCAGGTCCATCTTTAAAAATCTTAAGGATCTCTTGTCGAAGATAGTGGAGGTTGCAAAAAACAAGCCGTTTGTGCGGCTGTGCGGCGCCACTTTCCTGGTATTCAACGGATTTCAGATGGTTGCTTCGTTCAGTTATTTCATCATTCTGTTCTACTTATTCAATGGGGATTATAGCGCAGCAGGAGCCTGGCCCGCGTGGTTTTCAACCATAAGTGCTGTCGTAACGGCATTCATGGTTATTCCGGTGATCACATGGATCGCAAACAAGGTTGGTAAGCGGAATGCCTTTGTTATCACAACCATCATATCTATTGTTGGATACCTCCTGAAATGGTGGGGATTCTCACCCGGGAATCCGTGGCTGATGTTCATGCCCATTCCGCTAATGATGTTCGGTATCGGCGGACTCTTTGTGCTGATGATGAGTATGACGGCCGATGTGTGCGACCTTGACGAATTGAACAACGGAATGCCGCGAAAGGAAGGCACCTTCGGTGCCATCTACTGGTGGATGGTGAAACTGGGCCATGGCGTGGCGCTGGTAATGAGCGGACTCGTACTCAAACTTGTTGGATTTGACCAGAACGCAACGATCCAGGCCGCCGAAACGCTGACCAATCTGAGAATCGCGGATATCGTTATACCTGCCATCACTGCGGCCCTCGCCATCTGGGTGATGTGGGGATACGACCTGACTGAGAAACGGGCCGAAGAGATCCAGCAGGAACTGGTACGCCGGCGCGGAGAGCTGTAGGGCGCCGAACATCAAACCAACCCACTAAAATCACATCCATCAGAACCGGAGTTACCATGTCATACCGTGCCGAGAAATTTTTACAATACAGGCCTACAACCGTTCCTGAACAGATAACACAGGTAAAAAGCCTGCCGGAAGATGACCTCCGCAAACTGTACCGGGATATCCTGGACAGAGGTGTGCACGGACTCTGTTTCAGTCTCTACGAAGAGGGTCAGAAACCGGGCGACATCATCCCGGAAGAACAGATTCGCAGGCGGTTGGAGATTCTTAAACCTCACTGCAGCTGGATCCGGTCGTTCTCCTGCATCGAGGGCAATGAGTTGATTCCGCAGATTGCCAAAGAGTTCGGTATGAAAACACTTGTGGGGGCCTGGCTGGGCAGCGATGCAGAAAAAAACCGCATTGAACTCGATGCACTCATTAAACTGGCCAAAGAGGGCTTTGTGGATGTAGCCGCCGTGGGGAACGAAGTGCTCTACCGCAAGGATCTGGGCGAAGAGGAACTTCTCGGGTACATCAGAGAGGTGAAAGCGGAAATTCCGGACGTACCTGTCGGTTACGTGGATGCCTACTACGAATTTGTACAACGGCCAGCCATTGCGGATGCATGCGATGTGATACTCTGCAACTGCTATCCGTATTGGGAGGGGACCGCGTTTGAGCACTCCTTCGATCACATGCGCCATATGTATCAGCTTGGGATCGATGCCGGCAGGGGCAAGCGGGTGCTCATCACCGAAACGGGATGGCCAAGCCAGGGCGGGGGATTGGGTGGTGCCGTTCCGTCGGAGATCAATGCCATGAAATACTTCATCAATACCCAGTTGTGGTCTGCAGAGAACAACATTGAAACGTTCTGGTTCTCCTCATTCGACGAGGCCTGGAAGGTTAGTACCGAGGGTGACGTGGGCGCATTCTGGGGCATCTGGGACAGCAAGGGGAGACGCAAGTTTCAATAATGACTACGTTTAATGCACTTGGCCTTGAGCCCGGGTGGGCCATCTGTTATTCCGGCTTCAGGGACGGGCAGTACCCCGGCGGGGCGTACCCCGATTACGGGCAGGTGAAAGAAGACCTGCTGCTGCTGCAACCCCACTGGAAATACCTGCGGATGTACGACTGCGATGAGCATGCCATTATCGCGCTGGATGTGATCCGCAAAGAGAAACTCGGCTTCAAAATGATGCTCGGGGCCTACATCGAAGCCGAGATGAACAACTTCAACTGTCCCTGGGGGGGCGGTGTGCATACCGAAGAGCAGCTGGAGGAAAACCTGATCCTGAACCGGAACAAGATCCAAAAGCTCATCGATCTGGCGAATGAATACCCGGATATCATCTTTTCGGTATCGGTTGGCAATGAAGCCTGCGTGGAGTGGACCGACCATTATGTTCACGAAAACAAGGTGCAGGCCTACGTGAAGCAGGTGAAAGCCGCGGTCAGTCAGCCGGTCACCTTCTGCGAAAATTATGTACCCTGGCATTTCAAACTGCAAAAACTGGCCGGAGAGGTCGATTTCATCTCCATCCATACCTACCCGGTGTGGGAGTACAAGCACATCGATGAAGCCCTCGATTACACGAAAGAGAACTACTACTCTGTGGCCGGCAAGTACCCCGGCAAGCATGTGGTGATAACTGAAGCCGGCTGGGCCACCCATTCGAACGGGCGGGGCATCGATCCGGAGAATGTAAACGAGACCTACCAGAAAATCTATTTCGAAAAACTGATGGCCTGGGCCGATAAAGAGGGCATTCTGTTGTTCTTCTTCGAAGCGTTCGACGAATCCTGGAAAGGCTCGCCCGAACCCCTCGAGCCGGAAAAACACTGGGGATTGTTCAGAACCGACCGTACACCCAAACTGGCTGCTCGGAGTACATTCTTTCGCTGAGGGCGGGGTTCATTGCCGATTGATAAACAGGAAGGGTTCAAAAATGGGGGGACTAATATTGCCGCATTTTATACGATGATAGTGGGCATTCAAGGGTTGTTTATTGTGCACCTAAAAAAGATATTGCCCACAAGTTTCGGAATTACATTGAACAAAGAAGACACGGATGATATCAGAATGTTGTTGATATTTGAAATTAATTAGCAAACACCAATCATATGAAACGCTGGTACGTACCCATTATCCTGATTTGTGCAATAGTTTATTTCATTTACACCTTTGAGCCACGCGAAGTTGCGGTTGATCTGCCCTTTGATGCCATGGTCGTATATATCGAAGATGTGACTCAGGACGGATTGACGGCAGGCCGGTTCGGAGATATCGTATTGCTGGACGGGCATCAGAACAAGCGATTGCTGCTAACCCGGGACAACTACTACAACATGAATCCGGCATGGTTCCCCGATGGAAAACGTATTCTGTTCGAATCCAAACGAGACCCTGATCGCTATGCGTTAGGTCTGTCATGGGGCAGTTCATTGTTTACTCTGGATATTGAATCCAGGGGAATCACACCTTTCTTACCGGACCTGTCGAAATACGATATTGTTGGGAGACATGTTGAATATCCAGCGTTATCGCCGGATGGCTCCACACTGATTTTTAATTCATGGAAAGACGATGAAAGCCGGGTTATTAAACTTGATCTGAATACAGAAGAGACAACAGTTTTATTTACCCAAAGATCGTTCACGGGTGCATATTTTTCACCTGATGGAAAACTAATATCATACGCCAGGTCAAGGAATAGAAGACATCTCATCGAAATCAGGGATCTCAATAACGAGGGAGAACTGTTGGAGAGGATTGAATTACCGGAGCAATACTCGATTGATGATACTATCAATTGCTATCCGGGAGAGTGGGATACTGTAACCTATTTTTATTTCTCATGCAACAACCATAGTAAAAGAGAAAGTATGATATTCCACTATTCCATGATCGACCAACTGGTACAATTGATCACCCTTATTGATCACTGGGGCGTTTATGATGTTCACTGGCTGGATAGCAACAGGTTCCTGTTTGAGGGTACATCCAACGATAAACCTTCGCCATTCGCAGATTTTCTGCTGATCAGCGAGATCTTTATGTTCGACAAGGAAACAGGAGAATTGTCTAAAATTACCAACAATAAACGGGAAAAACGGCATCTTCGAGTATTCAAAGAATGATGGTATAAATACACCGGTTTCGTTCGCATCCGATATCCAATGGCTGGAAGGCAGCCTTGAAGACCCCATTCTTCAGGAACGGGTGCAGCTACTGAAAGCCGAATACCTGATGCAAACCGGTGACCGGGATCAGGCCCTGGAGATGCTCCGGCTGGTCGAGTCTCGCCGGGATCATGCCCCCGCCAGCGAGCGGGCCGCCAACCGCCTGAAAGAACTGCAGGGAAATAACTGAAAGGCCATATTGTGAAAAGAAAAAATCTGCTTATAATCCTGCTGGCCCTCGCGTTTCATGCCGCGGGGCTGGAAACGGCGAAGGCTACGTGTTCGATGAGCCCCACGGCCAACATCACCACGGTGCCGCCAGCCCTGGTATTTTACACAGGAGAATCCGTGCAATTATCCGGCGCAACCAGTGTGCCCAACTGCGGCTCGATCAACGAATACCGCTGGCGGGTGCGCCCTGCGGGCGGCTCATACACCACGCTTTATCAGGGAAGCTCCTCTACCTGGAATCATACGTTTACTTTGGCCAGCGGGGTCAGCGAGCAGGGCTATGATGTGGAATTACGGGTCCGCAATAGCGTCGGTTTGTACCATACCAGAACGATCCAGGTCACGGTGACACGCAACAACAAAAGCCTGTACTACCTCTCCGATCACCTGGGAAGCGTGCGGGTAACGGTGAACGAGCGCGGCGACCCGGTGGGCTGGGATCACTACTACCCTTTCGGGCTGCAGATGCCCGACAGAAACCAGAACGCCTCAAATGCGAACGACGACGCCAAGTTTACCGGCTATGAGCTCGAGCAGCAGGGCGGCCTGGGGCTGTACCACGCCGGGGCGCGGATGTACGACCCGGAGATCGGGCGGTTTATGAGCCAGGACCGGTTCAAGGACAAGTATCCGTCAATGAGCCCGTATCAATACGCGGCGCTTAATCCTGTGCTATTCATTGATGTGAATGGGGATAGTGTAGGATGTGAGTCATTTGAATGAATTTACCCAGAAATGGCTTATCGATCATCTGACCGAGATTACAGGTGTACAACTCGAAGTAAATGCAAGGGGAATGCTTGTCGGCAAAGAAGGAGCAGAAATCAATGAATCCAGTACCAGCGAATCTGCAAGGGATGACTTAATGTATGCCATTGGAGCACCCACAATAGTTCGAGTAAGAACTTGGGGCAATGATCGGGATGCTGGGAGTCAATTTGATCCTGCATATAATGTTATCTATTTAAACTTAGACCAAATAATGTATCATGAAATGAATAGTGAGGGTATAACAAGTTTGACTATGGGTATCGGTATGACATTTCTACATGAGTTGAATCATTCACCAATCGGATTCACACGAAAGCATACGCCGCACTCCAGCAGTGGTGTAGATGTTACTACGGATCCTGTCTTCCTCCGTAATAATCTTTATCGAGAAGAAATGGGAGCCCATATGGGTCAACAGGAGAACTATAACTATGCCTATACATCTTATGGAAGGCCATTTATTGGATTTGGGAATAGAAATCGAGTATATGGAAATTGGTATGGCGGTCCGTATCCTTATACAAATTGGCGAAGAGGGGGAAAGTAATGATGATAAAAATATTCCGAATTACAATGATTTGTGTTGTTGGAATGTTTTCGAATTGTACAACAACTATCGACCCCTACAGACTGATGATCGATTATATGCTTGAAGACAGTACACTCTTAAATGAACTATCGTGTCAGCCATGCGATCAGATTACTGAATACTCAGTACATACATTTGTCAATAGTACTGCCTGGGGCTATCCTGCAACCAGATGTTTAAGAGAGTTAGAAAATTATGATAGTATTATAGACTTTTGGTTTATAAACCGAAATAAAATAATACCAGAACTTGGTAATTATTCGACTGCAGAGGTAGCTGATTACCACATTTTTTTTAATGAACGCGTTGAGAATGTTCAAGCCATGTTTGTTTTTTTCAGAGATGCTAAAATGAAAAGGCCTTTTATTACCACAGATTTAATGTATGAAAAACCATACGATTTAATATGGCGTTTTAATGTTGGAGCTATTTATGTTTTCGAATTCAGCGAAAAAAACGATCGCTTTATCAATGTATGTAAAGAGTTACGTCAGTTAGAATAGCTTGATACAAATTATTTTCCGATTCAGTGCTCTTAAACAGTCTTGGCTTCACATTTTGTATCGGAAAGTGGGGTACTTACTATGCGATTCATTTGGATTGAAGACGCAGATATATAGCCTGGCGCCGGTCACGGTGTAGACTTCTTCACTGAACCGTCAATGAGCTGGGATTCATTCTTCGCGTTGGTCAGCGGATTTGAGTGGTATCATGGACGACCGGATACCGTCGAGGTTCGCATTCTTCCGGCAGGTGGCTCGATCGATGAGGCGTTCCTGTCCGAAGCACGTATTCAAATTGAGCGCTTTATTGAGAGTAAGGGGAAAGACCAGCCATTACCAGACATCTACGCCCATTTTAACGGCTAAGGTAGCAATTGTTTCTTCTGATTAGGGAGATAACAAATAACTAGTAGCAGAACAATCAAAAAATATGACCTACCCAATATCGGTTTTGTTGGTAACATGGTTGGTAACAAAAATAATTTAGCCCTGTTAAATCAATGACTTAACAGGGCTAATTGTGGGTGGTAATGGATTCGAACCATCGACCTCCACGATGTCAACGTGGCGCTCTAACCAACTGAGCTAACCACCCGTGATACCGATTCCATAGTTCAGGCTTCAAACCGGTGAGTATCAGGGGTACATCACAGAATTACCCGAATTGTTCGGGATTTCCTGTTCAGAACTCAAATATATGAACATGCCCCGCTGAATACAATTTCATCCTCATTATTCGGCATTCTTTTTTGTATCTTGTCTGGCTGAACAAATAATTAAATTGCGAGATGGCCAACAGACGCGTAGCGCGTGAACATGTTCTCAAAGCTCTTTATGCCATGGAATTAAGTGGCGACAGTGCTGAACATATCATTAATTCGGTACTGAACCCGGGCATTGAAAATGATGCCCAGACCAAAGAGTTTGCCCACAGACTTTTTCTGAGAACGTTGAATCACGTCAACGATCTTGATACGGAGATTCAGAAGCTCACCGCCAACTGGGACCTGAAGAGAATGGCCGTTATCGACAGAATGGTTCTGAGGATTGCCGTCTGCGAGTTTCTCTATTTTGAGGATATCCCGGCCAAGGTTACCATCAATGAAGCTATTGAAATCGTAAAGAAGTACTCTACGGAAAAATCGGGACGTTTCGTAAACGGTATTCTTGACGCCATTCTGGAAAATTTCAAAAACGACGACCGCTTCAAAAAAACGGGACGCGGTCTGCTTGACAGCACAACAGGCAATAAAAAGTAATAACGTGTCGACTAAGAAATATATAGCCATTGGCGACATTCATGGTTGCCCCTATTCAATGATTGCCCTGCTGGAACAACTCGAGGAATACAAAGACCGCACCTATATTTTTATCGGCGATTATATCGACAGGGGGCCGGATTCGCGCGGCGTGGTCGACTTTCTGCTGCAGTTCAGAAAAACCCACAATTGTGTTTTTATCCGGGGCAACCATGAGCAAATGATGCTTGAGGCACTCGAAACGGGATATAACTCCCTCTGGATGCAGAATGGCGGAAATGTAACCGTTCAATCCTATAACGGCAGGCTTGGTCAGGAAGAGTTTTACGAAGACCACATGGAATTTTATAATAATACCCGCCTTTACTATGAAACGGAAGAATTCCTGTTTGTTCATGCCGGACTCGATCCCAATATTTCCGTGAAAGAGGCGCTGGCAGATGAATCCAATTACGATGATTTTCTCTGGAGTCGTGATCATCTGCAGAGTAATTTTCCGGTATGGGAAAAAACGGTTGTTTTTGGGCATACCCCCAGGCCGGAACCTATTGTACGGCACAGAATGATCGGTATCGACACCGGATGTGTTTTTAAAAATCTTCCGGGTTACGGTATCCTTACCGCCGCGCTTCTGCCGGAAAAAAAATTCATAAGCCAGGTCTGCCTGGACAACCCCGAATTCTATTAGCCTGTCACTTAATGAGCCTGAAATGTGGAATTGTCGGCCTGCCCAATGTCGGCAAGTCGAGCCTTTTTAATGCCCTTAGTAATGCCGGTGCCGAAGCCGCCAATTTTCCTTTTTGTACCATCGACCCGAACATAGGTATCGTACCGGTACCCGATAAAAGGCTTGAAGAACTTGCAAAAATAAATAAGCCCCAAAGAGTTATACCTGCTACTATAGAATTTGTTGATATTGCAGGCCTGGTAAAGGGCGCTTCGGAGGGAAAAGGCAAGGGCAACGCTTTCCTGTCGCACATCCGAGAAGTGGATATCATCATCCATGTTGTAAGATGCTTCCGCGATGATGATGTTGTTCATGTGGAGGGCAGTGTGGATCCCATCCGCGATATTCAGATCATCGATGCCGAACTGCTGTTTAAGGACCTTGAGAGTGTTGAGAAGAAGATAGATCGTCTTGAAAAACAGGCCAAGGGGGATAAAACCCTTAAGGGGCAGGTCGATATTGTAAAACGACTCAGAGAGCACATCGAAAAAGGACTTCCTGTACGGTCATTTGAGATTTCAGAATCTGACAGATCAGCTTACAGTGATCTGTTTCTGCTTACAGAAAAGCCTGTACTCTACGTCTGTAATGTGGATGAATCCGATCTCGCCACAGACGGCAGGGAGAATGCGATGGTTGAAATGGTGCGCAGTCTTGCCTCTGGCCAGAATGCGGAGGTTGTGGTGGTTTGTGCTAAAATCGAAGCAGAAATAGCCGAACTGGACAATGAGGAAAAACGTGCATTTCTCGACGAACTCGGTCTTGACAGTGCCGGACTCGACCGGTTAATCAGGGCTGCAAACAGGGAACTGGGCCTTATCAATTACTTTACAGCCGGAGAAAAAGAGGTAAAGGCCTGGACGATCACCAAAGGCACGAAAGCTCCGCAGGCTGCTGGAGTTATCCACTCCGATTTTGAAAAAGGGTTCATCCGGGCTGAAACGATCAAATACGACGATTACATCACCTGCGGATCCGAGCATGCGGCAAAGGAAGCAGGAAAGATGAAATCGGAAGGACGCGAATACGTTGTTGCCGATGGCGATGTGATGCATTTTCGTTTCAACGTATAGCCGGGCATATCTTGTAATCGCGCTATTAACCGGCCGAAGGCACCCGGGGATTGGAACAATGTGCCTGTGTAACCCGGTTATTACCCGGGAAACACTGCCTATTTAATTACGCTGCTCGTGTCGATCTGGTCATGTACAATCCAGGAACCCGGGAAATAGCGGCGGATTATACCCAGGTACTCAATGGCTATTCTCCGGCTCATAAAATCGCCGACATGAACCCTGTACGCCGGTTGCCGGAATTGGATGTAGCTGATCGGACGCTGTGCCACATCAGCCGTATCGGCCCACATATCGAATGAAAGCGCAAGTGAATCGGCCAGTTCACGGTCGCTGGTGGATACCAGTTGAATCCTGAAACCGTTGCTGCCGTCTGTACCGTTCACATCATCGTCGCTGAGTGCATAAACAGCAGGAATCTCATTATCTACATATGTGAATTGATCACTTAACCGGCTTCTGAACCGGTCATAGTCGAGTGCATCCGCTATCGATTCATCCAGAACGGTCTCGGCTTCGGCTTCAGCGGGTTCTTCCCGTTCACGAACATCCGCCGTAGTCGCACATCCCGTTGCAAGTACGATTACAAAAACTGCTGATGCAAGCAGATGGCTCATGTTATAACGTCCTGCCCTTTCAGACACCGATAGGGTGCCAGGTTGTTTTGATCTCAAGTGTTTCAAGAATGGCATAGGGATTTTCGGTTTTCACATCGGTCCAGTCTTTTTCATTCCGTACAACAACCCGTTTAACGTTCAGCGACGCATTTTCCTGTATCTTTTTCAGATTATTTTTATCGGACCGGGCGTATACAACAGCATTTACATCCATATGCGATGAAAAATGGTCGGTTAGTTCCGCTTCCGTGCCGGTGAGCAGGTTGATTACCCCGCCTGGCACATCCGACGAATGCAGTACCTCCGAAAAGGTGATGGCCGTGAGCGGCGATTTCTCAGAACAGAGCACTACACAGGTATTGCCGCCGGCAATAATCGGAGCAATTATCGAAATGAGCCCTGCCAGCGGCTGTTCTTCGGGAGCGACCACCGAGATCACTCCAGTCGGTTCAGGTACGCTGAAGTTGAAATAGGATCCGGCCACAGGATTGACCGTGCTGTATATCTGCTGGTACTTATCGCACCAGCCCGCGAAGTAAACCATGCGGTCGATGGAAATATCCACCTCTTTTTCCGCTTTCGCAGTAGTATAACCACTGCGTTTCAGTTCGGTAACAAACTGCTCTCGCCGGCCCTCCATCATTTCGGCGATACGGTAGAGAATCTGGCTCCGGTTATATGCCGAACGCCCGGTCCAGCCGGGTTGTGCTTTTCTGGCTGCTACGACCGCGTTCCTGAAATCTTTGCGTGACGAGAGGCACATATTAGCCAAAAGTTTTCCGTTTTTGGCATCGGTAAGAGGATAATAGCGTCCGGACTCTGTCCTGACAAATTCCCCGCCGATGTAGATTTTGTACGTTTTCTGTACATCTATTCTGTCTGCCATCAGATTAACTCCACATAAGGTAAAAGTCCGTGCAGCCCGCCTTCGCGACCCATGCCGCTCTCCTTGTAACCACCAAACGGGGAAGTCGGATCAAATTTGTTGAACGTATTGGCCCAGACCACTCCGGAGCGGATTTTGGTGCTGATTTTGAAAATTTTGGCACCCTTATCTGTCCAGATACCGCCCGATAGTCCATAGGGGGTATTATTCGCCTTTTCGATCACCTCGGCGGGCGTCCTGAAGGTCTGAATGGTCAGAACCGGACCGAATATTTCTTCCTGTACTACCCGGTGCGACTGGGATACCCCAGAGAGCAGCGTTGGTTTTACCCAGTAACCTGACGTTGGCAGGTCACATTTGCACTGATAGATATCGGCACCTTCATTGAGCCCGGTTTCAATGTAACTGTTAATAGTATCAAGCTGGGCCCTGGAGTTTATAGCCCCTATATCGGTATTTTTATCCAGCGGATCGCCGACAATGAGGGTCTCCATCCGGTCTTTCAGCTTGCCAATGAGCACATCCGCAATACCTTCCTGAACGAACAGCCTTGACCCGGCACAGCACACATGACCCTGATTGAAAAATATCCCGTTTACAATGCCTTCAACGGCCTGATCAATTGCTGCATCCTCAAATACGATGTTGGCTGCTTTGCCGCCCAGTTCAAGGGTGTAGGATTTTCCGGTACCGGCCAGCGATTTCTGGATCAGCTTGCCTACCTGGGTTGATCCGGTAAAGGCAACCTTGTCGATGCCCGGATGGTTAACGATGGCGGCACCTGTAGGGCCTGCACCGGTAATGATATTCACCACTCCCGGGGGCAGATCGGCATCGCGGATGAGTTCCGCAAGCTTGAGGGCGGTAAGTGGTGTGGTTTCGGCAGGCTTCAGCACCACCGTATTGCCTGTTGCCAGCGCCGGGGCAATTTTCCAGGCGGCCATCAGCAGGGGAAAGTTCCAGGGTATGATCTGACCGGCAACACCCTTTGGCCGGGTTTTGCGTCCCGGAAAGGCAAAATCGAGCTTATCGGCCCAGCCGGCATAGTAGAAGTAGTGTGCGGCCGCCAGCGGAACATCCACATCGCGGGATTCTCGGATTGGCTTGCCACCGTCCATCGTTTCGATGACTGCAAACTCTCGGGCGCGTTCCTGTATCATGCGTGCAATACGGTAGATGTATTTGCCGCGGTCGCGACCTGCCATGTTCTTCCAGTACTTGTCGTAGGCCGACCTGGCGGCCTTGACCGCCTTGTCTGCATCCTTTTCGCCTGCCTCGGCAACATCAGCCAGTTTCTTCTCGGTAGAGGGGCTTATGGTTGCAAAATACTTCCCCGATTCGGGTTCAACAAACTTCCCGCCGATAAACAGGTCGTATTTGTCGCTGATGGTTACATGGTCGCTGCTCTCCGGTGCAGGGTCATACGTCCATGCCGATGTAAAATCGAGGCGCTGTTTTTTCTGAATATCCTTGTCTGTAAGCATAGGTCAGTCGTTTGAGAAATAATCGGCCGATTGGTAGTTGCCGGTTTCCATCTTCACTATCTGCATGAGAAGATCGTTTGCAAGGGAGCTGGCGCCGAAACGGAACATATCGGGGGTGAGCCAGTCGGAACCGAGGGTTTCTTTGACCATCACCAGGTAATGGAGTGCCTTTTTTGCATCCCGTATACCCCCGGCAGGTTTCATTCCGACCATGATGCCGGTTTTGAAGTAGAAATCCCTGATGGCTTCAAGCATCACCTGCGTAACGGGCTGGGTGGCAGCCGGTACAATTTTGCCTGTCGATGTTTTGATGAAATCGGCCCCTGCATACATGGCAATATCGCTGGCTTTCCGAACATTATCGAGCGTTTGCAGTTCGCCGGTTTCGAGAATCACTTTCAGATGCGCCGGGCCACAGGCCTCTTTGATGGCCGAAATTTCATCGAACACATAGTTGTAGTCCCCGCGGAAAAAGGCACCTCTTGAAATGACCATGTCGATTTCATCTGCGCCTTCTGCAACCACGTATGTAACCTCATCTATTTTCGCCTTCAGGGTTGCATTTCCGCTCGGAAAGGCAGTTGCAACACTGGCTACTTTTACACCGGATCCGCGCAGGGCCTCTCTGGCAATCGCCACAAAGGTGGGATATACACAAACGGCCGCCACCGGCGGGATATCGGGCAGGGATTCATGCGGATGCATGGCCTTATAGCAAAGCTGCCGCACCTTGCCGGGTGAGTCCATACCCTCAAGCGTGGTAAGATCGACCATACTCAGGGCCAGTTTAAGTGCAAATTTTTTGCTTTCCTTCTTTATGCTGCGCGTATTGAAACGGGCCACGCGTTCTTCGATTCCGACCTGGTCGACAGGGTGGCTGATACTGAAATCCGGCTTTGAATGTGTTTTCGTGTTCATTCTGCAAATATAATGAGAATAGTTGGAAGGTCGATAATTGCAATAGTAACCACCTGTTTCTGAATCTCAACGGGCCGGCAAGGTTGCCGGAGTATGCCGGTGAAGGTTTATTGAATCAGCACAATGCTGATAACCTGAACCCGGTCTGCCCGGCTACCCTGTGTGCCTTACAGATTCAAATAACCATTATTTTGCCGTTGAAGCGCATAAGGTCCATGGTCATACAGGAGTGGACCGGTAATATGCCTATTACATCACCCACTTTATACCGGTCAAAAACTGACCGGGTAACCTTCAGGATTCCGTGTTCCTGCGAGAGTTTTCTGATGTAACACCCTTCGGCCGGTGCTGACCATCCGTTTTTCAGGATATGGACCGGCAGCCCGTAAATGGTTTTCCCATTCATGGCTACCGAGTCTTTGGAAAAATGGACGCCACCCCCGTAAATCACGAGTTCAAGCCTGCTTTCATGCCTGGCAACGACCGGGGCGGCAAGCGCTGTTCCGATCTGATCATACGCACAGGAGCCGATTACGGTCTGGGTCACATCATAGTATACATAATTGCCCGGCCGGATTTCGTCGAGCCCCGACAAATCACCGGTGACCGAACATCCGGGTGTATCACCCATAGAGATACGCAGGCCGGGATGTTCAGGTGCGTATTTTGCACGTAGTGCTTCCAGTTTTTCGCGGGTACCTCTGTGGATATTCATGATCGCCTCGCGTCCCCAAACATCATAGGTATTGCCATCGTGTGTGTAGAAACCGGCGAATTTCAGATTCCGGGATTTCGAAGCTGCATGCATCACCGACCCGATCAGCGTGTGGTTATCATGGGGAACGCCGGTTCTGTGGTAGCCGGTGTCGATCTCGATGTAATATTCGACCGGATGTGTAAGTACATTTGAGAGGTGGGAGGCCGTTTCGGCCGACAGAATAAAAATGCGGAGGCGGATGCTGGCCGCCAGGGCATTGATGGTGTCAGATTCCCGGATATTTACCGGAAAGGCCACCGTGATGTCATCCCAACCGTGTGCGGCAAAAAAGGTGGCCATGCTCAACGAGGATACGGTGATTGCTTTCGTTCCGGCATCCCGAAACCAGCAGCCAACCCCGGCAGACTGGTGGGTTTTAAAGTGGGGAATAAGCTGAACACCGAACTGGTCTGCCTTGCCCTGCATACTTTTTATGTTGGAGCGGCAAACACTTTCATTTATCAGCAGGGTTGGAACAGTAATACTGCCGGCATCGAACATGCTTCTTTAATTTAACAGGATCGTGATGGTTCTGTGATTTCTGCTTGTTAAGTTATGCCGGTACAGCATAAGTTGAAACCGCAAGCTGTTCTTTTTACCGCTTCCATTATAAACCGTCATTTAATGAACGTGTATATTTCCGTGCAATCCAATCGAACTAAACTGCCCATTTGTTTCCTTCAGACCTTATATTGTGACGATTATGGAGCTCAAAGGGCTCTTACTACAGATATCCCGGCCGGTCGATTGATGATATCTCCAGCGATCGGTTGCCGTATAGCTGCCAGTCGTGAGTTAACAACAACATCCTCATAAATATGCCCGTAATACCCCTTCCACATCAGTTATCATTTATCCGCCCTGTATGCATGTAGTCATCATTGGAAACGGAGTGACCGGGATAACGGCCGCACGCTATTTACGGAAGGGCTCTTCTAACAAAATAACAGTTGTATCCAGCGAATCGGAGCATTTTTTTTCCAGAACAGCCCTGATGTACATCTACATGGGCCATATGAAATTCGAACATACCAAGCCATACGAGGACTTTTTCTGGAAAAAAAACGACATCACCCTGGTATATGATCATGCAGAACGGTTTGACAGCGGCACAAAAACAGTGTATCTGAAAAGCGGCAAAACCCTCACCTGCGACAAACTGATCATTGCCACAGGCTCAAAGCCGAACAAATTCGGATGGCCAGGGCAGGACCTTGACGGTGTGCAGGGCCTGTATAGCAAACAGGACCTTGAACTGATGGAGCAGAACACAGCCGGCATCAAAAGAGGGGTGATTGTTGGTGGCGGTCTGATTGGCATTGAGGTTGCCGAAATGCTTCATTCACGCGGAATTGATATAACCATGCTGGTCAGGGAATCCGGATATTGGAATAAAATACTGCCGGGAGAAGAGTCCGCCATGATCAACTCGGAAATCCGTGACCACCACATTGACCTGAGGCTTGGCACTGAACTGGCAGAAATACGCGCCGGCAGTGATGGCAGGGTAGCGTCGGTGGTCACTTCGCATGGTGATGAGATCGATTGCCAGTTTGTGGCACTTACGGCCGGGGTAAGTCCGAATATCGATCTGGCAAAGGCGTCGGGTATAAGTACGGGGCGTGGCGTACGGGTTAACCGTTATTTTGAAACAGATATTCCCGATGTGTATGCTGCCGGCGACTGCGCCGAATTTACTGAAGTGCACGACGGGGAGATGCCTGTTGAACAGCTCTGGTACACCGGACGTATGCAGGGAGAAGCGCTGACAAGGGTACTGCTTGGCGACCGGAAGAAATATGACCGCGGCATCTGGTTCAATTCAGCGAAATTTTTTAATGTCGAATATCAGACGTACGGCCATGTACCGCCCGCGTTGCCCGATGGCTACCTTTCATTCGTCTGGCAGCATCCGCAGGAGAGAGTACTCTTCAGGGTTGTATACCGCAAAGACAACAATGCCGTAACCGGATTCAATGTACTGGGCATACGCCTGCGGCAGGCAGTCTGCGAGAACTGGATACGGGATGGTGTTACGGTTACATCGGCACTGGAACACCTTGGTGAGGCCGTTTTTGATCCGGAACTGTTCAGCAAGCATGAAAATGCAGTTATTGCATCCTGGAATGAGGCCAATCCCGGCCGCCAGTTACACCTCAAAAAGAAACGCGGGCTCTACGGTGTGTTCCAGTTTCTGAACCTGCAGAAAGCCTGACCGATTATGAACAAGCTGAACATCCTGAAAACCGTCCGATTTGCGGGAATCCTCTCATTTATGATCTCCGTGTTCATATTCATCTTTGTGGTTTCCTATTCAAGCTTCAACGTCACAGAAGATGTAATCAGAGAGACCGTAACAGAAGATCATCACCTCGCAGCCATACTCCCTATGGCCGGCCAGGTTACCGGTAAAATCTATAACTCAAAACGTGAACTCATTTCCGACCTGACCACGATAATGGAAAAGGCGGACGAACGACTTTCGAATGATGAGAAGATGTGGAGCTATACGCAGGGTGTTTACCGTATGAGCATCATGAAAAAATCGGTAACAGGTTTTCTTCCCGGAAATGAGTTCCTTTTCCTCTGGCAGACGATAATAGCCGGATGTATTGCCGCTCTTATGTTCATTCTGCCCGGTTACTGGCTGCGCAGGGCGGGAATCGATAACGACGGTGTTTACCACCGTTCGGTTAGTAACCGGGGATGGATTGGTATCACCCTCGGATTCATGCTTATAGCCTTTTACGTGTTTATCTACTGGTATCCTGAGTACATCGTGAACTGGATAATCCTGGTTGATCCGATCAGTATGGCAATAAGCGGTAATCCGGCCAGCCAGTGGTTTCTTTACGGCGTGTTGTACACACTTGCCATACTGGTGATGGGAGTAAGGATGTTCATCCGTTACCGGCACAGCAACTACCACCTGGTACGGACCGGTTCAGTGATGTTCTTTCAGCTTGGCTTTGCCTTTTTGCTGCCTGAAATTCTTGTGGCTCTGAATCAGCCCTATCACGATTTCAAGAATCTGTGGCCGCTCAATTACGATTTCTTCTATGGCTGGCAGATCGACCAGTTCCTGCAAAGCGGATCGCTCGGTATGTTTATGCTCATATCAGGTATCGGATTATCACTGATCGGTGTTCCGGTGCTCACCTACTTCTTAGGAAAACGGTGGTACTGCTCGTGGGTATGCGGTTGCGGAGGCCTGGCCGAAACTCTTGGCGACCCCTTCAGGCATCTTTCCGACAAAACGCTGAAAGCCTGGAAAGCCGAACGCTGGATCGTTCACGGCGTTCTGGTACTGGTTGTGGTGATGACACTTGCAACCCTCATTAACTATTTCTCCAATTACCAACTGCTCGGCAATGCTACACAGCAATTACAGCAGTGGTACGGATTTTTCATCGGGGCGGCCTTTGCTGGCGTGATCGGTGTGGGTTTCTATCCCTGGATGGGCAGCAGGGTATGGTGCAGGTTCGGATGTCCGCTGGCAGCCTACCTCGGGCTGGTACAGCGTTTCAAATCGCGATTCAGGATTACCACCAACGGCGGTCAGTGCATCAGCTGTGGCAACTGCTCAACCTACTGTGAGATGGGGATCGACGTGCGCTGGTACGCGCAGAGAGGACAGAACATCGTAAGGTCGTCGTGCGTGGGCTGCGGCGTGTGTGCATCGGTCTGCCCGCGGGGCGTGCTAAGACTCGAAAACGGCCCGGAAGAAGGCCGCTTCAATGAACCGGCCGCATTTGATTTGAGTAAAGACAAAGTTAAAGTAAATTTTTAATAACATGTATAACTCATTATACTTGAGTGCATTAACGTTTATAATACTCATTTTTTCCGTTGCAACGGCCGCTGCCCAGCTGCCTCCCCAAATCAATGATCACGCGGCCTTTTCCGATTACTGGTATACCGGTGTTGCCGAAATTACCCGCTACGATCTTGTTCAAAATCATTACGGTGAAGAGCGGGAAGGCGATGCGGTTCTCATCTATGTTACAGAAGATTTTCTAACAGGCAAGCAGGTGAAACTTGAGACACCGGCGGGTGGTCGTGAATATGTATCGGTTCTGAAACTGAATACGGTCAAAAAATTTGTAACGGGAATCTATGACTACTCCGTCATGAGTTCCGTATTCACACCCATACCCGTACACAACTGGCCAAGGAGCCTCAAGGCTACCACATCTGTTCAGGAGTGGTGCGGGCAGACCTTTTCACAACTCAATTTCATGAACAACAGGTACCGGGTCCGAAGTTACTCCTACTTCGAAAATGAAGGCGATGTTGCCACATATCTGCCAAACCGGATGCTCGAGGAGGAAATCTGGACGCGCCTGCGCCTGTCGCCCGACCTGCTTCCGGTGGGTTCCTTTGAGATCATCCCTTCGGGTTTTGATGTACGTACCGCCCACAGGGAGTGGCAGGTGCTTGAAGCAACCGGTGCCTTGAATACCTATACCGGTGATGTTTTCCAGGGCGACGATCTTCAGGCATATACACTCAGCTATGCCAGAACCGGACGCTCGCTAACCATCGTATTTGAAGCCGCTTTTCCCCATCAGATCGCCGGATGGGAAGAGACCCGGGTCTCGCAGCGGGGTACGACCCTGAACCGTGCCGTCAAAACAAACCAGGTGCGGTCACCATACTGGCAGAAAAACCGGGTCGCAGACGAATATCTCAGGGAGGATCTCGGCCTCGAGTGATGAAGAGCAACGCAAAAGATGTGGCCGCGGATAACAGCACAAATGATGTGATCGTGAACAGCAGCATTAAAGATGTGGTCGTTATAATACCAGCATTCAATGAGGAGAAATCGATCGGATATGTGGTTGCAGAAATTCCGCGTGAAGAAGTCATTGAGGTGATCGTGGTGAACAACGGCTCCGACGACAATACCGCTGAAACAGCCCGAAAAGCCGGTGCCACGGTTCTCACAGAAACACGGAGGGGATACGGTTCGGCCTGCCTCAAGGGTATGGAATATGCACAGACCCTGTGCCCGGAACCTTCAGTAGTCGTATTTCTGGATGCCGATTATTCCGATTCACCTGGTGAAATGCCGGCACTGTTAAAACCCATACGAGAAGGTACTGCCGATATGGTGATCGGTGCCAGAGTGCCGGGCAAAAGAGAACCCGGATCGATGATGCCACAACAGATTTTCGGCAACTGGCTGGCCACCCGCATGATGCGCCTCATCTATGGTGTACACTATACCGATCTGGGTCCGTTCAGGGCAATCCGTTTTTCTACACTCAGCCGCCTTGGCATGATCGATACCAATTTTGGCTGGACCGTTGAGATGCAGATTAAGGCTGCCCGTATGAACGTGCCATTCATGGAAGTTCCCGTAAGCTACAAGAACCGAATAGGGGTTTCAAAGATCGCCGGCACTGTAAGCGGCACCATCAGGGCAGGGTACAAAATTATATACACCATCCTTAAATACAGCAGAAAATGAGTGTACTGGCTCTCATACTGATGACACTTTATCTGACCGGCCTGACAATGATCCTGCTGTTCACCTTCATGCAGATATATCTTGCGTATACGTGCAGAAAATCTGCACAAAACAGTAAGGAGTCTGGTCCGTTCAAAAGGCCGGAATCGTTTCCGATGGTAACGATCCAATTGCCGGTATACAATGAACGGTATGTGATTGAACGGCTCCTCACATCTGTAATAAACATGACCTGGCCCGCCGATAAACTAGAAATCCAGATACTCGACGACTCCACCGATGATACCAGCCGGATCATCGAGACGGTTTGCAGCCGACTCAACACCGGCAACATTAACATCCGGCATATTCGCAGGAACGACCGGACGGGATTCAAGGCCGGTGCGTTGCAGTATGGCCTGGAAAGAGCGAAGGGCGAATACATTGCTATATTTGATGCCGACTTTATGCCCGCACCTGATTTTCTGCTCAAAACCATAACGGGCTTCGATAAACCGGACATAGGTTTGGTCCAGACACGATGGGGTCACATCAACAGGGACTATTCCATTCTCACCAAATTGCAGGCACTCGCTCTCGATGCCCATTTTAACGTAGAACAGCAGGGGAGAAACCGGTCGGGCTTCTTTATGAATTTCAACGGCACAGCGGGTGTATGGCGAAAATCGTGCATACTGGATGCCGGGGGCTGGCACCATGATACCCTGACCGAAGACCTTGACATCAGCTACAGAGCACAAATCAAAGGCTGGAAATTCCGGTACATGGGTGATGTGGTCACACCGGCGGAACTTCCCGTTGCCGTGTCGGCCCTTAAAACCCAGCAGTACCGCTGGACAAAAGGAGCCGCCGAAACAGCACGAAAAAACCTCGCAGAAGTGGTACGTACAAAAATGTCATCGGGAAGGAAAATGCATGCCATATCCCATTTGCTTGGCAGCAGCGTTTTTATCTGGATATTACTCTTAAGCGTGGTCAGTGTGCCGCTCCTGTGGCTGAAATACCTTGGATATGTCGATCCGTTTTTTTTCAAATTGCTGTCCGTCTTTATCGTCGGATTGCTGTTGTGGATCTATTTCTATGAAACCTCACTGATTCCAGATCAGCCCGACACTGTCAAACGATGGAAAACGATGTTCTCAAGGTTTCCGCTGTTCCTGGCCATATCCATGGGCCTTGGTTTTCACAACTCCATGGCTGTGTTGAGCGGTTATGCTGGCCGTAAATCACCCTTCATTCGCACACCCAAGTTCAATACCATTGATAGGGATTCATCCTGGAAGTCGAATATCTACCTGGTAAGAGAACTCGGCATAAGCACACTTATCGAGGGAGGACTGATGCTGCTGTTTCTGTTCGGTGTAATCTCAGCTTTTTTTGTTAACGACTTCGGGTTGCTACCTTTTCATATTCTCCTTCTTGCCGGTTATGGTATCCTTTTTTCAAAAACCATATATGAGGCAAGCCTGAAATCTGCTGGTATATGAACCGGTACACTACAACTTTGTCCGGTTTGTATGTGCTGCTGCTGGTTTATACAGCTTATGGTATTGAGCGTGAACAGTTTATACTGCTCACCGTGATATTTGCCCTGATGTTCGTACTCATGGCCGCGGTGTATTACCTGAGTGACCGGGAAACCAGCCCGGTAGTCTGGATCACCGCCGGAATTCTTTTACGTGCGATTGTTCTATTCAGTGTTCCAGCACTTAGCGAGGATTATTACCGGTTCATCTGGGATGGCATGCTGATTATAAACGGAATCAACCCGTTCGCCTTTACACCGGCAGAGATGATCAACTCAGGCATGCAGCTTCCTGAAACAGCTCCGTATCTGTTCGCCGGTATGAATTCACCGGAGTACTACAGCATATACCCGGCGGTTTGTCAGGGAGTTTTTGCCGCATCCTGGTTCATTGCAGGGGAGAGCATCTTCTGGAATATTGTGACCATTCGTCTCTTCATCATTGCAGCGGAATCTGTCACACTTGTTCTTATGTACAAAATAATGTGCAGTGAAGGTATCAACAGTAATAATCTGATCTGGTATGCCCTCAATCCGGTTGTGATTATGGAATTAACGGGCAATCTTCATTTTGAAGCCCTCATGATCTGCTTCCTCATCCTTACCTGGTGGATGTTAAGTAACGGCCTTTTTTTCCGCGCGGCCATAGCATTTGCGCTGGCCGTACATGTTAAACTTGTCCCACTCATACTCATTCCCTGGCTTTTTTTCAGGTTTGGCTTATGGCGGGGCCTCAAATGGATGCTGGCAACCGGTGTGATCATTGCCGGGCTATTCATCCCATTTCTGGGCGAAACCGTGCTGATTAACTTCTCTGACAGTCTTGAGTTGTATTTCAGAACATTTGAATTCAACGCCGGGCTCTATTACATGCTCCGCGAAATCGGTTACTGGATAAAAGGTTATAACACAATTGCTGCTATTGGTCCGGCAATGGCGATTACAGCAACGGTGGCTATTGTCGCATTAAGTATTTACCTGAACTACATCCGCCGTTCAACATTTGCGGTGGCGGTTATACTGATAGTTACCACACATTTGTTTTTGTCCACAACTGTACATCCATGGTATG
The DNA here is from genome assembly GCA_047921215.1 of Cyclonatronaceae bacterium. Classification (GTDB taxonomy): domain Bacteria; phylum Bacteroidota; class Rhodothermia; order Balneolales; family Cyclonatronaceae; genus RECM01. The sequence goes on along the minus strand of JBLRWO010000010.1, from coordinate 69,865 downwards.
TCACTACCATTGTCGCATTTTCAGTATTCCACAGATTTTTGTATCCGGTGGTTTGGTCGGTTATGCTGCCTCTGAGCTATCACGCCTACGCACAGTATCCGTACTCTGAATCCATACCAATTGTTATCTTTACTTATTGCTGTGTTGCGGCTGTTATGATTCTCGACTTCTACTACCGGTATAATAAAGGCATTAACAGCAAGATTACTCACAGAATACTCGTTTAAATCCCTGGTTCGTTACGTATTAAAAATACTGTGGGAGATGCTTATGTACAGACAATTATTCAAATGGGTTATAATAACATTATTTACGTTCTGCATATCAACCTGTGGTGATCCGAACCGGCCCGATACCGGCCTAACCGGGCTTTGGGAGGGTACTATTACAGGTTATTCACAGGTTTCCCTGAACGAATCACCACTTGTACTGAATCTGACCCAGGATGAGCGCAATCTTACTGGTACCGTGAGCTTGCCTGAAGCGGGACGTGTACATACTATTGAGAATGGTAATCTCGATGAATTTTTCATCCGGTTCGGTTTTACCAGTTCCGGTCAGACCACCTCATTCTCTGGCTCATTAAAAGGGCGTAATATAGAAGGTACATGGTCGCTTACTGAGGGGCAGGATACCATTGAATCAGGTCACTGGCAGGTAACCCTCATTTCCAGGTAACACTCTAAAGGGTACACCCGGGACAGTTTCCGAAGCAGGTGGCTGCCTGTCAGTCTGTAATATCAGGTGGGCTGTTTTGAAGATCTTTCCGGCCATTTACAAAGTATCTCCACACCACAGATTCCTTCCATATAATCGCGGGTTCTGTTTTCACGGTTCTTTTCATCATCAGTGATTTTCTCTGGCGCTTAAGCCTCGGCAGCCACTTTAAAAAAGAACCATGAGCATGCAATATGGCCTTGAAAACAAGAGTCTCACCCAATAGCAGAGACCTCATAGCTGAAACATAGTCCAACAGGAGGCGGACCGGAAACCTGACAAAAAGCGATTTAGTGGTCATATTCCGGTACATCATTGCCAGGTTATTCCGGTAGTTAAAATAGACCTTCCGGTACGATCCTGTGGGCAGGGATCCTCCGCCTAGATGATATACCGTACTCTCAGGGCAGTATTTTATGTTGTAGCCGGAGTTCAGGTAACGCCAGCATAGATCAATCTCTTCCATATGGAATTCAAATTCTTCTTCAAATCCCCCGTATTCCAGAAACAGATTCCGGTCTACGGCAAATGCCGCACCACTGGCCCAGAATATATCGGCAGGGTCGTCATACTGGCCGGTATCTTTTTCAACATAGTCAAACAGCCGTCCACGGCAAAAGGGATACCCGAAAATATCGAGCATACCACCTGCAGCACCCCCGTACTCAAAATGATCGGGACGGTCAACTGAACGCAATTTGGGCTGAACAACGGCAATCTGCGGGTCCTTCCTGAGAATTTTCATAATCGGATCCAGCCAACCCTCACTCACCGCAACGTCGTTATTCAGAATAAGTATGTATTTACCGGTAGCCTGTTCAGCCGCAAGGTTGTTTCCCCTGCAATATCCGTAATTCTGGTCGAGTAACAGGTGTCTGAACCGGGGAAATCTTTCTCTGATAAAACCGGCGGTGCCATCGGTTGATGCGTTGTCGGCAATGATTATTTCAGCATAATCAGGTGTAAATTTTTCTACCGAAGGTAAAAATCTCTCTAAATGATGCTGTGCGTTCCAGGTCAGAATAATAATGCTGATTTCCGGTTCTTTCACAAGTAATTAAGGATTAAATTCGTTTTATATTTCATCTGTGGGACGATAATTATTTTGATTTGACCTGTAACCAAAATACATTCTCTCCAATAATTTTTGACCATTTAAAATACATGAAAAAAATTGGCTTGATTTCGGATACGCACGGCTATCTGGACTTCCGGGTGAAAAAATATTTTGAAGACTGTGATGAGATCTGGCATGCCGGTGACTTCGGAAATTATAAAATTGCTGAACAGCTGCAAAAAATAACCCACCTTCGGGGCGTGTATGGCAATATTGACGGGGCCGACATCCGGTCAACATTTCCGCAATCGCTTCGCTTTGAACTTGAGGGGGTCGATTTCTTCATCACTCATATTGGCGGGAATCCGGGCCGCTACGCCTTGCCATGCAAGAAGGAAATAGAGGAAAATCCACCCAATGTTATGATCTGTGGGCATACCCATATGCTTAAGGTAGCCCGTGACAAGAAAAATAACAATCTGCTGTACATTAACCCGGGAGCGGCCGGTAAGCAGGGTTTTCATATCATACGAACCATTGTAAGATTCGATCTGGATCAGGGCCGGCTTTCCAATCTGGAGGTTATAAACCTTGGTGGCAGAACTAAAAACGAGACGATTACCCGAAAAAACGTCTGACAAATCCGGATCAGAGTTCTCTCTCAAACAATGTTACCGCATGCCGGGCTGATAGAACTGTCAATGGAATTCCACCACCGGGATGAGTTGATCCGCCGGTCAGGTACAACCCCCTGAGGGATCGCGCTTTATTTCTTGGGCGTCTGAAAGCCGACAACCGGTCGTTCGAGGATGTGCCGTAAATACTGCCGCGGTTCGACCTGTAAGTGTTATAAAAGTCTTCCGGTGTTATAATCGATCTGAAGAGTACAGATTCACGAAGTCCGGTAAGACCCCTGATTTCAAGCTTGTTGATGATCAGGGATGCATACATTTCTTTACAGGACTCCCAATCAATTACGGGTGTGAGATATGGTGCATTCACAAGTATAAACAGGTTTGACATTCCGGCCGGTGCATGATCCGGATCGGTGTGTGATGTATTGGCAACATAGATGGTGGGATCATCCGAAGGCCTGACCTGAACAAAAAGGTCGTCAAATTCCCTGCGGTAATCATCTGAATAAAAAATGGTATGATGCCCCAGGGAATCAAATTTCAGGGAGCTTCCAATCAGAAGCACAAAACCGGAACAGGAGGGTTCGGCCTTCTCAACCTTGCGTTGCATCGACCTGTCTTTCATGTCGTCAGTTAACAGATGGCTGTAGGTTTCAGCAGCATCACTGTTTGAAAATACCACATCACAAAACATCTCTTTTCCAGAATCGGTCACAACACTGTGTACAGTACGGTTCTTTCCGGCAATCTGCTTTACGGATTCACTGAATACATAATCCACCCCGAGGTCAGATCCGAGCCTGAAGAGTGCTTCGGCCAACGTGTAGAGCCCGCCTTTCAGATAGTATCCTCCCATTGTAAGTTCAACATGGGGTATTACATTCAGCGTTGCCGGAGCGAGATAGGGAGATGAGCCATTATAGGTAGTGAAACGCTTGAAAAACATTCTCATGTAGTCACTTTTGAAGACCCGGTCTACCCGTTTACTCACTGTTGTAAGTGCATCAATGCGGAGAAGGTCAGCAAAATTCAGGTTTCCCAGGTCGGTCAGATTGAAAAGCGGGTTATTCAGAAACGACCCGGAAGTCCGTTCATAGATGTTACCTGCATACCGTAGAAATTCAGCATAGGCTGATGCATCTTCAGGTGCAATACGGCGAATTTCCCCGATTGTCTTCTCCTGATCGGCATAGCAGTTAAACACGGTACCATCTGTATAATGATACCGGCAGAGTAGATCGAGCGGTACCAGTTGTATATAATCACCGAGTTTCTTATTGCAGCTTCGGAATAATTCCTCCAGTACAAACGGCATGGTCATAAGACTGGGACCGGTATCAAATCGGAATCCATCGCTGCTTACGATATTCATTTTGCCGCCGGCCCGCTCATTACGCTCAATAACTGTTACATGGTGACCCTTCGCAGCCAGCAAAGCGGCGGCGCTCAGGCCACCTATACCGGCACCAATTACAATGATCTTTTTCATGCCGGAGTTAACGGGATTTTTTTAAAGTTAGTTTCGCAACCGATTCGATATGATAGGTTTGGGGAAACATGTCGACTGGCTGAATAGCATCTATATGATATTTTTCCTGCAGCAGAGCCAGATCGCGCGCCTGAGTAGCACTGTTGCAGCTTACATAGACTATGCGTTCGGCCTCTGTTTGCAACATGGTTGCTATAACCCCGGGATGCATACCGGCACGTGGCGGATCAGTAATGATGACATCAGGTTTTCCGTATTTGTCAAAAAGGGTGGACGTAAATGCGTCTTTCATATCACCTGTTTCAAAGCGGCAGTTGGTTACTTCATTTTCGGATGCATTTTCTTCTGCTTTCCGTATAGACTCAGGGTTAATTTCAATGCCGATGGCAGTGTCACAATGCCCGCTTACGAACAGTGTAAGTGATCCTACCCCGCAATATAGATCATAAACGAGTTCATTACCCGTAAGACCGGCATAATCAAGAGCAACCTGATACAGTTTCTCTGCCTGTTTTGTGTTGGTTTGGAAAAACGTATTTGATGATATTTTGAAATTATAGCCCCCGATAGACTCGGTTATATAGCCCTGGCCGAACAGAATATTTTCGTAACGTCCTTCCGAGGAGGGCGACCAGGTATCATTTACATTATTAACAACCGACGTAATTTCCTGAAAACGTTCAAGCAGGGCGGATGTAAGCGATGTCATGATCTCCTGATCGTCTTCGTAGGTTACGATATTCACAAGAAGGTCACCCGAAACAGCCGAATTGCGGATCATCACATTCCTGATGAATCCCTCATGCCTGATGGCATTGTAGGGCGGGATATCCAGTCTTGTGGCATAGTCCCGCACAAAATCCATTATCTGCCAGGATACAGGTATCTGAAGGTGGCATTCGTTAAGGTTGAGTATCCGGTCAAAACGTCCCGGTATGTGCATGCCCGCAGCCAGATCTTTGTCCGGAATCGGATCACCGGATGCGATTTCCTCATCGGTAAGCCACCGCCGGTCTCCGAATGTGTACTCCATTTTGTTGCGGTAGTATAGTTTTTCATCCGATCCAAGAACGAGTGAAACATCGATATCCATTAGTCCGCCAATCCTGACCATGTGATCTTGTACATGCTGGCGTTTAAACCGGAGCTGTTCTTCATATAACACATGCTGCCATGTACAGCCGCCGCAGATGCCGGCATGGCTGCAAACCGGTTCAGTTCTGACCTCTCCGGACTGAAGAACATTCAGAAGCCTGGCTTCAAGGAATTTTTTTTTACGCCTGGTAACTCGGGCCGTTACCTTATCTCCGGGTGCCGTATTTTTTATAAAGACCACCTGTTCACCAAGCCTGCCGATTCCTTTTCCTTCGAAGGCGGCATCCGTAATTGTAACGGTTATTTCCTGCCCTTTTTTTATATACATCAGACCGTTTTGTCCTTATCTGCAGCCACAGTTTTGCTATAGAATTCCTCGAGTATCAGGCTGTAGGCGAATGTTTTACCCGTTACTTTTTCCAGATTGTTTATGGCAGTATGCAACTGCCTGGCCAGCAAGATATTCAGCATATCATGAAGTTTGATGGCAATCTTCGGATGCCTGTCCTGCAGGCGTTCCAGGTCGGGACGGAAAAAGCCAAGGAGTTTGGTCTCATTCACACACCGCGCTGTTGAAAGACGCCTCATTTCATGACTCAGCGATAGCATGCCAAAGGCCTCGGGCGAGTTGAGAATAAATATTTCGGGGGGTACCTCATTTTCACCTTCAACTTTCAATTCAACCTGGCCCTCTTCAATAAGATACATACCGGTTCCGGGATCACCCTGATAGTAGATGTACTCATCGGCTTTATAGAACCTTTTGTGACACAACTGAAGGAATTCATACCGTTCTGTTGCAGACAGGTTTTCCAGAAACGAGGCTTTGAAGATGACACGTCCCTGTGCTTTTATCTGATCCAGCTTTTTGGAATTGAACATGATTGATAATTAATAAATTAGGTGATCAAAAGGAGTGACCCAGACCGAAGTGAATAAAGAAATCGTTGAAACCTGATTGAAACCATCCATCCTGAAGATCGTGAATGCGGTATGCCAGGTCAATGCGAAAAACAACAAATTCCCAGTCGAGTCGTAGGCCCAGGCCACCGCCAACGGCAATTTCGTTAAAGAACTGATCAAATTTGAATTTACCCTCACTGAAATCGGACCTTGGTCCGTACCAAATATTCCCGAAATCGGAGAACAGGGCAAGGCCCCAGTTTGTTGACAGGAAATTTCTGAGCAGCATCTGTCTGATTTCCAGATTACCTGAGAGTTTTATGTCACCGCCGTTGATTGATACCTCGCTTTGATCCAGTTTCCCGGGACCAAGCCGCAACGGTGGCCATCCACGTATATCGTTGCTTCCACCTGCAAAAAAACGCCGGTTTAGTGGAATTTGCCTGGTTTCGCCGTAAGGGTAGGCAAGGCCCATAAAGGCACGGTATGCAAGTACGGTATTCCGGCCAACCGGTACATACCGCCGGTAATCAGCAGATCCCTTAACATATCGGCTGTAGGTTAGCCTCGCACCCGCAACCGAAGGAATAGATCCTGTTAGCGTATCCGGATTCACCCCGTAACGTTCAATCAGATAGGGAAGATTACCACCGAGTTCAATACTTGCCTCCGCATAGTATCCCTCGTCCCGTCGTATAATATTGGTATTGGTCTCCCTTAGTGTGTAGCGCAGGGTAGAGTTAAACTGCGGCCTGAAATCCTCAAGAATTCTCTGGAACTGCAGGGTATCGATATCACCTTCCGTCAGCCTCAGATTCAGATCTTCAAGAAACGGTGCTGTGGCAGATGCATCCAGCCAGTCGAGTTCGATCAGGTCAAGGGAACTCAGGGTGGTGGGGCTGTGATTGGTCTGGAAGTTAACATTGATTCTGAAGTTGGAATTAATATCAAAATTTATCTGATTGATACGTGCGGCACTGAACCGGTAGCTGGTACGCGGATTCAGAAAAAAGGGACGGTTGTTAAATGCACGGAATGGTACTTGAAACCGCGGCACACTGTACTCAATATTTCCCTCAAAACTTCTGAGGAGCGGATTGTCGAAACCCCGGATATTGGCTCTGGTAACATATTCAAAGCTGCTCTTTAGCCCGATATCGATCATTTCAGCACCCCTGAACAGGTTGTTGTTAGTGTATCTGATTCCGGCACCGGCACCAAGACCCAGGCGCTGCATCCCGAAAAGTTCAGTACGTATCTGCTGCCGGGGCAGCGTCTGCATATCTATAAAAACAGGTATGGCGGGAGATGAATAATCGGGGAGTCCGCCCTCTGCGCTGAGACTGAATTGCCTTACTGTGAGCATATTCAGGTTTTGCAGCTGGTTAATAGTTGCTGTATAGAGAGAATTATCAAACTGATCACCCGGTTTAAACAGGAGTCTTTCCAGCAGCAGGTCAGCCCGGGTGCGGGTTTCCTCCTCCCTTGAGATGTAGATGGTATAACCCGGATTGCTGAAGGGCTGGCCTTTCACTGTATCCCTCAACGCTGGTGATCTGCTGCCACCACTTGCATCCAGATTCATACGGAGATTCCCGAAATTATACGTTTTTCCGGGATTGATTCTGTACAACACATCAAGCTGTAGCGGATCCGTACTGTCAGGTCTTACAAAAGATATTATGGAATCGCGTTGCACCGATGCGTAACCGTTGTTTCTCAGCAGTTCTATAATCCGGTTTCGTTCATTACTCAGCTGTTCAAATCTGAATTGCCGGTTAACAATAAATGTCGAATCATCGAGCTGCTCCCGAAGCAGGCTGCTTCGTCGGTAGAAGCGTTCACTAATGCGGGGATCATCAAACTCAGGCATACCACTGTAAACCAGGGTCCGGATAACCGAAGCTTCGCCTTCATCGATGATGAATGTAACCTTAAGGCGGTCCTTTCTGATTTCGAGTACTGTGGTTTCAACCTTTGCATTGCGATATCCCTGTGACTGATAAAACGTCTCAATGCGTTCCACATCGCGTGCAAGAACGTTAGTATCGAGAAGGGAGGGGGGTTCCCCAAGGCGGCTGGTTATCCTGTACAGGCCCAGCCACAGCGTAGCACCGGGTATGCCAAAAACCTCCCGGTTGGTCTGTGTTCGGGCTACGGTACCGAGCACACCGTTGCTTATGGCACGATTACCCCTGAATTCGACTGTACGGATAAGTTTGCCTTCATGATCGGATACCCCCTGGGCAAAGACAAGTTCTCCCGGAGCGACCGTAATCACTATAATTAAGCATGCGAGCAGGAAATTTGTGTTGGTATAAAACAGGTTATGAATCACGATATATAAAGTGAAACGGTTGTGCGAAATTAATCACACAACCGTCTCAATCAAAAAAACAGAGCCGATATTATGTAAATCACACGTCGTCGTAATCGAAACCGTCGTCTTCTTCACCATGAAAGAAATCTTCTTTCATTATATAATCAGGCCATATTTCTTCAATATTTTCGTAAGGTGTATCATCTTCCTCATCGAGTTCATGAAGATTATCAATGACCTGCTGGGGACAACCATTACGCTCAGCCCACTCTATTAATTCCAGCCTAGTTGCAGGCCAGGGTGCTTCTTCAAGTGTTGCTGCGAGTTCAACGGTCCATATCATAGTGTTAAACCTTTATTTTTATTATAGAGAAAATTATGTAGTATTCTTCGGCTAATAAACGAATCTTATTGACAAATTCAAGTGCCTAACGAACAGTTTTATAAATAAATTATGTGACTGTTAACGCCTGTCTCCAAAGTTTACTATCTTTGGGTGGTAACCAGGAACAAGGCTTCAAAATTGTATCAGAAAGGATCTGTTATGTTTCCAAGTGGAATGGAATGGATTATTGTGGCATTATTAATTCTGCTTCTGTTCGGAGCGAAAAAAATTCCCGAGCTTGCACGCGGTATAGGTCAGGGTATCGGCGAATTTAAAAAAGCCTCAAGTGAAATCCGCAGAGAAATTGAAAAAGGTGAAAGAGAAGATCAGCGGGAGGCCAATGTTAACAGACCCAAAGAGGAGTCTGAAAAAAAGGAAGCGACTAACATTTAACCGGTTTTGAATTTAAAAGACATTCGGTCTGTACGATCGGGTATAGAAAACAGGCAAATAAGCCTGTCCGAAATTACCCGGTCTTATATTAAGGAGATCGGGGATAATAATCAGATTATCAATGCCTTTACCCTGGTAAATCATTCTGCTGCCCTCGAAAAAGCAGACGTCATACAATCCAGAATAGAGCAGGGAACCGCCGGTAAACTGGCTGGTGCCGTGGTCGGTATAAAAGAGGTAATCTGCCAAAAAGGGTATCCTGTTACCTGTGCATCCAAAATGCTCCGGAATTTTGAGAGTGTTTATGATGCAACAGTAATTCAACGGCTTGAAGCGGAAGATGCATTGCTTATTGGCCGGACAAATATGGATGAATTTGCAATGGGCTCATCCAACGAAAACTCTGTATTTGGCATTACCCGCAACCCTCACAACACAGATAAAGTACCCGGCGGATCATCCGGTGGCAGTGCAGCAGCTATAGCCGCGGGTTTTTGCAATGCAGCGCTCGGAACTGATACCGGCGGATCCATCCGGCAACCGGCCGCCTTTTGTGGGGTTACAGGTCTTAAACCCGGATACGGCAGGGTTTCAAGATACGGTCTTGTTGCCTTTGCCTCCTCATTCGACTGTATCGGGCCTTTGGCCACAACCGTTTACGACACCGCACTGTTACTGGAAGTTATAGCCGGAAAAGACCAGAACGATTCAACATCCTCCCCGGCACCGGTCGATTCTTACAGTAATTACACCGGAGAACCCGTTAAGGGGCTTAAAATTGGTGTTCCGGCAGAATATTTCGGGGATGGGCTCGATCCGGAAATAAGGGCCCGTATTGATGATGTTGCCGATCAGATGAAGGAGACAGGTGCAGAATTGTTGCCCGTTACTCTGCCGCACACCAGTTATGCCATTGCCACCTATTACGTGCTTGCTACCGCAGAGGCTTCCAGTAACCTGGCCCGTTTCGACGGCATCCGGTACGGACACCGGGCCGATATTAAAAAGGTAAAGGAACAACTGCGTGATGAGGAAAAAAATATACGTTCTTCGTTTAATGGTGATAATTCAGAAGAATTGAAAGTAGAGCTCGCCAAACTCGATAGTCCGTTGATCAGACTTTATAAGCAGTCCAGAACGGAAGGGTTCGGTACCGAGGTGAAGCGTAGAATCATGCTGGGTACTTATGTTCTGAGTGCCGGATATTACGATGCCTATTACGGGAAAGCACAAAGAATACGTCGGCTTATTCAGCAGGACTTCCTTGAAGCATTCAAAAAGGTGGATGTAATCCTATCACCGACAACGCCAACCACCGCGTTTGATATTGGTTCGAATGTTGACGATCCGCTGCAAATGTACCTGAACGATATTTATACTATTTCAGCCAATCTGGCCGGAATATGTGCCGTGAGTGTACCTGCCGGCAGACACAGCAACGGGCTTCCCATCGGAGTACAATTTATGGGCGCTAACGGGGATGAAGGGAAAATTCTCAGAGCCGCGGCCCGGGTCGAGCAAATGTTCATCTAACAATAATAAAATGGATCAAAACCGTATTCATGGAAAAACGGTTCTGATAACCGGGGCAACGTCCGGCATTGGTGAGGCTTGTGCATACGCATTTGCCTCCATGGGAACCGATCTTATCATTACAGGGCGCAGGGAAGATAAACTTGAGGAACTGGCCCGGAATATTAAGGAGCAGTGCCCTGTCGAAGTTATTACCGGAAATTTTGATGTCCGCGACCGCCAGGCTTGTATCCGGTTCATGGACTTTCTCGGTAACCGGCCCATTGATATTCTCATCAACAATGCAGGCCTCTCCCGTGGACTTGACCCGGCCGACAGGGCCGATTTCAACGACTGGGATGAGATGATCGAAACCAACATCACGGGACTGTTGAACATGACCCGTCTGGTGGTTCCGGGGATGAAATCCCGTAACAAAGGGTTCATTCTGAATACCGGTTCCATCGCAGGCCATGATTCATATCCCGGCGGATCAGTCTACTGTGCCACGAAACATGCGGTAGCTGCATTCACACGATCACTGAAAATGGATCTCTCCGGCAGCAAGGTCAGGGTGGGCATGATTTCGCCGGGTCTGGTTGAAACCGAGTTCAGCAAGGTGCGATTTCACGGTGATGAAGACAGGGCCAGTCAGGTATACCGCGGAGTTGAACCCCTGTGTGCAGGTGATGTCGCCGAAATGATCATTTTTATGGTCAACAGGCCGACCCATGTGAATATTCTGGATATGATTGTTATGCCTGTGGATCAGTCATCCGTTTTTTTACTGAACCGCAGAGATGAAGACTGAACATATCTTTTTTCTTCTGCTGTTGATTCTGATAACAGCAGCATGCAGTTCAGAAGCGGAAATACAACCGGAACTGACCCGTTTTACCGCACTGAACAGGGAAGTGCCGGTATTCAGCGGCGACTCTGCTTACACCCATGTTCGCCGGCAGCTGGAGTTCGGCCCCCGTGTACCGGGATCACAAGCCCATACTGATACCAGAAACTATCTGCTCAGCACTCTGCGTGAACACGCCGGCCGGCGAAGTGTATTCACCCAGAACTTTACCAGGACCATTTACGGCGATACCCTGCAGTTTTCAAACATCATAGCTGCATTTAATCTTGAAGCAGCCGACAGGATTTTCCTTTGTGCCCACTGGGATACCCGCCCCCGGGCAGACAGGGATCCGGATGTGACTCGGCGTGATGATCCGATTCCCGGTGCTGACGACGGGGCCAGCGGGGTTGCTGTTCTGCTCGAAATGGCACGCATACTCTCGGGGAATCCCCCACCGGTTGGTGTAGACCTGGTATTATTTGACGGCGAGGATTACGGACGTGAAGGCGATCTGCAATATTATTTTCTGGGTGCCAGGGAATGGGCTGAAAACCCACCTGTTCCAGGTTACAGCCCCCGTTTCGGAATACTACTCGACATGGTTGGGGCCGAAGGTGCTATTTTCCCAAAAGAACTATACTCATTGACCTACGCAAAGTCGCTTGTTGACGGGGTGTGGCAGGTGGCATCAGAGCTGGGTTATGGTAATCAGTTTCCTGATATACGAGGCGCAGCCATATCAGACGATCACGTTGTGGTGAACGAACAGCTCGGTATCCCGACCATCAATATTATCCATCACAACAGTGGTGCCGGCAACTCCGTATTTCCGGTATACTGGCATACCCATGCCGACAATTTGGATATCATTTCAAAGGAAACCCTCGGAATGACAGGGACTTTGTTAACTGAAATTATTTATAACAGGATTAAATAATGAATCAGCCATATCTCGAGCTCAAAATCATTATGCCGGAAAAATATCAGGAATTTCTGATAGCGGAGCTTAACGAGCTTGATTTCGAGGGTTTTGAGCAGGATGATAACTTCATACTTGCTTTTATTCCCGCATCCAGGCTTGACGATACGGCGAGGGAACACATTGAAAGACTTATATCCGGATTTGATGGTGCATGGATCGAAAGTGAGATCGTTCATCAGCCAAAGAACTGGAATAAGGAGTGGGAAGGTACTATAAAACCCATGACCGTCGGTAATTTCTACATCAAGCCCACCTGGTCTATGGTACCTGTACCCGAAGGAAGAATTGTTCTTGAAATCGATCCTAAAATGTCGTTCGGTACCGGCTATCATGAAACCACCCGGCTGATGCTGAGAATGCTGGAGAGAACCGATTGTACGGATACAACCGTTCTGGATGCCGGAACGGGATCAGGTATCCTGGCTATTGCCGCACTGAAAATGGGGGCAAAATCGGCTTCCGGTTTTGATATCGATGAGTGGAGCTATCATAATGCACTTGAGAATGCGTACCTGAACAAGGTTGACGACCGCTTGAATGTGATACTGGGTACAATCAGCATGATTCCGGACAGTGAATCATTCGATATTGTTATGGCTAATATAAACCGGAATATCCTTCTCGAGATATCCTGTTTACTGGCCGGAAAAGTTAAAAAGAACGGTTACCTGCTTCTGTCTGGCTTAATGACGGCTGATCGAGAAACCATCCTGGCCGATACCAACTACAACAGGTTGCATCTTGTTGATGAGCTGTACGAAGGAGAGTGGATATCCCTGAAATTTCAAAAACGCTGATCCGTGTCAATCAGGGCCGCTATTGATATTGGGACCAACACCGTTCTTCTGCTAATAGCTGATGTTAAGGACGGTTCGATTACTCCGCTCCTTGAAATGCAGGCAATACCACGCCTGGGCAGACAGGTTGACGAGTCAGGCAACCTCGGTACAGGAGGGATTGAAAAGGTAATAAAAGTTCTTCTTAACTACAGGGAAGCCATTCTTTCCGGATTTGGTGATATTCCCGTAATCGTAACTGCAACAAGTGCTGTAAGGGATGCCGCCAACAGAAATGATTTTATTGGTTTGGTAAAAAAAGAAACCGGTTTTCCGGTACGAATTCTCACCGGACCGGAGGAGGCTGAGTGGACATACTTCGGAGCGGTGGTCCCGCTTGATTTAAAGCCGGATCAGGAAACATTGATAGTTGATATAGGGGGTGGAAGCACAGAACTGGCTGCAGGTACTTCAGGCACGCTCAAACGGTATGTTTCTATTGATATGGGTTCTGTCCGGTTTACCGAGCGGTATCTGAAAAATGATCCGCCGGCACCATCGGAAATTGATGCCTGCAGGCATTCAATACGGAATAAACTTGGATCAGACGGTTTCAGCATTCTGCCCGGAACAAAACTCGCAGGAGTGGCAGGAACTGTAACGTCCCTTGCCGCACTGTGTTATGATCTGAGTGATATTCAGGAATTTCAAACCTCACGATTCACTATCAGTGCGATGCAAATTAAAGATATCATTACCGATATCATCCCCATGAACGTTTGTCAGATACTGTCATTAAACCCCGGAATTCTAAAGGGCAGGGAGGATGTGATACTGGCCGGGTTACTGATTCTGGAAGGGGTGATGGATCACTACGGTTTCACCGATCTCCTTGTATCATCCGGTGGCATCCGGCATGGTGCGCTTCTGAAAGCCTTCCGGGATCGTACCTGTTAGCAAATCAACCGGCCTTGTCTTTTGCAATGCCCTTTTTTATGGAATTATTGAGTTCCTGGATCGGGATGGGTTTCACCATGTAATCAACAGGTCCGGTCTCGGAAGCCCGTTCCCTTGTACCTGAATCTGAATTACCGGACATATAGATAACCGGCACATCCGAGAATTTTCTGATTTCATTCATTGCGTCGACACCATCCATATCGCCATCGATTTTAATATCCATGATAATCAGATCGGGCTGATGTGTTTTAACGGCTTCAATTGCATCTTTACCGTTTGTGACTTTTGCGGCCAGGTCGTATCCAAACTTCTGGAGCTGTTTTTCCAGAACCATGGCGATAATGAACTCGTCTTCAACAAGAACTATTTTACTCATTGAGCATCCCGGATAATTCTATAATGTGCGACATTTTAAATTTGATTAGTGCGAAGAATACGCCGATTTGGTCACTTTTTCAACTTGTATGGATTTCTTTATGCTATTAATACCCTCACGTAAATCATTGGTGATCACGTCAGCACCAGGCAATTGGCCTTTTGATGTCAGTTTACCAGCGAGATAGCCCCCCACAACAATCGTCATGGAATCAAGTTCAGGGTTTTGCCTGATTTTATTCAGAACAACGGCAAGGTTTGGAAGATCGCTGGCCATGGTGATGGAAACAGCCAGGGCATCGGGCCTGAGCGTTTGCAGACAGGTTATAAACTCCGAATCACGGATATTGGGGCCGAATTTTTGAACGTCGATTCCCTGGTTTTTCAATAATTCACCAACCAAGGTTAATCCAAGATTATGCAACTCACCAGAGGGAGAGTACAACGCACAAAGACCAGTCACGGATATACCCCTGAGGTCATTTTTCAGTAAATCCAGAATGACAGACCGGTTAATTTTTGATGCGGTATTCTCCCTTTTGCTGCTGATCTGATTAGTATGCCATTTACTTCCGATTTCAGAGAGTGCGTTCTGCACAACATCGGTAATGATCTCTTCAATATTCCATTGCTGCCGAATCAGTTCATCTATGTAGGTGCGGGCTTTTTCAAGATCATCTTCAAGAAGGATGGCGGCATAGGCATGTCCTTCAGGGCTTACCGGATTTTCCTCATCATTGATTGAGGCTGTTCGGTGATTGTGTAACCATTCAATACCGGAATGGATTATCTCGGTTGGTGTATCATCTCCCGACGAGCAGGTAATCTCTGAGATAGAATGATGCATAACGGATAGCAGATCCGGCAGTATTTCGGGTTTTAACCCTCTGTGCTTATAATAGCACTCCGTCCATTTGATATGATCATAAAACAAACCGGGGTCTGAAGCTGCAACCGAACCGGATAAATGTGCAATACTATTGGCTAGATCAGTGTGCATTTTTAACAATGTTGACCTGTTCAGAGATTTTTTGAGATCAGGACGGCGATTGAGAAGATGCTCAATACTTCGTGATGCAATCTTGCCTCTGTTCCGCAATACCTTATGACTGCTTGCCTTTATCATCCTGCCTGCCTTCCTGATGATTTTATCGATTGCTGATCTGATACTAAAGTGATCTAAAATCAGATTAAAATCAAGAAAAATTAATATTCAAAGGCCGTAAAAAAGAATACTGGGAAAGACATTGGGATAATCTTTCAGCTTACGTAATTTATTTGAATGGCAGATAAGGAAAACAAAGAGCAGACGGTAAATCAGCCGAGAACCCCATCAAGCAAAGAGGACGTTGAATTTGTTCAGGAGGCGCGTTCCGGCAACCAGGACGCATACCGTGCACTAACCCGAAAGTATGAAAGGGCCATCTACTATCATATCAACAAGATAGTACGTGATACCGGCATGGTTGATGATCTTGTTCAGGAAACCTTTTTAAAAGCATTTAATAACATCCAGTCCTACGATACCTCCTTCGCATTCTCAACCTGGCTATACCGCATCGCTACCAACCATTCGATTGATTACCTGAGAAAGAAAAAACTGAAAACCCTGTCTATTGATCAGCCCGTTCATACGAAAGACGGAGAACTGAGCATCGATCTGCCTGATGAAAATGCACATTCTGATTCCCGGATTATCAGCCATGAGCGTTCCAACATTCTTAAACATGCCATTGAAATACTGCCAGACCGTTACCGAGTAATCATACAGTTGCGTCACATGGAGGAAAAAAGTTACGAAGAAATTGCACAGCTTCTTGACCTGCCCCTTGGTACAGTAAAAGCTCATATTTTCAGGGCTCGGGAATTACTCTATAAATACCTTAAAGACCGTCGCGATCAGTTTTAGCCCATGTTAACCGGGGATTTGTATGTGAAAATATTGCCCAATAGATTTATCTTTCACATGGTATTTAATTATTTGACGTCGGTCAGTCTGATCCGTACCGGCATGCACAATTAAACGGCAGTTTATCATAAAAGTAATGGCATCAACACCTCGTAAAACAATCAAGTATCTGTTTTTGATAGTCATTGTTCTGCTTATCGGAATCGCAATCATTGATTCTGCAGGCTTGATCGATCAGAAAGAGTATGTAGTGGTGCCGCATGGTAATCACAATCATTACATGCCAAAAGACCGTGATCCGAATATCCCGGTACATTCTTTCCCGCAACGGCTTCCCGGCCCGGGTGAACGGATAACCCCACAGGGTGAGATCGTCAGGGTTCAGTAATACGTTTACCCAAAATCCTTTTCAAAAGATTTTTCACCATTTTCCGGTCGCGCTCTCCTTCAAATCGCACAGGAACGCGTTGAATATCAACGCCCTTCCTGTCATCTGTTATTTTATAACTGAACGCATAAGGTGAATTGCTTTGCGACCACTCTGAAATTCTCCCAAACCGGAGGTCGTTTACTATCAGAATGTCATTTTTCTGCTCAACCGAAAAATAGCCATCCGTTACATCAGCCAGACGCATGATGGCCCTTGTGTCACGGATGTGGTCAATATGGTGATGCCGCTTATGTTCATACGTTACCTCGACCTGTTGCGTACCGGCAAGCTGCGCAAAATGAGCAACGTAAAATCCGTTTTCTGTTTCGGCAATACCACGCCAGAGCAGATTACTGAACAACCCCGGCTTACTGTAGAATCGGATTACATCCTCCTGCTGCCGGGCAAACAGCTGTTCAAACTGAGTATTTACGTATACTTTATTGATCAGCGTCCCAACCAGGTACACGTGACTTGCTATGAGGGCAACCATCAAAATTTTTCTCCGTTCGTGATATGCCAATCTCCTTATAAAAACCCATGGTATTGTAATCCAGAGCCAGATACTGTAAAAAGGATCGATGATGGATATGGTGCTGAATGCAAATGCTTCAGATGATACCGGAATTAACAGTCTTGTACCATAGCTGGTGAAACTGTCTATCAGGGCATGACTGGAAAATATCAAAAAACTTACAGCTGATGCCCTGATCAAGGTGATTCCGCGCCCGGCTTCAAATCTGGATATAATCCAGCCGCACAATGGCGACATGACCAGCCAGAACAGAAGGGAATGGGTAACACCCCGGTGAAATATTATTTTATCGAGATCATTCATGAATATCCCGGCAGCCACATCTATGTCCGGCAAGGTACCAAGTACTGCACCATATATCATCGCTCTTTTACCGATCTTTCTGCCGGCAGAAAGATCAGCAATGGCCGCTCCAAGCACGATATGGGTTAAGGAATCCAATTTTTTTTTATACCTTTCTGACTTACAGCTTACAGCTGCATTTAATTTAAAAATTCAAAAGTACGTGTATGCCTTCTTTCGATGTTGTAAATGAAATTGATATCCAGGAACTGGATAATGCCGTAAATAATGCTGCAAAAGAGATCGGAAACCGTTATGATTTCAGAGATTCGAAGACCGAAATAGATTTTAACCGCAAAGATAAGACGATCCGGATCGTTACAGAAAACGAAATGCGATTCAAAGCCGTTCGCGACACCCTGACCGGACACATCATTAAAAGAGGTATCAGCTCTAAAGCATTGGAATTCGGTGAACCTGAAGGTACTTCGCACGGAGGTATTCGTATTCTGGTAGCGGCTAAAGAAGGGATCGACCGTGATAATGCCAAAAAAATTGTAAAACTGGTTAAAGACAGCCGGCTTAAAGTACAGCCGGCAATCATGGACGACAAGGTTCGCATTACCGGTAAAAAAATTGATGATCTGCAAGAGGTGATTTCCATGTTAAAGAAAGCTGAAATGCCGCTCCCTCTGCAATATATCAACATGAAAAACTGACCGGTTTACAGGTTAACATCCCGGTAATGAAAGGTTCCATGCATTTCTTGTGACCTCACCCGTTTTTAAAACCCGGACAGCACCGGTATTAAAATACTATGCCTATAGAAAATCCTATTTGCAGATTATGACGGTCGGAACCTGACAGAATAAGCTGCACTGGGGCTATCATTGTCTGCATTCCGAACGATATTCCCCACCCCCAGTGATAAGATTGACTGGTCAGATCAAGGTTGCCCGGATCTTCTGTATTTCCAACATTGAACGTTGGTTGAATGTACGTTTGTTCAATAATTTCATATCGCAGCCCTGCCTGAATCCACTTAATTCTGGTACCGTTTACCTCGTACCGTCGAAACCCGTAAAAACCCCTGTCGCCGGCCAGGAAGAACCGGTGATGCACCGGTGCTACGTCACCCGAAATAAAGCCAAGCTGGCCCCGATTTGTCAGTACAAGTTTTCGTGACAAATTGTAGTACGAACTCCAATTGAAATCGACTTTCAGATATCCTGAGGTATTACCAAAGATGAAAGATCTGGATGCATCGGCCCTTATACTGTGCCCACGGTCAGGGAAAAATGTCTTGTCCAGGTTGTCGACCCAGATGTGTGCCGTCAGCAAGTTCAGATTGGACCATGAAAGGTCAAAATCCAGAAATCCAATACCGGATGATGCGCTGAAAAATTCTTCCCGTATTCCCCCGCCTATAAGTATGGTTGAACTTACAACCGGAAAAAAAAGCAACTCCGCATACGTTGAATTATTGTCAAAACTGGATACTCTCTCTCCCTGATCATCATAAAGGTCGATTTTTTTGAGCTCATAATTGATTCTGCCCTGAAAACCGATATTCCTTCGAACTCCGACATAACGAATCAACTGCGCATCCAGCGCGGGCTCCAACCCGAGTGAAGCAGTTAAACGTAATGTGGATCCCCTGGTTACCAGGTTTTTGAAAGAAGAATTAAAAAGCAGGGTTGCATTGGTGTAATTATTGTAATTGAAGCCAAAACTGAAGGTTGACTGCTCCCGTTCAGTAACTTTTATATTCAGATTAAAACCGTCTTCGGTTTCGGATAGATAATAACTAATACGATGAAAGTATTGCAGAGAATAGAGCCGGTCTATAGCATTTGTAATAACGATCCTGTCAGCTTTTGAGCCGATTTCTATTTGAAGTTCACTACGTAATTGTGATTCGGAATAGTAAACCAACCCCTCAATATTGATACCTGTTATGGTTACCTCATTATTGATTTCAGGTTGAATGGATCTACGTCTGGTGTATTCTGTGATTGCATTCAGGGAGTCGGCCAGGTTTTTAAGCCAGGCATAATGTTTCCTGGCTTCAGCTTCACCAGCGTTGATAATTTCCTGGGCCTTATCAAACTCAAGCAGTTTGTAAGACTTTACTTCCGGGTTCATCATTATGTCTGCCAGCTCTGTCTCTTCAGAAACCGATTGGTACATTTTAAAACCAACCGTCTGATCCATGATATCAACGATCGTGCGAAGGCTGTCTGCAAATTTGAGCCCTTCTGAAACATTGACTCCGATTACAATATCCGCCCCCATTTCTACTACATCTGAAACCGGCAGATTACGGACCACTCCTCCGTCTACTACAACCTGGCTATCAACCCGTACCGGAGTGAAGATGGTGGGGATGGATATACTCGCTCGGATCGATTCACTCAGTACCCCGCTGCGCATCACAATGGCTTCACCTGTTTCAAGATCGGTTGCTATGCAGGCAAAGGGTATGGGCAGCCGGTTGTAGTCGTTCACCGCGTGGTACTCCCAGGTCAGGTTCGACAACAGCATCGATATGTGCTGGCCGGCTACCAGGCCTGCAGGTAAACGCAGCTGACCACTTTTAAAAGGTAGAGTGATCAGAAAGCGGCCATCCCAGTATTTCTCTTCCATTGGCATATACCTTCGGCGAATTTCGTCGCTGAACAGTTCATTCCAGTTAAGGTTCAGTACCAAATCCTGCATAAATTCGGGTGAATAACCGATAGCGTATAACCCTCCAACAAGCGCCCCCATACTAGTCCCGGTTATATAGTCTATCGGCATATTGACCTCTTCAAGTACCTTGAGAACTCCAATATGCGCCAAACCTTTCGCCCCACCTCCACTGAATGCAATCCCAACACGTGCACGATCTGTTTTCAGGGAATCCGCAGAATCTGTGGCCTGAACGGGTAGGATTAACACAAGGCCTACTATAACAGGTACAAGCGAAATAAATGATAACTTCTTTATCATGTAGAACCAGACACTCTTGTTCTGTAAACGATTTCTATTAATATAACAATTGCTCCGACAGCAGTGAACGGCAGTACATTATAACAGGATATCCGGGCTCTGAATAAATCGATTATTCAGGAATATTTTTTCAGAATGTCAGCAAGTGTATTATTGAAACCTTTAACTTGTACCGGCTTGAACTTTTCGCCGGTAAGACGTTCAAACAGTTCTGCATATCGTTTATACACAGTTACAATAAATTCATCCGGCAGATCAGGCATTACCTGGCCTTCTTTACCCATAAAATGATGATCAATGAGCCACTCACGTATAAATTCCTTGCTCAGCTGACGCTGATCCAGATCTTTTTCAAGCCTTTGATCATACCCTTCGGAATAGAAATACCGCGATGAATCGGGCGTATGAACCTCGTCAATCAGTATAAGCCGGCCATCGTGGAATCCGAATTCATATTTTGTATCTACAAGTATCAGGCCCTGATTTGTGGCAATTTCCGTACCCCTTTTAAAAAGGTTCAGTGCTGTATGTTCAATATTCTCCCACACTCCCTTGTCAACAAGGCCGGCTGCAAGAATTTCCTCCCGGGTAATATCCTGATCATGCCCTTCAGAAGCTTTGGTTGTAGGTGTGATGATCGGTTGTTCAAATTTCTGATTTCTTTTTAAGCCATCAGGCAACTGAACACCACACAATAACCGCCCGCCCGAGCTGTAGGTTCGCCAGGCATGTCCTGCCAGATAACCCCGAACAACTACTTCAACGGGCAGGGAATTGCATCGTTTGGCAATCATTATGTTGGGATGGGGAACATCAATTACATGAGTATCGACTATATCTGAAACCTTTTTAAAAGTAAAATCGGAGATACGGTTCAGAATTTGTCCCTTATAGGGAATCGGTTGCCTCAGGATATGGTCAAAAGCAGAAATACGATCGGTTACTACGATCGCGATTGTAGCCGGATTCAGCGAGTAAACATCTCTTACCTTGCCTCTGTAAGGGGAGGGTACCCCCCCGGCATCTGTACGGACAATACATTCCTGATTCAGGATGTCTCCGTTTATAGCGTTTTCCAAGGTTATCTGGTTGTTGATTTTCGGATAATCAGTTCGGGTTCTATAATGGAGTGATGTACCCGGTCTTCTTTGTTTTTAATTCTGTGGCTCAGTAATTTAATCGCCTGCACTCCCACTTCATACATTTTCTGATCGATTGTGGTCAGATTAAAATACCGGGATACCTTGATGTTGTCGTAGCCCATCACTGCAACATCTTCCGGAACCCTTTTGCCTAGTTCATTGAGGGCATGAAGGGCACCGATAGCCTGTGCATCATTTGAACAAAACAGTGCCTGTGGTATGTTATTGCGCTTGTTGAGTATATTCACTGCCTCAAAACCGGCTTCTTCACTAAAACCGGCATGTTTTGTAGTGATACCACTTACTATGCAGTTTTCATCTATCGGAATTTTATACTTTTTCATAGCATCTTTGAAGCCTTTTTCGCGCTGATCTGCTATATAGGAACTTTTATGCGAGCGGATCATCCCGATTTTCTTATAGTCGCAGCTGATCAGATGCTCCGCTGCCAGAAACCCCCCCCTGTAGTTATTCCAGGAAATACTGTCAAAATCACTGTGTTCAGCACCAACCAGAATGATGGGGATAGAAAGGTCTTTGATACCCTTATAGATTTCATCAGTAATCTCAATTGAAAACATGATGAGTGCATCCGGAACACCCCGGTCTATAAAACTGATAAATTGTCCTTCAGGATTCTCCGATCCCGTGTTATAAATAATGAAATCCAGGTTCAGGGCTTTAATTTCATCTTTTACACCTTTCAGCACTTCATTAAAGAATGGGGTCGTAAATGTAGGTACAGCAACAGCAATAATCTGAGGCTGACGTTTGGCAAGTAACCTTGCATTGACCTGCGGTCTGAATTCAAGATCTTTTATTGCATTTACAACCTTGCTTTTGGTCTCCTCCGATACGTAGGGAGACTCGTTCAGAACCCGGGAAACGGTTGATATTGCGACCCCGGCTTTTTTTGCCACATCGTATATAGTGTTCTTTTTGGCCATATTTAATTTATAACAGAGAGATTATTTAGAAATGGAAAATACGTCATTTTGCAGAAATTAGACCGATTAATTTAATAATTAAGCTTTCTGGTGCAAATTTCTTCATTTAGTTATTCAAAATCAGATAATAGCGGAAATTATATTAATATCCTGATGGTCCCACAACTCTAAAATATTATTACTTTTATTGATATGGAACGAATTTAATATTTTTTCACTTTTACTGTCTATACGAGGAAAAAATGCCAATTGCGTACAAAATACTCCGTTTTCCCTACCAGCTGTTCAGGCCGGTTTATGAGCGTACGTCTTTTCACAGGGCTGTTATTGATGAGGTGGCAGAGCCTGAATTACGACTTGCTTATCAGCACTGCCGCAAAATTACACGTGAACATGCCAAGACTTTTTATATGGCTACGCGTTTTCTGCCTACAAAAAAGCAGCGAAGTATATTCGCGGTCTATGCACTTTGCCGCTACCTTGATGACCTGGTGGATGAGGCTGAAGACCTGCTCAGGCAGAAGAAAATTAATGCGAATGAAATCCTGGAAAGAGTAGAAATCTGGAAACAGAATCTGAAGGATACGTATGAGGGTAAGGTAAATGATCATCCCATACTGGTAGCCCTGTCAGATACTCTGGAATCCTACCACATCCCCATAGAACTCCCTTTTGAACTCATAGAAGGTGTGAGTATGGACCTCACCAAAAACAGATATGAGACCTTCGACGAGCTCTATGATTACTCCTATAAAGTGGCATCAGTTGTTGGCCTGATGACTTCTGAAATTTTTGGGTATTCCAACAGAAATGCTTTGCAACACGCCGTGGATCTCGGCATTGCTATGCAGCTCACCAACATTTTACGCGATATTTCCGAGGATCTCGAGAAGGGCCGGATTTATCTTCCCCGTGAAGACCTTGACAGGTTCAATATTACAGAAGAAAATCTTTTTGAGAGAAAAGTTGACGATAAATTCAGGGAATTTATGCAGTTCCAGATTGGCAGGGCACGCTATTACTACGAAAGTTCGGACGCGGGCATACCCATGCTTTCTGCCGACAGCAGACAGCCTGTTTATCTTGCCCGTCAAAATTACAGTAAAATTCTCGATCGGATAGAGGAACTCGACTATCAGGTCTTCAAACAAAGAGCCTATTTATCCACGTCAGAAAAACTGGCTATGATTCCCAGATTGTGGTGGAAACATTAGGATTTTTAGCAAAATGGAACCGCTTTTCTTGTTTAAATGAACCTTTATTACGATTATGCTGATCAACCCAGGCATGATTGTACAACATGGAAAAAATTAAGGCAGAACAGGTAAAAAAGTGGGGTAGCCCGAGTCTTGGAGAACCGATGAGAGTAGCCATATATGGCACCGGGGGCACACCTGTACTTGCATTTCCTGACATGAATGGCAAAGCATCCGACTACGGCAACCTTGGTTTTCTGAGTGAGGTTACCGAACAACTCAAGAACCAGTACAACAGGTTCTATTGTGTAGATACCATAGACAAAGAGGTATTTGATTCTAAGGCCGGAAATCCGGAAGGCCGACTTGACAGGTATATACAATATGAAGAGTATATTATGGATGAGGTCATTCCCTTTATCAGGGAGCATTCGGGCAATTCTTATCTCATTATTACCGGAATTGGTATGGGAGCATACCACGCTGTTAACTTCGCATTAAAACATCCCGAAATGGTGAACAAGGTTCTTGCTGCCTGCGGCCGGTACAATATCAAACCCTTTTTTAACGACTATTTTTCCAATCTTCTTTACTACAATAATCCAATAGAATATTTCCCGAATCTGAATGACCCCGAAATTATTGATCAAATCAAACGTATCGACATCCGTATTATAACCAATGAAAAAGATCCTCACCGTGCCGAGGCTGAAATTATCAGTGACGCCCTGAACGAAAAGTGGATTCATCACTCTCTGGACCTCTGGCAGGTATCCGAAAAATGCACCTATAATGATTATTCCCGGATGCTCAGAAATCATATACCCTGACATTCAGTATGTTTTATTATCGGGCAAATGCTATTTTTGGCAGGTAAATACCACAGGTCTATTTCATTTACACTATGCCGACAATCAATAAAATTCTCGTAGCAAACAGGGGAGAAATAGCAGTCAGAATTATCCGGACCTGCAAGGATCTTGGCATCAAAACAGTTTCCGTTTTTTCCGATGCCGACAGGTACTCGCCTCATGTTCTTCTTGCCGATGAATCTGTGCACATTGGTGAGGCCCCATCATCTGAAAGTTATCTGGTAACAGACAAAATTATTCAGGCTGCAAAACACACTTCTGCTGATGCCATTCATCCTGGCTATGGTTTTCTGAGTGAAAACCCTGTGTTTTCCCGGCGCATCAAAGAAGAAGGAATCGTTTTTATAGGCCCCTCTCCGGAATCGATAGAGGCCATGGGAGATAAAACAAAAGCCAGGGAACTGATGATCAATGCCGGGGTACCGCTCCCGCCTGGAACCACTACCGCACTTAACGATGTGGACGAAGCGGCTCAGTTGGCCGATTCTATAGGTTATCCTGTTATGATCAAGGCAGCTGCAGGTGGCGGGGGTAAGGGAATGAGAATTGTGTATAATCCTTCTGATTTTGCCCGAAGTGTGCGTATGGCGCAGTCGGAAGCCCGCAGTGCATTCGGAGACGACAGGGTATACGTTGAAAAATATCTTGAAAGTCCTCACCATATCGAATTTCAGATTCTGGCTGATACCCACGGGAACATCATTCACCTGTTTGACAGGGAATGTTCAATACAGAGGCGCCACCAAAAGGTGGTTGAAGAGTCACCAAGCATGTTTATATCAGAACAAATGCGTTCCGAAATGGCAGCAGCTGCTGTAGCAGCTGCCAGAAGTTGTAACTACACAGGTGCTGGTACTATCGAGTTTCTGGTTGATAAACACCGGAACTACTATTTTCTCGAGATGAATACAAGGCTTCAGGTTGAACATCCTGTAACCGAATTCATTACAGGGGTTGATCTGGTGGCCCTGCAGATTCTTGTTGCGGAAGGCAAACGTCTCCCGATTACACAGGATGATGTAAAAAGAAACGGACACGCCATTGAGTGCCGAATCTGTGCCGAAGATCCCTACGATAATTTTTTGCCAAGCACCGGACTGCTGGTCAGGCACCGCATTCCGGCAGGACCGGGTGTGCGCGTTGATTCTGGCGTTGAGGAAGGGCAGGAGGTCACCATCAATTATGACCCCCTGCTGGCCAAGCTTGTAACCTGGGGCAGTTCACGAAATCAGGCCATACAGCGTATGAAAAGAGCACTTGGTGAGTACGATATTTCCGGACTGAAAACCACCATACCGTTTTGCAGCTTTGTAATGGATGATCCTGCCTTTGTAAAAGGTGAATATGACACCCACTTCGTCCAGGAATTTTTTGATCCGGTTAAACATTCACTAAATGGCACCCTTGATCCACATGCCAAAATACTTGGTGCCATCCTGCTCTCGAAATCAGTAAACACCAACGGCAGAACGGACTCACCTGCTGCAGTAGCAATGGAGTTGTCGGGTTGGTGGGTTAACAGAAGAAACCTGCTTGCCTGAATGTAATGAACCTCTTCTTAAGCATTTTACTCTGGTTTTTGTATGGTCTTTCGTTTCTGTTATCGATACTGATAACACTGCCTGTATTTCTTCTCACCTTTCTGTTCGATCCGTACCGGAAAATTCCCAACCGCATCTTCATGTTTTTCGGGCAGTCGATGATAACCCTGAACCCTGGCTGGAAAAGAAAGATATACGGACTCGAAAACTACAGACCGGATAAGCCTCTGATAGTTGTAGCAAATCATTTAAGCTTTCTGGACATGCCACTAATGGCAACACTGCCCTGGAAAATGAAGTGGGTATCCAAAAAAGAGATTTTTAATATACCTGTTGTAGGTTGGCTTATGAGAATGGCCGGTCATATCAGTATAGACCGCGGATCGGTTAAAGCATTTGAATCCCTTAAAACGTCTTACCATTACCTTGAGAATAACGTGCCGGTAATGATTTTTCCCGAAGGTACCCGAAGCAGGGATGGCAAAATGAAACCCTTTAAAAGGGGTGCCTTCATCCTGGCCAAAGAGGGTAACTATCCTATACTTCCCATAGCGATTCACGGAACGTTTAATCTGATGAAACCCGATACCTGGCGGCTCAATCTAAGAGGCAACCTGATTCTTAGTATACTTCCGCCGGTCGATCCGGACGGTTTCGAGGATTTTCAGACACTTCAGAACCATGTATTCAATGAAATCAGGAGTGAAATCGAAAAATTGCAGATTTCAGAGAATGCCGGCGGCGACTGAGACGTTACTCTCTGACTTTGAAAGCAAAAAATGATACATATCGGCACAGTGAGACAGCCTACAGGCACAGAATTGGTTACAGTATTGCAGCTGTTCAGATTCTGGCCATTCTGTTGTTCAGATTCCTCCCTGCCATTCAACCCGGCGAAACAGACCTTGTGCTGAGCGAACGTGTTTTTGAAAGGGACATCGAATTGATTGAACCAACCCGGCAGGGACGCCTGCTGCCAGCGCCCCCGCGTCCGTCTATGTTACCACCGGTACCAACAGATGTTATTCTGGATGATGAAATTATTGAAATTGAAGAGCCCCGGATCACCGGGAATGATTTGGACCAATCCACAACCGGAGAACCCGGCCCCCCGGTTGAAAATCCGGATCAGCCACCGTCGGTCATTCGTATTGTGGAGGCAATTACACCCGGCGAGGTACGACGAGACAATACCCGTCTGGAGGTGGCTGTCCGTTTTTTGATCTCTTCCGAGGGCGATGTTAAAGATGCAACCATTATCAGGGTCAGAAAAATGGACAGGAATGGAGACGGTTTTACGGAAATCCCAATTTTTGAATACAACATCACTGATGCCATCAGTCGTGCTGCCATGCAGTGGAGATTTCGTCCGGCACGTCACGAGGGCATATCGGTACCGGCCTATTCAACACATTTTTTCACGCTTGGCGGTTAGATCATCGCTTTTTACCCGGGCAATCTGCTTTCACATTGGTTTGATATGAGCTGATAAAGGCTGTATATTTGGCCTGCCTTTCAAGACGGAGAGATGCCGGAGTGGTCGAACGGGCTCGCCTGGAAAGCGAGTGTGCCCCAAAAGGGTACCTAGGGTTCGAATCCCTATCTCTCCGCACTTTTTTATCCGTGAATAAAAGCCATCCCTAAATCTGGTCCACTTGCTTATATTGCACCCGGATATGCCATGGTTCAAGCCTTTTTTTCATGCAGGTAACCGGGAACGGGATTTGCGGGTCTGAGATTTTTGGAATTATTGAAATTATTGTAATCTGGCTGGATCTGGCAGTTTTTTATTATGGTCCCGGACTCTTCCGAACCAAATTACTTCTATGAATATTCTTTTTTTAGAACCCTTCATGGGCGGATCACACAAGGCTTTTCTCGAAGGGCTCAGGGAGAATTCCCGTCATACCGTTATTCCTGTTACCATGACAGACAGGCACTGGCGCTGGCGGATGAACGGTGGATCGGTAACGCTGGCCTCAAAATCCAAAGAAATTAAGGAGGAAATAGACCTGGTACTGGCCAGCAGCATGACCAACCTGCCGGCATTCATCGCGCTGACCAATCCCCGTTTCGCCCACATCCCGTTTGTGATGTATATGCATGAAAACCAGCTGACCATGCCGGTTCCGGAAAACACCGAACGTGATCAAACCTACGCCTACATCAACTACCTGAGTGCCCTTTCAGCTCATAAATTGATTTTTTCTTCCGGCTTTCACTATGACACATTCATGTCGGAACTCCCGGTATTCCTTAAAAGTTTCGCTGATTACAGTCACGAAGATTCAATCCGCATCATTGAATCGAAAAGTGTTGTGATGCATCCGGGACTAAATCTTAAAGAACACGATACTACACCCGTTTACAGAAACCGGAACGAAAAGCCGGTTGTTGTATGGAACCAGCGATGGGAGTTTGACAAAAATCCGGCAATGTTTTTCAGGGTTATGAACCGCCTCGACGACAGCGGATGTGACTTTGACCTTATCCTGGCCGGTGACCAGCTCCACGAAAAACCACCTGAATTCAAACAGATCTGGAAGCGATACGGCAAGCGGATTCTGCATTATGGCTATGCTGATAATTTTGAGCTCTACAGCAAATTACTGCACACGGGCGATATCGTAGTCTCTACAGCTACGTACGAATTTTTCTGCCTGGCCATCATGGAAGCTGTTTACTGCGGGTGCCACCCGTTCCTGCCAAACAATCTTACCTATCCTGAACTGATTCCCGAGTCGCTGCATGAGCCGTTGCTGCATGCATCTGTATTCTATCAGAATGAGGATGACCTGTTTAAAAAACTGAGAAGAGTATTAACAGGAGATACAAAACCACTACCGAAATCAACTCTTCAGCGAATAAACCGGCATCTGGACTGGAATACCCGTGTCGATCAGCTTGATATCCTTTTTGAACAGATTGTCGATGAAAATCGTACGAGTTTGTCAGAAAGGTGATTCATCGTCGGGTGGTGGCGGGATTTGTTTTTTTCCACCCGGTTTCGGACCCGAAGAACCCCCGTCATTACCGGTATACTGATCAAACGGCACCTCACCCTTTGGTATACTCAGATCGTTGTACAGAGAAGTGAAATTTTCGAACCGGGCATACTCTTCCACAAACCGGAGCGAAATGGTGCCCGTGGGCCCGTTACGCTGCTTACCGATAATAACTTCGGCAAGCCCGGCTGTTGATCGTCCCTCATCGTCGGTGGTTATTCCATAATATTGTGGCCGATAGAGGAAACAGACTACATCGGCATCCTGCTCTATGGATCCTGACTCCCTGAGATCACTAAGTTGAGGCTTCTTGTTGCCACCACGCTGCTCTACTGCACGGCTGAGCTGCGACAGGGCAATAACCGGGACTGACAATTCTTTGGCCAGCGCTTTGAGTCCGCGCGAGATGTTGGCAATTTCCTGTTCACGGTTAGAGCGGTCATTCGTATTACCGGTCATAAGCTGTAGATAATCGACGATCACTATGCCGATATCGTGTTCACTTTTGAGTCTCCGGCACTTCGAGCGAAGCTCCATAATATTTAAACCGGGTGTGTCGTCGATAAAGATGCGGGCATTGTAGAGCCTGCCGGCACTTTCTATGAGCCTTTTAAACTCCTCATCGGTCAGGCGGCCGGTTCGGGCAGCCTGGGCATCAATGCGTGCTTCCATGGTAAGCAGCCGCTGTACAAGCTGCTGATCCGACATTTCGAGGCTGAAGAGGGCAATTGGAGTGCGCAACTCTTCGGTTACATTCATGGCAATATTCCGGGCCATTGTGAGTACGAAAGCAGTTTTACCCATAGATGGCCGGGCTGCAATGATCACAAGATCTCCTTTTTGCCAGCCGGCGGTAAGCTTGTCGATATCCAGATTTGTTGCAACTCCCGTTACACCATGTGCCTTTCCCTGAATTTCTTCCAGGTGTTTGATGGTACGGCTGATCACATCCCGTACAGGTTTGGCCGTCAGACGATTATTGGTGTTCGAAAGCTGAAACAGGTACTGTTCCGATTTGTCGAGCAGTTCGTAGGGATCGCTGTCAGACTCATACGATTCGCCGATTATCTGTCCAAGACCGTTGATCAGATTTCTCTTGACCGCTTTTTCGGCAATGATCTGGGCATGGTATTCAATATTGGCAGCTGAACTGACCGATCGGGTCAGTCCTGCAAGGTAGCCCGGCCCGCCACATGCATCCAGCAGTTCACGGTCACGCAATTCATTTTCGACCGTGAGAATATCAACCGGATTATCTCTTGAATAGAGCTTCGATATGGCTTCAAAGATATGCCGGTTCGGGGCGGCGTAAAAATCCTCCGGCTTCAAAATTTCAAGAGCTACCGATGTAGCCTCTTTTTCGATGAGCATTCCACCCAGAACAGCCTCCTCAATTTCCGGAGCCTGGGGCGGCACTTTTGTCTGACTGCTTATATAGTCCCTTTCAGGCTTTTGCTTTCTGCTATCTTTGCTTCCGTAACCGTTTGGACCAGTGCCTGATGCCATTATTTTTATCAATATTGAAAATGAGAATTATTACGGTTTTCCGCCGAGTTCATCGTATCGTTTTCGCAAAAGCTGAACATCTTCCCAGGTGTCGCGCTTCCAGTTCGGATTTCGAAGCAACGCTGCCGGATGGTAGGTGACCAGTATTTCGTATTTGTCCCGGTACCGGTGGAAACGGCCCCGAAGATCTTTCATCGGAGCTGTTGTTTCGAGCAAGGTATGCGCTGATATCCTTCCAAGACAAAGTATCAATTTTGGATTGATCAGATCAATTTGTTTCTCGAGAAACGGCAAACTTTTTTGCCGTTCTTCCGGATGCGGATCCCTGTTGTTTGGTGGCCGGTGTTTCAAAATATTGGCAATATAGACCTGTTCACGCTCAAACCGGATGGCTTTGAGTATCTTATTGAGCAACTGACCGGCTTTTCCGACAAACGGCTCTCCCTGGCGGTCTTCCTGTTCACCGGGAGCTTCGCCGATAAGCATCAGGTCAGCTGCTGGATTTCCGGTACCAAAAACAAGATTGGTACCATCCAGGTCTGTTCTGAGTATCTCAGCCTCACGGCAGTGTTGCAAGAGATTATCTAACGAGGTAATCATGTCAAGAACACCATACGGATCAGGCGTTTCAGCTATTCCGGAAGTTACAACAGCCTGTTCAGCATCGTTGATATCAGATATGACAGGCAAGTGGTATTTCCCGTACACCTCTTCCTGGTATTTCAGCCATCCGGCCACCTTTTTTAACGTAAGGTCAGACATGGATTGTACCGTTTGAACTATATACCGGCATTTTGAGTACTTCCGTAATATACCCGCTACGGGATGAATCATAGGTGCCAAGAGTTACCGGAGTAACAGAATTGACCAGATCGGATCTGTAAGGGGTAAAAACCCGGATATAGTTATCGGTCCATCCCTGAATAATACCATCACCGGCTTCTGATTCAAACAACACTGTTCTCGATTGACCCTTGAATCGCGTATCGAATTCAAATCGTTTCATATCAGATAACTGCCGAAGCATGCGGGTTCTTTTTTTACGGACGGGTACAGGAACAACCGGGGCCATATCAATTGCGGCGGTGTTAGGCCGTTCCGAATAGGTAAAAACATGAAGATAGGATATATCCAGCGACTGAATATATTCAGAGGTCTCACGGAACAGTTCATCCGACTCACCCGGGTGGCCTGTAATCACATCCACACCTATGGCCGCCTGTGGCATTGTTTGCCTGATAAGTTCAACGCGTTTTCTGTACAAACCGGTCCTATAGCGCCGTTTCATAAGCGCCAGCATCGCATCGCTGCCACTTTGAAGCGGTATGTGGAAATGGGGTTGAATGGTTCGGCTGTCGGCGGCAAAGCGAATGATGTCATCATGCAGCAGATTGGGCTCAATTGATGAGATACGGATTCGCTCAAGCCCGTCTACACGATCCAGAGCCATAAGCAGTTCAAGGAAGCTCTCGCCGTTATAACGCCCGAAATCTCCGGCATTTACACCCGTGAGAACGATTTCACGATATCCCTCATCAATTACCTGCCTGGCATTGGCTACGATTTCAGATATGAAAGGACTGCGACTTTTTCCACGGGCGAGAGGGATAGTACAAAACGCACATTTATAATCGCATCCATCCTGTATCTTCAGAAATGCACGGGTTCTGTCGCTTGATGAAAATGCATGATGAAAATCGACCGCTTCATTCACATCTGAATGATGGATAATGGTATGGTCTTTTTTTTCAAACTGACCGGCAAGTTCAAACAATTTAAACTTGTCCCGGGTGCCAATCACCACATCCACGCCCTCAATAGAGGCGATTTCCTCAGGTTCCAGCTGGGCATAACATCCGGTTACAGCTACAAACGCATCCGGATTCCGGCGAAGGGCCTGACGAACATACTTCCTGCAATCGCGGTTGGCATCCTGGGTAACCGAACAGGTATTGATCACATATACGTCGGCCCGGGTTCCGAACTCTGTTACATGGAAATTGTGATCCTCGAATTCACGTCTGAGGCTCGATGTTTCTGAGAAATTCAGCTTGCATCCTAAGGTATGGAATGCAACGGTTTTCATGGGCGTTCCGGTTGATAACTATTGATTTTTCGGAGGGCTCAAGATACGAATATCCTCGCGGGTTAGGAAAACATACAACGAGTTTTCAGGAACATATGCCATCTTTGTACTGTGGCAGCAAGACCACATTTTAACGTGGGATTTTGCGGCCGGTAATCATTTACAGGTGTAATCCTGAAAACTGCAACCCGATTGATACCTGATTCCCGGTACCTGAAAAAACTACCCGTGTTTCGGAAGCTTAAACACGGGATGCTGTTATCACGGTTTATTATTTAAAAAAATTCGTTGATCAGCAGAATTACCCCGGCGATAACCACAAAATTGAGTATGGCCAGCGGCAGCATCTTTCCCCAGCCCAGCTGCATCAGTTGATTGTACTTGAACCGGGGAATAGTCCATCGTACCCAGATAAAGAAAAAGACGAAAAACCCGGTTTTTGCCACAAACACAGAAACGTCAAGTATCCCTTTCCAGACCGGACTCATTTCAGGCAGCCACAGACCGGCGAAGGGGAGATGATACCCACCCAGGAAAAACGTTGTTATGAGCATACTCGCTATCACAACATGCATATATTCAGCAAGGAAGAACATCCCGAACTTCATGGAACTGTACTCGGTATGAAAACCACCTACGAGCTCCTGTTCGGCTTCAACCAGATCAAAAGGGGTACGATTGGCTTCCGCAAAAGCAGCCACTGTAAAGATGATAAAACCAAGGGGATTTCTGATGATATTCCACCAAACCTCCTGTGAATTAACTATTTCGACAACACTGAGCGAGGATGCCAGCAGTACCACCGAAGCAACTGCTACTCCCATCGGTAATTCGTAGCTGAGCATTTGTGCCGCAGCGCGGAGACCACCAAGCAATGAATATTTACTGTTGGATGCCCAGCCGGCAAGAGTTACCCCATAAACACCAAGTGAAGCGACGGCAAGAAGATACAGAACCCCGACATTGATATCTGTAATATAAATACCCTCACCGAACGGTATAACGGCTATGGTAATCAATGCCGTAAAAACCGGGAGCATGGGCGCAATGGTATGCAGGGCCTTGTTTCCCATGGTGGGAGTCACATCCTCCTTGAGTATGAGCTTCAACACATCGGCGATGGGTTGAAGCAGACCAAAGGGACCTACCCGGTTCGGTCCGACCCGGTTCTGTATAAATGCCGCAATTCTTCGCTCGGCATAAACCGCCACCGCAGCCGAGTTCAGCAGCATAAACAGTGAAATGCCCATTACAATTAGGGAGAATGTCAGTTCCGCCATAATATTCCAGTCAGACTGTTTTGGCTTGAGGTTGATTGTCAATTTTCAGGGGAATGCCGAACTCGTCATCCATTCGCTCATAGGATACTCCGGAAAAGGTATCGATGGTTGATGCAATTTCATCCATAATTTCCCGGGAGGAGGAATAAATCATATCACCACCCATTTCCCCGATTACACGGGTAAGGAAATCCCAGGCTGGAATACAGTCAACCTTGTTGTCATCACTTACCCAGTTGTCGAATTTTGTTCCGAAGTGGTCAAGGCGCCCGAGCGACATTTCCAGGTTCAGGCGACGGTCGGTGTATGCTGTTTCTTTGGCCGGGAACGTACGTTGTATGCGGCCGGCCTCATTTACATAACTGGCAGCATGCTCGGCCGAGCAGGTAACGGGTACAACCAGGTCGGCGGCCTCCGATGTTTTACAGTTGTTGGTTCCCATGAACACCGTGAATTTATTCTGAAACGCATCAGCTGATACAACTCCGCGTCCAACAAGGTCATCACCCAGAACCACCACCATTTTCACACCGGCTGATTGTATTGATTTGCCAAGAGCTCCCGGTTCATGTTCCCTGAAACCCAGCAAGCGGCAGCCGTTTGCATTCGGGGCACGGTCGTCGGTAATCAGGAAATCGTCGCCCCGGCCTATTTCAACATCAGGTGCAAAATGGACATCTGCAACACCAATACGGTTGAAAAATCCGGACAATACATAATTATCTTCTACCGAAGCATGCGGACTTCCGATAACCAGAATTTCGGATGATTTTACCTTGCCAGCTTCTTCAATGAATGTAAGTATCGCATTGTTCCAGGTGGTTTTAACCTGTTCGCCGTCAAGTTTCATCGACGGTTTGGATATCCTGTTCTCATTAATGCGTTTATAGTCCATACGGGCTTCATCAGGCATCCAGTGATCGTTCACATCGGGATTGTAACGTGGTGTGATGCGCATCACAAGGTTATTCCTGGTCCACAGATCAATATTGGTACCTTTCGAACCCGTCATATCGATGCCGGGTGTCTGGTTCATCTCCCACACACGGGCTTTGAAACGGAAATCGGCTGAGGTAAGGGCACCAACCGGGCAGATGTCAACCGTGTTCAGCGAGTAGGGATCATCAAATTCTTTACCAGGAGCGGTTAAAGGATAATTTTTATCGCCCCTTGATACAATAGACAGCTGCTTCGACTTGCTGATTTCGTCAGTAAAACGAACACACCTGGTGCAGTTGATGCAACGTTCCGCATCCAGTACCACGTTTGGTCCAAGCTGGACGCGCTTGGGCTTGTGTACTTTTTTGTGCTCAAACCGGCTGCCCTCCGGGCCATATTTGTAGGTCTGGATCTGCAACGGACACTCACCGGCCTGATCGCATATGGGGCAGTCGAGCGGATGGTTCATCAGGATGAACTCAAGCGTATCTTTCTGTCCGCGTGCCACTTTTTCAGAGCTTCTGTGAGTTTTAACAACCATCCCGTCAGTGGCCTCAAGGCTGCAGGAGGTCATCAGCTTCGGAAACCAGCGGATTACCCGCTCCCCGTTTTCATCCAGTTCGTAAGAGTTGGTTTCACGGTTGAAGACCGGAGTACCTGCTTCCACAAAACACTGCCTGCAATTTGCCGGAATTGACAGGGAAGGATGGTAACAGAAAAAAGGCAGCTCAAGGCCCTGGTCGAGTACAAACTGAAGTACCTTGGGGTTGCCTTCAAACTCGAAGCGTTGGTCGTCTATAAATATTTCGGGCATATACTGAAATGGTTTATGCTACAGCGTAAATCGATTTTTTGCAGCGGGCTTCAAATTCATCCCTGAAACGGGCAATGGAATACCTTACCGGCCATGCAGCCGCATCGGCCAGGGCACAAATGGTGCGTCCTTCCATCTGGAAACAGATGTCGAGCAGTAATTCAAGATCACGGATCTCTCCCTCACCATTTTTGATCTTGAGAAGGGTTTTCTCCAGCCAACCGGTGCCTTCACGGCATGGGGTACATTGCCCGCAGGATTCGTGATGATAGAAGTGGGATATCCGCCAGACCAGATCCACCATGTCGGTGTCTTCATCCAGTATGACCATACCCGCGGTACCCATCATAGAACCGGCATCACGCAATGAATCGGCATCCATCCGCACACCATCCAGGCTGTCGCCGCGTAACGGGGGAGTGGAAGAACCACCCGGGATGACCGCTTTGATCTTTTTGCCACCTCTTACGCCTCCGCATACATCGTTAATGAGTTCGGTAATGAGCATGCCGGTCGGGAATTCATAAACACCCGGTTTATTCACATGCCCGGAGATACCGTAAAGTACAGGGCCGGGATGGCCTTTTGCACCAATGGATGTGTACCACTCTGCACCATTTTTAATAATGAGGGGCACATTGGCGAGTGTTTCTATATTGTTGATCGTGGTTGGACGTCCCCACAATCCTTTCTGGGCAGGGAAGGGAGGCTTCACCCTCGGGTAGCCACGCTTGCCCTCGAGCGACTCCATAAGCGACGATTCTTCGCCGCAGATGTAGGCCCCGGCACCCATATGAATGTACATATCGCAGTTCATCTTGCTGCCCATGATACCTTTGCCGATATACCCCCTTGTGTAGGCATCATCAATGGCTTTCTGCATCATGTTGATCCAGGAACGGTATTCACCGCGGATGTACACGTATACCGCATCGACAGACATTGCGTAGGCCGCAATCAGAGCTCCTTCAATAAACAGGTGCGGATTGAACTCGAATATCATACGGTCTTTAAAAGTGCCCGGTTCCGATTCATCCCCGTTTGCCGCGATATAGCGCGGACCTCCGTCGGGTTTGGGCATGAACGACCATTTGAGCCCGGCATTGAAACCGGCTCCGCCACGTCCGCGCAGATTGGCGTTTTTAACCGTGGTGGCAACCGATTCCGGCGTCTGCTCTTTATCAGTCAAAACCTTTTTTAACTGCTGATAACCACCGTTTTTCTCATAGACATCAATTTTGTGCAACTCTTTGATGGCCGGTATAAGAAGGGGTTCGTAGGTTCTCCAGTCTTGCATAGGGTATAGGGTCAGGATTTTTCGGCAACCCGCATGGGTATGGATACGTAATCAGGCATCTTGCCCTGTTTCAGTGTCTCAATTATTTTATCGACTTTGTCTTTATCGAGATGGTTTACATACACATCGTTGGTAATCTGCATCATCGGTGCGTAGCCACAGGCGCCCAGGCATTCCACACTCTGAATGCTGAACATGCCGTCTTCAGTCGTTTCACCGGCTTTGATACCAAGCTTTTCCTCGATATAGTGCAGC
The DNA here is from genome assembly GCA_047921215.1 of Cyclonatronaceae bacterium. GTDB lineage: Bacteria > Bacteroidota > Rhodothermia > Balneolales > Cyclonatronaceae > RECM01. The sequence continues at coordinate 32,389 of JBLRWO010000010.1, read as the reverse complement.
ATGTCGTACCCGCCGCAGACCTGGCAGCTAAGGCAGGTACAAACATCAAGTACGTACTTGCCCATTTTCTCCTTGTAATACTGTGTATAGAAACTGGCAACACCCTGAACGTGTGATTCAGGCAGTCCGAGCGTCTGCGCAACGAGTTTCTGAACTTCAGGCTCTACATGACCGAACTTCTCCTGGGCCATCCACAAAACCGGCATAACAGCCGGCTGTACTTCGGGATACCGCTGCTTGATCTTTTCGATCTGATCGAGCTCCGCTTTACTGAATTCGATTTTTTCCATCTTATTTATCTGATTCTCCCATAACAGGGTCCACTCCGCCAATCATTACTACTGTGTCGGCAATCATCTCGCCGTCGAGCATAACCTCGAGGCCCTGCAGGTTACTGAATGAAGGGGATTTGATTTTAAGTCTCCAGGGGTGCCCGGTACCATCGCTCTGGATATAAAAACCGAGTTCACCCTTAGGAGCCTCGATAGCATGGTAGCATTCCACACCGGCTGGCGGACAAACGCCGGTATCGGTCATCATAAAGTCGTGGATCAGCCCCTCCATCGAATAATATACTTCGTCTTTGGAAGGATAGCTTTTCTTTGCGTTATCAGTACGTACAGGCCCTTTTGGTAGTTTTTCAAGACATTGACGGATAATTTCAATGCTCTGTGCCATTTCTTCGGTACGGATATAGTACCGCGCAAGGTTATCGCCTTCGAGCCGCGTGGGGACTTCAAAATCCACTTCTTCGTAGCGGGCATAAGGCTTGAATCTGCGCATATCGTATGCGATACCGGTAGCTCGAATGTTTGGTCCGGTCATTCCCATTGCGATGGCGTCTTCCGTACTGATGTTACCGACCCCGTCATTACGGTCGTAGAATATCCGGTTTTTGTTCAGGAGCTTGCCCCAGTCCTTAAGTTCCGTCGGAAATTCATCCACAAATTTCCGGATCAAATCGAGGCATACAGGGCTCAGATCGTTGTGAACTCCACCAATCCGTGAATGGGATATGGTGAAACGATGACCACCGAAATTATCGAAGATATCGTAGATTTTTTCACGCTCACGGAAGGTCCAGATGAAGTAGGAGATAGCTCCGGAGTCCATAACCATGGCACCGAGATAGAGTAAGTGTGATGAAATACGGGCCAGCTCACATCCTATCATCCGGATATAATGTGCTCTTTCGGGTACTTCAATTTGCGCAATTTTTTCGACGGCCGTACACAGTGCCACATTATTACTGTAAGGCGACAGATAATCCATGCGGTCGGTATAGGGCATGAACTCCTGGTAGGTTTTGTTCTCTGCTATTTTTTCGATACCGCGGTGCAGGTAACCGATGTCAAGCTTGGTTCGTGCAATCTGTTCGCCATCAAGCTCAATCAACAACCGGAGCACACCATGGGTGGCGGGGTGTTGAGGACCCATGTTGAGAACCATCCGTGTTCGAAGCGGATCGGTATCATCAACATCGATGACAGTGTGCTTGTCTTCAAGACTTTTGTAGAGGGCTGACTGATGCTCCTTGAAAAAGGTTGGCTTGCCTTTGCCCATTATACTTCCGGTTTCAATCATTCAGCAGCAACTATTCTGTATTGGGGGTAGTACCTGGCAATTCCAGGGAACCTGGTATTCCAAGCAGTGGAAATTCTTTCCGGAGCGGATAGTACTGGAAATCTTCCGGCATGAAGATGCGCCTGAGATCTGGATGACCATCGAATATGATACCGAACATATCGAATGTTTCGCGTTCATTCCAGTTGGCACCCTTCCAGATATCTGTAACGGTGACCACATGCGGATTTTCTTCCGGAATACGGATTTTCAGAAAAATCCTGAGCTGGTATTTGAGTGAGACAAGGTTATAAATCACCTCAAAACGGTCTTCGCTGGTAAAGCGGTCTGTACCGAAAATATCAACCAGATATATGAAACGGTGGTAATCTTTAAGATACGCACACACATCGTGTATGGCTTCTTTATCAACCCTTACGAGGGTATCACCCTGGTATTCGGTAACCTCAAGAACGCTGTCAGTGAATTTTTCCCTGAGATTATCTACAACTTCCTGTACGGTAACATTTTCCATTTTACATATCGAGCTGGAGGGAGTGTTCCTTTTTGATTTTTTCCTGGATGGTCATCAGGGCATTAAGCAGCGCATCGGGGCGTGGCGGGCATCCGGATACATAGGCATCAACCGGCAGGAAATTATCGATACCCTGCACAACACCATAGCATCGATGCATGCCGCCGGTGGAAGCACAGGCACCCATTGCAATGCACCATTTGGGGTCCGGCATCTGATCCCAAATACGCCGGATTGCATGCGACATTTTGTAGGAGCACCATCCAGCTACGATCATCAGGTCGCTTTGCCGGGGTGAGAAACGCATCACTTCCGATCCAAACCTGGAAGCGTCATATTTCGGGCCGGCAAAAGCCATCATCTCAATGGCACAGCAGGCCAGCCCCATTGGCATTGGCCAGACGGCGTTCGATCTGGCCCAGTTCGTTACAAAATCCAGGGAAGTGGTTACAAAACCCTGGTTATCCAGTGATTGTTCAAGACTCATGGTTTGATTTCAGGTCTGTTTTGAGGTATACGTCTCAGATCAAAATTGATGCTGCCTTTCTTTAATGTGTAAAAAAGGCCAAGCGTTAGTATGCCGATAAATACCATCATCGCCCAAAACGTTCCGATTCCAAGTTCCTGATACCGGACTGCCCAGGGATAGATGAAGATGACCTCGAGATCGAACACGATAAACTCCATCGCGACAATGTAGAAGCTCACCGAGTACCGGTCTTTGGCCTCGCCAAGCGGATCCATGCCACTTTCATAAGGCTGTAACTTAGCCGTACTGGGTCGCTTTGGACCAATAAACTTGGATGCCAGCATAAATGCCAGTGCCAGAAAGGCAGCTATGCCGATTAAAATCAGGATTGGTAAATATTGTTCAAGCATAAGATTTGTTGAGCTCAAAAATACGCATTCAGCGGGGGAAATTACGGGCAATGTGTTCAAAGATCAATTTTAATTAACCTGGAAATACACTTTATTGAATATTGTCATTTCACGTGAATAAAAAAGGTCTGTTTTGTACATTGATAACCAGACATTTCAACCATAATAGCATGTTTAAACCGACCACAAAATTATTTAACTTACCTGAAGAAAAGAACTGATATAAGGAAATCCGGTGAACAGAATACAAATGGAAATATTGGGGCTTTCAACAAGCCCGAGCAGCGGTGGTGCCTACGCACTCATTTTGTCGGAGAGTGATGGCACGAAAAGACTGCCTATTATCATCGGTACATTTGAAGCTCAGGCTATAGCACTGGAGTTGGAACACATCAAGCCGCCGCGGCCAATGACACATGACCTGGTCAGAAATATCATACAGAGTTTTAACTCTTTCGTTAAACACGTTTATATAAATGAATTGCGCGAGGGTACCTTCTATGCCCAGATTGTGTATGACTCGGATGGTGAACAGATCGAACAGGATGCAAGGCCGAGTGATGCCATTGCCGTAGCGATCCGTTTCAATGCTCCTATTTACGTGGCCAGGAATATCATCGATGAAGCCGGTATTGAGTCTGAACCTGAGTCTGAAACAGAGTCAGCAGAAGCCGCTGCCGCCGAGCAGACAGAGGATCCGATTGAATCGGCAGTGAATGTACCCCGCAGCGAAAGTGAAAGCCGTTTACGGGACCTTGAGAAAAACCTGAAGATTGCCATCTCGGAAGAAAATTATGAGAAGGCAGCAAAAATCCGCGACGAACTGAACAAACTGAAGGGCTGACCTGTTGAAACTTGAAGGCACAGACCCCGAAAAACTGCCATTCAGTACCCTTTTTAAGCACTATCTGAGTGGTAACAAACAGGTCCTTGACTTTTTTGAGTATAGCCCCTTTTCCGAATCTGATATTACATCATGTGCAGAATCCGTTCCCGAACCGGAAAACAGAGCTGCGCTGGTTTCAGCACTGAGCAGATTTAACTCAGGGTTTGAACTTCATGAGAATGCACAGCGGAACCTCGAACGCCTTGGCAAATCCGGCAGCCTTACTGTTGTAACAGGGCAACAGCTCTCCCTTTACGGGGGCCCGCTTTATACCATTTTCAAAACACTGACGGCGATACATTTGTCCAGGCACTATGAATCGCTGCTCGGCAGACCTGTTATACCTGTTTTCTGGCTGGCTGACGAAGATCATGATTATGAAGAGGCGGCAACCATAGCCATACCCGACCGTCAGGGAATCTACACTACCATGCTGAAATCAGATCATGGCCAGGCCAGTAGTGTAGGGCGCTTGCCACTGGGTGAAGATATTCACAGGATCCGAAACGAAGTCCGGGGAATTTTACAGGAAACAGATTTCAGCACAGACCTCTGGAACCTGGTCGATACCTGTTATAAGCCGGATTATACATTCCGCAAGGCAAAGGCACTCTATCTGGGCAAATTGTTTTCAAAGCACGGTCTCATTTTTTGCGGAAGTGATGACCAGGAAATAAAAAAGCGTATGACCGGACCTCTGTCCAGGGCTCTGCGAGATGCAGGAGCACTTCAGCAGGCGCTGGAAGAAACCTCTTCCAAAATAGAGAAAGTATATCACCGTCAGGCTGGTGTACTTGATAATACCCTGTTTATACACTCTGATAAGGGAGTCCGTGAACGTCTGTACAGGAGCAATGACGAATGGAAAACCGAATCGGGTCAGAAATTTAATAGTGATGAATTGCAGGAAATGGTTTCCGTGAATCCCGGGATGTTTTCACCCAATGTCTTTCTTCGTCCTGTACTTCAGGACCATCTGCTCCCGAATATCGGATATGTAGCCGGACCGGCCGAAATTGCCTATTACGGTCAGATGAAATCGTTCTATCGTGTCTTTAACCGTAAGATGCCTCTCATTATTCCGAGATTGAGTGCGACCATAATTGAACCCGCTGTCGGGCGCATTATGAACGACATTCCATTTGAGCCACACCATTATCAGGAGCGGATTGAAGATCTTGAAAAAGAATGGCTCCGACTGTCAGAAGCGCCTGATGTGGACGCCATATTTAACAAATTTTACGACAAGGTTGATGTGATGAACAGCCATATTGAAGAGGAAATCGGAAAAATTGAGCCCACCTTGACCAATACAGCATCAAAAAACGCAGCAGAGTATAAAAAGTCGCTTGACAAGCTTAAACAAAAACTGAACCGTGCGCTGAAATCTAAACAGGAGACCCAGCTGAAGCGCATTTCCAGAATAAAAGGAGAACTTTTCCCCGGGGGTAGTCTGCAGGAAAGGCAAATTGCACATATCTATTTCATGAATAAATATGGAATTCATATCTGGGATGATCTGTTCAAAGAACTGACCCCCGATATTTATCGCTCACATCAGCTGATACATATTCACTGAACGGGATACCTGTATCATGGACCAATGCGGCGGCATCAGTAAGCAAAGCATTAGGAAAAAGGCGAAAGCTTTCCGCTCAGGACTGAAGATAGAAGAGGTAGACCGCATCAGCAGGCTTATTTCACTTACGGTTCTGCAATCAGCAATCTATCGCGATTCCAGATGCATTCTCAGCTATGCGCCGATTGAAAAAAACCGGGAAATTGATACCAATCGCATAAACCACCAGATTCTGGCTGAGGGTAAGATACTCGTTCTTCCACGCATGACATCCGAACCGGGTGAAATGGAACTTATTCAGACTACAGACCTTAGCCTTATGTATAAAAATTCTCTTAAAATTCCTGAACCTGTTGGTGATCAGGTAATTAGTTTGAATTCTATTGATCTGATACTGGTTCCCATGCTGGCAGGAGATCACAATATGAACCGCCTCGGATATGGTAAAGGTTACTATGATCGTCTGCTGAGCAACTTCCGGGGAACGAGTTGCGGGCTGCTTTATGAGGAATGCCTGTTCAAACGGATTCCAGCAGATGATCATGACCGGCCACTTGATTACATTGTAACCGAGAAAAAAATACTACCTTAATACATAAAGCAATAAAAAAACCACACTGATCGCGCTTCACTGGCATCAAAAATGCTGCTTGCATAACTTATATGAGAAATTTGCGTATTGAATAGTCATGGAAAAACAAAAAACCGGACATAGTGAACCTGATCTGAGAGATGTATTCAATGTAACAGAAGACGAACTGGATGACACGCTTCAGGAATACCTGGAAAACATTGAAGAACAGACTGAAAAAAAGAAAAAAAAATCATACATCAATTTTCCGACTGTTGCGGGCGGAGTGATGCTGCTGACCACTTTTCTCTATTTCATGCAGAGTCTGGGTCTTTTCGGCGGACCTGATCTGGGTAATTTTCTCAATATATTTCCTGTAATCGGGGTAATACTGGTCGCACTTATCGGATTCGGATTATTAAGCAGAAACCGCGGCAAAAAGAAAAGGAAAAAAACGTCGAAAAAAGGAAAATCTGCCGCGTCCGCCGCTATTTATAATGACACGGGCTATGATGCATACGGCCTGAAAGTTCAGAAGCGACTGATGCGTTCAATTACAGACAAAAAACTTTTCGGGGTATGTGGTGGTATTGCCAAATATTTTGGGCTTGATCCCACGCTTGTACGTATTATATTTGCGATCGCCATCTTTTTTTACGGTGTACCATTGGTCATCTATTTCCTGATGGCCATATTTATGCCAAAAGAACCCAAAATGATTTAACGTGCTGGTATCATTTGAAGGAATCGACGGGAGCGGAAAATCGACTCAGATCAGATATTTGATCGATCGCCTTGAACAGGAAGGGATACGTCATAAGGTTTTCCGTGAACCGGGAGGTACCGAATTATCTGAAGCCGTCAGGGCCCTGTTGCTGAATCCGGAAATGAACATCAATCCGGTAGCGGAACTACTCCTGTTTTCCGCAGCACGTTCGCAACTGGTTTCCGAACAGGTTATACCCCTGCTTAATGAAGGTTATGTGGTCATTCTCGACCGTTTTTTTGATTCCACAACGGCTTATCAGGGCTATGGAAGAAGCAGTCTTCCTATAAATGAAATCCGGGAAATGAACCGGATTGCTTCGCACGGTCTGTTGCCGGATGTTACGTTTTATCTGAAAATCGAACCACGGGATGCTCACGAACGAACCGTCGGCCTTCGGAAAGACAGGATGGAAAGTTCCGGCGACCGGTTCTACGAACTGGTGTCAGAGGGGTATAATGAACTGGCTACCAATGAGAAAAGGTTTAAAACTCTTGATGGGCAACGTTCGGAGCAGGAACTTCATGACCAGATATGGCTTCACCTGTCTCATCTGATGAAGGAAGATCTATTTTAGGGTGGATCCAGTAGATCAGTGCCGGCAAAAAGATCAGATCGGCCAATAGTGCCACGAAGATCGTGAGGCAAACCAGCTGGCCCATAAGCATGGTTGAATCAAATTCACTGGAACCTAATGTACCAAAACCGACCAGGAGTATCATACTGGTCAGGATTATTGCCCGGCCCGTTTTTTGGGTTGTAATCCTGATGGAATCGGCCAGCGTCTTATTTTTTATGGATTCAATTCGGAATCGTGCCAGAAAATGGATGCTGTCGTCAACAGCGATCCCGAATGCTATGGTAAAAATCACTGCTGTCGAGGGTTTGATGTCAACCCCAAAGTATCCCATAAAACCCGCAGTGACCAGTAACGGCATAATGTTCGGCAAAAGTGATATCAGTACGATTTTACCATTCCGGAACATGTATCCCATTATCAGCGATATAATCAGAAATGCCAGCATGATACTGGCACTGAGAGAAAAAACGATATTGTCGGTCAGATCAGCAACGAGTATGGTAGTGCCCGTTGTTTTAACGGTAATGTCACTGAAATGCCTGTCGGTATAGTCACGAATTTCCTCGCGAATCTGATTAATTCTCCATGAGCCCACATCATAAACCTGGGTGGCGATTCTGGCTTTGCTGTAGGTGAAATCGGCCATGGCCGATACTGATTCGCTACCGGTAAGCTCGAGCAGAAGGAGATACTGCTGAACCAGCTGCCGGCTTTCGGGTATCCGGTCGTCTCTGTTTGTACTCCATTCGGGCACCCGGTTTTCTGTGGTTTCCGGCATGTCAGGTGAAGCAACAGCATCATCATAAGCATAGGAACCGTCTTCGTTTCCGCTCATTAGCCTGTGCACTTCACCAACCAGGGTGTTGAATGAAGTAATCCTTTCAATTTCAGCATAGCTGAGCAGAAATTCCTCAAAATCTGATATACGACGGAGCAGTTCAGGATCTGCGATACCGTTTTCAACACCGGTATCAAGAACAAACTCGAGAGGGAACAGAGGACTCAGCTGTTCACCAATGAACCTGGTCTCCAGTACCAGGAAAGAATCGTCACCAATGTCATCAAAAACCTTACCGTTCACTTTAAGTTTGAAAACACCAAGCCCCATGAGTATGGTAAACAAAAGGGTTCCGGTTACAACTAACCGATAGTTGTTTTTTGAGAAATTAAAGATCGCCAACAGCATGTTCTCAATCAGATGATTGAACCTTGTTGCTGGCGCACCACGGTGCTGCCGGTCTTTAAAGTAGGGCAGCAACCCGGGTACCATAAAAATGGTAATCAGGTAGGCTATAAGTACACCGGCTGCCGTGTAGATGCCAAATGTGCGCATCGGAATTACGTTGCTTGTGGCAAGGGTGGCAAATCCAATTGCGGTTGTAACACTCGTTATAAAGGTCGCACTGCCAAGAACGATCAGGCTGTCGCGGATCGAGTGGAAGCGGCCCAGTCCCCAATAGCGGTTGTCATTATACTTCACCAGCATATGCACAGAATCAGCAATACCCACACACAGCAATATGGGCGCGATACTACTGGTAAGAATCTCAAAATAACCGCCCGTGAGCTCAAGAATGGCTACAGTAAAAAGTATGGTTAACCAGACGATGGCGATGGGTATAACAACACCCTGTATATTGCGGAAGAGAAACCAAAGTAATAGTATGATCAGAACCGATGAGATCGATATGTAAAAAATGATCTCATTGTTAAGAAGTTGAACATACTGGTTCCGGAAATAGGGAATACCCGCGATGTAAACATCATACTGATCCCGATAGGGTTCGAGTACGCTCTCAAGGGCCTGTATTACAGCGCCACGAACCCTGAATGAATTGGTTTCCTCGTCAATTTCAAGATAGATGGCGGTGAAATCACCAGCCTCATTTACAAGCAGGCCAATTGAAAAAGGGTCAGACCGGAATTCGTCAAGCACAGAGCGTAAATCCGTATTTCCGTTCCCTGAATCAAAAAATGGCACCAGCTCCAATGCCCCGTCTCTGTTTACAAGATACTCGGCATTGGTGATCGATGTAACATCAACAACGTGATCGATATCATTGATGAGCGCGGTGATTTCCCGGACCCCGGTTATACCTTTTTCAGTGAACAGCATACCGGAAGCCAGCCCCACAATAATTACATTGTCGTCGCGGCCGAATTCTTCTGAAAAGGCCCTGTACTCTTCGATAGTGGGATCACTGACCGGAAAAAAACCCTCCAGATCAAAATTGGTCTGAATACGGAGTACCGGAAATACGGCAGCCACTGCCATCAGGGCAAATATAGCCAGGGCAATTTTTCGGTTGTTGAGAATAAAATCAGCCAGGTAAGTCAATGTTCAAATGCGATGACAGGTGTGAGAAATAACCCGGTTTCTCCGGTCCGGATTCATCAGGTCTCAGTATTACATTCTGCGAAGTGAGCAGTAATGTACAACAGTTACCGTGAGGTCTGACAGGATATCGGTAAGTTGGGAACAATTACCGGATGAAATTCAATCCGTAACCATACATATTTTTAAAAACTCACCAGTATGCCCTGATACTGCCAAAGAGGAAGGAATTTGCTGCAAAGTTCTGAAAGTGTACATGTCCGTAGCCAGAGGAAGGAAGCAGCCCGCCGAAAAAGTGGCCACCGACTCGAAAATCAATTCCGTCACTTACGTCATACTGCCATTCCGGATTGACCCAGAAGTCATCACCATTGAAATTATAACGGACGAATGTTCTAAGTGTCATGGTATCGCGCCTGAAGCTTCGCTGCATCAAAAGTGTTGCAGAATGATAGAACTTGTCTTGCAGCAACTGACTGTCGTAATCCATAATCAGTTCCCCAAGATACTGTGCACTCATCAGCCATCCTGACCGGGAAAACCGAAGTCCGGTCATACCGCTGAGCAGAGGTTTTTGCCTTAAAAGCCCTTTAGTACTGTCCGCCTCCAGGCTTCTTGTTATAAAATCGATTTCACCGGCCAGGCTGAGAATCTCCTCGAGAGAAAGGCCCTGTGGATCAATTTTCAACAATTCATTGATACGGCCGAATGTTACATTATCCGGCAGATAATCCAGATCCCTGCGATGATAATAGGCCAGTTCAGTCTGAGAATTCAGACCTGGGGTTATCTTGAAAACTGTGCTCATCGTTCCGGTAAATGTTGGCCGGTAATACTCCTGTAATATGAACCGGGAAGGGATCCGGAAGCCACTTTCTGTTTCTGAAACCAGTCGTTTCCGGTAGGCCGGCAAACCCGGTCGCCAGTACATAACTGCCAGGTTCAGATCGGTTCCTGATGATGACCGGAACGACAGGCGCGCCGCAAGTTGCATGTCGCGAAGGGTTATCGTGTTTACTGCCTCTCTTTCAAATCTTGCATCCAGGGAGTCGGGCAGGGTGGGACGTACATCCCACCTGCTGCCCGGAGGCGGTAAATCATAGGACTTAAAAACGGGATTTATGACCATTTGCAAGCTGTTTCGCCCGAAATACCTGGTATATGATATGGCATCAACACCCGTTCTTAAATCGTCGAATGAGCGAGTCAAAAACTCCGAGATATCGACCGGTGAAATAAGATCAGCAATAAAAGCACCGTCTGCCTGGCCCCAGACAACAATCTGGCGACCTATTCGTAAGTCGCTGTTTTTAAAGTTAATATCTGCCCAGGCTTCACGAAGGGTATAACCAAGTGAGTCAGGCGAGAAGCCATAATTATTACGTACATCCTGGGAAATATAGATTCTTCCCTCCGTCAATCCGGCGAGCATATTAAGCCGGATAAGATTCCTTCCAGAGATGAGTTCATTGCGCCCCGTGGTAGTAACCGCATTATAATTCTCCAGGAAGCCCGACCAGGAAACCTGGGCATTGGTAACAGAGGCTTTACCAGCGATTAAAGGCAACACGGAACATAAGAAAACTGAAATAAAAAAACACATTCCAGCCATGTTTTTTAATGACTTGACAAGCTGGTATACAGAAACGTGTGTGGTGCTCATTTGCAGAAATAATTGATTTTAAGCATTAATATGCGTAATTTTGATCTATTGTGGAGACTGACTCTGTCAATCATAATGCATACCGGCATCCTGCCTGTATGGTCACATCAACGTTACGAAGAATACAAATCGGAATATGGCGCACGAAAGTATCGAAGTTAATTTACCCCTTGCCAAAGTCTACGAACTTCTTAACACACCCACCGAGTTTCCGCGCTTTCTGCGCAACATTGATCAGGTGAACAAGATTAATTCACAAACTTTCGAGTTTGTAACAGCAATCGGTGATAAGGAATTCCGCTGGACCACAAATATTATCGACGATCTGCGAAACACCCGTTTTGCATGGATTACGATTAACGGAAATCTGAATCAAACCGGTACAATCCGCTTCACTCCTCTGAATAGTGGAACCCGAACACGAATAGATTTCAGCCTTGATTACAGAACATTCTTCGGTGAACCGGATGAGGACCTCCGCAGTTTTATTGATGGTGTTCAGGAACACCTGAAAACCGACTTGACCTTTTTCAAGGAAACTGCAGAAAGCGGCGGATTTTTCGATGAGGAAACCGCCGGCAAATCCGAATCTGAAGATGAAAAAGAAAAGGCTGCGGTCTGATTCTTTTTTTATCAACTTTTTATGCAAAGCCCGGGATTAATCTTCCGGGCTTTTTTTATTTTACGGAAAAGGTTATGCCATGAGACTCTCCTCATTTCTGCAATCCGGATATTTAGACCAGCCATTTGGGTTCGTTATGGGTAATCCCGTTGAGCACAGCCTTTCGCCGGAGCTGCACAATTTTGCCGCACGTAGACACGACCTGGACTGGACCTACTACAAAGTTGAGGTTTCTCCCGATGAACTCGAAGAAGCGACCAGCCTTTTTCATCAAAAGCATTTTATCGGGGCCAACGTAACCATTCCATTCAAAAGAGCCGTGATGCCGCATCTCGACATGATCAAAAAATCGGCCCAGGAAGCAAACGCAGTTAATACAGTTGTGAAAAAAGCCGGAATAATAACCGGTTACAACACCGACGGCCATGGTTTTTCACAGCCTCTTCTGCAGTATGCAGACATGCTCAAACATGGTACTGCGCTCATATTCGGAAGCGGAGGTGCCTGTGGCGCAATTGTTTATTCATTATTTCATTATTTCAGCGTTGAAAAAATCTTTGTAGTAACACGGAAACCGGAGTCGTTCAGCAACGAATCTGATTTGATCCGTTTTATTTCGTATTCCGATGTATCCGGAGTTTTTTCATCGGCAGACATCATCATCAATTCCACCCCTTTGGGAATGGGCGACTATCAGGATCAATCGCCACTTGATACCGAATTACTTCCCGAAACAACTTCAAAGATTTGCTACGATATCATCTATACACCCTTGTACACAAAATTCCTGAAAGATTGCCGGCAACACGGGGCAATCGTGATCAATGGTCTACCCATGTTTATCCACCAGGCATCAAAAGCTTTTGAGCTGTGGACCGGCAAGGAATTTCCGGTTAAAGAAGCCGAAAACCTTATTCTGAACAAACTGAAGGTGACCGGTGAAGATTAAACCCCTTATCTGGCACAATGGTCAAAATTTGATAGTAGCTTTTAGCCAGAGGCAGGCCGATCTGTATCCCGGCGACCTGATACCCGGTATCAACCTCGGCCTGAATACCAATGAGGATGCAGCACGGGTTTTTGAAAAAAGGGAGTGGTTCCTGAATACACTTGACATCCCCGTTTCCTCTGTCGCTTTTGCCAGGCAGGTACACAGCGCCGATGTTCTGTATGTAAAGCGACCTGGAACGGTTGACGGTGCTGATGGCTTCGTTACAGACCAAAACGGACTCGCTTTGGCCATTCAGGTTGCCGATTGTGCAGCCGTATTCCTGGCCGATCTTGCCGGGGGTGTAATCGGAGCTGCCCACGCTGGCTGGAAGGGAGCAGCAGGAAACATTGTATTAAATACCATAGCCCAAATGCAGGCTAAAGGAGCAAAGCCGGATAATATGCGTGCCTGGATAAGCCCCTGTATCGGAACTGCACGTTTCGAAGTCGGCGACGAAGTTGCCGGGCAGTTTCCTGAAGAGTTTGTTAACAGAACCGGCTTCAAAAAACCACACGTTGACCTGAAAGGATTTATTAAAAGTCAGCTCTTAATCAGCGGACTGGCAGGGGATCGGATTTACACCGATCCGGGTTGTACCTACGACGATTCTGAACGGTTTTACTCCTACCGAAGGCAGAAGGAAAGAGCCGGCAGAATGATGGGTATTATCATGTTGCGATAAATGCGAGTAAGTTATTCACCCGGTTGTTACGCTACCATCCATGATGGCCATATTTTTCCGATGCGTAAATGTGACGGCCAGCCCGATCGAACCGGCGACAAAATTTATCTCAGAACACTTGAAAATGCCCTTGACAGCATTTTCGGGTCCATCAAACCTGATCTGGTAATCTACCTGGGCGGTATTGACCCGCTGGAAACGGATCATTTCGAAAGGCTCTCCCTTAGCCTTAAGCGACTCAAAAAATGGAAAGAAATGGTCGTACGAACGGTGAGGGAACTTGATATTCCGCTGTTGCTGCTTCTATCCGGCAGGTATGCACCTACCCTGAACGAAACTGTAACTGCACATTCAATCATGCATAAATTTGCAAAAGAGTTGACGTAACCTCAGCGACACATCAGTTTACGGAACGGATGTATCGGGTAAACGCTTTGCGCCCCATTGGTGTTAACACTATCGTCCATATATTTCCTAATGATCAGTAGAATGGTCCGGGACGAATTATTGTTTACTGCAAATAAAATTGCAGATTCAACATTAAGCTGAACTACGACTAAAAAACATTGAAACAGATAAAACTTTCCATACTGGGTTCAACCGGATCTATCGGAACACAGGCCCTTGAAATCATACGTGCCAATCCGGATCAGTTTCACATTGTTGCTTTAACCGGCAACTCTAACTGGAAGTTACTTGCAGCACAGGTAAATGAATTTAACCCCGAAATTGCAGTGCTGACCGATGCATCCAATGCTTCTCCTTTCCGCGAAGCGGTAAAAAATAAGGGTACAACACTTTTATTCGGCTACGAAGAGCTGGTAAACATTTCAGCTCGTTCTGGCCATGATCTCGTTTTGAATGCACTGGTCGGGTTTTCAGGCTTCATTCCAACAATCAAAGCGCTGGAGGTCGGGCACAAGGTGGCATTAGCCAACAAGGAGTCGCTGGTGGTAGGGGGTGAAATACTAGTGAAATATGTTAACAACAATCACAACAGACTTATACCAGTCGATTCCGAGCACAGTGCCATTTTGCAATGCCTGGTCGGAGAACCATCGCTACAGATTGAAAAGATAACGGTTACGGCCAGCGGGGGTCCATTCCGTACCTGGAGCCATGAACAAATGAAAAAGATAACCGTTAAGGATGCTCTTAATCATCCAAACTGGGATATGGGGGCAAAAATTACCATCGATTCCGCTACGATGATGAATAAGGGCCTTGAAATCATTGAGGCTCACTGGTTTTTTGATGTACCACCCGGGAATATCGAGGCAGTCATTCACCCGCAAAGTATTATACACTCCATGGTTACCTTTACCGACGGTTCAACCAAAGCACAGATGGGGCTACCCGATATGAAGCTGCCCATTCAATATGCTCTTACGTACCCTGACCGTCAATATCTTGATTCCCCAAGGCTTGACTGGTCAAAAGCACAACAACTGTCATTCGAACCCGTTGACTACCAGCGGTTTCCCTGTCTTAAGCTGGCAGAAGACGCCCTTGCAGAGGGGGGGGTGGCACCGGCCATACTGAATGCATCAAATGAGATTGCCGTAGCACGGTTCCTGAATGGAGAAATTTCTTATATTGACATTCCACGGATTGTCAGGTACTGCCTGGATAACCGTAGTAGCAGTGTTGAGGTAACTCTGGATAATCTCATACAAACAGATAAAGAGACGCGGGTTAAAGCCAAAGCTTTCAGAGCGTAACAATAGCAATTTAAAAAATATACATGGATTGGATCGTAACCATATTGCAGACCATTGCAATATTTGCTGCAGCGCTGTTTATTCTTGTGCTGGTGCATGAACTCGGGCACTTTCTGGCTGCAAAATTATTCAGGATGCGGGTGGAACGATTTTCGATCGGTTTTCCACCAAGACTGTTCGGAAAGAAAATAGGGGAGACCGACTATTGCTTTTCAGCCACTCCTCTTGGTGGGTATGTCAAGATTTCCGGCATGATCGATGAGAGTATGGACACTGATTTTATCGGCAAAGAACCCGAGCCGTGGGAGTTCCGCAGCAAACCAGTCTGGCAGAGAATCATTGTGATAAGCGCCGGTGTAATCTTTAACATGATTTTGGCTGCAGTGATCTATGCCGGACTTGCCTATACCTATGGCACACAACATATTCCTGCTGATAATGTCCGCGATTTATATGTGGCCGAGAACTCCCTAGCACACAATATCGGATTCCGGACCGGCGACCGGATATTAACCATTAATGATCGTGAACCGGAAACATATGGAATCAGCCAGCTCGTTTCGTTACCTGATATAACACGCACCGATCTGAGTTTTACTGTTGAACGGAACGGGGAGATTGTACGCATTCAGGCACCTGAAGACTTCATGGATCAGCTCTCCAAAAATCAGGAGTTTCTGTCCATTCAAAACGCTCTCCCCAGCAAAACATCAGCGGTAATACCCGGATCGCCGGCCGATGAAGCCGGTTTGCAGGCAGATGACGAGTTCGTTGCCATAAATGGTGAACCCATCGGGTACTGGATGCAGCTTTCATCTATCATCAGTAACTCTGAGGGTGAGATCGAACTTACAGTACGCCGTGATGGAGAAGTATTTGACGTGCCACTTACGCCGAATGCTGAAACAAAAACCATAGGTATCTATCCGGTCGATCCGTTCGAATATTTTGGTATTGAGTATATCAACCACGGATTATTCTCGTCAATCTATGAGGGCGGCCGGATGACCTACGAAACCACATCCGCTATTCTTACCGGATTCAGCAGGATGCTAACCGGATCGATATCCGTACGCGACAATCTGGGCGGCCCGGTAGCAATTGCCTCTGTTACCAAAGAGGTAACAGACCAGGGAGGCCTGTTCGGATTCTGGATGATAACTGCGTTTCTGAGCATTTCTCTGGCAATCATCAACATTCTGCCAATACCCGTACTCGACGGCGGCTACCTTGTATTTCTTGCCTACGAAGGGATAACGCGCCGTGAACCCTCGGTTAAAGTACGGATGGCCCTTCAGCAGATCGGTTTAATATTGATCATTGGTCTCTTTATATTTGTGACATTCAACGACATTATGCGTCACATTGTAAACTGATATGATTGCTAAAGAGGGGACCAATGTTGTAACCACGGTCTTTTTTTTGACCGTTCTTCTTGTATTTGGCGGCATCTGGGCCGGTGGCTGGCCGGGTTATGTGATGATTGCAGCCGGCTTGTTTTTTCTGTCATTCACACTCTACTTTTTTCGAAATCCTAAACGGGTTCCACCGGAAGGTGAGGACCTGTTGCTGGCACCAGCCGATGGTAAAGTAATTGCAATCAGCCGGGTAACGGAAAACACCTACATAAAGAGTGAGGCAACCCAGATCAGTATTTTTCTTTCACCACTGGATGTTCATGTTAACTGGGTTCCCGCTGCCGGAAAAATCGAATATCTTAAATACCATCCCGGTCTGTACCTGGTCGCCTGGCATGAAAAATCATCCACACTCAACGAACGCTCCGAATTCGGACTGAAGCATCCGTCGGGCACAAAGATTTTCTTCAGGCAGATTACCGGTTTCGTTGCCAGGCGAATTGTATATGATCTGACTGAGGGGGATGTGACCATGGCCGGACAGAGATTCGGTATGATGAAATTCGGCTCACGTATGGACATACTTGTCCCGGATAGTGTTGAACTTTCCGTTAAAACAGGAGATCGAACAAAAGGGGCCACTACTGTTATGGGAAGGTTTACCAGATCATGAGTTACCGGATTCAGCGCCGCAGACAGTTCGCCAAACGGTACAACGAACGATTGAAAAACCGGCTCAAAAAACCGATCCCAAGAACGATTGTCCCCAGTTTTTTTACCCTGATGAATCTCTTTTGCGGTTTTGCCGCTCTTACCCAGATTTATGAGGGCCAGCTGTTGTATGGTGCATGGCTGATCGTTTTCGCCGGCCTTTTCGACGCACTCGACGGCTTCATGGCCAGGCTGACCAAGTCGACCAGCTCGTTCGGAATTGAGCTCGACTCGCTAAGTGATGTGGTATCATTCGGTGTAGCGCCTGGTTTCCTGCTCTATGCATTCACTTTATCGGATATCAGTGCTCTGGCCATCATCATAGTCTGTGCACTGCCGGCACTCTGTGGTGCGGTTCGTCTTGCACGATTTAACCTGGAAGCAAAAGACAACGATTCCGACTTTTTCAGGGGCCTGCCCATTCCGGCTCATGCCATGATGCTGGTTGGATTCTACCTTACCTTCCGTAATAACATGGAATTTTTCGATGTTTTTGAATATGGCGTGAACAGTGTACTGATCCCCATGGTAATCATCCTTTCACTGTTGATGGTGAGTACTGTACCTTTCGATAAAATACCGCGGTTCGGCAAAAAGTATGCGCGTCGACACCGGCCCCGGATTTTCCTGTTTACCGGTTATTTGCTCGCCATCCTGTTTCTTCAGGAGATAGGGCTCCTGCTCGTATTTGTTGTTTTTATCGGAAAAGGACTCATTATGTCATCGGTTCACTATTTCCGTGATATTATGAGCGACGAAGATAATGACAACAACGGTGAGGATGATGTGATTGTGGTGGTGGATCGATAGTGGTCAGAAAGAAACGGTCTGACGTCTGCATAAACAAATTACTGAATATCCGGACAGGGTCAGATCAGGGTTTCATACAACTCCGTTAACTTTTTCCCTTCAGCTTCCCAGCTCAGCAGGGGTGCGGCCTTCCTGAGATTTTGATGTATTCCTTCAGCAACTTCCGGTTTTTCAAGTTTCCGGAGTGACTGCACTATTTGGTCGCCGTTGCTGCAAACAAAGCCGGCGTGGAAATTATCGATCAATCGCCTGATCTCAGGCAGGTCTGACCCGATGACCGGCACGCCCGATTGTATGTACTCACTCAATTTATTGGGAAGTGCATATCTGTAGCTCAGGGATATCGGCTCTATGTAGCAAAATCCTGCATCAGCTATACCGGTTACACCGGCCAGGATTGTATGCGGCAGCTGTCCGGTCAGTATAATCCGGTCTGCAGCTTTCATTTGCAAAATTTTCTTCTGCAGCTCTCCGCTCATAGGGCCACTACCGCAGATAATCAGCCCCCAATTTTCAGTTTGATGAACAACATTCGTGATCAGATTCAGCCCACGCCCTTCACGTAGTACCCCCTGGTAAACAGAAACAAACGGCATACGGGATCTCAGGTCCCGCACCGGCTCCGGCAGGTCATTTATCGGTAATCCGGAAAATTTGACTCTATTGGAAAAATTCCGGATCACGTCCGGTTTTCGTTCAAGATTGTACCGGGACTGCAGATACCGGGCAATACTGTCGCAAACGGTTATAACTGCATTCGTTCTGTGTATGAGTACCCTTTCCAGTACCGCCCAAATAAACCGGCTAACGCTGCGGCCGCGCAGCCCGGTCGACTCAAGGTAGAGTTCATGTGAGTCGTATATTAGCGGAACTGCCCTGCTTCGTGTAAAACGCCACGCAGGAAGAAGTGTGTCCAGATCGTGTGCATGTACAATATCGGGTCGCAGATGTTTAAGTTGCTTCCAGTAGGCCCTCATCATGCTGATGAACCTCTTTTTTCCTGATTCAGCACCCAGGCGGCAGGTAATGATTTCCACTCCATTCAAGTAACCAGTGCTGTGCGCTTCACCGAGGCCGGTATCCGCCGCCAAAACGGTAACTTTATAGTGTTCAGATGCCAGCAGCTCGGCTTCACGCACTACCCGGTTATCGTGGTAATAATCGCTGTGTACGAGCATTACTACATGGGCCATTCCGGGCACCCCCCGTCTCTATAAGTTGAAGTTATACTGCAAACTCACCGAATGTACCGTACCGAAACCGGTTTCAAAAGGAACAAGAGCGTAATTGAATTCAATCGGTTTAACATTGATGGATGCTCCGAAACTAACCGGCCGTGCTGTATCGCCTGTCCTGTATCCGGCCCGAAGGGTGACCAGTTCATATACCTCGGCATTAATGCCGATTGCACCGTACGGATCGATCTGTATGAGATTACCGGTGGCAGGATCAGGCCTTTTCTGGTCAACCGGCACCACGAAATCACCGCTTACATACACCAGTAATGGGATCTCAGTAGTACCAATTGCAGAGAATTGAATCAGCTGTGCCGAAAGTCCCGTTTTGAAAAAAGCAGGCACTTCCGAGCTCGTTATATTCAGTTCATTCATTTCCCCGTAATTGAGCAGTACCGCCGATGCCCTGAGTCTTCTGTCCAGAAATTCTGTTGACACGCCCGCACTGAAAGCGAAACCTGAAGCGTTTTGTTCAAAAAATTGCTCAAAAAGGTACATACCTGTAATCCCGGCAGCTACAGGTCCGAAACGTCTTGAATAGCTACCTGCAAGGGCGAGATAGCGAACCGAAAAATCGTCAAGTGCCGGCCCCGGCTGCTGCCGTACAGTTATATCATCCACCACACTGGAAAGAATACCTACACCAAAAGCATCATTTTCTCTTTTGTAATTGAACGAGGCCTGGGTATTGTAGGAGTCGCCGAGCCAGAGGGTATAGGCCAGACCAAGGTTCGACTGATCCTGAAGCACCAGGTTTGCCGGATTGGTAAATATGTTTTCAGCTCCGAGCAAAACGGCCGTATGTGCCTCCGAAATGGCAAGACTCCGGGCATTCGGCCCGATATTGAGGAACTGAAGACCGGGCGACTGGTTCTGGGCAAGACCTGGTGAAACAACCAGCACACATGGAAACAGCAAGAGAAGGTAAAACGACAGATATCTTTTCATTACAGGTTAAATCGGAGTGCAAACACATGCATCAGGCTTACGCCGTCAGGTTCCTGTACAACAGCGTAATCGACCGAGGGGCTGAACCGGTCGAACGGGAGGTGCACGGAGAACCCGGCAGAATACTGAATGCTTTCTTCAATATACTCAAAATCAAGTATCTGCAATCCTGCCCTCAATGAGAAACGTTCGTGAACATGGTACACACTTCCAATGCGGTACTGGCTGCTCGAAGTTGTTACCTGATCGGTACTTCGAATAATGCGCGGACTGCCAGTTCCTTCGCTAACCTGTGAGGTTATGATGTCAGAACGTTGTGTCCGAATTTCGTACTCGGTACCAAACATCAATTTCTGGTTTGGCAGTACATAACTAAGCGCAAATTTAAAACGGGTAGGGAAGCGATCGTCTTTACGGGTACTTCCGGCAGTGCCGTACAAATCGGAAGTATCCCAGTTCAATGACGTGAGGATATCCTGAACGGTAAAGCCTAGCGATAAGCCTGTAATCAACCGGTAAGTAAGGCCCAAATCGATCCCAAAGCCCCACGGACGGTTAACATCCTCAAAATAGCTTGCATGAACCACCTTGGCGGCAAATCCGAGATTCAGACGGTCGTTGGCACGCAAACCGAAAGCTACAAAAAGCTGATAATCGTTAATCGAAAACCGGTCGGTAGGATATCCGCTGAGGGTACGACCATCAAAGTCTGATACCCCGGCGTGTATGATACCGGCGTTGATGCCGGCATTGGGAGGTAGGGAAAACGTTGCATTCACAGTATTGAGCGTCCGGTCCTGTGACATCAGTGATGAGGACAGATCGATCTGGTTACCCCGGTTAAAGGCGGCCAGTGCAGGATTGTAGTGAGCATATATTCCATCGAAAGCGGTAGATGTAAATACATTACCTGCACCAATTCCTCTTGCCCCGAAACCCATCCTTGAATAGGCACCGGCAAAACCTCCCGACTGGGCAGATGCCGTGTCGGCAAGCAGGAGCATGCCGGCCAGCAACATTGCCATCACCATTCCGGTTGTTCTATTTCCTTGCAGTTTAATCATCATTCAAGAACCAGGATTTTTCCGGTGGTGTGATCATTACCCACAGATATACGGTAGAAAACGGCACCGTTGCCTGCTTTGCGGCCAGAATTGTCGGTTCCGTCCCAGATAACCTCATATTTACGCCCTGTAGTAACCTGAAAATCCGTTTCGAGCTCTCTTATCAGATTCATACCGAAATCGAACAGGCGAACGGTAGCCAGGCCGGATGCAGGGGCTTCAAACCGCAATCGTACAATATCATGTATGGATGGTGAAAACGGATTCGGATAGGCATATGCATTTACATTACGACCTTCAGGCACAAGCTGATTGCCCCCCTTCAGCGGATATTCAACACGTGTTATATGCCATGTTCTGCCCTGATCGTTGGTGGAGGCCAAACCATCCGTGGTTCCAACCCAGAGGCGTTCTGTGGTATGGGCCAGACTCAGGTAATTGGCCGTACGTTTTATCAACGCATTAGGGCTGCGGATCTGTGAAATCTGCTCCCAGGTCTGCCCGTTATTCCGGCTGATAAAAAGACCATTGTCACCTGAGGCATAGATCGTATCATCATAAAATGCAATATCATATATTCGCTCGCCTTCGAGATACCGGGTAAAAGTATTACCCTTGTCGGCCGTACTGACCACTCCCTGTTGTTCACCCTGGGCCGCAATCCAGTTGGTCATCCAGATCCGGCCATCTTTGGGATTTTCACGCATTTTAATGACCCAGTTACCCAGCATGCGGTTGTTTTCAGTTCCAGCCCAGTGGCGCAGCCAACCTATACTGTCGGCCGGGGCGGTAAGGGCATTCGCTGATATATTTAATCCGGCTGCCGTACCTGCCCACACGTAACCATCACGGTCAACAAGTACCGAAAATCCCAGGAAATTATTGTCGAGGCGCGGGTCGAACACAAAATCATAACTCCGGTTCGGGCGCAACTCCCTCAACGTAGTGGGGGGGAGCAGAATACGCTCCCACGTTTCCCCGAAATCGAGGCTGCGCCTTATTCCTGAAGCCCATCCGGCATAGAAAACCGTATTCCCTGCATGGGTTACATCAAAAGGCGGTGACTGCTGGGGTACAATCACCGGTACTGATTCAACAAACCGGCCACCATATAATATACTTGTGGCTTCAGGGTCATCAAGAGGCAGAGGAATGAAGTCCCAGGTCAGGCCACCGTCTGTAGTGGTGTGAAAACCAAGGCCGGTTTGCACCGATTCACCGGTTGCGTCGTCATTGTACCCGAGACCGGCTATAACTGTATCAGGACTTACACTGATCGAGAATAATCTGCCCCGACCCTCAAGTACCGAGTCTGCACCCTCTGGTGCAAAAAAGTTGACGGTTCCCTCAAGTGTATAAAACAACAGGGGACCTGTCCAGAGGGTATCACCAAGAGCACCCATGTTTGAAATACTGTTTTGCGTAATGCTGGTGTAGCGGTCGATCACCTCCCCGGTAAGCTGTGCCCTGGAAACAGGAGCTGCCATCATTACAAATACCATTGACAATAACAATCCCTGGAATACTGAGCGGATAACGGGATGTGGATATAATTTCAAGGTCATCTCCATATTACGAGGTTTGATGACACCGTATCACTCGAGGCTCCAAATCGGTCGAGGGCATGATAACGTACAGTAAGTTCATCAGGTTGGTTGCTTGCACCAATGGCGAAACGTCTGGTGTATACACTGTCACCGGCAACGGCATCACCTGATTCCTCAAGCCGGCCATCATCGAACAGATCGAATGGCGACCCGTTAAGGGTGCTGCCGGTGTTATCGATCAGATCGATGAGAACCCGCGATATATTACCCTGTCCGTCGGGATGAAAAACCTTGGCCTGAAAATCAATGCTGACAGATCCGGTAGCAGGTATCTGTACAGAATCAGGATTTTCCACCCATAGTATTTCAGGCGGTGATGTCGAAAAACCAACGATATTGAATTTGCCCTGTACCGCACTGAGCCTGCTGCCCGACTCGTCACTTAACCATGCGTAGACTGAAAATTCCCTGATCACTGTGGTCTGGGTTTCAATCAACACTATTTGAGACCAGCTGTAACTCTGTTCCAGAAAATCGGAAAATTGCCCCTGTCTGACGATGTTGCCGGTGGTATTATCAATTATCTGGTAATCGGGTGCCGGTGATGTTGTGAACCCGGATGTGAGGGAAACAGACAGCTGTATGGACAGAGTGGTATCAACAGCGCCGACGCTCCTGTCAAATTCTACACGACCGGGGGTTATTTCAAAAGCCGTAAGCGAAGCAACGTCTGAAAAATAATCTGACGGACCCGGTGGATTGTCACATTGAATCAGGAAAACCAGCGCGATTAAGGATAAAAGGGAATTACGAACGCTCAACAGAGTATGGATCTTTTGATGTTAGTTGTAATAATTGCGATATCTCTGAGACAATAAGCTAAAAATCTGTTAATTGTTACAGTGATATTAGGGCAAGCAGTAATGAATGTCAAATGAACGGAAGCAAGCAGCGAAATATTACCGGCAAAAGGAACATCTTATACAAACGGCAGATGTGTTTTCCGCACCATGTGTATTTTTTAATCAGATTAAAGTAAATATAGTGTGCCGGATGCAGGGGTTTACCGAAGTTCTTGACATTAACGCCATTCCGGCATAAATTCTGCCACAATGATTTTAACAAACGCACATACCAATAACATCTGGTGGTGGTCAATTCGCTAAGCGGACTGACTTTCCTGTGCGTATTCTAGGATTTTTTAACCAGCCCGCTTCAGATCTCTGCAGCGGGTTTTTTTTTATCGGTACATGACATTCGAATTATTCAAAAAGCTGGCACAAAACTATACGGCCATTCCGGTTTACCGCCGGCTGCTGGCCGATACAGTTACCCCTGTTTCCCTGTTCATGAAGGTGAGGGAAGGGGCAAGTTTTCCGTTCCTGCTCGAATCGGTAGAAGGAGGGGAGCATCTTGCCCGCTTTTCGTTCCTGGGAAGGAATCCGTTCCGTACCCTTACCTATTCCGGCGGCAGTACAACTCTTTCAGCTGACGGGATTACGGAAACTCTCGAAGGAAACTACTTTCACCATCTCAGAGAACTGACTACACAGTACAATGAACCCAAGCTCAAAGATCTGCCTAGCCTGACCGGCGGGGCCGTCGGCTACTCAGCATACGATACCGTGCGCCTGGTCGAACATCTGCCTCACCCGCCGGCCGATGATCTGCATCTGCCTGAGGCTATCTGGAGCTTTTATGACCAGATTTATGCGTTTGATCACGTAAAACATCAGATCATTATGATTAAAACCGTTTTTCTGGATGATCAGACATTAAAGGAATCTGATACCGATTTAAAGGAGTTGTACACTTCGGCGGTATCCTCACTTGACGAGATGCAGGCTGTAACAACAGTTGAAACCATCTCCCGAATGCCCTTTTCCCTTAGTCAGCAGGGTATCGACAGCAATACTGAAAAATCACGGTTCATGGAGATGGTTGAAAAAGCGAAAAACTGCATCTTTGAGGGCGATATTTTTCAGGTCGTGCTCTCGCAGCGGTTCCGGACCGGATACACCGGCGACCGCTTCATGCTCTACCGTGCCCTGCGCATGGTGAACCCGTCTCCCTATCTGTTCTATCTCGATTTTCACCGGTTTGCCCTTATCGGATCTTCACCCGAGGTGCTGGTACGCGTACTGAATGGCAAGGCTGAGGTGCTTCCTATTGCGGGCACCCGGCCACGGGGTAAAACTGAAGAAGAAGACCTTTTCAATGAAAATGACCTGCGCAATGATCCCAAGGAGGTGGCAGAACACATTATGCTGGTCGATCTGGGGCGCAATGACCTTTCCCGCATCTGCAAATCTGATACGGTCAGGCTGGTGAGGAACCAGGTTATCGAACGCTATTCACACGTCATGCACATTGTGTCGGATGTGACCGGTCAGTTGAAAGACGAAGCCACTTCGGTTGATGCGCTCATGTACTGTTTCCCGGCCGGTACGGTCTCTGGTGCCCCCAAAGTGAGGGCCATGGAGATCATTGATGAAATGGAACCAACCAAACGAGGGCCCTATGCCGGTGCGGTAGGGTACTTCGATTTCTCCGGAAATATGGATACCTGTATTGCCATCCGGACCATGGTGGCAACCGACAGTGACATCTATATACAGGCCGGAGCCGGTATAGTGGCCGACAGTGTACCGGAAAGAGAGTATGAAGAAACCGTAAATAAAGCCCGTGCTCTGGTAGAAGCTCTGAGTGTTGCCCTGGAATTGAACTCACCTGCAGGCTGAACACACCAATAAACACACCAATAAACTGAATACACCAACAAGCTGAAGAACCCATGTTACTTTTACAACATAACGAAAATATGACCAGGCGTCGGGAGTTCTGTCTGACTTCAGCAAAAAGACAACCTGCTAACTGATGAAAACTATTTTAAGCGGCATCACACCGTCGGGACGTCCCCATATTGGCAACTATTTTGGTGCCATCCGCCAGCATATCAATATGATCGGAGAGGGCGACGCTTTCTATTTTATTGCCAACTACCACGCCCTCACATCCCTTAACGACCGCGACAGGCTCGATGAGTATTCGGTGGGTATCGCGGCCGATTACCTGGCGCTGGGCATGGATCCTGAAAAATGCACTTTTTTCCTTCAGAGTGATGTACCCCAGGTTACCGAACTGGCATGGATACTGGGGGCACTCACCCCGGTAAGCCTCATGGAGAAGGCGGTTGCCTACAAAGACAAGGTGGCCCAGGGGCTGCCTGCCAATATCGGGCTCTTCACTTATCCGATACTGCAGGCTGCCGACATCCTGATTTATCATTCCAACGTGGTGCCGGTTGGTGCCGACCAGAAGCAGAACCTGGAGATCTGCCGCGACCTTGCAGGTCGTTTCAACCACGTGTTTAAGGGAGAGTACCTCAAGTTGCCCGAACCCTTCATTGTCGAATCTGTTGCAACGGTTCCCGGCATCGACGGACGCAAGATGAGCAAATCATACAACAACACCATCCTCATATTTGACGAGGGCAAGGAGCTGAAAAAGAAGGTGATGTCGATCGTAACCGATTCCAAAGAACTCGGAGACCCCAAGGATCCGGACACCTGCAACGTGTTCGCGCTCATCAGGCTGTTTGCCCCGCCGGAGAAGCTGTATGAGATCGCGGCTCAGTACCGAGCCGGCGGATATGGCTATGGCCACGCAAAAAAGGAACTGCTGGCGTTGATTCAGGATTACTTTGCAGAGGCGCGTGAGCGCCGCAAAGAGCTGGATAACGACCGGGACTACATCATCGATGTTCTCAGGGAGGGAGGCCGAAAGGCACGTCTGAGAGCAGAAACCGTAATGGCACCGGTACGGGAAGCGGCCGGGATACTGAGAAATCACTGAAAGCAGTTTAATACACGCATGGTACTGATAATCGACAACTACGACTCATTTACCTACAACCTGGTTCACCTGGTGGCACGGCATACCGACAGCTACCAGGTTCACCGAAACGATGCGCTGACCCTTCATGATATCAGCGAAATGAAACCCGACTGCATACTGATTTCACCGGGCCCGGGCCGGCCACATGATGCCGGTATTTCAGAAGCCCTCATACGCGAGTTCGGAAAAACAACACCGATACTTGGTGTATGCCTTGGTCATCAGGCTATTGGTGAGGTATACGGAGCAGAAGTTGTACATGCACCAACGCTGATGCATGGAAAAACATCGGTGATTCGCCATGACGACAAAACCATATTTAAAGATGTAGCACAGGATTTCATCGCAACACGGTATCACTCGCTGATACTTGCCCCTGATACCATCCCGGATGTGCTTGAAATAAGTTCCAGAACGCCGGACGGGGTAATCATGGGTGTACGGCATCGTGAATATCCCGTAGAAGGCATACAGTTCCATCCTGAAAGCATACTTACCACTGAAGGACCCAACCTGATCCGGAACTGGTTGCATACATCCCTCAAACTCTAGTGTATTACACCAAACTCATGAAACCCTGTAAACTGAATAAACAAACACCCTGAATATTCTGATGACCGATTTTACCAACATTCTCAATAAACTTTCAACGGGCAGTGATCTTAGTTTCGAAGAGGCCGCTTTTGCGCTCGAAACGATTATCAAGGGTGAGGTGCCCGAGGCAAGAATTGCTGCATTTCTGTTTGGAATGCGGATGAAGGGTGAAACAATAGAAGAACTCACCGCTTTCGTCAGGGTAATGCGAGAGGCCGCCATACATGTTGATGTAGATACGCAGCACGCCGTTGATATGTGTGGGACCGGTGGCGATCATTCCAACACCTTCAATGTTTCTACCGGGGCCATGTTTGTAGTTGCCGGGGCTGGTATACCGGTCTTAAAACATGGTAATCGAAGCATTTCAAGCAATAGTGGCAGCGCGGATGTACTTGAGGCTCTGGGAGTTAAAGCGTTACTCCCACCCGACAGAATAGCAGAATGTTACGAACAATCGGGCATGGCGTTCATGTTTGCGCCCTTTCACCATCCGGCAATGAAGTATGTAATGCCGGCCCGTAAAAGTCTGGGCATGCGTACTTTTTTCAACATTTTGGGTCCGCTCATGAATCCGGCAGGAGTGAAGCGGCAGCTGATTGGTGCCTACAATCGTGAAACGGCCGAAACGATGATCAAAATCCTGGCTAATCTTGGTACCGAATTTGCCTATACCGTGAACGCCCACGACGGCCTTGACGAGTTCAGTAACACGAGTCAGTCGGATGTGTTTGTACTAAAGAATAGTATGCACTCAGAGTCGATTCTTTTTGATCCGGAAACGCTTGGATACAAAAAATGCGAAATGGATGACCTGCAGGGAGGCGACAGCCATGCCAATGCAATCATCATCTCAGATATCCTGAATGGTACCGGCGACCGGTTCCACCGCGATATTGTAGAGCTGAATGCGACCTTTGCCATACACGCATCCGGAAAATTTGCGACACTGGCCGAAGCCGGAAATGCGGCCAAAGAAAGCCTGAACAGCGGTGCCGCAAAAAACGCCCTGAAACGTTTTGTGGATTGCTCTAATGATCTGAGCGTTTGAAAAGAATAATTGGAATGGAAAATTATATAAGGCTGAATGCGAAATCTGAGACATCAGACAACAGGCATCAGCCTTTAAATTTAATCGAAAGTATATGTGTTTTTACCCGGTTCCGGGGCTTTTTAAAAAGCCCCGTGCTTCGACTTCATTCTTCGACTACGCTTCGCTGCGCTCAGGATTGCGCTCAGCATGACGTTTTTGGAGTGTGTTTTCTAACGGCCCAATACCCAGTACCCAACCTTAAATCTCAAGTCTGATGTCTCAATACTCAATACCCAATACTCAATACTCAATACCAAACACTAACAAATGCCCGACATCCTGAATAAAATCGTAACCCAAACCCGGGAAGACCTGGCCGGCCGGAAAAAGAAAATTGGTGCGGCCGATTTCAGGAGTTTTGAGGATTACCAGCGGGAGCGAAAAAGTCTCAGGGATGCTCTCAACGCAGGGGATGATGTGCGTATTATAGCTGAAATCAAGAAAGCATCCCCATCCAAAGGGTTGATTCGGGATGATTTTAACCCGGAGTGGATCGCGGAGTGCTATATGAATGCCGGCGCAGCGGCAATTTCGGTACTGACTGATGAGCCTTTTTTCAAGGGCTCGCTTGATTACTTGAAATCTGTGTCGCACATAGCTGATATCCCATTGTTGCGCAAGGATTTCATTGTCGATTTTTATCAGATACCGGAGGCTCGGGCTTATGGAGCCGATGCAGTCCTGCTTATTGCAACCATCCTGGATCCGGTATTGCTCGGTGAGCTGCATCAGGCTGCCGAAGAGGAGGGGCTGCAATGCCTGGTTGAGTGCTATAATGAGGATGATTTGCGCAAGATCAATTTTAGTCAGGTTCGTATTTACGGGGTCAATAACCGGGATTTGAAAACCTTCAGCGTGTCGCTGCATCAGGGTGTTGAATTGCTGCAAAGGGCACCCGGGGATATTGTAAAAGTATCTGAAAGCGGGATCACATCCCGTAAAGACCTTGATTATCTTGCCAGTCACGATATTCACGCCGCATTGATCGGCGAATATTTAATGAGTCAGCCACATCCCGGTGAGGCACTGAGCGGTCTCAGGGGAATCACCAAATCTGCAGAAAAAGAATGAATAGTTAGTTTCATTAACCCCTTTAACTCATGAACAATTCGAACCTGGAATTCCGTCCGATGCAAAATGACGATTACCGTACGCGGATCAAGATCTGCGGCATAACCAAACTGGATGATGCGAGATTCGCCTCGGGAGCGATGGCCGACTATCTCGGATTCATCTTTTCAGGTAAAAGTCCCCGCTATGTGGACCCCGAAGTTGCGAGGGAAATCATTTCCTGGATCGAAGGACCTGAAACCGTCGGCGTTTTTGTGGATCATCCGGCCGATGAGGTGAACGATGTCATCGAAAAAACCGGTATTCATTATGTGCAGCTTCACGGTGACGAATCCCCGGAATATTGCGCCATCATTGACCGTCCCATTATTAAGGCCTTCAGAATAAAAGCCGGGATGACGGAGCAGGATATTCTTGAAATGATCAAACCTTATGAACGAACAGTCGAGTTCTTCTTGTTCGATTCTTTTGATGAAGCACAACATGGAGGCACCGGCAAGCAGTTCGACTGGAATATCGTGAGGGAAGTGAGCAAAAAGGTTCCGGTTTTTCTGGCCGGCGGAATTGGAACATTAAATCTCCGCAGAGCAATCAAACTGGTTGAACCCTATGCGGTCGACATCAGCAGCAGTCTGGAAATGGCGCCTGGTATCAAGGATTTCGACAAGATGAACGATTTTTTCGATGAAATGAGGCAGGTTTGGGACGAGCAGGAAACCGGTACGGTTTGAAATGTGTGGAAAACGCAGCAGATTTTAATTAGTGGAGCAAATTGACAAATGAAATACGAAGCACCTACAAAACAGGGCTACTATGGAAAATTCGGGGGCAAGTTTGTTCCGGAAATACTGATTCCGGCACTTGTGGAACTTGAAACAGCCTATAGTGCTACCATCAGTGATCCGGGTTTCCAGCAGGAATACAGGTACCATCTGAAAGAATTCGTCGGCCGGCCCACAGCCCTAACTTTTGCAGACAGGCTCACGGATCACTACGGAAAGGCAAAAATTTACCTGAAGCGCGAAGATCTCTGCCATACCGGAGCCCACAAGATCAATAACACCGTAGGGCAGGTGCTGCTCGCAATCAGGATGGGTAAAAAGCGGATTATCGCGGAGACCGGTGCCGGTCAGCATGGTGTGGCTACAGCCACGGTATGTGCCAAATTCGGACTTGAGTGCATCGTGTACATGGGTGCTGAAGATACGGAGCGTCAGAAATTGAATGTAGACCGTATGAGGCTGCTTGGTGCCGATGTGAGACCGGTAACCAGCGGCTCACAAACCCTTAAGGATGCTACCAACGAAGCCATCCGCGACTGGGTAACCAATGTACATGATACCTTCTATATCATCGGGTCGGTAGTGGGTCCGCACCCATACCCGCAAATGGTGCGTGATTTCCACCGTATTATTGGAATAGAAACGCGTGAGCAGCTTTTTACCAAAGAACAGCGCGGTCCGGATTATGTGCTGGCATGCGTAGGTGGCGGTTCC
This sequence comes from Cyclonatronaceae bacterium, assembly GCA_047921215.1. Lineage (GTDB taxonomy): Bacteria > Bacteroidota > Rhodothermia > Balneolales > Cyclonatronaceae > RECM01. The sequence goes on along the minus strand of JBLRWO010000010.1, from coordinate 1,192 downwards.
AACGCGATAGGAATATTTCACCCCTTTATTGAAGATGACAACGTGAAATTGATTGGTATCGAAGCTGCCGGTTTCGGGGTCGACAGCGGCAAAACCGCAGCGACATTCTCAAAAGGACGGCCGGGCATCCTGCACGGATCTATGAGTTATCTGCTGCAGACCGACGAAGGTCAGATTGAGCTGGCCCACTCGGTAAGTGCCGGGCTCGATTACCCGGGTGTAGGCCCTGAGCACTCTTACCTGCACGATATCGGCCGGGTACAGTATGTTCCCGTAACCGACGATGAGGCCATGGAAAGTCTTAAACTGGTATCAAGGCTCGAAGGTATCATACCCGCTATCGAAACCGCTCACGCGTTCGCGTGGCTCGACAAACTGATGCCAACAACTTCGGCCAGCGAGCTTGTTGTGCTGAACTGCTCAGGCAGGGGCGACAAGGATATGGGAACCATTTCAAAATATCTGTAATACGGTTTTTTAAAAATCCGGTACTATCATTCTATCGACTATTATTTTAACTGATCTATTTATTCTATTGAACTCCAATATTTTAATGACTGATAAAAAAACAAATCCAACCGATACTCTCCCGGATTCAAACCGGTTGGAACAGGTTTTCAAAAACCGCAAACCTTACCGGAAAGTGATGAGCCTGTTCATTACAGCCGGTTATCCGCACCCGGATGAAACCGTTGATCTTGTGCTCGGATTTGAGAAAGCGGGAGCTGATATCATCGAACTCGGAATGCCCTTCAGCGACCCACTGGCCGACGGGCCCACAATCCAGCACTCCAGTGAAGTCGCCCTGGCCAACGGCATCACCATGGACAGGATTTTCGGGATGGTTCGCGAAATCAGGGAGAAATCAACGATTCCGATAGTTCTGATGGGCTACATCAATCCTGTTTTCAGTTATGGCATTGAGCGGTTTTTTCAAAAAGCAGCTGAAAGCGGAGCTGATGGAGTTATTTTGCCGGATGTACCGGTTGAAGAGTCGGGATACGCTGAGGAGTACGCCCGGCGTTATGGGGTTCCGATCATTTGCCTGGTGGCTCCGAATACGGGAGATGAACGCATGAAACTGATCGATCAGAAATCCAGCGGTTTCGTTTACTGTGTATCAATTGCCGGGGTGACCGGAACGCGTGAAGGTTCAGAGATCAGCAACTCCGTGGATTCCTTCGTTGAACGG
>JBLRWO010000009.1:0-106554 GCA_047921215.1 Cyclonatronaceae bacterium | reverse complement strand
CCGGTGGGTTTTCTTCCAACTGTGCGACAATATCAAAATACAACCCGAGCAGCATATACCGCCAAAAGGCCGTGTTTCTCCAAACTTTAAGGTTCTCAGGTTCTGGCATTGGGCGGTTGATAACCTCGGCGAGCTCCGGTAAAACCAGCTCCAACCTGGAGCGTGAAAACTTTTTGAGATGGGACGGATCGTTAAGAAGTACCGAAATCATTTCGTCAAGGTCGCTTGATTTCATGGCTTAGGCTATTTTAGTGACTTTTGCCTGGCCCTGCTCACCGGATACAATCTGATCAAGCCGATGAGCCCAGCGATCAAGTGCCTGGGCCCTTTCTTCCATATAATCATGCCGGTCGTAGATCGCCGTCACCTGGTTGTCACCAGAAAGGCCCTTGTGATTCAGAAGCTTGCCCAATACGGTCCGATCGACATGCAGCTCGGCCATATTGGTGGCCGCAGTCCGCCGCAGGTCGTGAAGCTTAAAATCGGATATTCCGGTGCTCTGCTTGATTTCGTGAACACTACGCTTAACCCACTCAATCGGCCGGCCGGTGAGCCGGGGGGATTCGAACACGTATTCACCGGATCCGGTAAACGGCCTCAGATCCTCTATGATCTGTCTGGCTGCCGGGGCCAGTGGCACGGTGTGTTCCTGTGAGTTTTTCGCCAATGGTCCTGGAATAGTCCATACTGGAATTTTGATTGTTATTTTCTTGGGTTTTTTCTTTTCTATGATATGTACTCTCAGGTTGGACCACATCATGTGCCGCGTTTCCTTACTCCGCTGAGCAGTCAGAAGCAGTACCTTCAGAAGGCTGCGTTGTGGCTCGGGTTGCTGGTTAAAAGCGGCCCAAAGCCGGCACAACTCATCCTCATCATAAACCCGCTTGCCCTGGCGGTGAGCCTCTGTTTCCTTTTCCGTTCGAGTAACCGGATTAAACTCATTACTTGTTAACCCCTTGCTGATGGCAAAGTTGAAAATTTTTCGCAGTAACGACCGGTACCGGTTGGACATAATCTTGGATCCGCGGCCAGATATGCGGCCCAATAATCTGGCAATATCTTGCCTGGTGATTAATTCGATATCTTTGTCACCAAAAGCAGGTCGGATCTCGTTTCGGATCATTCGGCCATATTCGACCTGGGTAGCCGCTTTGAGCTTGGCGGCGTGCAGTTGCATAAATAGGTCCAGGATCTCCGAGAATTTCAATACACCGGTGGAGTCCAGAGGATCGCGGCCATCAAGTTTGACCGTGTTATAGATTTCGCCGGCTTTGCCTCTGGCATCGGCGAGCCGGATCTCCGGATATCGGCCGATGTTATACCGACGGATCCGTCCGTTGAATCGATAGCGATATGTGAATGTTTTGATACCGGTTTTTGATACCCGGATTGAGAGTCCGCGCTTGATTGAGTCGCTAATCTCGGTAGGTCCTTCCAGGGATTTAATCAATGAATCCGTTAGGTATGATGTAGCCATAAGGGTTGGATTGAATTCTGTGGGCACACTATGGGCACAAAATAGCAATGTGCCCCTACCTGTGCAACCTTTATTTCATGTTTGTGCAACCTTACCTAAGTTATTCAAAATCAATGCTATTAGATAAGCATATTTTGAAGGTCTGCACAGCATTACAAACCATTAATAACTAACTTACAAGCAGGGGGTCGGGGGTTCGAATCCCTCACCACCCACATGTAAAACCCTTGCAAGCCGGTAGCCTGCAAGGGTTTTTTTGTATAGATTCACTGTATTCCCAACCGGTACCCACCAGTACCTCAAACCTGTGAATCTGTACGATTATGAAAAACACACTACTCCTTTTTTCCTGCACATTAATGATGATTGCCGGCGATATGTTGCCGGCCTTCGCCCAGATCGACCGTCCATCAGGGCTGCCGTTTGCCACCCGCTCCGAGGTGATCGCCCAACACGGCATGGTGGCGACCAGTCAGCCACTGGCCACCCAGGTCGGGCTCGACATTCTCAAAAAGGGCGGCAACGCCATCGACGCGGCCATTGCGGCCAACGCTGCCATTGGCCTGATGGAGCCCACAGGTAATGGAATCGGCGGCGACCTGTTTGCCCTGGTCTGGCATCAGGAAAGCGGAAAGGTGTATGCCCTGAACGCCAGCGGACGCTCACCGCTGGGGCTCTCGTACGATCGGCTCATCGAGAGACTGGAAGAACTGGTAAGTGACGGCATCCCTCCGTACGACCTGCTGTCGGTATCGGTGCCGGGCGCGGTCGACGGCTGGTTTGAGCTGCACGAACGCTTCGGATCGGTGCCTATGACCGAGATCCTCGAACAGCCAATTTTCTATGCTGAAAACGGATTCCCGGTATCCCAGGATATTTCAGCCGGATGGAGAAGGAGCGCACGTATCCTGGGCAATCAGCCCGGAGCGTTCTACGATACCTTCACTTTCGATGGCCGCGGACCCGATAAAGGTGAAATTTTCAAAAATCCCGATCTCGGAAACACCTTCCGCCTGCTGGCCGGTGAGGGCCGCGACGCCTTCTACCGCGGTGAAGTTGCCCGCAAGATCGATGCCTGGATGCGTGAAAACGACGGTTATCTGCGCTATGAGGATTTCGACAACCACAGCTCTGAATGGGTCGATCCGGTAACGGTGAATTACCGGGGTTACGACATCTACCAGGTGGGCGGCAACAACCAGGGAACGGCCGTGCTGCAGATCCTGAACATACTCGAAGGGTACGACCTTGCCTCGATGGGTTTCGCCAGCGAAGAAGCACTGCATGTGATGATCGAGGCGAAAAAGCTGGCCTTTGAAGACCGCGCGAAGCACTACGCCGACCCGTCCTTCCACGACATCCCCTATGAAACCCTGCTCTCGAAGGAATATGCCGCCGAACGGCGTGCGATGATCGGGGAGAGGGCGGCACGGCGTCTGACTACCGGCGTTGATGGCCTCCGCGATGGTGACACAATCTACCTCACCACCGCTGACCGTTTCGGGAATATGGTATCGCTCATACAGAGCAATTTCAGGGGGATGGGCACCGGGTTTGTGGTCCCGGGTACCGGCTTCAGCTTCCAGAACCGCGGCGAGCTGTTCTCCCTGGATCCGGAACATCCGAACGTGTATGAACCGGGCAAGCGTCCGTTCCACACCATCATTCCCGGTTTTGCGATGAAAGACGGCCGTTCCTGGTTCACCTACGGGGTAATGGGCGGCGAATACCAGCCGATCGGTCATGTGAGCATCCTAACGAACGTGATCGATTTCGGCATGAACATACAGGAGGCCGGCGACGCGCTGCGCTGGAGCCATGAAGGTTCAACCGATCCGACCGCGCCCCGGGCTGATATGCTCACCGATGGCGGTCAGGTCAACATTGAGTCATCCATCGGCTATCAGGTGGTCCGCGCCCTTCGCAGCCGGGGACACAGGGTTCAGATCGGAGGCGGTTTTTACGGGAGGTATCAGGGCATACTTTTTGATCACGGGAAGGGTGTGTACTTCGGGGCTTCCGAATCCAGGGCCGACGGTCAGGCAGCGGGGTTCTGATATGAAAAAAACAGTTCTCGTCGACGGCTGCAGGATCCCCTTTCAGCGCTCCGGTACGGGTTACCGGAATCTGATGGCCTATGACCTGGCCCGTATTGTGCTGAAATCACTGCTTGAACGCAATCCGGTTGATCCTGCCGCAATCGACCGCATCATCATGGGCAATGTTATCCAGGAGGTTAAAACCACCAATGTGGCCCGTGAGGCAGCTCTTGGCGCAGGCTATCCGTTGAGTGTTCCTGCCCATACGGTAACAATGGCATGTATTTCATCGAACGCGGCCATTACCGCAGGGATGGATCTGATCCGGACCGGCCAGGCCGATATCGTGGTTGCTGGTGGTGTCGAAACGATGAGCGATGTGCCGATCCGCCTCAGACCGAAGCTCCGCAAAAAGCTGGTACAGGCTGGTCGGATCAAAGGAATAGGGGATGTACTCAATATTCTGAAAGGGCTCAGGCCGTCGGACCTTCTGCCCGAACTGCCATCGATTACGGAGTTTTCGACCCGGCAGACCATGGGTAAGAGCTGCGACATCCTGGCTGCAAAGTTCGGGGTATCCCGATCCGAACAGGACGAGTACGCTCTGAGGTCGCATCAGCTCGCTGCAAAGGCTACACAAAGCGGCCTTTTCGAAAAAGAACTTGTACCGGCACTCGTCGAGCCCGATTTCAAACCGGTCACAACCGATAACGGGGTCCGCGGTGACAGCTCCATGGAGAAACTGACCTCCCTGCGTCCGGCTTTCGTGAAGCCCCACGGAACGGTTACGGCCGGCAACAGCTCCTTCCTCACAGACGGCGCCTCGGCCACCCTCATCATGAGCGAGGAGAAATGCCGTGAACTCGGCCTGAAACCGAAAGCCTACCTGGGCCAGTACACCTATGTGGCCCAGAACCCCGACGAGGACCTGCTGCTCGGCCCGGCACTGGCAATTCCGAAGGTGATGAAAGCCGCCGGGCTCGATCCGGACGACATCGACGTATTCGAACTGCATGAGGCCTTCGCCGGACAGGTGCTGGCGGTGCTCAATGCCCTTAAATCGGAATCCTTTGCCAAAGCATATCTCGGCATACCGACGGCCTTCGGTGAAATCCCCCTCAGTAAAATGAACACACGGGGAGGGTCGCTGTCACTCGGCCATCCGTTCGGTGCCACCGGAGCCCGTTTGGTAACCACCGCCGCGAACCGCCTGATCGATGAAGGCGGCGAATGGGGCCTGGTTGCAGCCTGTGCCGCCGGCGGACTCGGGCACGCCATCGTACTGAAACGTCATCCGGAAGCCTGACCAGACCTGTTATGGATACCCAAAAAAACTACCTCAGAAAAGAAATTCAGGACAGTGTCCTGTTCATGATACTGGATCAGCCGGGCGAACGCATGAATGTACTGGGCCGCGAAATGATCCCCGAGATGCACACCCTGCTCAACGAGATCGAAGGGGATGCATCCATAGAAGCGGTTGTACTGATCAGCGGAAAACCCGACAATTTCATAGCCGGAGCCGACATTAAACTGTTCCAGAGCCTCAATACGCCGGAAGCCATGGAGCAGTTCAACCGAGAGGGGAACGCCCTTCTCGACCGCATCGAGGCTTTTCCGAAACCGGTGATTGCCGCCATGCACGGAACCACGATGGGCGGCGGGGTGGAGGTTGCCCTTGCCTGCCACTACCGTATCGGAACCGACCATAAGGATACCCGTTTCGCCCTGCCGGAGGTGAAACTCGGCCTGCTGCCGGGCGCCGGGGGCACACAGCGCCTGCCCCGGCTGGTGGGTGTGCCCAAAGCGCTTGACATCATGCTAACGGGCAAAAATATCTATCCGCGTCAGGCCCTGAAAATGGGCTTTCTGGATGAGTTGACCCATAAATATGCACTCCGCACAGCCGCCCTTAACGTGGCCAGAAAACTGGCGAAAGGATGGAAGCCGAAACGGAATATGGCCCTTGCAGACAGGGTCCTGACTCACACACCCCTGCGCAGCATCGCCTTCAGCAAGGCCCGCAAAACAGTGGAGGCGAAAACGCTGGGTAATTATCCGGCTCCACCCAGAATTATTGATGCCGTCGAAAAAGCCGTTACCGCCGGCCGGCGGGAGGGACGTGAATTCGAGACCCGCGCCTTCACCAGTCTGGTTTTTACTCCCCAAAGCCGGGCCCTGGTTAACCTGTTCTTCGCCATGACCGACTCGAAAAAGCGCCTCGACAAATCAAAAACCGGCAAAACCGGTACAATCGGAGTGCTCGGTGCCGGGCTGATGGGTTCTGGTATCGCGGATGTATCGGCCGGTGGCGGGTACAGGGTACTGCTGAAAGACCGCGACCTGGAATCGGCGGCCAAAGGCTACGCCAGCATCTGGAATGAGCTCGACAAGAAGCGCAGTAAGAGGATCATCTCACCGTTTGAGCGCGACCGAACCAGCAGCCTCATCCACCCGACGGGAGATTATCGCGGATTTGAGAAGGCCGACCTGGTGATTGAAGCCGTATTCGAGGATCTGGACATCAAGCACAGGGTACTGGCCGAGGTCGAAGCGGTTGTGCCCGATCACTGTATCTTTGCCTCAAACACATCCTCGCTTCCCATCACCGATATCGCTGCCGGGTCGAAACGTCCTGAACAGGTTCTGGGAATGCACTATTTTTCGCCCGTCCGGAAAATGCCCCTGCTCGAAATCATCAAAACGGATAAAACGACCGACCGCGCTGTTCACACCGCCATGGAAGTGGGTATGAAACAGGGCAAGACGGTGATTGTGGTGAACGATGGCCCGGGCTTTTACACCACCCGTATCCTCGCTCCGTTCATGAACGAAGCCATGCTGCTGCTCGAAGAGGGGGCCGCCATTGAACAAATCGACAAGGCCATGAAAAAACTGGGATTCCCTGTTGGTCCGCTGGTGCTCATGGATGAGGTTGGCATCGACGTGGCTGCCCACGTGGCCGGGGTGATGGGAGCCAAGTTCAAAGACAGAGGCGTGGAGGGCAGCAAGGCTGCAGAACGGTTGGATGAAGCCGGTTATGCCGGCCGGAAGAACGGGAAAGGATTCTACACCTATTCGGGCAGGGATGGTAAGAAGAAAGAGGTGAACCAGGATATATACCGCTTTTTCGGAGGTAATGAACGCCGTCCGGTTACACCCCGGGTCATCCAGGAGCGCATGCTCATGGCCATGGTGAACGAAGCGCTGCTCTGTCTGCAGGATGGCATCCTGCTTTCACCCGTCGATGGCGACCTTGGCGCCATACTCGGACTTGGATTCCCGCCCTTCCTGGGTGGTCCGTTCCGCTACATCGACCGCGAGGGGGCTTCGAACATTTACGGAAGGCTCGACAAACTCGAAGGTGAACTCGGCATACGGTTCAAACCCGCAGGCATCCTGACGGATGCCGCGAAGAAGAGTTGGAAATTTCATACCTGATTTCTGATAGCTGATACCGTACCCGCTTCAAACGCAGCCCGGCCTCTTTCGCCAATTGTTCCGCCTTGCGAAAACCTTTATCTTTACAGATTAACAGAAAATATTCATTATACCTGAACAAAAATGCCTCAAGTATTGATTTTATTGGGCGATCCGCAGGGTGGCGGCGGCGGATTTGAAAGCCTCATCTTCCTGGCCCTTATTTTCGTCATTTTCTACTTTTTCATCATCCGTCCGCAGTCAAAAAAGCAGAAGGAGATACAGCATAAAGTCTCCGAGATGAAAAAAGGCGACAAGGTGGTTACCTCCGGCGGCGCCATCGGGATCGTAGCAAGTATTGAAGACGATACGGTTATGGTGGAAGTGGATAAGGATGTGAAAGTCCGTTTTCTGAAAAACGCGATCACAGACGTTAATCCGCAGAAGTAAGAACTTCTTTTCACAAGTATCGTGCCTTTATAGTATAAGTTCACAGAAATCCATGCCCAGGTTCAAATTCGACACCATTGAGTCCGCCATTGAGGACATCCGCGACGGCCGGATGGTGATCGTTTGCGACGACGAAGACCGCGAGAATGAGGGCGACTTCGTGATGGCAGCCGAGATGATCACTCCGGAGGCCGTGAACCTGATGGCTAAACATGGCCGGGGCCTGATCTGTACGCCCATCACACGTGAGCGCGCCTACGATCTGAACCTGGAGCGGATGGTTGAAAATAATACCGAATCGCAGGAGACGGCGTTTACGGTATCTGTTGATCTGCGTGATGGTACAACCACAGGCATATCGGCGTCAGACCGGGCCAGTACGATTCAGGGCCTTATCCAGCCGGGCAGGAAGCCTGATGATTTCCGCCGGCCGGGTCATATTTTTCCTCTCATCGCCGCCGAGGGAGGTGTGCTTCGCAGGGCCGGTCATACAGAAGCCGCCGTCGATCTGGCCAGGCTGGCAGGTTTCTATCCCGCCGGAGTGATCTGTGAGATCATGAACGAAGACGGCTCCATGGCCCGCCTTCCCGATCTTATCAAGGTGGCGAAACGCTTCAAAATGAAGCTGATCACTATCAAGGACCTCATCGCCTACCGTATGCAGAACGAGTCGCTGGTACGCGAGATGATCAATATCGAATTGCCGACTGTTTACGGGAATTTCCGTTTATACGCGTTTGAGGAAAAGCTGACCGGCGGCAACCATCTGGCCCTGGTAAAGGGCACCTGGGAGGAGAACGAACCCGTACTGGTTCGTGTGCATTCCTTGTGCGTGACCGGCGATATTTTCGGGTCAAAACGCTGCGATTGCGGCGATCAGCTACACACCGCGCTGCTCAAGGTAGAGCGGGCCGGCAAGGGTGTAGTCGTTTATATGAACCAGGAAGGGCGGGGTATAGGCCTCATCAATAAACTCAGGGCCTACAAGTTGCAGGAAGAGGGGATGGATACCATTGAGGCAAATGAGGCCCTTGGTTTCAAATCTGACCTGCGCGATTATGGTGTAGGCGCCCAGATACTGCGCGACCTGGGTGTGCGTAAAATGCGACTGATGACCAACAATCCGACCAAACGCGTCGGACTGACCGGCTATGGCCTGGAAATCGTGGAGATCGAGCCCATCGAAATCGATCCCTATCCCGAAAATCTGCGCTACCTGAAAACCAAGCGCGACCGGATGGGCCATACGCTCAGCCGCATCGATACCCACGATCCGCAGGATGTGATCCGGGGTATTATTCTAAAGTAAAACCTGACCGGCCATGCTTAAACGTTTTTTAGCCTGAACATTCGGCAGGTGTTTAAATCAGCCAATAAATCTCATCAGCCATCTGTTGGGAATGCAAGTGAACTAAGACCTGGCAGAGTTGGCTATCTCACCTGACAGTTGGCCATGCCATGATCCAAGTATTTTTTCTGCGGTATCCCATGCCAGTTTTGCGCATTTCATCCGGGTGGGAAAATCCCGGATACTCGTGAGGGCTGCGTAATCGGGATCATTCCGGGCGGGTTCTGTGGCTCCGTCGAGTAATTCATTCAGATGACGAATCGTCTGCCTGGCTTCATCCAGCTTCAGGCCTTCAATTGCATTGGTCAGCATGGAGGCTGATGCCTGGCATATCATGCAACCTTTGCCCGTGTACGATGCTGAAATGATCTTGCTGCCTTCGATCGTGAAAAAAAGCGTGATTTCGTCGCCGCAGGCGTGGTTGTGCCCTGTTCCGGAATGGGTGTATTTGGACGGTTCGTACCGTTGTTCTGTACGTTTGTAATGCTCAATCAGGAGCTTGTTGTAAAGGTCCTGAACAGTCATATTCATTCCGTATAAATGGCTGTTTTAGCGATTTTCAGGAACGGGTTCGGAATTGCGGGATTCAGCATCACCGGTGCTTTCTGAATCCAGACCGGCTGAATCCAGACCGGCTGTTGCCGGATCAGGTGATTCCGAATTGCCGGAAGTGTTTTTATCTTTGGGTTTGTCGTGCGGCAAAATCCATTTGCCGAAGATAAGAAGGGTAATAATGGCAACACTGATGCCCATGTCGGCCACATTGAAGATGTAAGGGAACACCCGGTAACCGCCTATCTCAAGTGTGAAATGGATGAAATCGACCACGTGCCCGTCGAGCCAGGAGCCATAATCCATAATTCTGGCTATAAAGATGCGGTCAGTTATGTTGCCCAAAGCCCCCCCGATGATCAGTCCCATACACAGCAGATATCCGGTGTTGGCTTCTTTCAGAGTCCTGGATATGTAATAGATAATGGCAATTGTGGCCACGATAGCCACCAGGCTGATTATCCAGGTGTCGGCCCAAGTGATTCCAAGAGCCATTCCCGGATTTTTTGTGTAATTAAACGAAAGCCATCCGTCGATAAGCGTACGGTTTTGAAGGTCAGGGGTTGTGCGGATCACATACTTTGACCATTGATCCGCTATGTAGAGGACCAGGGCGGTTGCGGACAGGATCAGAATTTTGTTTCTGGAAGATCGCAAGGATTAACGCCGCTTTAATTTGGCTTCAATGCTGATCTGTGTGTGGGGCACCGCTTCAAGGCGCCCTTTGGAAATTTTCTTTCCGGTCACCTTGCACACACCATAGGTTTTATTGTCGATGCGGCTGATGGCATCGTCCAGGTATTTGATGAATTTCTTGGTACGGTTGTACAGCATGTAGGTCTTCTCACGTTCCTGGGCATCCGTCCCGGCATCGGCCATATGGAAGGAATAGGCAGATTCGTCCGAAGCATTTTCAGTGCTGTCTTTAAGTGCCTCCATCAGCATGCCGAGATCCTTTTCAGCTTCATCCCGCTTGTTGATGATAATTTCACGAAAATACTCAAGTTCCTCATCAGTGTAAGGAGAGATGCGCTTTTCTTTATCTGTGTTGTTTTCCATGATCAAGCTGCTGTAATCAGTTGAGGTTACGTTTAATGGCAATTTTACACTGCTGACCGTCGATATCCCACTCTTTCACGTAATCGGGGCTGTCCAGGTTCCCGGAAGCCACGTTTTCGGCCAGTGTTTCGGTCATGATGTATTCGGTTAAAACGGTGATTGCCTTTTCCATTGATTCGGTCGCTTCAAACCATATAGTTATGCGATCAGTAACATTGAAATCGGCTTCTTTTCTCATATTCTGAACCCTGTTGATAAACTCCCGGGCAAGCCCTTCGTTTATAAGCTCTTCGGTCAGGTTGGTATCGGCGGCTACGGTTACACCCCGTTCGGTTTCTACCGACCAGCCTTCCAGGCCATCCCTGATAATCTCAATATCTTCACGAACCAGGGTTACACTTTCGCCGTCATCAAGGGGAATGGTAACGCTGCCGGAAGCTTCAAATGCTGTAATATCTTCTGATGTAAAGATATTGATTTTCCCGGCAACCATTTTCATTTTTTTGCCAAGTTTCGACCCGAGTACCGGGTAGTTTGGTTTGGCACTTTTGCGAACGATTCCGGAGTCGTCATCCACAAATTCGAGCGATTTAACGTTGACCTCATCCAGAATGATGTGCTTGACCGACTCGATGGCGTTCCGTTCTTCTTCGCTGTTGCTTGGCAGAATGATACGCGCCAGGGGCTGCCTTACGTTCATGTTAATCTTGTTCCGTATGCGCAATACGGTAGAGGAAATAATTCTCGCCAGATCCATACGGTACTCCAGCGCCTTGTTGATGGAGGTTTCCTCAACGGTCGGGAAAAATGAGATGTGCACCGATTTTTCATCTTTTCCGGTTACCTCGTTCAACCGCTGGTAGAGCCATTCTGCGGTAAACGGAGCCAGAGGCGCCATCAGCTTCGACAGATTGTGCAGGCATTCGTACAGGGTCTGGTATGCCGCTGTTTTATCGATGCTCTTGCCCTCTTTCCAGTAACGGCGTCGGTTGCGGCGCACGAACCAGTTACTCAGGTCCTCAACAAAGGTTTCGATTTCGCGGGCTGCCTTTGTGGGTTCATACTCATCGTAGAAGGTATCCACTTCCTTGATGGTGGTAAACATTCTCGAAATGATCCAGCGGTCCATTTCACTGCGGTCGGATATCGGAATCGGAGTGCCGGCATACGTCCACTTGTCGATGTTGGCGTACATGGCAAAGAAAGAGTAGGTGTTCACAATGGTATTAAAAAACTTGCGCTGTACCTCTCTGAGACCCTCTTCGCTGAACTTGAGGTTATCCCATGGTGCCGTGTTGCTGATCATGTACCAGCGGGTGGAATCGGCACCGAATTTCTGGATGGTTTCAAAAGGATCGACCGTATTGCCTTTCGTCTTGCTCATTTTTTCGCCGTTCGCATCCAGTACCAGCCCGTTCGATACCACGTTGTGGTAGGCCGGTTTGTCGAACAGCATGGTTGCTATGGCGTGCAGCGTATAAAACCAGCCACGGGTCTGGTCTACACCTTCAGCAATAAAATCGGCCGGGAAACTCTCACTGAAAATCTCCTTGTTTTCGAACGGATAGTGCCATTGGGCAAACGGCATGGCTCCCGAATCGAACCAGACATCGAGCAGGTCGGGTATCCGGCGCATGGTGCCGCCGTCGGGTGCTTTCCAGGTTAGGGTGTCAATGAAGGGCCGGTGAAGGTCCAGTTCTGCGTCGTCAGCAAGGCCCGCTTTTTTGCGAAGCTCTTCCATGCTCCCGATACATTCGATATAGTCCGGATCAGTGTCGCTCACCCAGATCGGCAGAGGCGTTCCCCAGAAACGCTGACGCGATATGGCCCAGTCCACATTATTGTCGAGCCAGACACCGAAACGGCCGGTTCCGGTACTTTCCGGCTTCCAGTTAATCTTTTTGTTCAGCGCCACCATCTTGTCTTTTACAGAGGTGGTGCGTATAAACCACGATTCTACCGGATACGACATCAACGGTGTGCCCTTGCGCCAGTCGTGCGGATAGTTGTGCAGGCAGGTGACGTGCTTGTAGAGCAGGCCCCGCTCTTTCAGGTCGCGGGTTATGGGTTTGTCGGCATCCTTAAACCACAAACCACTGAATTCAGTAATACTTTCGTCGAAGTTACCCTCGTTGGTAACCGGGTTGAACAGGGGTACACCTTCGCGCATCGATACATCGTAGTCGTCGGCCCCGAATGCCGGTGCAATGTGTACGATACCGGTCCCGTCATCCAGGGTCACAAAATCGGCCGGAACAACCCGCCAGGCCACTGCCTTTCCAAGCTTATTGACTGCATAGTCGAATACGGGCTTATAGGTTTTGCCGACCAGCTCCGATCCTTTTATCGTTTTGATGACCTCATAGTCACCGTCGATCACCTTGCCAAGCAGCGAATCGGCCAGGATGAGATGCTCCGTTTTACCATTACCGCCGGTGTGCCTGATCAGCGCGTACTGTATATCGGGATGTACGGCCAGCAGCATGTTGGAGATCAGGGTCCACGGTGTGGTGGTCCATGCCAGGAAAAATGTGTCTTCGGCTTCATCCAGCCGGAATTTGATGAATACGGAGGGGTCCTGTATCTCCTTGTAACCGAGGCTTACTTCGTGCGAGCTGAGTACGGTACCGCTGCCGGGTGAGTACCACTGTATTTTGTACCCTTTATAGATGAGGTCTTTTTCGTAAAGCTGACTGATGGCCCACCATACCGATTCGATGTATTCGTTCTTGAACGTGATGTAGGGATCGCTCAGGTCGACCCAATAACCCATTCTGGTGGTGAGTTTGTCCCACTGGTCTTTGTAACGGAGTACACTTTCCCGGCAGAGCTTGTTGTACTTGTCGATTCCGTATTCTTCGACCTGCGAACGACCCTTGAGCCCAAGCTCTTTTTCAACTTCAATTTCTACGGGAAGTCCGTGTGTGTCCCATCCGGCCTTGCGGTTCACACGGAAACCTTTCATGGTTTTGTAGCGGCAGAAAAGGTCTTTAACTGTCCGGGCAAGCACATGGTGTATGCCCGGTTTTCCGTTTGCCGTGGGCGGACCCTCATAAAACGTAAAAGGTATGCCCTCATCCCGCGTATCGAGGCTTTCCTGAAAAATGGTATGCTTTTCCCACCACTTCAGTATATCGAGTTCGATGCTGGGAAAATCTGCCTGTTTTATTTCCTTGAATTTCTTTTCCATACATGCTTTGGTAGCCGGAAACCGGATAAAAATAAGTCCACAATATACAAATTTTCTGTGAACAGATTGCTAAAGAATCGGAACCGGTGTGTTGATCCGGTGGGTATCCGGGTATTAATTTGACCCGTAATTCGGCTCTACACCATAACAGCGCCAACCGGTATATTAGATAACATCATGTTACGTTACATCTGAAAATCAAATAATTCCATGACATCACCCGTAACGGTCAGCAGAACCATTACAAGGCAGCATCCCTTTAAAATCACCTTCGTGTGTCTCGGCAACATCTGCCGCAGTCCGACAGCGGAGGGTATATTTCAGCACCTGGTAAACGAACGCGGCCTCCAGGCCTGTTTCCAGGTCGATTCATCCGGCACTTCCGCCTATCACATAGGTGAACCAGCCAACAGCAGAAGCCGGGATGTGGCAGCACAGCATGGTGTAAAGCTGCTCTCGAGGGCTTCCCGTTTCGAACGGCGCGATCTCGATGATTATGATCTGATTGTGGCTATGGACAGGGAAAACCGGGCCAATATCCGGGCTCTGGATACTCAGGGCCTGTTTACTGCAAAAATCCGTTTGCTCAGGGAATTCGATCCGCACCCGGAAGACGGCGAGGTGCCCGACCCTTACTACGGGGGGATGGATGGGTTTCAAAATGTATTCCGCATTGTTAAACGCAGTTGTGAAGCGCTGCTCGACCTTCTGGAACCCCTTATCGACAAATCAGATCATGATTCCGCAACCCGTCAACCATCAGATAACATCGCTGCTCGGAAGCAGGGTTAATACGGCGTCTTCCGAAAGCGGCGGAAGTATTAATGCCGCTTACCGGATTTCACTGGCAGATAGCCGAATCTTCTTCCTCAAAATCAACAAAGGGTCGCTTTATGCCATGTTTGAAGCCGAGGCCAAAGGCCTGGCGGTGCTTAGTGAGGCCTGCAAAGACATCCGTGTACCCGGTGTGATCGGTCTGGATACAACCGATAACGGCCAATATTCCTGGCTGTTGATTGACTATGTTGATAGCAGCCGGCCGGGATCAGGCTTTTTCAGTCACTTCGGGCGTGGGCTGGCTTCCCTTCACCGGCACAGTACCCCCCGGTTCGGCCTGGATCATGATAACTACATAGGCAGCCTGTACCAGCCGAACACTCCGCACGAAACCTGGTCTGAGTTCTATACCCGGGAGCGACTCATGCCGCAAATGAAAGCAGCGGTCGATTCGGGGCTGCTCAGTCCCGGCCTGTCACGGAATTTTAATAACCTTTATGTCCGGCTGCACGAAATATTCCCGGATGAACCGCCCGCATTGCTCCACGGGGATCTCTGGGGCGGAAATTATCTCTGCGACCACGATGGTTTGCCGGTCATCATCGATCCGGCTGTCTACTATGGCCACCGCGAGATGGAGATCGCCTTCACAAAGCTGTTTGGCGGCTATGAACACGATTTTTATACTGCTTATAACGAAGCCTGGCCGCTCGGAAAAGGCCATGAACAGCGCGTCGACATTTGCAATCTCTATCCGCTGCTGGTTCATACCAACCTGTTTGGAAGCAGTTACGCTGGCCGTGTGGTGTCCATCATCAAACGATTCTGACATGACTCCCCGACGGATCATCTCCCTTGTTCCGAGTCTCACAGAGCTGATTTTTCACCTCGGCCTGGGTCACCGGCTCGTTGGCCGGACCCGCTTCTGTGTTCACCCCCGGCTTGAGGTGGATCGTGTTGCTGCCATTGGCGGAACGAAAAACCCGCGCCTTGAGAAGATCAGGTCTCTGAATCCGGATATTGTGATTGCCAACCGGGAAGAGAACAGGAAAGAGGATGTGGATGCCATCAGCGAATATACCCGGGTGCTGGTCACCGATATTTCAACGGTGGATGAGGCTCTGCGCGAAATGCAGCGGATTGGGACTGCCCTGGGCCGAAAACCGCAGACAACTGCACTGGTGGATGACATCCGGAAGGTAATCCCCACAGAAGATGGCAGAAAGCCTGTCAGAACGCTCTACCTGATCTGGAGGGACCCGTGGATGGCTGCCGGTGGCGACACCTACATCCATGACGTAATGAAAACATTCGGGCTGCAGAATGTATGTGCTGATAAGAAGCGCTATCCGCAGCTAACCGGTGAAGCGATCCGTGATCTTGCCCCTGAGTTAATCCTGCTGAGCAGCGAACCCTATCCGTTCGGTGAAAAGCATGTGCGGGAAATGACGGGTGTGGCCGGCAAATCAACGATCGCCCTGGCTGACGGGGAGTGGTTCAGCTGGTATGGCCCCCGGATGCTGCCATCGTTCAGGTCGCTGGCGAATTGGCGCCATAATTTTTGATAAGCGGGCACAGAATACGGATTTGTGACGTTATGGTACTATCTTTGGGTTATCCTGATCATTTAGTCCACAAAATTTATCTATAATGCGTTCATCTGTTACCGGAATCATCCTGATACTGTTCATCGCCTTGTCCGGGGCCGCCGAAGTGCTCCAGGCACAGCAGGTTCGACCCGATCCGCCGGTTGAACTCACCGCTGAAGATAAAGCGAAAGGCCGGTCTCTGTTCATGCGGGGAATTACCGAATTTGAGCTCGAAAATTATGAGGAAGCCGTTGCACTGCTGTCCGAGGCCATAAAATATATGGAACCAAGCTCCGGGGTGTACTACTCACTGTCGGAGGCGTACTTCAACACCGGAGATGTGGCAAACGCAGCATTATATGGAGCGGCGGCTGTAGAGCTTGAACCCGGTAACAAGTGGTACCGTCTGAACCTGGTCGATATATACCGGTCGGCGGGCCGTAACCAGGCCACACTTGAAGAAATCGAAAAAACCATCGAGTACCATCCCGACGATCTGGATGTGCTCTATCTGCTCGCACAGGAGCAGGCAAACCAGGGATTACACCTTAAAAGCAACGAAACCTACAATATAATTCAGCGTCGCACAGGGCCGGAGTTCAATCTGCTCTATCAGAAGTACCGCAATTTTTATTCTCTGAAGATGCGCGATTCCACCATCACCACCCTGGAACAAATGCGTGAAATCGAACCTGGTAACATGGCTACACTGAAAGCGCTCAGTCAGCTGTATCTCGAAGAGGATGATAAAACAGCCGCCATTACCGTGCTGGAAGACGCCCTCGACAGGAACCCGAGAAATCCTGAAACGATCCTGGCCCTGTCCGATATCCACGCAGCGGATGAAGCGTGGGACAAGGTGGGAGCGCTGCTGGAAACCCTGGTTGCCGACGATCTGATAAACCCGGACATCAAGGCAGAAGTGGTGCAGTACCTGGTGGCCCGTTACCAGCGGAATCCGGGCAACGAATTGCTGGGACAAAATGCATCACGCCTGGTTGATCTTCTTACTGAAAAACACAAAGATTACGGCCTGGGGCATGCCCTTGCCGCCGATTTCTATATACTCGCCGGTGATAATGAAAAAACGATCGCCGCTCTGAACAAAACCACCGAACTGATGCCGGAAAACGAGATGGCATGGCAGCGGCGGGTGCAGATACTGTTCGGAGAGGGCCTTTACGAAGAAGCCATCAGAGCGGGTCTTGAAGGCAACGAAATCGTTCCGGACGACGTCTATATCCTGTTTTTTACAGGTCTTGCCTATTCGATGAACGATCAGAAGCAGGAGGCGATTAAATGGCTTGAGCAGGCCACCGATGTGCCGGCAAGGCGCGACCTCCGATCAGATATTTACGGAACAATTGGAGATACCTATTCAGCTCTTGACAACTGGCCCGAGGCTGAAAAAGCCTATGACCGCGCACTGGAATATAACAGCGAGAATGATGTTGCCCTGAACAACTATGCCTATTACCTGTCGGTCAGGGATTTGAGGCTTGAAGATGCCATGGATATGGCAACAAGGGCCGTTGAGATGAGACCCGGTAATCCCGCCTTTCTCGATACCCTGGGATGGATATACTTCAAAAAAGGAGATTTTGATAAGGCCCGGGAATATATTGCTGCCGCCATCGATACCGGTCAGGCCAGTGCCACTGTCATGGAGCATATGGGCGACGTGTATGAGAAACTGGGCAACATGGAAGAGGCCAGAAAATGGTGGCAACAGTCACTCGACAGAGACGGCACACGCGATCACCTGAGGGAAAAGCTGGATGCGAACTGATTTGATTACCCTGCGGTTGGCCGTGGTCATTTTACTGGTGGCATTAGCAGGGGCATGCTCGCCGGTCAAACGACTGGCCGTTGATACGGGCGATTTTAGTGTATCTGATGCCGATCCGGCCCGTATTCTGGCCGGTTCTCCCACATACGGCAGACCGATCAGCAGCATGGAGGGCAGGGTCCGTGCGCAGATCAGCCGGCCGGGGGTTAGCGAGCGGGTTGCCGTCAGCTTTACCTCCGACCGGGAACAGACCCTGATTAGCATCCGCAACAATCTGGGTATTGAGGGAGGGCGCATTTATGCCGACCGCGATTCGGTGCTGATTTACGACCGCATCGAAAAGCAGGCCTGGAAAACGGATACAGCCAATTCGCACGAACTGCTTCTGAATGGTTTTTCAGCCTTTAATCTGATCGACTTTATCGACCCCGTTTTACATGCCGAAGAAGTTGAAACCGTTCTGGAGGATGAAAAAAGGTACAAACTGATTTTTTTTGACGGAAAAACCGTTATCTTCAACAGGCAGAACTATCTTATTGAACAGATTGTCTTTAGCGCCGATGACCCTGAAGTTTTCTCGACATTTGTTTTCGAGAACCATGCGGGTATTGGCGGGTATAACTTACCAAGAACAATCAGGATTTTCAGTCAGGACGGCAGATCAGTCATTCACCTGGTAACCCAGTCGCTGGAACTGAATAAAAACAATCTCGATTTCGACATAGATATTCCATCCGATATAACGATTATCAGAATATGAAGGCATTATTCCGGGTTTTATCAGTTGGTTTGATATTGATGGTGCTTTTATGCAACAGGGCATATGCGCAGAATTTCGAACAGCTACTCAGGGATCTGCAGAAAGAACAGAACGATACCCGGAATACGCTTGAACAGTTACAGAATCAGTTGCTGGCATTTGAAAGCGAGATCAGGCAGACCGAAACCCGCTATGAAGATGTGTACCGCCAGTTCCAGTCGCTTGAGCGCGAGATAACCCTGCGTGATCAGGTAATCAGCAACCTCACCTCCCAGCGTTCCCAGATCAGGAGTGAGCTCGCAATCATCGAAAAACAGATCGTTGAGAACCGGCAGGAACTGGAGCAATTGATGGAGGAGTACAAAAAGACCCTCACCTACCTGTACAAGCACGGGCGCACCCCCCAGTTTGTGATGCTGATGACCTCAAATTCCATGAACCAGCTTCTGGTCAGAAGCCACTATCTGCGTAAATTCAGTGAACACCGTGAACGGCAGGCCAACCGGATTGCAGAACTGCAGGATGAACTTCAGGGCAAGCGCAACGACCTGGAGACAGCCCGTGAACGGAATGCTCAAAACCTGGCCGAAGAACAACGCCAGCGTCAGAGGCTGGGAAGTAACAGGCAACAGCAGGAGAGGAACATCACCACCCTCCGGCAGGACCGCGAGAACCTCCAGCAGAAAATGCAGCGCACGCTTGATGAGATCGACAACCTGAATAAAACCCTGAATACCCTGCTGGCCGAAGAAAACCGGGTGAGAAGGGCCGAGGAGGAGCGCATTCGCCTGCTTGAAGAAGAACGGCTCAGAAAACTGGCCGAAGCTGAGAAAATTGAGGATGAACGCACCCGCGAAATGGAGATTGCCAGGTATTCCACACCGATACGTCCCGCAGCGGGACCATCATCGGCCGAGCTTGAAGTACTGGAGCAGTCGTTTACACAGCAACGGGGAAAACTGCCCTGGCCGGTAGATAACGGAGCTGTGTCGGTTAAATTCGGCAAAAAAGTTCACCCCGTTTACCGTGTTGAAATACCGAGTGAAGGCATCGAAATAGCCACCGAACCACTGAGTACCGTGCGATCCGTTCACGACGGTTTTGTCTCTATAGTGATGCCGCTGAATGGATTTGATACCATGGTTGTGGTCAATCACGGACGCTACAAAACCGCATACGGTAACCTTACAGGTGTCACGGTCAGGCCGCAATCGTTCGTGAGGGCCGGCGACATCATCGGTCGTGGCGGCGACGAAAATTCAACGATGGGTTCCGCTGTCTTCTTCATGATCCGCGACGGTGAAACCAACATAGATCCTGAAAGCTGGATATCACGAACCAATCCTCCTACCCCCTGAGTACCCGCAGAATTGATTGAAACAGAAAAAAAACGTGTGGTAGGCCGTGCTTTCGCCTATATATCGGGCAGCCTGGTCACGGGGGTTCTCATTTACATGTTCACCAGCACCTTTCTAATTCATACCGAACGTCCCGACTGGATCGGCACCCTTGTACTGGCTGGCTACGGGTTGATCTATCTGAACGTCAGCTTTGTGCTGTCGCGCCGGTTTACCGGAAAAACGGCCCTTTTTCCCGGTTTCCCCTATCTGATCGCTTTTCTTCTCGTGATTCCAGCCGTGATTTTGAGTGAACTCACCGAAAAATTTCTTTTTCACCGAAGCCTGCTCATACTGGCCGTTGTGTTGCTGGCAGCTTCAGCGCTGGGCGCACGCTTTGGCATACAAAAAGGGGAAGCCCGCAGAACAAGACAAACAACAGATAAAAACGAACCCGGTCTTAGCTCCGACCTCAGACGCCCGCACAATCACATCAGCAAAAACTGAACCATTCCCCTGCCTCCCATGCATATTAAATCAGCCGGCAGTCTCAAGCACATCCACAGGCACAATCTCCAGTTTCTTCCCGAAATAGTCTTCGAACAGTTCCTTTTTCCTGAGCGAACCCCAAATCTCAAGTTCCGGATCAGCGATTGTTTTGATGAAAATGCGGATTTTTGAACCGACTTCAACACGAAGGTCCGTTACATTCTGATAATGGCTTCGGTCAAGCCCGTCGGCCACCCTGAGATAACCCGACAGAATCTTTACCAGTTTCTTTTGCGGGGCACTGAGAGCGGAATACAGCTGATGACGGTTTTTCGGGGTCGACCTTCTGTGGTATCTGGAAACATGGGCCATCACTTCGATTTCTTCCTGGCTGAATCCCCTCAGATCGGCATTCAGGATGATGTAAAGGGAATGCTTGTGGTGTTTGCGGTGTGATATATGGTAGCCGATATCATGAAGCAGGGCCGAGTATTCGAGTAATTCCTTTTCGCGATGTCCCATCTGGTGCCACTTTGATGTCTGATCGAACAGTTTCAGGGCCAGATTGCTTACATGGGCCGAGTGCATCTCGTGCCACCGGCACTTGCGCAGTAATTCAAAGACAGACCGCCTGCGGGTATCGGGAAAATCGGCCAGTATCCGCAGGTTTTTCATCTCCTGATGTATATAGCTGATAATAATCCCCTCACGCATCGCCTGAACCGATGTTTTGATGCGTTTGATCCCGAAATCCGTAATCACTTTTTTGGCAAGTATCAGTCCTGCTACAAGGAAGTCAACCCGTTTTGTATCCAGTCCGGGCACCATCAGCCTTTTCTTTCTGTTCAGTCTGATAAATGAATTATAGAAACGGTTGAAATCCTCGCTGCTGTACTCAAATTCATTCAGTGTAACCGATGTGCTCATATTTTTCATCGCAGCGATCATGGCCGCAATGTTCTGCATAGTGCCTGAAGATCCGATGAGAACATCTGTTGGATACTTTTTCAGTGCCTCTTTGATATCGGATAGATGTTTCTCGTAGTAGGTGGATAGCATACGTATCTCACCTTTGCTAACCGGATCATGCTTGATATAATCGGCAGTCATCCGGGAAACGCCAAGCTTTTTACTGTCTGTGAAAAGGATATCCCTGTTGTCGGCTATGATGAATTCTGTGCTTCCGCCTCCCACATCCATGATCAGATGAGCAGTGTCACCCAACTGCATTCCGTGCTGAACTGCACAAGCCACCAGTTCTGCCTCCCTGATGCCGGGAATTGCGAGTATTTTGATCTGTACTTCATCAATCGCCCGCTGTATAAATACCCCTCCGTTCTCTGCTTCCCTGATGGCGCTGGTTGCATAAGCCAGAATCCTCTCCACATTCTGGTGCTGGCAAAGGGTTTTGATCTTTCTCAGGGCTTCAATACCCAGATCCATTTCGGTGCACGACAGCATCCTTCCCACGCCATCTTTACCGAGGCAGATCATCTCCTTGAGTGTGTCGACTGTACTGAAACTGCCGTCCGGATAAACGTCTACAATAACAGCGTGAAACGAGTTGGTACCCAGATCGATGGCGGCTATGCGCTTTGTGGCTATACCGATGTGCGATTTGGCTTCAGGCATACAGGAATAGTTTGCTGATGATCGGTGCCGGCCCGAAGGTTGGTGTGCCGAATGTATAAACCGTTTGTATAATCATGACATATTCGTGAGAACGAGCGTAAAAATGAGTCAATTTTTGGCGAATAGCAAGATGTAAAGGGTCCCCAATTAACAGGTCAAAATCGTATTGCCTGGAGTTTTATGTTTGTGGAAAAACCACTCTTTTTAAAAAATTCCGCTGATAGTGATGCATGTTTTGTAAATTATAAGATTCAGAATCGGCGACCAATCAAATCTCCAAATGACAAATTCAAACAACCCGAGCATCGAACTGCGGCCTCTCGAAATGGAGGATTTTCCGGCCCTCAGAAGACTGCAGGAACGCTGTTTCACGGGCATGGAGCCCACCACCAAAGATCAGTTTGAATCGCAGCTCTATCAATTCCAGGAGGGCCAGCTGGGTATTATCTATGAGGGTGAACTGGTGGCCTCAAGCAGCTCCCTTATCCTGGATCTCGATGAGTATTCCGATGCCCACAGCTGGAACGAGATTGCAGATGAGGGATACATCAGAAACCATGACCCTGAAGGCGATACCCTGTATGGCATCGAAGTGATGGTGGACCCTGAACACAGGCAGATGAAACTGGGCCGCCGGTTGTATGAAGCCAGAAAAGAACTCTGTTCCCGTTTAAATCTGAAACGGATCCTGATTGGGGGGAGACTGCCCAATTACCACGAATATGCCGATAAAATGTCGGTATATGAGTACATCAGAAACGTTATGGATAAAAGGATTTATGATCCTGTGCTTACCTTTCAGGTTCAGAACGGGTTTGTGGTAAAAAGAGTGCTGAAGAATTATCTGGAGGATGACCAGCAGTCCTGCGGTTACGCGACCCTGATGGAATGGGTGAACCTGGAATTCCGGCAGTCGGTTCAGCGCCGGAAGGTGACTTCAACACCGGTCAGAATCTGCTGTGTGCAGTACAAAATGAGGAAAATTGACAGTTTCGAAGAGTTTGCCACACAGGTCGAATATTTTGTCGATGTGGCCTCGGATTACAAATCCGATTTCGTGCTCTTTCCGGAACTGCTAACCACGCAATTGCTAAGCTTTGTGGATGAAAAACGTCCCGGGCTCGCTGCCCGTGAACTGACCCGCTTTACCGATCACATTATTGAATTTTTCAGGGATCAGGCGATCCGTTACAATGTAAACATCATCGGTGGCTCCCATTTCACCATGCAGGAAGACCGGGTATATAACGTCAGTTATCTCTTCCGGCGCGATGGCACGGTTGAATCACAGTACAAGATTCATATCACGCCCAGCGAAAGGCGCTGGTGGGGTGTGCAGCCCGGATCGGAGCCCAAAGTGTTCGATACCGACCGGGGTCGCATCGGCATTAATATCTGTTATGATGTCGAATTTCCCGAACTGACCCGCTATATGGTCGACAAGGGGGCCCAGATCATTTTTGTTCCATACTGCACTGACGAGCGTCATGGTTTTACACGGGTCCGCATCTGTTCTCAGGCAAGGGCCATCGAAAACCAGGTATATGTGGCCATGGCCGGCACCACGGGCAACATCCCCTCGGTTGGCAATATGGATATACAGTACGGCCAGTCGGCCATCTTTACCCCATCCGACTTCCCCTTCTCAAGAGACGGAATCGCAGCCATTACCGATGAAAACGCCGAGATGATCGTCCTGGCAGATGTCGATCTTGAAGTACTTCGCCGAACCCGATTCAATGGAACTGTAACACCACTCCGCGACCGCCGCAAAGATCTCTACTCTACCTCATTCAAGCTCATAACCGATGGCAAAGCCGTCTACCCCGGCCTGAAAGAAGAGTAAGATCAGCTGCGATCATCCTTCGATCAACCTTCGATCATCCTGCAAGAGTCCGGAGCGCAGCGGAGGACCTTGCAGAGTTGATCGAAGGGGCATTTAAATGCCCCGTTTTTATTAAAAGCTGACAAATTAGTGGTAGTATGTGCATTATTAACAGCGATGCTGTGCGGATACCTGTGCGGATACCATGGTATCCGCAGCCACTCTTCAAGGACCTCCGCTCCGCTCCGGACTCTTGAAGGTGGCTTAATGCACGCTCCGGGACTCTTGAAGGTGGCTTAATGCACGCTCCGGACTCTTGAAGGTGGCTTAATGCACGCTCCGGACTCTTGAAGGTGGCCTGATGGGTTTTTAGTTGCCCAGTTCGAACTCTTTAATCTGGTGCCAGGCGGAAACGGGGCCATCGGTTTTCATGATGGTGATGGTGGTTACGTCGGCGGTATATGGCAGGATAATTCCGAGTTCGGATATGATCTGACTGCGGCTTTCTGCATTCAGGTTTCCGTAGACAAGGCTGATATGAGGCATGAATCCGGGACTGGCCGCAGGCAGATGTTTTTCGGTGAGCAACCGAAGATCTTTTAGAGGGGTAGCGAGTGTAACTTCCAGGTAGAGGGCTTTGAAATATGAAGGCTCGCTGCCGAACTGCCGGCAATATATCCTGAACGGATCGGTAACCGAGGCGAGCCAGGATGTTGTTTCAAGCAGCGAACGCCTTTCAGAACCAATCTGTCCTGCGAGGGTAACGTGAGGCCTGAAGACGGGGGTATTCAAACGGTCTGACAGTTGAGCAATATAATGAGCCAGTTTTTTTTCGGCCCGGCCGAAGGTCAGCCATACAGAGCATCCGTTGATATGGGGCTCAGCCTCAGACGGCATCAGAGGTCACCTCAATCGTCTCATTCCTGATAGGGCCAGGTCCGGTTTTAATAACCGATGTATTACGCAGCAGCTGAATATAGAACTGTATCATCTCCTCATAGTTGCCGATAGACAGCCGTTCGTTGGTTCCGTGAACCCGGTCAAGATCACTCCGTGAAGCCCTCAGGGGCAGAAAACGATAGATATTGGGGGTCAGGGCGGCATAGTGGCGGGCATCGGTTGCACCTATCATGAGAGCAGGCGAAACCGTCACCTCCGGGAAAACTTCCCGGATGGTCCTTCTGAGTGTTTTATAGCTTTCAGAACTCACATCCGACAGCCGGGAGGGTTCAATGTGCCCGTGCATTTTTGTAATCCGGATTCTCGGATCATTTATGGTTTTCCGAACATGATCAATAACATCAGCGATTGAATCTGATGGATGCAACCTGAAATTGATAACAGCCCGTGCCTGCGTTGGCAGTACGTTCTCTTTCATCCCCGATTCAAAGATCGTAGCGGCTCCGGTTGTGCGCAGCACAGCGCTCGTTTCGGGCAGCTTTGTCAGGTGATCTTTAATCACACGCTGAAAAAGCCATATATTGGCCATTACAATCCGGTAGGCGATGGCCATCCGTGATCCAAGCGACTGAAGCATCTCCTTCACCAGTCCATCGATGCGGGCAGGCATCGGATTATTTTCAAGCTTGTGGATGGCTTCCGAAAGCAGGGCAATGGAGGTGAGCCCCTGTGGTACAGATGAGTGACCGCCCCCGGTCTCAACCGATAATTCAACACTCAGATAGCCTTTCTCGGCAATGGCAACAAGGGCAACCGGACCCTTCAGCAGGTCCATTAGCTCTTCAACAATGGGCAGGCCCTCATCCAGCAGAAAGTCGAGCTCCACACCGCGCTCTTTCAGAATCTGCCCGATCGAGGATGCACCGAATTCTCCGTCGATCTCTTCATCGTGGCCGAAACCAAGATAGATGGTTCGTTCGGGCTGGTAACCGTTGGCAAGCAGCCATTCAACCGACTCCAGTATGGCAAGAACACCACACTGTACATCCATGGCTCCGCGGCCCCAGATGTAACTGTCGCTCACGTTGCCGCCGAAAGGCGGGTGTTCCCAGTCTGTTTCGGTTCCAGGCTCGACCGGTACCACATCGAGGTGACTGGTGAGCATTACGGGTTTGAGTTCCGAATTGGAACCTCGCCATGTGAAGAGCAGGCTGTAGTGGTTTATCACTTCCCTTTTCAGGTTGCTGTGAATTAAGGGAAATTCCTTTTCCAGAAACAGGTGCATCCCGGTGAACGCTTCGCCGTTGATGTCGTCGGGCGATTGCGTGGATACGGTTTCGAACTGGATTGCCCTGCTCAGGCGCCTGACGGCATCATCTATGGGGATATCGTCTTTTTCAACCGGCTGAACAAAACGGTTCCTGCCGGTGTACAGAATCGTTCTTGCCAGTACAAAAACAATAAAGGCGGTGATGATTATATAGAGAACGCTAAGCATACGTTGCGAATAGACCTGCAGAGCTGGTTAGGCTGCACACATTGGGGTTTTGTAGCGGTTTGTCGGATTTATAATCAATTATACAGTTTATTAATGAATTAATTAAGAATAAACATCCGTGATATAATGGGGTTCCGTCAGTTCTCGTTCAACGGGATGCCGGCCGGCAAATCAAATCCGATACGATACACGTGGCCGGGTCGTTTTATAAAGTCCGGTAGACAATGGCCGGAAAAGAAGGGGCCGGCTGCGATTATGATCCAAATGTTATAATTGCGTGTCCCTTTTTAATTATATTGTATTCTTCCGATTCATATAATGTGAACTGTAAATCTGTTGACTCTTTTGAAGCTTAAAACGGCACTTTTCACCGTTCTGTTAACCGCTGTTCTGACGGTACCTTCCTTTGGTCAGGGTTTTTTGGGCGTATCGTTTGGCGGCGACTTCCTGTCTGTAGGTGGGGGAGCACGCGCGCTGGGTATGGGAAGCGCGCAGGTAGCCATTACCGGGGATGTAACCTCGGGTTACTGGAATCCGGCAGGCCTGGCCAGTATAACCTCCACAGAAGCGGCCTACATGCATTCTGAGCGCTTCAATGGCATAGTTGGTTACGATTATGGTGCTGTTGCCTTTCGCCTGCCGGGTTCTGATGCGGCCCTGGCTGTGAGTTTTTTCCGTCAGGGTGTAGATCGCATTAAAAACACCCTCAATGCATGGGACAGGGAGCGGAACCGTCCCCGTGACAATCCCGCTGATTACATCACCGAGTTTAGCGCCTCCGACATGGCTTTTTTCCTCTCCTACGCCAATCCGGTCAGCGAGCAGCTACAGTGGGGTGTTTCGGCCAAAGTAGTGCACAGCCGGCTCGGACCATTTGCCAATGCGTGGGGCTACAGTATCGACGCCGGCCTGATGTACCGCTGGAATGAGTACCATTTCGGGGTGAACCTTATGGACATCACTACCATGATGAAGTTCTGGACAGTGGATGCCGCACGCCTGCAGCCGCTGGCCGATGAATTCGGTGACGAGGTTCCGGCCGGTGAAAATGAGTTGATCCGGCCAACGGTCAAGATCGGCGTGGGCCGTTATTTTCATTTTGGCGATTTCCGCCTGCTCGTGGCCACCGATACCGATCTCAGGTTTGAAAACCGCAGGGCATTCTATATCAATGCGGGTCCCGTCAGTTTTGAACCGCACCTGGGTGCTGAAGTCGGTTACCGTGATGCCGTTTTCCTGAGGGCCGGGCTCACCGATATTGCCACCGATCAGAGTTCATCCCTGTATATTTCCCCGACACTCGGGGCAGGCCTGCAATTCGGGGCATTTAACCTCGATTACGGTTTTGCCAGTTTTGCGGGGGTAAGCTCCGACCTGGGTTTCACCCACAGAATTTCTGTAACCTTCACCTTGGGCCGTCTGGCTGGCCGCAACTGATCTGTATTGACCGAAACAAGGGTATTCATAACCGGACCAACCGCTTCAGGTAAGACGAATACCGCCCTTGAACTGGCCAGAATGTGGGCCTGTCCGGTTATTTCAGCTGATTCGAGGCAGTGTTTCCGGCATCTGGATATCGGAACCGACAAACCCCCGCCCGATGTACTAGCCCGGGTAAAACACTATAATATATCCGTGCTCGATCCCGATCAGGATGACTCATCAAGACAGTTTGCCCGAAGGGTTGCCGCATGGGAGCAGGAGATACTGGCAAACAGAAAACCCGTACTGATTGCCGGTGGCAGCACGCTGCACCTTCAGGAACTCATTTTTCCCATGGACCCGCTGCCGGCACGTAATGATGATAACATCAACCACTTGCGGATGGAAGAATCAACGCTGGGCCTTGAGGGGCTCTTTGAAAGGCTCAAAGAGATCGATCCGTCCTGCGCATCGTCCATGGACGGTCTGAACCGGCACCGCATATACCGGGCCCTTGATGTCTGGATGCAGACCGGAAAGCCGTTCAGTTCATTTCATACCGGCAAGAAGCCACTCCCCGGCCGGAACCGTTTCGTTTTCGCGCTGAACCTGCCAAGGCAGACACTTCATGACAGGATCAATGAACGGGTCGACCGGATGATCAGTGCCGGGCTGGTAGATGAGGTCAGAAAGCTGATTGAGAACGGGTATAAGCCCTCCCTGCAATCGCTGCAGAGTGTAGGGTACCGTGAAGTGGTTAGTTACCTGCAGGACAGTTGTACCCACGACCAAATGGTGGCCGACATCAAAACAGGCAGCAGGAGGTACGCCCGGCGGCAACTCACCTGGCTCAGAAGATGGGATTTTGTACGATGGATTGATGCGGATGATAAAAAGCCGGCTGATATGGCAGAACTGATAGCGGATACCATAAGAAGGGTGGCAGCTGAGTAAAAATCAAGCTAAATTCACTTCTTTCCCATATACCTCAAATCAATGTCATGTATCACGCAAGAATTTACGTAACACTCAAAAAATCGATACTCGATCCAAAGGGCAAGGCGGCTTATGGCGCTCTCAGGAACATCGGCTTTGACGGGATCACCGACGTACGGATTGGCAAGGTGGTAGATCTCAGAATTGAAGCCTCCGGCGAGCAGGATGCTCTCGATATCGCCCGCAATGCCTGCGAAAAACTGCTCGTTAACGAAGTAATGGAAGTCTATGAGATAGAACTCATAACTGCTGCACAACAAGCGTGAATAGGAAAGGATAAGTGATGTCGGTTAAATTCGGAGTGCTGGTATTTCCAGGTTCAAACTGTGATCACGATGCCTATCATGCCCTCAAGCATGTGGTGGGTTGTGAAACGCGTTTTATCTGGCACAAGGAACACGATCTGGGCGATGTGGATGTAGTAGTGATTCCCGGTGGGTTCTCATACGGCGATTACCTGAGGTCGGGAGCCATTGCACGTTTTTCTCCGGTCATGAAAGCGGTGGTTGAATTTGCAAACAAGGGCGGCCTGGTGATTGGTATCTGTAACGGTTTCCAGATACTGCTCGAAAGCGGACTGCTGCCGGGAGCCATGCTGCACAACCGGCAACTGCGTTTCACCTGCAAATTCGTTAACCTTAAAACGGAGAATGCCGGTACACCGTTTACATCGGCCATACCCGAAGGTACCATCCTGCGAATACCGGTGGCCCACGGCGAAGGTAATTACATCGCCGACCAGGAAACACTCGACCGTCTTCGTGATAATGGTCAGATTGTTTTTACC
The DNA here is from genome assembly GCA_047921215.1 of Cyclonatronaceae bacterium. Lineage (GTDB taxonomy): Bacteria > Bacteroidota > Rhodothermia > Balneolales > Cyclonatronaceae > RECM01. Next base: position 77,218 of record JBLRWO010000009.1, on the reverse strand, counting down.
TACTGCAGTGCGACGGGTGAGGCCGGCGATGCATTCAATCCCAACGGGGCTGCACTTAACATTGCCGGCATTTGTAATGAAAACCGCAATGTACTCGGAATGATGCCGCACCCGGAAAGGGCTGTGGAAAAAGAGCTCGGTTCAGCCGACGGGCAATACATATTCAAATCCATTCTGCAAAACATGGTCTCTGTATAATGCGGAAACCAAAGCCTGGCGGCAGATACCAGTGTATATTCAAGGTTCATTCCTGGTATCTGTTTCCGGGTGGCAAGGCTGTTCAATCGATCGGGCCGGTACGGAATCGATACTCATTTTTAGTCGGACCGGCATGAATATTTTACTGAATAATCCTCTTTAAAATAAAGGTTGCATCCTTATGGAATCTGCACCTCAAATCCTGCATTCCAAACACCTGTTAAAGCGCTACCGGAAACGTGTGGTTGTTTCCGACGTGTCGATTAGTGTGCAACAGGGGGAGATTGTCGGGTTGCTCGGTCCCAATGGTGCGGGCAAAACAACCACATTTTATATGTTCATTGGTCTGGTGCGTCCTGAAAAGGGGTCCATATATCTGAATGAACTGGATATAACCACCCGGCCCATGTACAAGCGGGCAAGGCTTGGTATCGGGTATCTGGCCCAGGAAGCCAGTGTTTTCAGGAACCTGACGGTGAGGCAGAATCTCGAGGCGGTACTTGAGTATACCTCGCTTCCCCGTAGTGTGATCCGTGAGAAGGCCGACAGGCTGATCGAAGAGTTCAATCTGCAAACCGTTGCCGGCAGCAGGGGGTATAACCTGTCGGGGGGTGAACGCCGGCGCACCGAAATAGCACGGGCATTGATAACAGATCCGAAATTTATTCTGCTGGATGAGCCCTTTGCAGGTGTTGACCCTATCGCAGTTGAAGATATTCAGGATATTGTCTACAAACTGAAGCAGCGGAATATCGGAATCTTTATTACCGATCATAACGTACACGAAACCCTCGCCATCACCGACAGGGCCTACCTGATGTTTGAAGGCAAAATCCTTAAGGAGGGTACGGCCGACTATCTTGCTGAAGATGATGAGGCAAAAAAATTATATCTTGGCGCACAATTCAAACTGGATCGATACGAAATTAAATAGACTGCACGATGATCGATATAACTGTACAGGAGCTCAGTGAAAAACTGAAAAACGGAGATGATATTTTTATCCTGGATGTAAGGGAAGAGTACGAATATGACATCAGCAATCTGAATGGCTTTGTCATTCCCCTGCCGGAACTTGAAAACAGGATGTATGAGATCGACGACAAAAAGGGAGCGGAGGTTATCGTACACTGCCGCACCGGCGAACGGAGTGTGGATGCGGTAAAAATTCTGAAGGAATACGGTTTTAAGAACCCGAAAAACCTGCTGGGTGGCATCAACCAGTGGGCAAGGGAGATCGATCCCGGGATGAAGGAATACTAATCAGGCGAATGTCGCGATCTGATCCAGCAGTTCCTTGTTACTCTTTGTACGTCTGAGAACCTGCAGCAGGCTGACCATCGACTCCTTGGGGGTTTTTCTGAGAAGATAACGCCGTATTACATTACGCTCTTCCATCGACTCTTCGATGAAACGGTCTTCATTCCGGGTACCTGAAGCCGCAATGTTAATGGCTGGAAATACGCGGTCGTTGGCAAGATCGCGGTCGAGTACCAGTTCCATGTTACCCGTACCCTTGAATTCTTCAAAGATAAGGTCATCCATCCGGGAGTTGGTTTCCACCAGGCAGGTTGCGATGATGGTGAGCGACCCGCCGTTTTCGATTTTCCGGGCTGAGCCGAAAATCCGCTTCGGTATTTCCAGTGCCCTGATGTCGAGACCGCCGGATAGGGTTCTCCCTGAGTTGGTCTGAGCGGCATTGTAGGCCCGTCCCATCCGTGTGAGTGAGTCGATGAGTAACACTGCATTCTGACCCATTTCCGCTTTTCTTTTTACAAAGCCGAGAGCCAGCTCCGATATCCGGGTATGGCTTTCGGTAGATTTGTCGTTTGAGGATGCGAATACATGGCCTTTTGTGGTCCTCATGAAATCGGTTACCTCTTCCGGGCGTTCATCAACAAGCAGTACGGCCAGGCAGATATCGGGATAGTGTTCGTCGATGGTACCGGCTATCTGCTTCAGTAAAACTGTTTTACCAGTTCGGGGAGGTGCTACAATAAGTGAACGCTGACCCATTCCAATCGGGGCAATCAGGTCTATAACGCGCAGATCGATATCGTCTTCACTGTGGGCCAGCCTGATCTGTTCAACCGGCATGATGGGGGTCTGAAGTTCAAATCTCCTTGCTTTCATCCATTCTTCAATGGGTTTGCCGTTTACCTTGTCAACGGTGAGTACCCGGTGGTTCCCTCTTTGATCTTTTTCAAGTTCCCCCTCCAGTTCAAGGCCCATTTTAAGATACATCCTTCGAACCATGTTCGGTACCACAAATGGATCCTTGGGTGTCTTCGAAAAGTCGTGATTCAGCTTTCTTATGAAGCCGTAACCATTTTCATTCACTTCGATCACCCCGGAGTAAGTTCCGCCGTGTGTAACGTGCCGATTTTCCAAAAAATCGGGGGTTTGTACAGCTGACTGCCCACCCCGTCCTTTTTGTTGTGTTTTTTGTTTGCCACGCTTTTTACGCCTGGACGAACCTCTGTTTTTTTGATTACTCATGAATCAATCTGGAATTGAGCTGATTTGCGCGTAAATAAATCGTATTGAACCTGCTTGCTGATGATCACGTAACCGGCCATGCCGGTATAGAGAAAAAAGGTTTGCTTTTAGACTGTGCCCCGGACTTGAAGCAGGCTTGATAAGAATATTGCGCCGGTTGGTATTGATAAACTATTGAATTCTTATGAAAAATTCGACTCTGATTTTAAAAATATGTTCCGGTAGCGTTTATTTTTAAAAGGTTATTATATACGTGTACAGCATACGTTATAACTACATAATTAAATTAAAGATATGCGATAGTATGCACGGCTGTTACTGCAATCTGATGTGTCAATTGACTTGATCAGCCAGCTAATGTTGCAGTAATACGGCATAACAGGCAAAAGACCTGACGGTACGTCATATCTGAATTTTTGTCTTATTACAATCAGGTAACGGGTGGTCAGGTAAAACTGATGCATCCTGTACGACCCATGTCCAAAACTAAAAAGTTATCGGAAACCAAAAAAAGGAAAATAAATCTCCCTTTTTTAGTCTCGTCAATATAGAGATCAACAGGTCGGTTAAACTGCGGGTATACCTGTATTCACCTGCAAACCCTGTATATATCTGTTTATCTGATACCGGGCCGGTTTCTAACGAACGGTCGTAGTTTCACCGATCCAGCCGTAGCAGTCTCTCAACGAGCTGTTGACCTGGATCTTGTCGCCTACATTCCAACCCTGGTAAAACTTCTCCTCAACGGTTGGAGTTACCGGCTGATAGGACCGGTACATCTGGGTTACTGTATTGGCGAAGCTGCGGTCAACACTTCTGGCTCTGTCGAGATAGTCGAGTACCAGCCAGTACACAACCTTATCGGTTCTTTCCAATGTGCCGCCGGCGCAATCGGTGATGGCCTGCCCATAGATTTCAGCGATTTTCACATAGGGTTCACCCCAGTTCGGATCTATCTGTGATGCCCTCCTGGCAAAATCACGGGCTTGTTGAAATTCGCCGAGGTTCAGGTAGTTGTTGGCAACCTCGATATTGGCTTTTTTCAGATTATCGGGGTTATCTGTTTTAGAAATAGCTTCACGGTAGTACCGAATGGCATTTCGGTATTCAGCGTTCGATTTGGCCGCCTCAGCCATTCTGATAACGTTGTAGTAACTTGGATTCAGCTCATACAGCCTTACAGCTGATTCGCGGAGTTTTGCCCGGTTGCCGGTTCTTTCATAAAGACCGATCAATTCTTCAAGCAACTCAAGATCGTCGGGGCGTGATTCCCGCAGACCTTCAAGGTATACAATGCGCTCGCCGGGATCCCGGAACAGTTCGTCTCGTATCTGTTCGAAATTATCAAGCAGAGCGGGGCTGGCATACGGCTCGGCAGTTTTCAGAATTTCGAGGGTTTTTTCCCGGTCGGCGCTCATGAACGAACGTGCAAGGAAATTGACGTACCAGCCATCGGCTTCCTGCACAAAACGGTCGGTATTTTCTTCAAAAAGCTCCATGTAAATTTCTGTGGCTTTGTCGTTTGCACTTTCAATATTGTCAGCATTCGATTGCAAAAACCGGGCCTTGTTTCTTTTCCAGCTGAAGTGATCGATTTCTTCAGCGTCGAAAATGTCAAGCGCGGTATCATAGAGATAGGCTACAGAGTCAAGATAAGCCGTTTTAAGAGCCGGATCCGTTTGCTTTTCAGCCATTTGCTCGTACACTTTGATCATGCGGTCAAAATTACGGTCACCTCTGTATTGCGGATAGCCTTCCAGTGTTTTTGGCTTGTTAAATACCAGCCAGCGTCCAAAGGGCAGTGCCCCCTCGAAATCATTGTTCCGAAAATTCTCATTGAATATCGACCACGTTGCATCGGCTGGTAAACCATAAGGCTGAGCCCACCCGTAAGAACTGGCCCCGAGTACTACCACCATCAGAATGATTGCTTTTTTCATCATCATATTACTTAGTGAATGTTACTGTAATCTTCTCTTATTGTAATCTTCTCTGCAGGAACATTAGTTCTGAAAGGTTAAACGAAGCCCGTAGCCCAAAAATTTTCTCCTGTACCAAATCATTGGACTTAGTGCCTCTGATCCCGTAATTAACACCTATATCGATAGATGATCCAAAGAAGGCAGAGGGGATACTGATTCCGGCAGATATCATCGTGGTTTCGATACTGGTATTGTTAAGGGTAAGGTGACCGTCGTCGTATGATACACCAAAACGGTAAAGAAATGTATTAAAAAAACCGGTATCCCCGCGACGGCGGGAGTCATATTGAAAACCGAGACTGTATTTAGTCCTATTCTTGAGAAAATCATCCGTATTCCCGTCAAAATTTCTGTAATCAGACCAGTTTTGATATAAAACCTCGCCCGCAAGCAGAACAAAAGGACTGGGATAATACGTAAGACCGGTATTCATTTCCAATGGCAATTCGGTCTTGCCCTCACCGTAATAATCTTCAGAAAATAATTCAATGGTTTTTCTCTGGGGCGGGAAACCGGTAATAACCTGGGTGGTCATTTTTCGTCTTGAACCGAGCATTACAGGCAGATCAACGGTCGATCCCAGCACAATCCTGTCGTTTGTCCGAAACAGGCCCCTGTGCGAAGCGAGTACACCGAAACGGTTGCCAAATCCTTTATGACGGGTTCCTATGGTATAGTTAACGTCAGAAAATCCGGTTCTGTCGAACAGTGTTACATTTCTGTTTTCGTAAAAACCAAACACCAGTGAGGGTGCATAGCCAACAAGAAGCCAGTCGTTTATACGGACACCAAAACCTATTTCAAGTTTGTTAAGCCCTCCATCGCCACGGCGGTCAATCAGATAATTCAGGCTGTCGGCAGACTCGATGGTGCCTTCTTCAAAAAAAGAAAACCGGGATTCAGTGTAGGGCTGAAGCGAAAGGGAAACCCCGATCCTTTCACGCAAAACCGGAAGAACCAGTTGGATCTGGCTAAAATTGATTATGGTGTTTTTCTGCTCACCGAAGTTATCGGAAGCGGAAAAGCTATTCAGAGACAGGGCAGCGGTGCCCATAGTAAAAAAACTGCCGCCCCACTGGGCCGGATTCGCATTGCTGATGGTATTAAAGTTCCAGATACCTACGCCAGACATCCCCATGGAGGCACCGGCTGAAGAGCGGAAATCGAGCGGGTTACCAAGACCGATAGATGAATAAACAGAGGAATTCTGATATTCATCTTGTGCGCCGGCAACAGATGCCATGCTGAGCACGGCGATAAAAGTAACTGAAAGTAGTTTGCGCATTACAATGTCTCGGGTATTAACTTGGTTACAATGATTTTCGGGAAGAGCTCTTGCTCGTTGGTATTGTAGATAAGGTTGGGATAGATTAACCCGTTATTTGCCCCGGATGTGACCACGAATGTGACATTGCGGGGGGTGCCAAAAAGAATGTCGTTGGTGTAGCCAAGAAGGTTAAACCGATAGGATGCATCGGCATCGGTCCGCAGAATATTGTCGTCAGGATTACGAACAATGGCGAAATTGTCTTCACCGGGCTGCAGGCGGAAGATATAGGTACGGTTACTCGAAGGGCGATTATGCATCGGCGGCAGGCTGTTTTGCAGGGAGAGGGTGTCTTCATAGAGCACCGCTTCGATACGTGATATATTTTTGGTGCCCAAAATGGTTTCGTCTATTCTGAAATCGAGTTTAAACGCATTCCTGAAGGTATTTAAAACCGGAGTCGCATTTTGAGGCAGTGGTACAGTGGCTGTAGTAAGGTCATGATCAAGACTGAATGCCCATGACCTGTTGATAATCCTTGAATCATCATCATCCGAAGTCTGCCTGAGGAGCAGAAATGATCGTACAACGTTCAAAAAGTTCTGGGTGTCGGTTTGCCTGGCTGTAAATCCGACCACTTTATTCCCGCCGGTAGGCACAATGGCAAAACCAAATACATTGGCCCGGAACGTGGAATCCCGGCTTTCACCTTCTACTTCCGTTATAAAAGTCGCGTAATTATTAATCCAGTCGCGAGATAGCTCAACGGCAACGGAATCAGTAGCAGGGCCCACTTCGAAGCTGCCCACCACATTACCGGTTAAAACCGGTTGGTCGGCAAGTGTCCAGTTGGTACCGCGCCAGCGTTCACCAACCTCCACCAGATCGAAAGTGGCGGTTGATGCTGAGTCGCCATAGATGGTTGATGGAAAAAGGACCAGATATAGCTCATCTGCGGAGCCGATAGCCCGTTCAGCAAGCGGAAGGCCGGGCATTATCATAGCGGTGGCCCGAAACGTGCCGAACAGGGGGTCATCGTACTGACCGGCAGAAAAATTATTCAGTTCGCCCGAAAATGTGGGCAGGTCAACAGGGGTAACCGAATCGATTCGAAGGGTATCAACCTGTACAATCTGATTGGTACCTGTAAATGATGAGCCGACTGTACCGGAGTCTTCACAGGATGTGAATACAAGTGCTGCGGGCAGAAAAACTGCAATGATCAGAAGTCGTTTAACGAGGACTCTCAAGCTGAAATGGTTTAGGTTTTGGGGATAAGTCAGGCGTTTTCGGGTGCAAGGCTGTTGTAGAATTCAGCAAACTTGCTTGACATATCGAACGGCGAACCCTGGATTTTAGTGGGTGTGATGTTTAACTCTTTGAATAAATCGTCAAATTCATCGCGAATATCGTTGCTGGTAACCACATGGTCAGCATATGAAAGTCCTGCACGGATAAAATCAACCTTGTCACCGGTCATCACCCTGCTTTTGTCAAATCCTTCGGGCAGCCGGGCAAGATCGAGAAAATCTTCATTGAAAATACCTTCGTTCACAGGGCTGTGCAGATTGTAGATGATTCTGGTGTTTTTGAAAATGTCGTAATCCTTGTAGGTTTCTTTCATGAATACGGGTACAAAGCCTGCTGCCCAGTCATGGCAGTGAATAAAGTCGGGTTTCCATCCGAGTTTAATTACGGTCTCAAGTATCCCTTTATTGTAGAAGATCAGACGTTCGGCATTATCGTCGTAAAAATTGCCTTTTGCATCACGGAAAAGGCCTTTGCGTTTAAAATATGTGTCGTTATCGAGAAAATAGACCTGAAGTTTTGCGTTTGGAATGCTGGCCACCTTGATTCGCATACTTTCAACATTGTCGGCCACCTGAACCTCGATGCCCGAAAGGCGGATCACTTCGTGCAGCCTGTTTCTCCGGTCGTGGATGGATCCGTATTTCGGAAGCAGGATACGGATTTCAAACCCCTTGTCCTGAAGTGATGCCGGTAAGAAACGCATCAGATCAGCGGTATTGGTCATCTTGGCGAAGGGCGATATTTCTGCCGCTGCATATAAAATCTTCATAAGTTAGAGCAGTTATTCCTGGTGTCTGTGCCGGTTTTGGATCGGAATGTTAGTATTCCTGAACGACACGTCAGTGTGATGTATACAATCTCGAAATATAACTATTTGGAAGCTGGATTTAAAGGTTAATTTGCCTCCTCGGTCTCAAGCGTAGTAAGGTTGGCATCCGACAGATTCAATCGCGGATTCCGGTTGGTAAGATTTACCAGCCACCGCAGCCAGTTGATGTCAATTTTAGCAAGATCACCTCGTTTGTAGCGCCACAGCCAGTTATTGGATACGGTACTGGGATAGTTCATTCTGTGCTCGGTTCCAAGGCCAAGAAGATCCTGCATCGGGAAAATGGCCATCCGTGCCACCGACATCATGGCCGTATGTATTAGTTCGGTATGAATGGAGTTTCCGTCAGACCGCGTATACTCACGGGCCTGATGCCGTTCTTTTTCCGAGGCAGATTCGTACCAGCCCCGGGTCGTGTCGTTATCGTGAGTGCCGGTATAGACGATACAGTTGCTCGTATCGTAGTTGTGGGGCAGGAAACTGTTGCCCGCATTGTCAGAAAATGCGAACTGGAGAATTTTCATGCCGGGAAAATTGTATTTGTCGCGCAATTTCACAACTTCCGCTGTTATTACGCCAAGATCTTCGGCAATGATGGGGAGGGTGCCCATCTTATCCAGTATGGTATCGAACAGATCTTCGCTGGGGCCTTTCACCCAGCGCCCGTACATGGCGGTCTCGGCATCCGCTTTTACCTCCCAGTAGGCATCAAAACCACGGAAATGGTCAACCCGGATGGCATCGAACAGATAAAACATCTGCCTGAAGCGTTCAAGCCACCACGTATAGCCGTCTTTTTTCAGTGCTTTCCATTTGTAGAGTGGATTTCCCCAAAGCTGGCCGGTCTCGCTGAAATAGTCGGGTGGTACACCTGCAACGAGTTTCCGGTTTCCCCGGCTGTCGACCTCGAAATACTGCGAATTGGCCCACACATCAGAACTGTTATGGTCCACGAATATAGGGATGTCGCCAACAATGATAATCTCTTTATGGTTGGCATATTCCCTTATCTTCATCCACTGATTAAAGAATTCGAACTGAACAAAATAATGGTAGTTGATCCGGTCTTTGAGCTCTTTGCGGGCTTTTTTAAGGGCTTCCGGCTCACGTTTTGAGAGTGCAGGGTCCCAGGTGTTCCAGGGTTTGAAACCGTTGTGTTCAAGACATGAAATAAACAGTACATAGTCATCGAGCCAGAAGGTATTCTCTTTCTTGAATTTCTTCAGGTCTTTCTGATCCTGTTTGTCATTTCGCTCATAAAACCGGTCAGCCGCCCGTTTTAAAAGTTCGCTTTTGTTGCTGAAAGCCGTTTCGTAATCAACTTTTTCATGGGATGGCACCATGGCATGCCTGAGCTCATCATTGGTAAGCAGTTCTTTTTCGTGTAAAATATCGGGACTGATCAGATAGTGGTTGCCGGCAAAGGCGGAATAGGAAGCGTACGGGGAATTTCCGTAACCGGTTGGCCCCAGGGGCAGGATCTGCCATACCGACAGCTCCGATTTTTCCAGAAAATCGATGAATTTTTTTGCTTCCAGGCCAAGGTCGCCGATTCCGTAATCTGACGGGAATGAGGTCGGATGAAGAAGGATCCCACTTGAACGTTTGAACATGTTTGTACAGCTAAAATAATGTTTTATTGTGGTTTAATAATGATGCATCCCAGCGGGGGCAGGCTTACGGAAATGTGGGCAGGTTCCCCGTGCCATTCACCTTCGGCTGAATGGATTTCGGTATTCACTACACCGCTGCCGCCAAAACGTGTGTCATCACTGTTGAATATTTCTTTGTAACGGCCATGCCGCGGCACACCGAATATGTAATTGTGATGGGTACCAGGGGTAAAATTGAATGCACAGATCACAAAATCGTCGCGGTTTTCGGAGAAACGGAGAAAAGAGATCACACTCTGATCCACGTCCGAAAAATCGAGCCATTTAAAACCGTTCCAGTCAAAATCGAGCTGATGCAGGGCTTTTTCCGACTTATAAACATTGTTCAGGGCCTGTACGGTTTTTTTTATGCCCTGATGGGGCTCGAACTGAAGCAGTGGCCAGTCGAGCTCCTGTTCACAGTTCCACTCGCTCCACTGACCGAACTCGGTACCCATAAACAGCAGTTTTTTCCCGGGGTGGCAGTACTGATACCCCATCAGCAGCCTGAGATTGGCAAACTTTTGCCAGTTATCGCCCGGCATCTTCGATAGCATCGATTTTTTCAGGTGTACAACTTCATCGTGAGAAAAGGGGAGTATAAAGTTCTCCGAAAAGGCGTATATCAGCGAAAATGTTAGCTGATTGTGGTGATATTTGCGGTAGAGCGGATCAACTTCAATATACTTGAGCGTATCGTTCATCCAGCCCATGTTCCATTTGTAGTCGAAACCAAGACCGCCAACGTAGGTGGGATGGGAAACCATGGGCCAGGATGTCGACTCTTCGGCGAAGGTGACAATTCCGGGGAATTCCCTGTGCACAAGCTCATTAAATTTTTTCAGGAAATCGATGGCTTCCAGGTTTTCACGTCCACCGAATTTATTGGGTACCCAGTCACCTTCTTCGCGGGAATAGTCCAGGTAGAGCATGGAGGCTACGGCATCGACTCTCAGGCCGTCGATATGATACTTTTCAAGCCAGAACTGGGCATTTGACATCAGGAAATTTTTTACCTCTATCCGTCCGAAATTGAAAATTTTGGTTCCCCAGTCCCTGTGTTCCCCCTGCCGGGGGTCGGCATGCTCGTACAGGTGAGTACCGTCAAATTCCCTGAGGCCATGGTCGTCTTTAGTGAAATGGGCCGGTACCCAATCGATTATTACTCCGAGGTCGTTCCGGTGGCACTCGTTTACGAAAAACATGAAATCTTCGGGCTCGCCAAAACGGCTGGTCGGTGCATAATAACCGGTTATCTGGTAACCCCATGAAGGATCGTAGGGGTGTTCGGCAACCGGAAGCAGTTCAATGTGTGAGAAACCAAGCTCCTTTACATAGGGGATGAGATGTTCTGCAAGCTCACGGTAGGTGTAAAAGGAATTATCCTTGATATGACGTTTCCAGGAACCCAGGTGCAGCTCATAAACAGAAACAGGCTTTTCACGTCCGGGCGAACGTTTCTGCATCCACTCTTTATCAGACCAGCTGAAGGTATTGATGTTTTTTATGACCGAGGCGGTTTTCGGTCGTTTCTCGTAGTAGAATCCGTACGGATCGGATTTCAGAAAAGGCGGACCAAAACCGTGAGGCTTAATCTCATATTTATATTGGGTGCCCTCATCCAGTCCCGGAATAAATATCTCCCAGATACCCTGGTCTACATATTTTCGCATCACATTGCAGCGCCCATCCCAGTTATTGAAACCGCCCACTACACTTACGCGTGCCGCCGAGGGTGCGGTTATTACAAAATGCACGCCTTTTATGCCACCAATTTCCTTAATGTGGGCACCCATAAACTCGTAGGCTTTGGTATGGTTACCTTCTCCCCAGAGCTGAAGGTCATAATCGCTGATTAGTGGTGTAAAACTGTATGGATCGTGGATGGTGCGGCTGGCCCCGTCGTTGTATTTAATTTCGAGTCTGTAGTTATTCAGATCGGCATCCGCCGGAAAAAGGCCTTCAAACAGTGGTGTATTGTCAACAGGCGTAAGGGTTGTCCGGTTATTGGCTGCATCAATAACGGATACCGTTTGGGCGTCCGGCTGCAATGTTCTTATCTGTTGCTTTTCCTGTTTTTTTTGAACAACCCGGTGGTTGCCGAGTACGGAAAAAACGTCACCGTGGTACCCCTCAACAAGTGCTTTCTGCTCTTGTTTATTTAATATCAGCTTTCCCAAATGTGATTCCTGGTTAATGATGTATTTTGTCTGAAAATAAGGAATTTTTTGCGAGATATGATAAAATGATACACCCGGCATGTCGGCTGTTCACCGTATATTCCGGCGTGAATGCAAAAAACCTCATAGCCCGGCGTTATCTGTTCTCCAGAAAGAAAGTTACGCTTATCTCAACACTGACACTGATCAGTATAACCGGGGTTACGATCGGAACCGCGATGCTGATCATAGTTTTGTCGGTGTTCAACGGTTTTTTTGACCTGATGAAAGATCTGCTTCTGGCCTATGACCCCGATATCCGGATCGAGTCGGCTACCGGAACCACATTTATGCCCGATGACCGGATGGCTGGCATACTTGAAAATCATCCGGAGATTGAACTTATAAGTCCTTTTGTGGAGGGGAAATCGTTGATGGCCCACCGAAGCGGGAATTATAAGGTGGTGGTGGTTCGCGGTGTTGATCCGGATGTTCACTCCCGGATGGTGGATCTTGGCCGCAATCTGACCAGCGGACGTTTCAGTCTTGGTGTGAGCGACCGGCGCCCGGGCCTGCTGATCGGCGAGCAGCTGGCCAGCCAGCTCAGGGTTACCGTAGGCGACGATGTGGGCCTGCTGAGTGCCCAGGCTATTCAGCGCTCTTTTACCCAGTTCACTGCACCGAGAACCTATAATTTCAATGTTCGGGGCGCCTTTTCCATGGACCGGGTTTTCGAGGGTTCGCTGGTGTTCATTGACCTCGAAGCTGCCCAGCGTATTTTTAATACCCGGAATGCACTGAGTGGTATCGACATAAAATTGCTGAATCACGACAGGTCAGCTGCGATTAAAAGTGAACTTCAGGCCGCTCTCGGTACAGATTATGATGTAAAAACCTGGTACGATCTTCAAAAACCCCTGTATGATGTGATGAACCTCGAAAAGTGGGCCGCTTATTTTATTCTGATGCTGATTGTACTGGTGGCCGTTCTCAATATTGTCGGGTCGCTTACCATGATCGTGATTCAGAAAACACGCGACATCGGGCTGCTTATGTCGTACGGATTTAAAAGGGCAGATATTAAGGCGGTATTTTTGAGGCAGGGTATATATGTGGGCCTGATCGGGTGCGGGCTCGGCGGTGCCCTGGGTCTGTTAGTGAGCTGGCTTCAGAAAGAATATGGTCTGATCAGGCTTGCGGGGTCTGAATCGTTCATCATAAGTGCCTATCCCGTGGTATTTATTTGGTCCGACCTGCTTATGATCATCGGTGGCAGCCTGCTTCTGTGCATTCTGGCCAGCTGGTATCCGGCCCTGAGGGCATCAAAAATACAGCCGGCCGAGGCACTCAGGTACGAATAGGAACGCGATGGGTCTTTAAGGCTGGGTAATTAACGGCCTATTTTAGGGTAACCTCATTGTAGATATCCGGCAGGTCATTTTCATAGAGTACCACGTCACCGGCCTGCACATAACTGTTCAGTATTTCACGTGCCTCGAACAGGGTACTGACCACCCGTACATCCGCATCCGGTTGCCCTGTTTCACGTAACCCCTCCACGATCGGCCGGGAACGATCATGCCCCACCAGTATAACAAGATCCAGACCGGACCTGCCAATGTGACGGCCGAAATTCCTGTTTTCGGCCTCCTCCTCTTCACCGAGCTCCACCATTCCCGGTGTAATAATGATCCTGCGCCCGGTTCTGAACTTTGCAAGCACATCTACGGCATTGCGTGCACCGGTGGGGTTGGAGTTGAATGCATCGTCGATGATGAGCAGTCCGTCGGCCCGTTTAAACGAAAGCCGGTGCTCGACCGGCTCAACCCTGCGTGCCGCCACCTGAAGTGTACCGGCCCGGAGCCCGAAAACGTAACCTGTGGCAATGCCAAGCAGCATGTTTTGAACGTTGTGAATTCCGAGCAGTCCGGTCGTAATCTCCATCTGCTCATTGCCGGGCAATGCGACCGTAAACCGGCAGCCATTCTCATCATAGCTTATATTGCTGCCTCTGATGTCGCCGCCATCGATGCCTGCCGTGAGTACGTTGATATCGTCGCGGCCGGCCATAGCGGCGACCCTGTGGTCATCCGCATTCAGTACGGCAGTGCCGCCCGGTTTCAGATGGCGCACAAGCGCGGCCTTGGTTCGGGCAATAGTATCAATGTCGCCAAAGGTTTCAAGATGAGCCTTGCCAACATTAGTAACCACAGATACATCAGGCTGTGCGATAGAACAAAGTTCGTCGATATTGCCCTCATACCGGGCACCCATCTCGAGTACGAGCACCTGATGACGCGCATTCAGGTCGTTGTTGATAACCTTGCAGATTCCCATCGGCGTGTTGTAACTGCCGGGGGTGTAGCAAACACTGAAACGCTCTTCCAGCAGGGTTTTGATGATGAATTTAGTCGATGTTTTTCCATAACTGCCGGTAATGGCGATTACCTTCAGACCGGGCATGGACCTGATTTTTTTCCGTGCGCGTTTTTTGAATCCGTTTTGGATGCTTTTCTCGACCGGATACATCAGAACGGAGGCAAGCAGTATGAAGAAAGGAATGAGCAGGTCGGCCAGAACAAAGCTGAACGTGAGTATCATGGCATCAGGTGTGGGAAAGGCCAATCTCATAGCCTGGATATATCCAAGCCAGGGAAAAATAAGAAACAACACAAACACCGGTATAGCCATCCTGATCAATCGCGGGGTGAAAACAACAGGCTTTTTTTGCAGACCGGTATACTCGCGCCGTCCGGGCAGGAACAAAAAGCAAACGAACACAAACAGAATGATGGTGACAGCGGTCATGGTAAGCCGGCTTCCGAACATTTCGATCAGAAAGATGGGAATGATCACCGAATGAGCATTGCCAATAAGTTTGCCCGCCCAGTTTTTCCTGAGCCACCCCGCATATTCATTGATATGGTAGCCGCTCTGCTGAATAACCTGAAAGAAATAGCGGGCCCTGAACCAGGAATGCCATATTACCGCCAGTGCGATAAGAAAAAGTAGCAATTCGATGCCTGTGTAATATACCTTCAAATGATCGGAAACTGTTTAGCCGTAAAGCAGTTACTGTTGGTGCTCAACTGCAGGGATGGAATTCGGTTTAATTAACCTGACAAAAATAGCAAGTTCTCCTATCTTTGACACAGAAATAAATCTTTACCATAATTAATTGATTACCAGCAAAACAGAGGCGCGATGAAATTAATAATCCCCATGGCAGGACGCGGTACACGTCTGCGTCCACACTCCAATACCACTCCCAAACCGCTTCTGCCTGTTGCGGGTACCATGATCGTTGAGCGCATAATACAGACGTTTTCAAAAACACTTGACCGCCCCATCGATGAAATCGTGTTCGTTCTTGGTGATTTCGGTGATGAGATAAAGAACAAGCTGGCCGATATGGCCAAACGGAACAACGCCAAAGCTGCATTTACCCGGCAGGATGAAGCTCTGGGCACCGCCCATGCGGTCTATTGTGCTGAAAAGTACCTGGAAGGAGAGGTCATCGTGGTTTTCGCCGACACCCTGTTCGACACCGACGGAAAGGTAACCCTGGATGATGCCGACAGCGTAATCTGGCTCAAGGAGGTCGAAGATCCGTCACGCTTTGGTGTGGCCCTGCATGAAGGTGAGAAAATAACCGGATTTGTGGAAAAACCCAGTGAACCCATATCACGGATGGCCATCATAGGAGTATACTATTTTAAGGACGGTGCAGAACTGCGTTCGGAGATTAAATATCTGCTCGACAACGACATTAAAGGCCACGGAAATGAGTTTCAGCTGACCGACGCCATCGACCGCTTGCTGAAAGGGGGCAAGGTGTTCAAGGCGGCCACCGTTGATGAGTGGCTCGACTGTGGCACCATACCGGCATGGCTTGAAACCACCGGTGTAATTCTTGAAAAAGAGAAACATCAGGTTCGGGGTGATGTGAGCGGATCAGAAATTATTGAACCTGTTTACATACCTGAAGGAGTGGTCATTAATAACAGCCGTGTTGGTCCTCACGTGAGCCTGGAAACCGGGACCGAAATACACGACAGCACCCTCGAGTACACCATCGTGCAGGACCACGCTATGATTCAAAGTTCAGTCCTGAAAAATTCTTCGATCGGCAGTTATGCGTCGGTGAATGGATTTGCGGGTTCTGCCCATCTGGGTGATCACTCCGAAATTGAAGGATAACCGCAATCGGATAGGATACAGCGGGGCATATTGTGGTTATGTGCTGTATAAATTGATTACTTGATCAGGGTAACCAGGCATTTGGCGTGATGCAGCACATAGTTGCTCACACCACCTGAAATAACATCTGTCCACCGGAAGTCGGCACCGCCCATAATGATGTGATCGGTTTTGTTACCCTCGGCAATTTTCACGATAACCTCTCTGGATTCACCCATTGCAACCATCGTTCTCACTGTTTCAGCGCTGCCACTGGCATCAATAAACCGCTGTACCGCTTCACGAAGTATCTGCTTGCCACGTTCTTTTTCCTTGATTACAGCGATATCCGTTTCCTTGCCGGCAGATTTTCCGGGCTCGGGAATTACGTTGATTATAAGTACATCCGGCTTTGGATCCATAAATTTGTATAGCTGTGCGGCATATTCAACCGAAAGGTTCGCATATTTTGAACCATCGGTAGCCAGCATCCATCGCTTCGGTAATTCCATTACAGAGAAGAGTTGTGCGGTACTTGTTTGAGTTAGAATTGATGATAGTACCAAATTTATCACAATACAATGTTAAAAACCGTTGTTCCGTAACTGCGCAATGTATCAGCTAATGCAAACTGAATGTCAGCGTACCCGGTATGGTTCCACGCACTACCGGCTCGGGCATTAGAAAAAATTCTCCAGATCGGGATTACCCTGTATGCCTTTCAACACCTGATGTGATTTGGCATGGGTTTCTTCGGGTTCGAGATGAATGGTTACGATCACATCCCCCTGAATGGCGCTCATCAGTTTTTTTTCAAGTGCTGTGGCCTCGTCGTGAGCGGTCTGCAAGTCGATATCCTTTTCAAAAAGAAGGTGGAGTTCGATCCAGGTTACGCTGCCGGTGGTGCGGTGCCGCAGGTTGTGCCAGTCTTTGATATGGCCGGGTATATCATCCCCGTTCAGAATGTTCCTGATGATGAGATCTGCTTCGGGATCAACGCTGTCCATAATGCCATCCAGTGAGTAACTGACCAGTTTCTTGCCTTCATACATGATAAATATGGCAACTGCAACCGCAACTATTGCGTCCAGAATCACCAGGCCGGTAATGGAGATAAGCAGCAGGGTGAGAACTACCCCGCCGCTGGTATATACATCGGTAAGGGTATGTTTGCCGTTGCTGTAAACAATCATGTTGCGCTCTTTTTTCCCGGTTCTTACCAGGTACAGCCCCAGAACAAGGTTGATCAGCGCAGCAGCGGTCATAAAAGCCATCCCTTCATAAATACGGGTGATCTCAAGCCCGAAGAGGAGATTTTTAACCGATTGGTAGATAATGGTGAGCCCCGCCAGCACAATGACCACTCCCTCTGCGCCAACCGTCAACAGGCTGATCCGTTCGTGGCCATAGCTGTGTTTTTCGTCAGCCGGTTTACTGCGCAGAAACACCCCGTACATGGCGAACGACACGGCCAGCAAATGAACCACCGATTCGGCCAAATCGGACAGAACGGTGTTGGAGCCGGTTAAAAGATACCCGGCTGCCTTGGCCGTAAATGAGAAGAAAGAGACGATCAGACTGATCGTTATGGCTTTCCTGCTCAGATCACTTTTTCTGTTCTTCAAAACGGATACCAGGAAAAGCGTAAAATATTCAATGCAATCATCTGATTAGCATCTGATTTTGTTTTATTTTTGACGGAACAAAAGATAAGACGGTTTGCAAGATATAGACAGTAAACACCAATCAATATTTAAAATTGTATCAGGGGCAGCATCTGCCCTTGAACAGTCTGCTTATGTGGTAGGCGGTTATGTCAGGGATTATTATCTCGGGCGCCTGCACGGGCAGGATAGAACCGATATTGATTTTGTTACGATCGGCTCGGGTATTGAACTGGCCACTGCTGTTGCTGCCGCTCTCAAGACAAAGCAAATTAGTATTTTCAGGCAGTTTGGCACAGCACATATCAGCTATAAAGGGCTTGATCTCGAGTTTGTGGGTGCAAGAAAAGAGAGTTACAGCCGTGATTCGCGCAAACCTGTTGTGGAAGACGGATCGATGGAAGATGACCAGAACCGCAGGGATTTTACCATCAATGCGATGTCGTGGTCGTTGAATGAAGAGAATTATGGCGAACTGATAGACCCGTTTGGCGGTTTGGACGATCTGGAAAGAAATATCATCAGAACTCCGGTTGATCCCGAAATTACCTTTAACGACGATCCGCTTCGTATGATGCGTGCTGCAAGGTTCGCATCTCAGCTCGGTTTTGAAATTGAAGCGAATACCTTCGCAGCAATAAAAATGATGGCCGGGAGAATTGAAATCGTGTCAAAAGAACGGATCATTGATGAACTGAACAAAATCGTACTCAGCCCGGTGCCATCGGTGGGTTTCCGGATATTGTTTGAAGCCGGCCTGTTGCAACACATTTTCCCGGAACTGGTTGAACTTCATGGTGTCAGGGAAGTTGAAGGGGTTCGCCACAAAGATAATTTCTGGCATACCCTTCAGGTGCTCGATAATATCAGCAGGGTTACGCCGAATCTGTGGCTGCGCTGGGCGGCCATCGTGCACGACATCGGCAAGCCGGCCACACAGCGTTTTACCGAGGAGCATGGCTGGACCTTTCACGGCCATGATGCGATTGGTGCCACCATGACCCGGCGCATATTCCGACGGCTCGGCCTGCCGCTTGACTCACGGTTGAAATATGTTCAGAAACTTGTAAGGCTGCATCTCAGACCCATCGCCCTGGTCAGTGAAGAAGTAACCGACAGTGCCATCCGCAGGTTGCTGGTGGATGCCGGCGAAGACATTGAGGACCTGATGATGCTCTGCCGGGCCGATATCACCAGTAAAAATGACCGGAAAGTAAAGCAGTTTCTGGCCAATTTCGACAGCGTTGAAAACAGAATCCGTGAAGTCGACGAAAAAGACAAGCTCAGAAACTGGAAACCACCGATTGGCGGTAAAGAGATCATGGACATGTTTTCCATGAAGCCGGGACCGGATGTAGGAAAAATAAAAAACGCTGTTGAAGCTGCCATACTGGAGGGAGAAATTCCCAACACCGTGGAGGCCGCGAAGGAATATGCGTATAAAATCAAGGATGAGGTTCTGAAACAGGAGCTATGACAGATCAAACAGATGTTTGGGTAAGTACGGCCTTTGCAAAAATCAACCTGGGGCTCAAAATAATCGGACGCATACCCAGCGGATACCATGAACTGGAAACCGGGTTCTGCTTTATCGAGTGGAATGATCAGCTTGAAGTTAGCCACGACACGGCAACGACGGTTCACAGCGAAGGCCTTGAAATACCGGCAGGTAAAGATAACCTGATTGTAAGGGCTGCAGAAGCATTCAGAAAAGCTACGGGCATCAGGAAGCACTACCTGGTACACGTGCGGAAAAATATCCCGCTCGGAGCGGGTCTTGGCGGAGGAAGTGCAGATGCCGCGGCGATGCTCAGAATTCTGAACAAAATGGAGCAGGCAGGACTTAACGATGAGCAGCTGGCAGGTATCGGTGCCGCACTTGGTGCAGATGTGCCGGTGATGATATCCGGAAAAACGGGAATCGGTACGGGTACAGGAACCACGTTGCAATTCCTTCCCATCCAGCCCAGGGCCTGGATTTTAACCGTATACCCGGGCTTTGAAAGCAACACGGCAGAAGCTTACGCAAATTGTATGCCAACCGGCAGTCCGGATATCAGCCTTGAAAAAATACTGACCGAATACAATCCGGATGAATGGCGGTATCTGATCGACAACGATCTTGAACCGGCAGTAATACCACGCTTCCCCCTGATTGGTAACATGAAAGATCAGTTATATGATATGGGTGCCGTATTTGCTGCCATGAGCGGCAGCGGCTCGTCGGTTTTTGGTTTTTTTGAACAAGAATTCGTAGCATTGGACGCATATCACTATTTTGTGCAAAACAACTATAAAACCAACATCACCAGACCGGGGTTTAAACCGGATACGGGCGTGTATCGCAGATAGTATTGGATTCATCGTAACAGAGCTCAGTTCCGTGCTTAGATTCAAAGACCTGTCGTGTCGCCCTGAATGCATTTTTTAAATATCCACCGCTGCAGTTGTAGCGGTTTCAATCATATCAGAAGTTATATCAGAAGCAATTATGTCAAAAATTACAGAATCGATCACAAGGACAGGCATGGACGTGGAGTCCATAAAGCGGGATATTTCCAATCATTTGCGGTTTACTCTGGCATGCGATGAACACTCGGCGTCGGATTGGGATATCTACAAAAGTGTGGTACTGTCTGTTCGCGACAGGTTGCACGATAAATGGCTTAAAACCCAGCAGGGGTACTATAAGGAGGATTCCAAAAGGGTGTATTATATATCCATGGAGTTCCTGATCGGCAGGCTTCTCGACAATGCCCTGATTAATCTGGGCATCATGGATGAAACCCGTGAAGCCGTTGAATCGCTCGGCCTCGACTATGATCAGATTAGGGAAACCGAGCAGGATGCGGCACTTGGCAATGGCGGACTGGGCAGGCTTGCCGCCTGCTTTCTGGATTCAATGGCTACACTCGGCATTGCCGGGTACGGGTACGGAATCCGTTATGACTACGGAATTTTCCATCAGCAGATAGTGAACGGTTATCAGGTTGAACAACCCGACAACTGGCTTCAGTATGGTTTCCCCTGGGACCGCCCTAGGGCTAAACTGGTGCGGAGAGTCAAATTTCACGGCCGTTCGGTGCCCTATACAGATGAAAAGGGTGATCTACGGTTTCGCTGGGTCGATACTCAGGATGTATTTGCTCTTGCCCATGATATGCCGGTACCAGGCTACCAGAATGAAGTGGTCAATAATCTCAGGCTCTGGAAAGCCACGTCCACCACTTCGCTGGATCTTAGCCGGTTCAACCAGGGTGATTATATCGAGGCGGTCCGGGATATGGAACTGCATGAGAATATCTCCCGTATTCTGTACCCTAACGACAAGGTGTTTGTGGGTCAGGAGCTGCGCCTGAAGCAGGAGTACTTTTTGGTTTCGGCCACGCTTCAGGACATCATGGAACGCTTCAAAAAAAGCAACAGTGACCTGAGAAAACTGCCCGAAAAAGTAGCGGTACAGTGCAACGATACCCATCCAAACCTGGCAATTCCCGAAATGATGCGTCTGCTCATGGACGAGGAGGGGCTGGACTGGGATACCAGCTGGGGTATCACAACCAAAACGATGGCCTACACCAACCACACGGTGCTGCCGGAGGCCCTGGAGAGATGGCCGGTCTCGCTTGTACGGTCACTCTTGCCGCGACATTTGCAGATAATCTATGAGATCAATAAACGCTTTCTGAATACGGTTCATGATAAATTCGGGGATGATCTCAGCCGGGTACGCAGAATGTCGATCATAAGCGAGGGCGAGCAGCCCAGTGTGCAGATGGCCAATCTGGGTATCGTTGGCTCCCATAAGGTAAACGGAGTGGCGCAGTTACATTCCGAGCTGATCGTGAAAACAATTTTCAGGGATTTCTATGAGTTGTGGCCCGAAAAATTCACTAATAAAACCAACGGGATTACACCCCGGCGGTGGCTCAAACAATGCAACCCCGCCCTGGCGACCCTTATAACCGATAAAATTGGCAAAGGGTGGGTCAATGCTCTGTACGAGTTGAAAGAACTCGACAAATTCGCCGGCGACAAGGCTTTTGTGAAGGCATTTTCTGCCATCAAAAAGGAGAATAAAAAACGTCTTGCCAATTACGTTGAAGGTAGAATGGGTGTTCGTCTGAATATCAACTCCATTTTCGACATTCAGATCAAGCGGATTCATGAGTACAAGCGTCAACTGATGGCCGCTCTGCACACCGTTGTTTTGTACAATCGAATTAAAGCCAATCCCGACGCGCCGTTTCAGCCAAGAACGGTACTTTTTGCAGGTAAAGCGGCCCCCGGTTATACCATGGCCAAAATGCACATCAAACTGATCAACTCCATCGCCGATGTGATCAACAACGATCCGGATGTTGGCGACAAGCTTAAGTGCCTGTTCCTGCCCGATTACAGTGTGTCGCTGGCCGAACGCCTTATTCCGGCTGCCGATCTTTCAGAACAAATTTCCACCGCCGGAATGGAAGCATCGGGTACAGGAAATATGAAATTTGCCCTGAACGGCGCTATAACCATCGGTACACTCGACGGCGCAAATATTGAGATAAAAGAAGAAGTCGGAGATGATAACATCTTCATATTTGGCCTCACGGTTGATGAAATCGAACGCCTTCGCAATGAGGGATACAACCCCTGGGACTATCTGAATGACAATAAGGAGCTGAAGCAGGCCATTGAACAGATCAGAGATGGTTTTTTCAGCCCGGATAACCCGGATCTGTTCCACACTATTGTCCATGCATTAACAGACGGCGGCGACTACTTCATGGTATGTGCCGATTTCAAGGCCTATTCCAATACGCAAAAAAAGGTGGAAGCATTGTATAAAAAACCGCAGGACTGGTTCAAAATGGCCATACACAACACGGCCCGCATCGGTAAATTCTCTTCAGACCGCACCATATTTGAATACGCAACCGAAATCTGGGGCTGTGAATTAGACAAATCAGGCGAGAAGGCCAAAAAGAGACACAACAGCAAGTAAGCAAGACCAGGTTTTGCTGAAGCAAAGCCTGGAATTTAGCCGGATCAGGGTCTGGAATTAGTCAAGTACGAAGCGGAAGGTGATGATTCCGAACTGCGGTTCCTGGGGAAGGCCCCCTGGCAACCTGGAGAAACGCCAGGTACGTAGGGTCCTGTTTACCTCACGTTCCAACTCGGGACTCATACGGCGGATGGGAGTAATCCGGCCCACAGTTCCGTCTGGACGAACTTCAAAACGGACAGTAATAATGGCCTCCACTTGTGCGGTGTAATTGGGCATCGGCTGTTGAAGGGGTGCCCGCTCAATGTCGCCCTCCCATTCCAGGGTGAACGGCGCAGACCGGTCCAGGTCACGTCCGGTGCCCTGGTCGGCTTCAATATCGCCTGTACGCCCGCGGATGTCGCCGCTGGTTACTGCACCATCCCGTTCGGTTTCCGCTTCTCTGACGGGAGTTTCCTGCTGTACTTGCTGTTCTTCGCGGTTTTCTTCACGTACTACAACAGTCGGATCGATTTCACGGGTCTTCGGAGTATTAACAACCTCTTCCTGTATCTCCTGAGTCTGTTCCGGCAATTCAACCGGTTTGGCCGTTTCCTGTCGTTCTACCTGTTCCTGTTGCTCCCTTACCGGTTCAGGCCGCGGGCGCTCAGTCTGAACAGGTGTGGTTCTGGGGCGTGTTGCAACCACAGGATTCTGTTCCTGGGAAAATTCAGCCATAGTCCCGTCACGGAATTCACCCAGTGTGATTTCAATGAAAGCAATGCGGTCATCATCAACCGGCCGGGTGATGATGAGTATGGCAATCAGAATGATGAAAATGTGGGCTCCAACGGTAGTTGTAAGGCCAAATTTCTCCTCCTGTGTAAGCTTTCTTCGTTTCATGGTTTCAGATTCCCCGTTCGGTGGCCATCATTATATTCATATTGAGTGCTTTACCAATATTCATAACGAACACGGCATTGTCAATTATTGCGTCCTTATCGGCCCGGAGTACAAGGGTGCTCTGCGGGTTCTTCTGAAACTCGGTTCTGATGGCCGTAGCCAGGAGCGATTTACTCACCTGCTCGCCACCCACGTAGAAATCCCCCTCCTTGGTCACCGTAACATTAATGTACTGCGGCTGGGTTTGTGCGCTGGTATCGGCCCTGGGTACGTTTACCCGGATGCCGAAATTGGCGACAAACGAAGAAGTAAGAAGGAAAAAAATGAGCAGCAACAGTACGATATCGGTCAGGGATGAAAGTGAAAAGACCGAGAGCGGTTTACGGATTTCATTTGTCGGTCGGAAATTCATCGCAGTACGGTTTCTTTCTTGGGTGCAGGTTTCTGGAGGAGTTCTATGAATTCGGTTGTAGAAACTTCCAGGTCAAATACCATCCGGTTGATTCGGCTGATAAGGTAGTTGTAGAAGAAGAACGCAAAGATACCAACGGCAAGGCCGGTAGCAGTTGTGATCAGGGCTTCCCATATACCGCCGGCCAGTACACTCGGGTTTACATTACCCTGTAGCGATTGTATCTCCATAAATGCCTGAATCATACCGGTTACGGTGCCGAGGAATCCCAGCAGCGGAGCCACACCCGCAATGGTAGCCAGCCAGTCCATCTTCTTTTCAAGCATGTGAATTTCCCGCTTGCCGGCATTTTTGATGGCATCCTCAATATCCAGAATGGGCCGGCCCAGGCGTTTTATTCCCTGTTTGAGTATCCTGGCCAGTGGTTTATCCATCTCTTCGCAATACCGGATGGCCTGGCGCGTACTGCCTTCCTTAAGCATCTCTTCAACTGTGCCCAGAAATTTCTCATTGTCCATCTGTGAGTTGTTCAGAACCCTCCATCGTTCAGCAATCACAAAAATTGCAAGTATCGACAGGATACCGATCGGTATCATGATGAATCCGCCCTGAAGCAGAATGAAGAAGAACGACTGGCCTTCCGGTTCAGCGGTAAAGGCAGCCAGGGTATCACTTTCTGCCAGTTCTGTAGTGGCCTGAAATATGAATGAAAGGAAAAAGGTTAAAAGCATGGACATGTTGGGGGATATTGAGATGTTTAGGGATTGTACGATTCGATACGACTGATGAAATGGTTGGTCAGATAGGGTTCCGGTAGCTGTGTTGCGGCTTCCATTGCGGTATTAGTGTTGCCAAACTGACCGATTGCCACCCTCCAGCGAACACTGCCGTCTGGCAGTTCCACCCGGAAGTGTGTACTCCGGTATCCGGCACCAGCAAGGGCGGAGGATTCCCGATCAGCATCGCTGCGCGAAGCCAGTGAATGCACGACAATGGTGTAAGGCCTTTCCAGTGATGTGTTCATGTTTCCACGCAGCCCGAAAGATGCAGCGGACGGGGTGCTTACCGGATCTTCTGTGATCCGGGATTCAACAGGAATAGCGGCTTGTTCTTCGACGGGAGTTACAGGTTGCGCTGTTACATCACGTGCCGCCTCTTCTTCTGCAAGCTGTTCCATTTCGGAAAACCCGGCTTCTGCATCACCTGATTCCGGCTCATCCACTACAGCTGGCGGACTAATGCTTTCTTCTGATACAACTGGTGTTGTAGTAGCGGATGGCGATCCGGAAAGGAATCCAAACAGATAAAGTGCACCAGCCACCACAACGATAGCGGCAACCAGGATGGCGATGATCGTACCGGTATTGCTGTCGGGGCGAACCCTGTCATATGATGCGACTTCTTTATTTTCCGGGTTAATACTCTTGTTACCGGATGCTTTGGCTGTTTCGGGCGCGGTTTCCGTTCCAGTTCCAGTTTCCGTTCCCGGTTCAACCCAGTTTGGCTGAATATCTTCATCGCTGCCGGTGGTCGTTGCCGATACTTCTTCATCAGATTTCACAGAATAGGTAGTATCCTGACCTGCAGTTGCAGCTTCCTGCTCTTCTTTAATCTTTTTCTCTTCTGCTTCAAGGGCTGCTCTTCTGACTTTTTCAGCCGTATCTTCAGTTGATTCTTCAGACTTGCGGGTACCTGTACCGGAAGCAGATGTTACTTTTTCTTTGCTGCTATCCACTTCATCCTCATCATCGAGATCGAATGGATCCTGCTCATCAATAACATCAACGAATTCTTCTTCCTCAAAATCATCTGCATCATCCTCAGCCTCTGCTCCGGATACGGTGTCGTCAACTGCTTCCGCTTTATCTCCCGTTTTTTTGGTGGTTGCTGAAGTTTGTGTACCCGGTTCTTCAATCAACACCGGAATCATGCCGGCGTAATTATGATTAATCTCCAGCTCAAAGGATTCATCAGGCACAAACGTTAGTTCTTTGTTTTTGGTAGTAAACGTACCAAGGCCATCAATGACCATTTCACCGGATACTGCTTCTTTCTTAATACCAAGAATCAGCTCGGTTAGCTTTTTTGCCGTTTCCTCGTCCGTAAGACCAAGCTTTGAGGCAAGGATTTCAACAAACTGAACGTGACTGATTTTATCCATTAGTTCCCCTCCGGTATAAATTCAATGGAATCTTTGGGTGGCATCAGTACTTTGTGGCCCTCTTCATTTTCAGCTTCATGCTGCTTGTAGTGAACCGGTTTAAACGTTCCGAGTCCGGAAATTGATACCGATTTCCCTTCTGTTACCAAGCCCCTGAGAGCTTCTCTGAACGCAGTATTGAATTTTTTTTCCATATCAGAGTTTAAAGGTTACCCCGCCGTAGACCTGGAAAAGACGCTCCGTGTAGCCGTTCCAGACCTCGTATTCCTGGTCGAGAATGTTGTTAACTTTAAGATAGAGTCCGAAACCGTCAGTAAAACGGTATTCAATACGGCCACCGGGAAGATAATAGGCCGACAGTTTGTTTCCTTCAAGATTGTAGGGGCGATTTCCGATATAGTCCGACCAGATGGTAATGTTCAGGTTACGGACAGGTCTGATCGTCATACCAGCTGTAACCCCGAATTTTTCAGCATAGGGTGCCTCGGTGCCGTCATCAAGCTTTGTATTCTGTACGTGCACCTCGGTGAAAAATGTAAATCCGTAAGGACGGTTGATGTAACGGAATCCGCCATAGAGCTTTTGGCGCCTGGTATCATCGTCATAAACTACCCCGAACAGGGAATAACCGATATCCTGAAACAGAAAGTACTGGTAGTTTTCGTAGATGTAGTACGCAAGGCCGGCGTATACTTGTGCAGATCCGAGGAAGTCATAGCGGGCTTCACCCAGCCCATAAATGGTGCGCTGATTTATGAGTCCGGATCCTTCATCGGCAAAACGGTTGATTTCGTGCAAGCCCCTGAGGCCATCATTCAGAATATATCCGCCAACTCTTCCGACCAGCGTCAGATTGGGGATGCTTGAGAATTCAACACGGGCATCGGGATATATATAGAAATTGTTTCCGTCTTTCTCGTCGTAAGTAACATACCCGCGACCGATCAGGCTCAGCTTCATGTCGGATGACAGCGGCTGCTCCCAGGTGGCCTTTACACCCGAGATATGCCAGTTGGTGTCGTCCCGTAGGGATTGAACTAGCCGCGCAGCATCGGTAAAGGCCCCGATTCCGAAAATGGTTCCTATGGATGTGCCAGGCCACTGGTAGTATACAGACCCTTTCAGACGCTGTTCCTCAGAGCGTAACTGCTCAACAAACGGGAAATTGTAGTTTACTCTATAGTAGTTGTATGAAAGGTCGCCCTCAAACTTTCTGAACGCATTGAAAAAATGGGTAATATCGGATCCTGCCGAGTATCCGTTGTAGGTTTTCCTGGGATTTCCGGATGGAAAATTTGTAGTAAAATCGGGGGCCCGGGTTTCAATCCCATAGTTGAATTCATTTAACAGGGAGAGATTAACGCCAACCCTTGTCCTGTTGCTCAGCCTGGTTTCAATTCCGGCGGTTGCGTCCATAAACCGGAAGGATGAAGGCTGTACTTCCCGGTTTCGGTGCCCGTCGGAGGAGTGGTAATTCAGGGATCCTCGGAACCATGTATTTTCTGTTATGGGTGTTCCGCCATAGACGTCGGCCTCGGGGCTCACATAGCGCCCTACACCCAGGCGGCTGTGCAGGTAACCCTGATCGGGGAAGCGAATGTATTGAGGGGCCTGGCCTTCAGGGGCGTCAAGGCGGGCAACCTGTATGGTTGCTACCACCTGATCCGGATTTTCAATAAAGGGCATCCTGTTCGGATCAAGCCTGAACACGCGGGGTGTTGGGTTGAACCCCAGAATAGGCTGCCGGTTCAGGCCCGGAAATCGCGCACGGAATTCACCACGGATCTCGATATCCTGAGGATCGATATCCGGAAGGAGTGATGTTGGTGTGGTTCTGTCCTGTGCGCCGGTTAAAATGGGTATAAAACAGAGGAGAGAAAGCAGTAATAGACGTTTCAACTCTTTGGATTAGCTTGATTCGGGATTATTCAAACAAACTTGCAGTAACTGATTTTAGTATGCCGGTTTAATAAAAACCGGAAAAAAACTGATGTGTAAAAAAAACGTGATGCCACAGTTAATGCCAATTCCTGCTAAAATACAAAACAAACAGAGAACATGTAAATGCAAGCTGGTGTTGTTTGCGATATTTATACAGCTTCATTTTTAGGGCTCCGCACCTGGTTCAGCACGAGCAGAATCAGGGATGTCGTAAATATAACAACCATCATGGCCCCGTGTGTCACAACCGCGTAGGCCAGACCGGTGGCAGCCGGCACGGCACAGAGTACAAGCAGGGTCTGTTTCACGAAATAATGATAGGTACCAACGCCACCAGGCGAGGGCAGAACCACACCAATCGACGCTATGGCTGTTACGGCAATGGCATCACCGAAGCCGAGACCATATATATCTGGCAGTGAAAATGCGTAAAAGGGGAGATAGCTCATCAGTATGTAGCAAAACCACATCAATGCGGTTAAAACCAAAAACCAGGGCCAGTTTTTTATATACCGAATAGAGATAAGGCCCTCAACAAAAGTTACAATGAGGCTTCTTAACCGAGATGAACGGGCCTTCTCCCGATTGGCAGCCGAAAGCAGGTGTTTCAGTATCCGGTAACCGAAAGTAATACTGATACCCAAGCCGGTTAATAACAATATGGCATTTAACGGGTCGTAGAAGATCCGTAACAGATTTACGGTGTCGTCGCCGAACAGTGAGCTAAGAGTCTGGCTGTCGGTAGCGGTAAACAGGAGTACAATGAATAGCAGGAGCATCATGGTTACCAGGTCCACAATCCGTTCCAGCACAACGGTACCAAAAACATTGGATGTGCTGATTT
The DNA here is from genome assembly GCA_047921215.1 of Cyclonatronaceae bacterium. GTDB lineage: Bacteria > Bacteroidota > Rhodothermia > Balneolales > Cyclonatronaceae > RECM01. Next base: position 48,248 of record JBLRWO010000009.1, on the reverse strand, counting down.
TCTCTTTTCTGGCTACATATGCGGCCCTCGAAACTTCACCCAGCCGGGGGATGGCATAGTTGATCATCATTCCAAGGGCTACCGCAGAGTTAACGTTCAGGCGCCCGGGTACCATCTTTTCTTTTTGCATCAGCATGCGCCAGCGCTCAGCCCTCAGCAGCATACTGCCGAAAGCGATGAACAGGTACGGGAATATCCAGCCAAGCCGTATATCCCCGAAAATACCGATAAATTCATCCACAGCGACATTGCGAAGCGACAACCATATGAACAGTGCCCCGATGAGTACCCCGACGACGATGTTCAGAATGTTTCGCTTCATGGGCTGTCAGTTACGAAGGTCTACCACTTCGGCATTATCCGGCCAGGTGATTTTGAACAGATCCCCGGTTGCCTGAATAAACACACCGCTTTCGAAAAAGGTAGAGAATTCATTGCCGGTCTGATCGATTCCGGTTATGAGACGGGGAATACCCTTTTCGTTAAGATGAATCCGGACCTCACGGAACATTTCAAAGGGATCATCGGAGGTAAGCGTGATTACAGTGCCGTCTGCAAAGTCGGTTTCTTCCATGATGTACCGGTCCTGAGCTCCGGTCAGAAATCGGGATGGGGCAAATTCATCCTCCTCGGGATCGTAAAAACTGATGATAAGCTTATTCTGAGGGCGGTTGTACACCTTCGAAATGCTTCCGTCTACAGTCACACGCTGTTGATCGGTGATTACTTTGTAGCTGTCAGTACCGATCCAGATGGTGCCGGTGGTGATAACCGTATCGCTGGTGAATGAATCGACATATTCGTGCGTCATGAATGCAGTAAAAGCATTACCGTTTGAAAAACGCTCTCTGAGCTCGGTGATTTTGCTTTCGTCCTGCCTGGTAACCTGGTTCAGATAGTCCTGTTCATGCTTCATCATACCACAACCAGGTACTGATGCGTCCGATTCAGGGTATATCACACAGGATGTTTCCGGTTTACCGTATGTGCCGGTATGGGATGTACCGGCCGAAGCCGTCCAAACCGGAACCACCAGAAAAAGCACATAAAACAATTTATTGATCAGCATCTATATCCTCCAGAAGCATTCTGAGTTCATCGTCGTCCTGAATCAGCACTTCGCGGGCTGTACTGCCCTGGTAGGGCCCCACGATTCCGGCCGCATAGAGCTGGTCGATGATCCGACCGGCCCGGTTGTAGCCAAGTTTCAGCTTGCGCTGAAGCAGTGATACAGAACCCTGCTGATGCAGAACCACCACCCTGGCGGCCTCCTCAAACAGGTCGTCTCGTTCACTCTTGTCCAGGATTCCGGCAGTCTGGCCATTATCAGAGTCGGGTGGAGGTAATAAATAAGGTTTCTTGTATCCCATCTGGTTACCGATAAAAGCTGTGATACGATCCACTTCTTCCGTCGAGACGAAAGCGTTCTGCACACGAACCATGCCGGCCCCTCCGCTGGAGAAGAGCATATCTCCACGTCCAACGAGCTGGTCGGCCCCCATCGTATCCAGGATTGTGCGGGAATCAATTTTAGATGCGACCTGATAGGCGATGCGGGCCGGGAAATTGGCCTTGATAGTACCGGTGATTACATTAACAGATGGGCGCTGTGTGGCTATAACCATATGGATACCCACAGCCCGGGCAAGCTGAGCAATCCGCGCGATCGGTTCCTCTATGCTTTTGCCGGCAGTAATCATCAGGTCGGCCAGCTCATCGATCACCACAATGATGTAGGGCAGATGGCGGTGGCCAAGTTCGATGTCGAGCTGATTGGCTTTCTTTTTGGTGTTATAGGCCTTGATGTCCCGAACTCCGCCCATTTTCAGAAGCTCATACCGTTCGTCCATCTCCTTGCAGACGCTGTTAAGTACATCGAGAACCTGGCTGGTATCGGTTACGATGGGCTCTTCGGCGTCGGGCAGGGTGGCAATAAAATGATTCTGGATGTTTCTGTAGAGAGAAAGTTCGATCTTTTTGGGATCGATGAGCACAAATTTCAGGTCTTCGGGATGGCACTTGTAGAGCAGGCAAGTGATCACGGTGTTGATACCGACCGATTTACCCGATCCGGTGGCACCGGCGATAAGCAGGTGGGGCAGCCTGGCCAGATCCAGCATGAATATCTCGTTTTCGATCGTTTTGCCGAAGGCCACCGGCAAGTCCATATCGGTTTCCATAAATTTGCGGGAGCCGATCACAGATTTGATGAAAACGGTTTCCCGCTTGCGGTTCGGAACTTCAATACCCACCGCCGATTTACCCGGAATCGGGGCAATGATGCGCAGCCCGTGGGTGGCCATGGCCATCTTGAGGTCGTTGGCATAGCTCTCAATCCGGCTGATCTTTACATCGGGGGAGGGCTGCAGTTCGTACAGCGTTACGGTTGGACCCACGATGGCGTCAATCGCTGTAATCTCGATATTGTGCCGCTTCAGCTTGTCGAGAATGATCAGTTTGTTTTCGTTGATCTCGTCGAAATCGACCTCGTTGCCTTCATTGGGCGGTGAGTCGAGCAGGCCGGGATGCGGGAATCTGTACTTGATGACCGGGATCTCTTTGGCCCTCTGCTGCTTTTCAAATTCCTTCTCATCGGCTTCTTCTTCCTGCTTGCCCACGAATACGGATATCTCCGGTCCGTCCTGCTCACCATCACCAGTAACCGTGTTATCCTGGCCAGTCTCTCCCGGCTTTTCAATGATCGCCCTTGGCGGGAGATTCTTCATGGCTTCTTCTTCCAGAAGTTGCTGCTGGTGGCGCGTAAGGTCACGCTCTTTCGATTTTTCGATGATCTCGTTTATGCTGGGTTTTTCTTTTTCGGTCTCCAGCTGGTATTTTTTCGGACCAGGTGTGCCCTCAATTACGTTGCCTCTGGTTCTGCTTACAACCACTTCCCCTACACCTTCATCGTCGTCGTCCGGATCAGGTTGACTGTACACCGCCTGTCTGTTTATTTCAACCCCGGCGGCACGGCGTTCACGATTTTCACTTCGTCGCATTTTGAACTGCTCGAAACCCTGCTTGAAACGGTCTATAGTGTTCTGAATATTGCCATCCACGATCACCAGGGCCGCAATAATGGTCAGGGAAGCGAGAATGATCAGTGAACCCACTTTTCCGGTGAGGAAACCAAGCATCCTGGCCGACGACAGACCCGCGAATCCGCTCCAGGAATGGGTATCGGTCTCAAACACCAAAGCAACCCAGCCCAGTATGGCAGCCAGAAGCACCATCACACAGGTATAAAGCAGTGCGGTTCCATGCAGGCGGGAAAGATTATGATGTCTGAATATGAACCAGCCGTAAAGCATGGTGAGTGCTGCAAGTATGGCGCTGTGGTAGCCGAAAAGGATGTAAACAAAAAAATAGGAGAGATAGGCCCCAGTTATGCCGAGCCCGTTTTTTATTCTCAGCGCGGTACCCTCATCAAACCGGAGCAATTCACTGAAAGAGGCGTTTTTAATGAGGATGTTGTCGGTTGGTGAATAGGTTATGATGCTGAGTGCAATGAGTACAGCAATCGACATGATGATGATGCCGATAATCTCAAGCTTTCTCTCTGGTGTGATGAACGCACCATCGGAATTCCCATTCTTTTTTTTACGGGCCATGTCCTATTTGATTATTCCTTCACGCAATGCAGGCACAAGATTAAATTTATTTAATTCACAGCAATATTCAATATCGGCTCCGTAATTCAAATCCCTCAATCTGGCCGCGTGATTTGAAGTCATGACCACTTCGGTGATGCGGTCCCTGCAGGACACATACAGGCCGTGGGCAACACGGGCACCATCTCGTGTATTGTCAGGCAGATCGTCGCCAAACAGTTCATTCAGAATGTAGCCGGCACACAGAATGTCTTCTATGCTCAGGCGGTTTTTCCATCCGGCACAGATAAAAAAGAGGTCCTGATCGAGCGTTTTAAGGTGTTCGGCAACAGCCTGTGCATTTAACAGCGATGCGATGTAGAGGTTTTTCGCCAGCGATGCACGGGTAATGGCCATCGTTCCATTGGTTGTGGAGAGCACCACCGTTTTGTTTTCCATATCGGAGGGCTGAAATTCCAGTGGTGAGTTGCCGAAGTGGTAACCGTCAATCTTCACCCCGTCACGCTCACCACACATGACAAATCGTGTGGGATCCAGGTTGCGGGTGAAGGGGCCGGCCTCCGACAGGTCCCTGATGGGTACCACCCCTTTTGCCCCGTACGAGAGTGCCGTCAGTATGGTAGAGCAGGCCCGCAGTACATCAATCACGACCACCGTTTTGCCACGCAGTTCCTCCTCAACAAAAGCCCGTGAATTAAAAAAGAGATCAACCGTGTATTCCATGGTAACAGACTACTTCCTGATGAAGGGTGGTTTTTTAACAACGGCGGGTATATCGCGGTTTCGAACCCTGATTTTAATACGTGTGTCTTCCCCTGAAAAACCCGTCTTCACATATCCCATTCCGATACCGGCACCGCTGGTTATCGACTGGGTTCCGCTGGTCACATGTCCGATCACCTCCCCGGCGTCACTCAGAATTTCATAACCCTGCCGGGGTATGGCGCGCTCTTCATCCATTACGAATCCGCATAGTTTACGGGCAGGTCCGGTGATTTTGATTTTTTCAAGCGCTTCCCGCCCGATAAAATCGCCCTTGGCGAGTTTGGTAATCCACCCGAGCCCGGCTTCAATAGTATTGGTTTCCCTGGAAATATCGTTGCCATAGAGCGCATACCCCATTTCGAGGCGAAGAGTGTCGCGTGCACCGAGTCCGGCAGGTTCGAGACCTTCCGCCACTCCGTAGTGCATAATGGCCGACCAGACAGCCCTGGGATCGGTTTCCCTGCGGTCGAAATAGAGTTCAAAACCGCGTTCGCCGGTGTATCCTGTTGCCGAGATGATCACTCCGTCGAAACCGGCAAGGCGCCCTGTTGCAAACGTATAGAAGGAGATATCCGACAGCGGAACGCCGGTAATTTTTTGCAGTATCAACTCGGCTTTAGGGCCCTGAACTGCAAGCAGGCACATTTCGTCGGAGAGGTCTTCAACAAGGGCGTTCATGTGGTTGTTGTTCATCACCCATTCCAGGTCCTTTTCGCGGTTGGAGGCGTTCACCACCATCATGAAACGGTCATCAGCCAGTTTGTAGACGATCAGGTCATCAACGATTCCCCCGTCGGGGTAGCAAATGGCGCTGTACTGGGCTTTGCCGGGTACCAGCTTGCTCACGTCATTAACGGTGATGTGTTGCAACAGGGCTTCAGCCTGATCGCCGCTGATGAAAAATTCGCCCATGTGGGAAACGTCGAACATGCCGGCATGCTCACGAACGGCCAGGTGCTCCCTGCGGATTCCTGTATAATGTACGGGCATTTCGTACCCGCCAAAATCGATCATTTTGGCCCCTGCCTGCCGGTGTACGTCAAAAAATGGTGTTCTCTTTGGCATTATTTTATTCAGGTTGGTTTAATCACGTCAATATAAGAAAAAAGCAGGGGTCATTATACCAGGCGATTGGCCTGCAATTGTCTGCGTACACGTTAAGTTATGACGATAATAAGTAGTAAAAATGCCGGGCTAACCTGTTCATTCATCGCGGTTAGCTGTTTCAGGGGTAAATGCGGGTATGCAGACGGCCCAGTACTCGGCTTCAGCATGAAACGGATTGCTGTAGCGTACCCGGTTACCCGCGCTGCTGAAGAAGGAGTCGCCGGCCGACAATTCAAACGTACCCTTATCGGTTTCTACCTGCATTTTTCCCCCCACCATCAGAGTAAGTTCATCAAATTCAGGCGCCTGCCAGGGTTCACCCCATTCTGGCGGGGCAATCATGCGTGCCACCGAGAATGTGCTGATCGCGTTGGCCAGCAGACCAAAATGTTCAAGGATGGTTTTGTTGCCCGGCACAGGAATCCTGACCGGTTTGTTTTGATGGATGAATTCTGACATGACAGCCTGCTTGTGGTGATCGAAAAATTACTTCGGGTTATAACACTGACGTTTAATCATGAAGTTTAAACATGAATCTACACAAAACCTTCATGCAGAATCGTTAAATTTGAGTGAAACGGAATGCAGATGGCGGATGATTAGCTGATTTATGTCAGTAAAATGGCTGATAAATGCCGGTCATCGAATATATCAGTTCCCGTAACCGGAAATGTCTATAAAATTTGGAATAATGCCCATTACTGAAACACAGGTTAAAGAAGCACTCAGCAACGTTATCGATCCGGACCTTGGTAAGGACCTGGTAACGCTGAATATGATTGAAGACATCCGTATTGACGGCAAGAAAGTAGCCTTTACCGTAAACCTCACTACCCCGGCATGCCCCATGAAGGCCGAAATCGAACGCGCCTGCCACAATGCCATAAAGCATCTGGTAGATGCGGAAGCCGAGGTCGCCATCAGGATGGATTCAAAAGTAACCCAGGGCCGTGCCCCCCAGGCGGAAGGGCAGGAGAACATGCTCGCAGGGGTCAAGAATATTATAGCGGTGGCCTCGGGCAAGGGCGGCGTTGGAAAATCGACCATCTCTGTAAATCTTGCCGTGGCACTGGCCAGAGACGGGGCGAAAGTCGGTCTTGTGGATACCGATATCTACGGTCCAAGCATCCCGACCATGTTTAATATCAATGAACGGCCGAACATCAATACGCAGCGCCGGATCATCCCGCTCGAAAAATACGGTGTTAAGTTGCTCTCGATGGGATTTCTGGTCGACCAGGACCAGGCTGTGGTATGGCGCGGGCCTATGGTTTCAAGCGCGGTCAAGCAGTTCCTCACCGAAGCCGAATGGGGCGAGCTCGATTACCTGATTATGGATCTGCCTCCAGGTACCGGCGATATTCAGCTGACCATCGTGCAATCCGTGCCGCTTACAGGGGCCGTTGTGGTATCCACACCGCAGGATGTTGCCCTCGACGATGCCCGGAAAGCCGTTGCCATGTTCCGGAAAGTAAACGTTCCCGTGCTTGGTATAGTCGAAAATATGGCCTATTTCACACCCCCCGATATGCCGGACAAAAAGTATTACATCTTCGGTCAGGGTGGCGCCAGAAGGCTGGCTGAAAAACTTGATGTGCCATTCCTCGGCGAAGTACCGCTCGAAGAGCGTGTGCGCAGCGGTAGCGACAGCGGTGCCCCGGTTGTAATCGAAAAAGAAAGCAGCCTGGCATCCGAGGCGCTTATTGCGATAAGTCAGCGTACGGCCCAGCAGATCTCGATTCGGAATGCTGCGGAACCGCCTACGGAGAAGATTGAAATACTTTTTAAGTGAAGCCTCCCGAGTTCGGTTAACATCAATTCAGAAACAAATTTCAGTTGGTCTCAAGCCTGTAAATCTGAATATGGTGAACGGGCTCAATCTGCCTGATTACCACATGATCACTCCCAAGCATTCTGAGGAAACTGATGTGATCTGAATTCACCGGTTTTACCGGAACAGATTTCAGATGCTTCAGATCGGTATCAAACAGATCAATAGAATACCTGTCGCCATGGATTACAAGCGCCAGAAGTGAATGGTCCTTCCAAACCAGATCAACGATTCTGGTTTCAATTAAATGGAGATCCCCGTCCTTCACGATATCTCCACCTGTATTCGGATCTGTGAAACTGCCGGACAGCGCTCCAGACCAGTCATACTTTTCGATTCTCATCGGACTTGGATAACTGACATACAGGAAATCCTCAGAAGACAGCAGGCGCTCAAAATTACCGGTCTGTGCCACCTGAATCCAATTATCGGGCTTGGGCACAAAATTCCGGACCAGCTCGCCCTGTAGGTCAAAAACATGGACAATATCACCCCGCAGAGTCGGCCAGAATCCGGAAACAAGCAGTCTTTCGTTGTGAAAATAAAGCCGGGTTGGCCTGAATCTGGTCACAAATTCAGAAATGAGGCCCCCTTCACGGTCGAGTAGTACGATTTTATGATTTCTAGCGTCCGATATGGCAATGTGGTGTTCAGAAACGGCTAGATTGGAAAGATTCTGTAACTCGCCGGGCCCCCTGCCCGCCGGGATTTTGATATTGCCATATCTTTGTACGACATCTTCTTTGAATTTAAGGAGATGAATATGCCCGAGAACAGGATCAAGTACAAATAGTTCCTTATTTACAGTGCTGATGTCGCTGATGGCCGCGAATTCAAATAATTCAGGATTCGAATGGTTTCCAAAATCTGTGATGAATGACAATTTCTGGGCAGAAAGATCAGAGAAGAATAAAAGAAATAATACGGTGCAGATGGTTTTCATATTATGATACGGGAGTTAAAAATGGCAAAAATCAGCCCAATAAACTGATATTTGCCACTTTTTTTTCTTAACAGTAGGTAATTGAATGTCGAACTATTAGCATGTTATTTAGGATTTTAGTTTTCCCCGGGATCTGTTGTTACACAAATAAGACATTGAGGAGTGGTTTGATTACCGCAAATATCGGAGGCACAGGAAAATGTATAAATAGTTCCATTAGGACACCCCCCTGATAATTCATCAACGCACCTGTTTGGGCTAAATGCCGAACATTCCATTGGTTTAAATTGCCCAGTTCCACTTAAAAAAGCTGAAAGCATAAGCAGACTCAAGCTTAGAATTAGAACGGAGATTATTTTCATATCTGTTTAATTATGTTAAGGTTTTTAGATATACAAACAATCATGTCGTTTGACATTGCAGCGAATATATATATATATATTATAGTCAATCTAAATAATATCTATTTCTTAAATATAAATAGCATAATTAATAAACAGTTCTTGATATTTAATTTTTAGCATTTAAGGGAGCAAACATATCACCGACATTTAATATTCAGGAAACGAATTTCAAAAAATGACATCAAGGTATATAAGATTTGTACTAAGCCTGAATATCTGTCTGCTGGGTATATGTGTTAAAGTGCATTCACAAACAACCGTTCCATCAAAGCAAATACTATCGAAATATCTTGATGCAATTGGATACGACGATAATTCGCCCCCCAAACAGCTCTTCATTTACGGGAATTTCGATTATCTGGCTGCAGGAAGTGAAGAGGTGGAAATATCCGGAAGTTTCGAAGAGTTCAGAGCCATTGATGATTACCGGCTAACTGTATTTTACTATAACGACAGTCTGCTTGCTGTCGGCAGGTCTCCGGTTCAGCGATTTGTAGACCAGCCCGGTCTGAGTAATCTTGTCTATATGGGATCGGTGGCAGAAAGAAATTTTGATGTTATTCCATTTCTGAATTTTATAGCGGCTGATTCAGCACATGTCAATCCGGAAACCGGAAACTGGCAGCTGCAAATGAACGATTCCGACGGCATAAGCTGGACGGTTGATTACCAACGGGAGAGCTTTCTGCCTGTTAAAGCAACAGTAAACTACTATATACCTCTAATGGGCGGCAGATGCACATTCGTGTACACATATTCAGGTTATGAATTGTTTGATGGGCTCAAGATACCATCAAGAATCGTCAAATCAGGTTGTGATTATGGTGTGATACACCTTACAATCGGAGGGGCCGAAGTAGTGAGTGAGATGCTCGACAGGGAACTGTTTTGTGTACTACAGTATCGAAGCCTGTTGAGGAGACATCCGCAAAGATATGAAGACTGATTCTTGCCGATTTTTGTTGAAATGAAGCTGGCTAAGTTGATTTGTAAAAAAAAAAGCGGTTCATATACTGAATATGAACCGCATGTATTGATCGCTGCAATACCAAATATTAGTAAAAACTGGTTAAGAATGGATTAAAGCATTATTAAACTTAAAAAAGCAGAAAGATCATAATACACTTGATGATCTGTATTGTGGTCAAGCCGGAAAGAAAAGATCGAAGGCATTCAGTCCGAAAGCCTTGCCCTGATACGGATTACCGACTAGTCCGAATTTCGTACCCAAATATCAGCTGCGTGCTTTTTCTTTGATTCTTGCGGCTTTTCCTTTTAATTCACGCAGATAGAACAGTTTGCTGCGCCGGACCTTGCCTCTTTTCTTTACTTCGATTTTGGCAATGGAGGTGGAATAGAGCGGGAAGATACGCTCAACGCCCACGTTGTTCGAAATTTTGCGAACGGTAAACGTTTTGTTGGCTCCGGCGCCACGGTCGGCTATAACTACGCCTTCGTATTGCTGGATGCGTTCTTTGTCGCCCTCTTTTACACGGTAGTGTACATTCACAGTATCGCCGGGGGCGAATTTGGCCACGTTGTCGTGTACCTGGGTTTGTTCTACAAGATTGAGCTTATCCATGATTTTATCGCTTTGCCTGTCGGCTTTTGGTTGTTCTGACTATTCGTCGTTTTTTTTTAAATATTCGTTGTAAATATCGGGTCTCAGTTGTCTGGTTTTATCGACCGCCTGTTGTTTGCGCCACACTTGTACTTTTTCATGATCGCCTGAAGTTAGTACGCCGGGAACTTTGTATCCTCTGAAATCAGCCGGCCTGGTATAAACCGGGCTGTCAAGTAAATCGTCCTGGAAAGAATCGGAGAGAGCACTTTCCGCATCACCCAAAACACCAGGCAGAAGCCTTGCAACCGCATCCACAACCATGAGGGCGGGCAGTTCGCCACCGGAGAGTACAACATCACCGATACTGAATTCGCGTGTTATGAGTACATCCCGGATTCGCTGATCGATGCCTTTATAATGGCCGCAGAGGATGATAATGTTCTTCTTTAGCGACAGGTTGTTGGCCTGCTTCTGATCGAAGGCGATACCATCGGGGCTCATGAAGATGATTTCGTCATACGAGCGTTCCGAGGTCAGATTTTCGATACAGTCGAACACGGGCTGGGGTGTGATTACCATTCCGGCACCACCGCCATAGGGGTAGTCGTCGATCTTGCGGTGCCTGTCGGTTGAGTAGTCGCGCAGGTTATGGATGTGAACATCCAGGAGGCCTTTTTCGCGGGCTATCTTAACGATGCTGTGACTAATCGGGTTACCCAGCAGGTCGGGCACGGCAGATATGAGGTCGATGCGCAGCATGGCAGATCAGAGGTCGGTGAACATTTCCAGGTTACGTGCGGTAATCCGGCTGTTTTTATGGTCGATGCCGGTAATATAGGCATCCACAAGGGGAACGAGGATCAGTGCCGAGTCGAACTGCACCTGCAACAGCGGGTGAGCCGGGTTGTCGATCACTTCCGACACATATCCCTCGAGTCGCGATCCGGCATCAGTTACCGTGTAACCGGTGAGGTCTGTTCCGGCTGGTTCATCAGCCGGTATGCGTGAATATGCAGACCCCGGGTTCTCAAAAACCCTGAATCCTTTCAGTGCTTCTGCAGCGGAACGGTTGTCGATATCAACAAACTTGAGAAAGAACAGGTGCCTGCCTGCTTTACCGGCAGGTGAGGCTTTTTCAGCCCGGTAGGGCCTCATGTCCCCTTCGGACTGTTCAACAAGAAATAGATTGCCGGTTTCGGGTATGACCGATTCAGATTCAAAAACAACCATACCGGCCGTTCCGTGAACACGGATGATTCTACCGGCGGTGTTGTAGTTTGAGTCTTTTGTCAAAACCCGGCTTTCCGGATGTAAAGGTAAGGGGGAGGAGATTACTTCTCCTCTTTATCCTTTTTTTCGGTGTCGGCTGAGGTTTCGTCGGCTTCAGATTTGGCCTCTTCGACGGGTGCTTCGGTAGTTTCGGCAGCAGTTTCGGCCTTTTTGTCGTCGGCTTTGGCTTCCTGCTTCGACTCTTCAGCTTTTGCTTTGGTTTCGGCTGATGCTTCAGCAGTAACCTCTTCTGCCGGTGCTTCACCGGTTTCAGCAGTTTCTTCTCCACCGGTAGCTTCGGCTGTTTCAGCGCTGGACTCTGCGGCTTCGGCAGCAGCTTCCTCCGCTTCTGCAATGGCAGCCTTTTCAGCTTTGGCTTTCTCCGCTTCTTTAGCCTTTACAGCTGCTTCTTCTGCTTTTTTAGCCTGAGCTTTCTTGTAGGCTTCCTCTTCGGCTTTCACCTGGGCAGCTTTACGGTCTTTTGTACCGGTTTCGTCAGATTTAAGGGCAGATTTCTCTGTTTTCCATTCTGAAATGGTCGTCTCGATTTCCTCTTCCGATTTATTCCATCTCAGCAGATGAAGGCGGTAGAAGATGCCCTCTTTTTTGAGAAGGTTGCGCACGGTGTCGGTGGGTTGAGCACCGGTTTGCAGCCAATGAATAATTCGGTCGGTTTTCAGATCGACCATTACCGGTGTTGAAACCGGGTTGTAACGGCCCAGATCTTCGATAATTCTGCCGTCGCGTTTGTTTCGGATATCGGTAGCCACTACATGATAGTAGGGCAGCCTTTTACGTCCGTGTCGCTGTAGTCTCAGCTTAACCACGTTAAACTCCTGATCATACTTATTGGTTTCGGTTTATGGTTTTTTTTGTGCATATATATTCTTGAGGCCTTGTACAGCCCTGCCCATTTTGTTCATTTTGGTCATGGTCTTCATCATCTTCTTCATCTGCTCGAACTGGCGGAGCAAATCGTTTACTTCCCTGACAGTTGTGCCCGAACCCTTTGCAATGCGGCGTTTTCGGCTGGCATTGATAATATGGGGGGATTCTTTTTCGCCGGGGGTCATCGAACTGATGATGGCTTCGATGGGTTTGAGCGCGTCGTCTTCGATCTCAACACCTTTCAGGGCGTTGTTCATGCCGGGAATCATCCCGACGATATCCTGCATGGAACCGAGTTTTTTAACCTGCTGGAGCTGGTTGTAGAAATCGTCGAGATTGAATTTGTCGGTGCGTATTTTGGACTGAAGGCTCCGGGCCTGCTCTTCGTCAAATTCCTGCTGTGCCTTTTCGACAAGTGATACCACATCGCCCATACCCAGAATACGCTGGGCCATCCTGTCGGGGTAGAACGGTGAGATGGCATCCATTTTTTCTCCGGTACCCACAAATTTGATGGGTTTGTCGACCACTGTCCGAATAGAAAGAGCTGCACCGCCGCGGGTATCTCCGTCTAGCTTGGTCATCACCACACCGTCGAAATCGAGACGCTGGTTGAACTCACGGGCTGTGTTCACGGCATCCTGGCCGGTCATGGAGTCGACTACGAATAAAATTTCGTTCGGATTTACCGCTTTTTTGATTTCGGAAACCTCGTTCATCATCTCGGCATCAACGTGCAGGCGGCCGGCCGTATCAATGATGAGGACATCACAGGCTTGTTTTCTGGCTTCTGCAAGTGCGCCTTTGGCCACTTTCAGCGCATCTTTCTCCTCGATGGAGTAAACGGGTACATCGATCTGTGAAGCAAGTGTTTTGAGCTGGTCGATGGCAGCCGGACGGTAAACATCGGCGGCGGCGAGCATCGGTACATGTTTCTGGCTCTTCAGGTATTTGGCCAGTTTGGCGGCAAAAGTTGTTTTACCAGATCCCTGGAGACCGGCAATCAGGATAACGGTTGGGGGCACGTTCGCGAAGCGGATCTCTTCCTGCTGCCCGCCGAGAACGCGTACAAGTTCGTCGTAGACGATTTTGGTAAATTGCTGGCCGGGGGAAACACTGTTCAGGACGTCCGAATTTTCTGCCTCTTCTTTCACCCTGCGCGTGATTTCCCGGGCAACATCGTAGTTCACGTCGGCATCCAGCAATGCACGGCGGATCTCTCTCACAGTCTCGGCTATATTGATCTCGGTGATCTTGGCCTGGCCTGAGATTGACTTGAACGCGGATTGTAATTTGGATGACAGATCGTCGAACATGGAGCATTTTCAATGTGTGATGCAAAGTCTGTAAAAATAGGGACAATAATTCCCTTTTTCAATAATGAGTTTCAGAGAATTGTATACCTTGTGTGATCTTATAGATAATTAGGTCAGGAATGCCTATTCTTGATCAGTAAAATTCTATATTCACAACACTTGTTAATCTGAAGTTTAATTGAATTATATGAGTTCAAATGTCGGCTACGGTCTGTTAAAAGGGAAAAAAGGCCTCATTTTCGGGGCGCTTGACGATAGAAGCATCGCCTGGAGAGTGGCGCTTGCATGTCACCGGGAAGGTGCCGAAATGGCTCTGACCAATGCCCCGATTGCCATGAGACTGGGGAAACTGGAGGAACTTTCGGCAGAAATCGGTGCTCCTGTCATCCCGTGTGATGTGTCTGATGATCAGGATGTTGACAAGCTGATGAAGGAAGTACTTAAGAAGCTTGGCAAAATCGATTTTATTCTTCATGCCGTTGGAATGTCGCCCAACATCCGCAAAAAACTGCCGTACGAAAGCATCGATTATTCATTTCTTTCACAGACGCTTGACATATCGGCCATTTCACTGCACAGGGTGTTGCACTATGCCACACAGGCCAACGACGTGCTGAACGATGGTGGCAGCGTGGTAGCCCTGACCTACATCGGTGCTCAGCGTATATTCTCCAAATATTCAGACATGAATGATGCCAAGGCTCTGCTCGAGAGCATTGCACGCAATTATGGCAGCCGCCTGGCGGGCCGGGGCATCCGTGTGAATTCGGTTTCGCAGGCCCCGACCAAAACTTCGGCAGGTTCGGGCATAAAAGGTTTCGACAGCATGTTCACCTTCGCGGAAAAACTGGCTCCGATGGGCAATCCATCGGCCGACGACTGTGCCGATTACTGCGTTTCGCTTTTCTCTGATCTTACCCGTAAAGTAACCATGCAGAATCTCTTCCACGATGGCGGTTTTAGTACCAATGGCATCAGCGAAGAGATGATGAATGATCTGGTCGAGCTGTATGCATCGAAAGAAGACGAATAATAACCGGAATAATTAAAATGGATGAAGTCATAAAAGAAGATTTTCTGAAAGAGACGCTTAAACCCGGCGATGAAAGGCTTGATGCCGCATCCGGCCGTACGGCCCTGGCATTCGGTAAAATTGAAATGCAGCCGGCAACCATTCGTAAAATCGTGGATAATGAGATTAAAAAAGGCAATGTGCAGGAAGCTGCTCGTATTACGGCCATGATGGCAGCAAAAAATACCAGCTCACTGTTCCCTCACTGTTACCCGACCGCCCTTACCGATATTCAGCTCGACTTTGAGCCGTCTGAAGAACAGGGATTCATGAGTATCCAGGCATATACCCGGGCCGGTGGTCCGGTTGGTGTGGAAATGGAGGCACTTACAGCGGTTACGATGGCATGTCTCACCATCTACGACATGTGCAAATCGATCGACAAACAGATCCGGATATCCGATGTTCATCTTGTTTCAAAGACAGGCGGGCAGGGCGGCGGCTATCGGACAAACTAAAAAACCATGATCATTCTGGGTCTTGACCCCGGTTCAAGGGTCACGGGCTATTCGGTTTTATCACAGCGTGGTTCGGAATACTCCACACTCGATTGCGGTGTGTTGCGGCTAACCGAAACGGATGATCATGGCGAACGTCTGCGTATGATCTACGCCCGGATTACCGAACTGGTGAAACTCTACAGCCCCGAAGAATGTGCCGTAGAGACCCCGGTATACGGGAAAGACCCGCTCGCCATGCTAAAACTGGGCCGGGCACAGGCTGCATGTATGCTGGCTGTGATTAACAGGGGTCTGCATGTAACCGAATACTACCCAAAAGCCGTAAAAAAGGCGATAACCGGCCGCGGAAACGCAAGCAAAGAACAGGTGGCCTTTATGCTGCACAAGCTTATTGATATTCAGCAGAACAGCCTTCCAAATGATGCCACCGATGCCCTGGCCGTAGCCTGGTGCCATGCCATGCGCAGGAAGAAAGATCTGATTACAGGAAAACCCCGAAGTCACCAGAACAGCAAAGGCAATTCATGGTCCGATTTTGTAAAACATAATCCGGAACGTGTGAGAGAATGAAATCATGATCGCATACCTGAAAGGAAAACTGATTTTCAAGTCGTCGGTACCGGCCATTATAGAGGTGAACGGTATCGGTTATGAGGTCTATGTATCCACAGAAACCCTGTCACGCTTCCCGGCTGAAGACAGGGAGGTCACTGTTTTTACCTATCATCATTTTTCAGAATCTGACCAGAGGCTGTTTGGATTTGTAACCCGTACCGACAAATCCTTTTTTGAACTGCTGATAACCGTAAAGGGGATCGGACCGAAAATCGCTCTTGGTATTATGTCGGGTGCATCAACGGAGCAGATCAGTGAAGCCATCTACAACCAGGACATTTCGCGGATATCCTCCTTTCCGGGCATCGGTAAAAAAAGTGCGGAGCGTATTGTGCTGGAGCTGAAAGACAAGATCGGATCTACACCGGACGGGCTCGCCGGGCCACCGGCCGGAGGTCAAACTACGTTGCACAGGGAGGCTGTATCGGCACTGGAGTCACTGGGATACCGTAAGACCGACGCCGAAAAAACCGTTACAACACTGCTCAGAACAGAAGGATCCCGTTTCAGTGATGTTTCGGATGTAATTCGCACTGCATTAAAAAACCTGCACAAATAACAATTTGTTAACATTAAGTGTTTCCTTTCCTCGCCCCGGCTTTGTAAAATGTGATACTGAATACCAATCCGAATTAACCCAGCCAGCTTTGAGCAAGCAGACCATCCTGGTAGTCGATGATGAACAGGATTTGTTGGATCTGATCGAGTACAACCTGAAAAAGGAAGGATTCGGGGTACTCACATCCGATACAGGAGAGAAGGGCATCGATCTGGCACGCGGCATGAGACCTGATCTCATCCTGCTGGATATCATGATGCCCGGAATGGACGGAACCGAAGTATGCAGAATCATTAAGTCAGATTCTGAATTAAAGAATATCCCGGTCGTATTCCTGACCGCGCGCGGCGATGAACAGAGTGAGATAAAAGGCCTTGATCTGGGCGCCGACGACTATCTGTTTAAGCCTATCAGTACTTCCAAACTGCTTTCACGGATCAAAGCCATACTCAGGAGAGCACAACCCGGGCAGCAGAAGCAGACCATACTAAAGGTCCACAGCCTGACGATTGATCGCAGCAAGTATATTGTAAGTGATGGCACCAAAGAGATTCACCTGCCAAGAAAGGAGTTTGAACTGCTCTATTTCCTGGCAAGCCGCAAGGGCAAGGTACTCGACAGGCAGTCGCTGCTGAATGAGGTTTGGGGGAACAATATTTATGTAATCGACCGAACCGTTGATGTACACATCCGCAAGATCAGGGAAAAGATCGGTGAGAAGTACATTGAGACGGTGAAAGGGGTCGGATATCGCTTCAAGGAATGAATAAGCCGAATAACCGGCCGTATTTCCGGTTGGGTTTCAGGATTGCCTCAGTCTCGTCCCTGATCGTTACGGGTGTTTTGCTGTTTGTGACGTTACTGCACGTATCCTATCCGCTCTCTATTGTGATTCCTGCCATTGCCGGTGTGGCAACTTTCATGTCGGTTTACATTCTGGCTGCGCGATTAATGGCCGACCGGATTAACCGTGTTATTATAATGCTTAAGGGGTTTCAGCAGAAAATGTTTGATGAGGATCGTGAACTGGAATCTATTCCAAACGATGAGCTTGACGATATCTATTCAGAATTACTCAGGACCTCATGGACCATAGAGAAAGAGATACACCGGTTGAACCGCATCGAAAATTACCGGAAAGAGTTTATCGGTGATATATCGCATGAGCTGAAAACACCTATTTTTGCCATTCAGGGTTTTCTTGAAACCCTTATGGACGGGGCCCTTGAAGACGAAAACGTAAACCGGGAATTTCTGCGTAAAGCCATGCGGAATGTGAACCGGCTGATGGGGCTTATACAGAATCTGATGGATATTTCGAGGCTGGAAACAGGAGATATGAAGCCAGAAATGCAGTTTTTTGTACTGTATGATGTGGTTCAGGAAGTGATCGAATCCCTGCAAATTAAAGCCGGTCAGGAACAGGTGAGCCTGGATATAGACAACATTGACAAAACCCTTCAGGTAAATGCTGACAGAAACCAGATCCGCCAGGTATTTATAAACCTGATCGAGAATGCCATCAAATATAACCGCCCCGGCGGCAGCATCCATGTGGGGTTAAAACCGTTCCACAGAAGTGACCTCAAAATTACGGTCTATGTTAGGGATACTGGCATCGGTATTGAATCGCGTGACCTGCGGCGTGTTACCGAACGTTTCTTCCGGGTAGACAAGTCCCGTTCCCGCGAAAAAGGAGGAACCGGTCTGGGGCTGGCCATCGTGAAGCATATTCTGGAATCGCATGATGAACAACTGAACATCGAGAGCAGGCCAAGGGAGGGATCAACGTTCAGCTTTACACTTACAAATGCTGAACGGGTTTTAGGTTAGAGACATTCTTCCTACCTTTATGCCGGCAAAATAAATTATCAGAAGGAAATAAAATGATCTATGCTGTAATTATGGCCGGGGGTGTTGGTTCACGATTCTGGCCCAAAAGCCGGCTGAAGTGTCCCAAACAATTTTTAAAGCTTATTGGTGAAAAAACCATGCTTCAGAACACAGTAGATCGGATACTGCCCCTGATACCGATCGAAAGAATACTGGTTGTAACCAATTCTGACTATACCGGATTAGTGAAAGAGCAGTTGCCCGGTATTCCCGAAACGAATGTGATTGGTGAGCCAATAGGCCGGAATACGGCTCCATGCGTAGCGCTTGCCGCTGTAGTGGCCGAACAAATGGATCCCGATCCTACCATGATCGTGTTACCGTCTGATCACTACATCAGAGATGAAGTTGAGTTCCGGCGCGTTCTGTCGGCAGCGGCAGAAAAGGCCGCCAGCGAAGATGTGCTGGTAACAGTGGGCATCCGGCCTAACCGGCCCGAAACCGGATACGGTTACATTCAGGTGAACGACAACAATGGCAGTGAAAGCAGTGATGAATTCTGCGTGGTAAAGACATTTGCTGAAAAGCCTGATCTTCAGACCGCCATCAACTTTATCGCATCGGGCGATTTTTACTGGAACAGCGGCATGTTTATCTGGAAATCGTCGGTGATTCTGAAAGAGATGCAAAAACACCTGCCCGAAATACACCGTGAGGTCCAGAAAGTGCGTTCACATGTGGGTGCGCCCGGGTTTGAAAAATCGCTGCAGGATTATTACCAGAGCTGCATGTCGATCTCGGTCGACTACGGTGTGATGGAGAAAGCAGATGCAGTTCACGTAATACCGGCAGAATTTGGCTGGAACGATGTGGGAAGCTGGCTGGCGGTGTATGAACTTGAGGAAAAAGGGGCGGAAGGAAATGTTATCAGGACCCCTCATTCACATCTTGAAAACTGCCAGAACTGCTTTATAGTGTCGGATTCGGAAAAGCTGATCGCAATGGTAGGGCTTCAGGGCTTTGCCTATGTGGAGACCGAAGATGCCGTGCTCATCTGCCGTCTTGAGGAATCACAGCAGGTGAAAAAACTGTTTGAAACCATGGACACACCGGAACTCCGACGTTTCAAATAGGAATTCCGTTATCGGGTTCATATCCGGTGCTATCTGAATTAACAGACCGCATTTCATCAGATCAGGGGATGCGTACGGTAAGCTGGTCGTAAGCCAGTTGCACTTCCGGTGGCAGTTTTGCCTGTACTTCGCTGTGGTTTACAAATGAAGAAATATGAACGAGGTACGTCTTTGGTATATCCAGTGCACGGGCAATCTCGACCGCCTCGGGAATGGTTATATGAGTTATGTGCTCTGGCTCCCACCTGAGCCCGTTGAGCACAAGTACTTTTGATCCCCTAACCCGATCAAGAGTTTTATCCGGTATGAATTTCGCATCGGTTATGTAGGAAAAATCGTTGATTCTGAAACCAAGTACCGGCAGGCTGTTGTGGTCGACTGGCAGGGGTGTAATGGTGCAGTCTTTATAGACAATGGGTTTCTCGAGTACCCGAAGATCGAGGGTTACGCTGCCTGGCGTTTTATCCTGGCCGAACATGTAAGGGAAGCGGGTTTCAATTGAATTGATGCAGCTCTGTGTGGTGTAAGCGGGTATACTTCCTTTCTGAACGTAATTGAAAGGACGAAGGTCGTCGAGGCCAGCAATGTGATCGGTGTGCTCATGGGTAAACAGCAGAAGGTCGATATTACGGATTCCGGCCCTAAGCGTCTGTAGACGGAATTCAGGTCCGGTATCAATCACAATGGAAGCCTCACTGGTACGTACCCAGGCAGAGGTGCGGTAGCGATCATCCCTTGGGTCGCCGGTTGGTGTTTCACGGCCGAAGCCGCCGGCTACAGGAACCCCCATGGATGTGCCGGTTCCTAAAAATGTAATGTACATCACTGGGTATTCCCCTTAAAAAAGTCCGATTCCTGATCCTTATTCAGCTTCCATTTTTTCCATTTCGACTCAATCTCCTTGCGAACAGCCGGTTTGATGAAAATATCGGTGAGATCGGTGTCAAACAGATATTTTACGATCAGATTTCCCTGTACATCAACGGGGTGATTTTTGTTCACCATGATGATCTTCTCACCTTCGAGCACACAAAATCCACCCTTGAAGTTGCCGCGTTCTTTTCTGATGGTATATCCAAGTTGTTCAATGATCTCTTCGAGCTCAAGGAGTAATTTTTCGGGTTTCATTTTAAAAACTTATTCCGAGTAAAATGGTGATCGAGTCGAGATTATATTTAAACTGGTCTTCGGCGGTCATGAACCGGTTATAACTGTAATCAAAACCGGCATTAAAGCCTACCGGCCCGACAAGCCGGTCAAAATAGATCCTTGCCTGCTGATCAAAGGCAAAAGCGGTACCTACCGAAGCACCGAATGAGGAAGCAGATACACCATAGCGGGCAGCTGTTTTAAATCTCAGGCGAATTGATTGAGCAGGTCTCAGCACCAGTTCCTGGCCAAGTCCGAACATTAAACGGTTCTGACTGAATTCTGCAGAGGTGTTGGCAGACTGGTTGTTACGCATCATGTAATAATCGGTCGATACATACAGGGGGATGGTCCAGGCAATCCTTGGTCTTGTGTAAAGATTCAGATTTCCCTGAAGCTGAATTCCAAGACTGCGGAAATTAATATCGTTCTGATCGGATAGACCGGAACCGGTTGCCCCGTATATCTGCAGGGAATTGGTTTCATAACGGATTCTGAAAAGGGTTCCCTCAAAATCGTAACGTACATCACCGGGGCCGAATTCGTGGTTCCCATAAAAAGTGGCAGAAGCCGGTTCGATGCCAAAATAGAGACTGTTTTCAGGTATGGTAAACCTTTCGGAACCCGCCGTACCGATCGAAAACATTTGGGCAACAGATGTTAATGGTACTACAGCGATAAAAAACAGCGGCAATAAAAATCTGTGCAGCAATGATTTCACTCGTTTTGTTGTGTTCATAAGTAGTTTAAATAAACAGTGAAGAAAAATAGTAAATCCATGTCAGGTGTTAACACCGATATTCAGATAATAGTTGAGATCAGCCGGTTTACGGTCACAATATCGCAAATATTGCCGGCAGATGTTTTAAATCATAAAAGTTGATAAATTTATGATCATTAGTAAGTAAACGGGTGGTGCTATCACATACATCCGCTCCCTGGACGGGATACCACAACAGAATTGATAATATAAAATACTGTATTGACAGCGATCGTTATTACTGCGTATATTGTGCATCTTGAATACAATATATCAAGGGAAACGGTCCGGTAGTTCAGTTGGTTAGAACGCCTGCCTGTCACGCAGGAGGTCGAGGGTTCGAGTCCCTTCCGGATCGCGATAAAGCCCGGCTCATAGTGAGTCCGGGCTTTTTTTTACCCGGTTGGTGTGAGCAGCGGATGGAATGAACAGGCATTATTAAATTCGCTCGACTCAGGGTGACTGAATGGCAAAATGGCAAAAAAAAAGGCGGTATCGCTACCGCCTTTTTTAACTATTGAAGTCAGGCTTTCTCTCAGTTTGCCGTACGCGGGCCTGGTGAGAAAGGATAGGGATTGATGGGTACAGATTCTGCACGACGGTTGGCGCGGCAGCCTTTTGCACCCGGATCGGGTTGTGCACATGGGACCGGTGCTTTACCAAGTCCGGTAGCGGTCATGCGGTCTTCGGCGATTCCATTGTCTTTGTAGAAGTTCATAACGGCATTGGCACGGCGAACGCTCAATCTCAGGTTATACTGATCACCACCCACATGGTCGGTAAATGCCTCTATTCTGAAGCGATAGTTGGGTGCATCTTTCAGCTTCTCAAGATTTTCGTTCAGCATTTGGGCTGCGCGTGTATCGATGTTCGATCTGTCGAAGTCGAAATTAACGGTAGCCAGCTGGCGAATGACCGCAGGATCGTTCGGATCAAGAGGGTCGGTTCCCATCTGGATTTCCTGACCATCGGTGAAACCATCGCCATCAGTATCCGGATTGTTGGGATCGGTATTGTAGACATTGATTTCATCATAGTCGTTCAGACCATCACCATCAGTATCGGCCTGCAACGGGTTTGTACGGTACTGGTTGATTTCCTCACCGTCTGTTAGCCCGTCTCCGTCTGTATCAGGATTGAGGGGATCGGTTCCGTGTACCATTACTTCGTCGTAGTCGTTCAGTCCGTCACCATCAGTGTCAGGATCCAGAGGATTAGTTCCATAGACATAGATTTCGTCATAATCATTTAGGCCATCGCCGTCACTGTCCATGGTTTTGAGAACCTCGGGATCAAGTGATTTAAGATACTCCAGGGTGAGTTCTACTGGTTCCTCAACTACATCTCTCGAAGAGCGGCAACCAATCAGGACTACAATCAACGAAAGAATGGCTATAGTGCGTAGCGGTAGTGAATAATATTTCATAGGGTTTTGTAAGTTGATTGATAGGGATTTAGAATTAATCATAGTATATCAAAAAAAAATATCATACTCACATATTAATTTTACAAGTGATTAATTTTATCGATCGGATTGCATAAATCGACTTAATCGGTGTATATTTGGAATCTTCGGAACGGGGCTATAGCTCAGCTGGCTAGAGCGTCGCGCTGGCAGCGCGAAGGTCCGGGGTTCGAATCCCCGTAGCTCCACCAATTCTAAGGAGGCTGTTTAACGACAGCTTCCTTTTTTTTTTACCTTAGACCGGAAACCCGGGACTCCTGGTTAAACGGCTTCAGTTAAGCCCTTATAAATTTTGATTAATAGCCGGAAAACATACCTGTAAAATCATGGTATTTTCCGGGGCCAGGCACGCTTCAGGAATCTCCTGAATTGGCGGGGTGCCGGCCTGCAACATCATGTGTGTTTACTCTTTTTTATAAATCTTAAAAAAATCCACACTATTTTGGTTCAATTATTGCGAACATATTCGGAATTGGCTGGTTAGATAGAATAACAATGATTAAGATTAACAGATAAAATCTGCCGGCATGGGATTAATGAACAAATTCGGATATCGCAGTTTGGTCAGCCTGATGGTTGTTGCAAGCCTGTTGGTTAGCCTTAATACCACGGGTAAATCCTCCAGCGACAAGATCGATGTACAGATGTTGGTTGAGAATTCGTTGAACGTGGCCCGCCTTCTTTCGCTTTCTCAACTCTCGGGCAGTGTGAATACCGATGAGCGTTTTATTACCCTGTATCTGAGCAACCTGACGCCGGAGAGGCAGAATAACCTGAGACTGCACATTAATGTTCGATCGACCCGGTACGGTGTTATCGTAAACCTGGATGAACGCAATGGTTTCGGCATGGAACCGGGGCAGAGTGCCAGGGCAAACATGAGCAGCCTGGGCGATGGTATACCGGGTATTACATCAAACATGCGTTTCGATGCAGGACTTACTGCCGGAGGCGAGGCCATGATCAATGAACTGAGGGGTTCATCCACATTGCCTGATGATATATATACCATTACGGTTGAAATCTATCAGAATGGAAACAGTGCTTCAGGTGTGCTGGTTGGCGGAAATTCAATCACGATTGGTGCGGAACCCGGAATTTCTACCTTTGAGGTCCGCCCGGTTCAGCCCGGCGATGTGATCGGCTCGGGAGCCACTATATTCAATACCAATCCCGTGTTCAGCTGGGAAGGCGATCCCAGTCTGAGATTCAGGCTTGTTCTGGTGCAGGCCGCTGTCGGACGCAGTGCCGAAGCACTCATTCAGTCAGCTTTGGATACCAATCCACCGGCACAGGGAGGCCGGCTTCTGACCGGTGAGATAGCCGATGTGGAAACCGGTCAGTTATCCTACTCTTACCCGACGTCCGGTGTTAAGCCACTTGAGCCGAATACGACATATTACTGGCAGGTTTTTGCGCTTGTACCGGATGTGCGCGGGGAACAGCTGCTTCCATCCGAAATCTTTGAATTCACCGTTTCCGGCGATCGCAGCAATCAACAGGCTGGAGTGAACAGGGAAATCAATACACTGGTAAGAAAACATTTCCGTCGCAGTGACATTATCAGCCTGAGCCGCGACGGTTACGATCTGGTCAGTGTTGAATTCAAAGGCACAGTATATACAGGCCCTCAGATCATCACTGTTCTTGAAGACTTTTTTGAGAAGGTGGATGAAGGGAAAATCAGAATGGTTGAGTAACAGGATTATGGAATTATTAAAAAAAATCTGCCTGATCTTTGTTGTTTCTGCCATACCTGTTTACGGTTTGGCAGAGTCGTCCCGACTTGAAATAGCTTCGGATGCCTCCGCAGCCATAATCGCCGATGGGGATACCGGTTTAAAAGAAACAGAGCGAAAAGATGATAGGCCCCTTGCCATTGTAAGACGCTTTCGTCCTCTGGTAGTTGTAAGGCAAACCACTGAAAACGAATGGGTTGAAGCGAAAATTACGCAGCCTCTCTTCGACCAGGATACCCTCAAAACGGGTCCCGATGGTTATGCGCTCATCCAGTTTATGGACAACAGTCTTGCAAGAGTAAGGCCAAACTCCCTGCTGGTAATACGGGGTGAAACCCGGGACAGGGGAAGCACATTCAGCAGAATTTCACTTGAGGCCGGAGAACTGTTTCTGAATGTGAATGGTAGACAAAGCAACTATGAAATACAGACGCGAACCGCTGTAGCCTCGGTTAAGGGAACCTCGTTCAATACAAAGATTGAAGATGATCAGACAACGGTATTTACAGGTTTCAGCGGGGTGGTCGAAATTATGGCACTGAATTCAGGACAAACGGTAAACATGACGCGCCGAAACCGGGTCCGGGTTGACCAGCACGGTGAAACCGTTACCCTTGAGACCATCAGCAGCTCCGAATTGCAGAATCTTCAGCAACAGTACGATGATCTGGAAGAGGGAACCAGGCCGGAAATTATGCGATTGAGATTCATGAACCGGAGTGGACAGGTGCGCGAGATCGATATCAGGTATTTCGAGACAGACTAATGCAAAAAAAGAGCAGAATGTGATAATCCTGCTCTTGCTGTGATTTATTCAAGGTGCTAAAGGTAATGAAGCGCTTCGCTATATATTTGTGGCTGGTTGTCGTAACTGTTGTAACAGCAGCGGTTCCAACTGAAGCCCGGCAATCTGTATTACATCAGACGCCGGATTTTTTTATTTCCGGCAACGATGCCGAAATCAGGTTTTCTGTGTCCGGTTTTTCACCGACCTCTTCACAGCCTGCCTATGTTATGATCCGGGAGACCGGCCGGCAGACATTTCGCAGAATCCGGGCAGATATTGAGAGTACCTCTTATGTGGCCACGATTAATGCGGATATACTGAGTCCGCCTTCTGTTGAATATTATCTGCTGGTTGAAAATATGCCGGGCGGGCAGGCCACCTATCCTCATGATAACCCCGAAGATTTTCCGGTTACAGTACAGGTTATAACGCAGCAGGAGGTTGCAGATTTCATGCGGGCCGGAACAGAGCACGATATCGAATACACCATCCTGACCCCGGCACCAGACGAGCGTATTCCCTATTTTGATGTGGCCGTTGCTGTTGCATTGTATTCAGAATCGGATCTGCAGAGCGATGATCTCGGTGTCGTCTGGAATGGAAGGGATGTTTCGGATCAGGCTGAAATTACCGGCAGATTTATCTCCTATATACCGCAGAATGTGAGACCGGGTACCGGATCAGTGGAGATTTACAGGCGCATCGACAACCGGAAACGTACGGTTGTAAAATGGGAATTTACCGTATTTGACCCTGATGCAGCCATTGCTGCAGCCACAAGAAATCCGTTCATCCCACACGGATCGGCTGAGATCGGGTACCGGGGCCAGTCCTTTGCCGGTTCAGTCCAACATGTATTGACCGGGCAGACCCGTGTCTCCGGCGGAACCAGCGACTTCCGATACAACCTGTCTGCCCTGATCACATCGGAGGAGGATCCCCGGCTGCAGGCACAAAACAGGTATTCGGCTGATCTGCAGTACCGCAACACCGTACAGCTACAGCTTGGTGACCTGTATCCGGATATGAATCCGTTTATGATATCCGGGCGCCGCATATTCGGGGCTGAAGCTGCTGTTAGAACACTACGTCAGAACCTCAATTTCTATTTTCTGGCCGGCCAGCTGAACCGCAGGGTGGATGTACGCTATGGTGAGATCGAAAAACAGATTTTCCAGGTGAGTGAAAATATTGTCGATTCGGTATATGT
Source organism: Cyclonatronaceae bacterium (assembly GCA_047921215.1). GTDB lineage: Bacteria > Bacteroidota > Rhodothermia > Balneolales > Cyclonatronaceae > RECM01. The sequence goes on along the minus strand of JBLRWO010000009.1, from coordinate 21,767 downwards.
ACTCGGACTTCGTGAAGCTGGAGGAGCATACCGCAGGAATATTCTGGCATCACGACTTGAAATCGGTGATAACAGGCCTTTCCGGATCGGTTTTAACTTCATGAGGATACAGGACGACCGATCCTCGCTTACACTCTATGAGGACATCAGTGACCTGCCAGACCAGTTGTTGAATACTCCCGTGGCGATGGAAGCCATGGAAAATCAGGATCAGTTCAGGATTACCAAACCTGGCATACGTCCGCAGGGCAATTTCGTACTGGCCGGAGACATCCGTGTCAACGCCGACCGGAACAGAGTACAGTTCCAGAGTGACATGGCTGCCAGTCTGGTGAACAATGATATTTCGGGCGGAATCCTGACTGAAGAGAGGGCAGCCGAACTGGGGTATACCATCGACACTGGTACGATAAGCTGGATAGAACGGCTCTCCTGGTTTATCATCATAAACGAAAACATGAATGCAACACCCTTCAGGCTGGATGAAGAAGAGACCGAAGCTTTTGTGCCATCGGGAATTTTCGCAAATCACAATCGGATTCAGCTGAACTACTTCAATCACACATTTAGCGTTCAGTACCGGTGGGTAGGCCCCGATTACACTTCGCTGGCCAGTTCCGGACTCCGGAGGGACTATTCGGGGTTTCTGATATCAGACAGGGCCCGTTTTCTGAATAATACTCTCTTTGTTACCGGTTCATTTGAAGTATATCGCGACAATGTGATCAAAAACCGGAATGCCACAACATGGACGAATATCTATCGTATGAACACGAGCTGGTTTCCGTCCGACCGCAGGTACCCGAACATAAGTGTGGGAATAAATTACCAGGACCGCGACAACAGTATTGCACGTACCAATCCCCTGTTCAGCAATGAACCGGAATCAATCCGGAATGCGGCGGTGCGGAACGTCAGCATTGTTGAAGGGGATACGGTTGTTACTGCCACACCGCGCAACAGCAGCACACTGCAGGTTACCGGAACCCTTTCGAAACAATTTGAATGGATGGATGCAGCCAATGAGGCCAGCATCAGTCTATCCAATATAGTAACACGCGATAATGGTTTCTACTACGGGGATTTTTCAGGTTTAAATCTCACACTTGGTTTGAGGTCGCAATTGCGCAGCCTCCCCCTGCGAACCCATTTTACAGCTAGTTTAAACCGGTCAGAATCGCTTACAGGGCTGAACAGTACCGATATTGCAGGAGTTAATGCAGCTGTTTCGTATGAATTCCTGAATCAGCGCCTGAATGTTTTCGGGGAACTGGGATATGCATCACGTACATCCAGATTTCAGAGCCTGAAAATTGAACGCCTGGGCAGCAGTTTAAGCGCTTTTAATAATTTTTATGTTCCTGATACTGAAAGTTTAGTGCGGATACGATCCAACTCTTATATTGTGCGGGCGGGATCCCGGTTCAACATAGACTGGAATCACGCGGTGGCTCTGGATATGAGTTACAACAATGTAGTGAGTAAAGGTGGAATCGGCTCAATTCCCGACGACCGTTTTCTGCAGATCAGTTATATATATAATTTTTAGATTTGATTGGGTTAAGGCGAAAAAAAAAGAGATTCCTTAAATCTCTTGCTTTCCCTGTTTGGGCTGGTTTAGCTTTTGTGCTGAGCTATCTGGTGATCGCTACGCCACCATTCCGGACCCTGGAGCTCAGATCACTGGACACACTTTTCGAGATACGCGGTCCGGTCGATACCTCTGAAACGCCCATTGTTCTGGTTTCGATCAGTGAGCAATCCGACCGGGAGATAAAAGAGAAATATCCGTGGCCAACCCATTTGTATGCACGGCTTATCAATAATCTGAATCTGGCGGGTGCCCGAACCATAGGAATTGATATTATTTTTGACCAGATGGATATCTACAATTCCCGGAATGATACCATCTTTGCCAATGCGATGAGAGATCACGGTAATGTGGTTCTGGCGGGCAAGGTGCATACAGAGGTACAGAGATCCCGTGGTGATGATCAGGTATCAATGGTCGAGATGAGGTCGCTGGTGGAACCGATGCCTGTTATGCAGGACCGGAACCCAAACCCATGGGGATTTGTAACTGCCGAGCTCGATATGGACGGTTTCATCAGGCGTTATCGACTGGTTCAGGACCACCTGGGCGAAGACTATCTTGCCTTTGCCCTTCAGGTTTTGCTGGCAGACCAGGGTATTGAAAATGCAGAGACCATTCGCTCGGGTAACTCACTTCGCGTAGGGCCGTTCTCGATACCGTTATACGTGAATGAAACCATGCTGATCAATTATTACGGGGGACCCACTGGCACCTATCCGGAGTACGATTTTGATCAGGTTATTGACGATTCCGAATACATGACGGTAAGCGAACAGGAGATATTTGAGATCAATACGTTTGATGATCCTGAGTACGGCTTGCTGCACCAGGGTGTTTTTCGCGACAAAATTGTGCTGGTGGGTGCGACCATGCCCGAGTTGCAGGACTTTTTCTCAACGCCCTATGCTCCTTTCAGGAATATGCCGGGATACCAGACGCACGCCAACGCAATCCAAACTATACTGGACAAAAGTTTCATCTATTCGCTGGGTGAAAAATTCGAATTGTTCATACTAATCCTTTTTGCCGTGTCTGTGGTGTTCATATCGCTCTATACTTCGGCACTTTGGGGCCTGCTGGCTGTATTTCTGCACGTTTCAGGATATACATCGCTGGTTATCTTCATGTTTATTGAACATTCGGTGCTGCTGCCGGTAACCGGTCCTCTGCTTACCATCGTAGTGGGTTATCTCATATCGGTTATCTATAACTATGTTACAGAGCAACGGGAAAAAGGGCGGATTAAGCTCATGTTTGGCTCCTATGTTTCGCCGGAACTGGTCAACATTATAATCGACAGCGGCGATGACCCCAAACTTGGGGGTGAGGAATCGGTGATCACAGCCTTCTTCAGTGATATCCAGAACTTTGCATCCTTCTCTGAAAAACTGAATCCGACCCAGCTTGTTGATCTGATTAATGAATATATGACGGCCATGACGGAGGTCCTGACCGAGGAGAGAGGGACTCTCGACAAATATCTCGGCGATGCGATTGTTGCTTTTTTTGGTGCTCCGGTACACATGCCCGATCATGCGCTTAAAGCCTGTATCACCAGTCAGCGAATGCAGCAAAAGCAACGCGAGCTAAAGGAGAAGTGGAAAAGTGAAGGTAAAAAATGGCCGGAAATTGTTACGCACATGCAGACCCGCATAGGGCTTAACACAGGGCTGGTTATTACCGGTAACATGGGTAGTTCAACACGTTTCAACTATACCATGATGGGAGATAATGTAAACCTTGCAGCACGCTGTGAATCGGCGTGCAAGCTGTACGGGGTATATACCATCGCCACCGAAGACACCAAAACGGAAGCTGAAAAATATGGGAACGACTGTGTATTCCGCCTGCTTGATAAAATAGTGGTTGTAGGCCGTACCAAACCCGTAACCGTTTATGAAATTGTAGGGCTTCGCTCCGAAGCCAATGCCAAAACACTCAGATGTGTCAGACTTTTTGAGATGGCCCTTAATGAGTACTACGATCAGAATTTTGAAGACGCGCACGAACTGTTCAGACAATCGGCACGGCTGGAACCCAATCAGCCCGATACGCCTGGGGTTTATACCAACCCTTCACTGATATTTCTTGAGCGGTGTGAGTACATGCTGAAAACCCCGCCACAGCCCGAATGGGACGGTGTTTACGTGATGAGGCAGAAGTAGGATATTTTGTTTTGAGCCCGGTTTATCCGTACCTTTAATCTTGGGGTAAGTGCTGTACGGCCAGCTCCCTTTGAACTCCATCAGGACCGGAAGGTAGCAGTGGTAGAAGGTTGTAGCGGTGCGATGCAGTTAGCTTACCCCATTTTTATTTTCCGGGGTCCGGCATTTGCCGGTTTATCTGCACCCGTTATGTGATCCGCAATACGGCTGGCATGTGCGATGGAATTCTCTATGAACCATTTCCCGGTATGTAAGCCCCCACATACCACTCCGGCCAGGTAAATGTCATCCACATTACTCAATTGTGTGTTCTGGTCGAAAACAGGCGTACGGAACTCATCATCGTCAAAGCGAACCCCGGCCATTTCAAGCAGTTTGTAGTTGGGTTCGTAACCGGTCATGGCGAATACGAAATCATTTTTCAGGGTCAGTTCACCCCCGGGTGTGGCCAGTACCACCTCATCATCTTTTATTTCGACCACGCGGGAGTTAAAATGAGCGTGAATTGATCCTTCACGAATGCGGTTCTCTATATCGGGCCTCACCCAGTACTTGACACTTTTCCGGATTTCGGCATCTCTGATAACCATGGTCACATCGCAGCCGCACCGGAAACATTCCAGGGCTACGTCCACCGCTGAATTTCCCGCACCGACCACGAGAACCGACAAACCGGCATAGGGATGAGGCTCATCAAAATAGTGCCTTACCTTGGGCAGGGATTCGCCAGGTACATTCATTTTGTGGGGGATATCAAAAAAACCGGTTGCCAGTATCAGCTTGTCGGCCTCATAGACCGCTTTTGTAGTTGTAACGGTAAACTCCTTGCCGGAACGATCTATTTTCTGAACCGCTTCGTAAACCCTTACATCCAGCTGATAGTGCTCGTATACCCGGCGGTAATATTCAAGCGCTTCACGCCGTGTGGGCTTGGGCCCGTGGGAAATGAAGGGGATGCCGCCAATCTCGATTTTATCGGATGTGGAGAAAAAGGTCATATTCGTCGGATAGTTGAAGATGGAGTTGACCAGACACCCTTTTTCGATTACAACAGAGTCGATGTTTCGTTTCTTCAGTTCAATTGCACAGGCGAGCCCGATAGGTCCAGCACCAATTATGATAACCATGTTGGTTCGTACAGATGTGTGTAATAGTTTTATGTTCAGCACTTAAAATAAGGATTATCTGCCTTCCAATCGTTCCGGTTTGATATGCGGATGAAGGTAGTGCCTGATTTTTATACCGGCTGCCGGCTTATTTATGCTAAAAGCTCAGAACGTCTGATGTTCTGAAACAATGAAATCCGGAAAAGTTTCATCCTTTTGAAATCCGTAAAACACCATCCAGTGGCCCTGCGTAAAATCATTCACATCGATATGGATGCTTTCTATGCTTCTGTGGAACAGAGGGATCATGCGGAGCTGCGGGGTAAACCCGTTGCTGTAGGCGGATCGCCCGACCGCCGGGGCGTTGTAGCAGCAGCCAGTTATGAGGCCAGAAAATTCGGCGTTCGATCGGCTATGTCGTCGGCCATGGCCGTCAGGCGTTGTCCGGGGCTGATTTTTGTAAAACCACGGTTTGATGTGTATAAAAATGTTTCGGCCAGTATCCGTGAAATCTTTTTCGAATACACCGACCTGGTGGAACCGCTGTCGCTGGACGAGGCCTTTCTGGATGTGACTGAAAACAAGAAGGACATCGTAAAAGCCACGCGCATAGCCATTGAGATCCGGCAAAAGATTAGGGAGAGCACATCGCTTACCGCCTCGGCCGGGGTAGCTTCCAACAAATTTCTGGCCAAAATTGCCTCCGACCTGAACAAGCCGGACGGCCTGGCTGTTATCACACCTGAAGAAGCAGAAGCATTTATCGGACAGCTGCCCGTCGGGAAATTTTTTGGAATTGGACAGGCAACCGAAAAAAAGATGAAAGAACTGGGCATCCACAATGGTGCCGATCTGAAAACCTGGTCGGAACCCGACCTGATCAGGCACTTCGGTAAAGCGGGGATCTTTTACTACAAGATTTCGAGGGGAATCGATGAAAGAGCTGTAAAGCCCGACCGGATCAGGAAATCGGTTGGTGCCGAGAACACATTCGACCGCGATGTTATTGACACAGACTGGATGAAAAAGTATCTGAAAGAACTTGCCACGGAAGTGGCCCGCAGAACCAGTAAAGCCGGAGCGAAGGGCAGAACCGTAACCCTGAAGGTGAAATATCACGATTTTGAAACGGTTACCCGATCCGTTACCCTCGACCGCTACACCGATGAACCGGAGCAAATCGGTCTTTGTGCAACTTCGCTGATCGATTCGACCGAGGCCGGTTTAAGACCGGTAAGGCTACTTGGCATTACACTGTCGAATCTGGATCTGGATGAACCGGAGCTCAAAACCGGCAAACAACTGTCATTCCGGTTTTAAACACCCGAATTTTAATCACCCGATTTATGGTCAGCCCAGTCTTCGTCGTTTGTTCAGGTAGGAAAGCAGCCCAAGATCAAAAGAGCCGGTGGTATCAATTTCCTCATAATCGATATGGGCTTCACTGCAGGCAAGTCTGAAACGGTGGGTATACTCGGCCATCTTCTTTTTGTAATCGTTTTTGATCTGGGATGGGATCACATCGATCTCTTCGCCGGTTTCCAGATCATGGAAAATGAACCGTTTGTCAGGAAAATCAAGATCAACCTCAGTTTTCTTTTCAAGCATGTGAAACAGAATCACCTCATGGTGCCGGTGGCGCAGATGCTTGAGGGATGAGATAAGTTCGTCGTGGCGGTCGGTATTCTGAAACAGATCGCTTATAATAATTACCAGGCTACGGCGGTTAATCTGCTCGGCCAGTTCATGGATGATGCTGGAGGATGCAGTTCGCCGGCCTTCACCGGCATCCGGATCATCGTTTGCGAGGGGTTCAAGCAGCCCGAATAAATGCCGGATGTGTGAGTAGGAAGATTTTGCGCGGATTATGGGGCTTGCTTCCTGGTCGAATGTGATCAGGCTGCAGGCATCCCTTTGCCGGTGCATCAGATAGATTAAGGCTGCAGCAAAGTGGGCTCCGAACTTGCGCTTTGACCATGGGCCGGCGAACCTGAAATTCATCGAGCTGCTGATGTCGAAAAGGATGTAGCACCTCAGATTGGTCTCCTCTTCGTACTGCTTAACGTAATACCGTTCCGATTTCCCGTAGGCTTTCCAGTCTATGTGCTTGAGCTCGTCGCCGGCATTATAGGGTCGGTGTTCAGCAAATTCCACACTGAAACCGTAATACGGGCTTTTGTGCAGTCCGGATATGAAACCTTCAACAATTTGCCGGGCTTTCAGCTCGAGAGGGCCGATTTTGGTAAGTAATTCAGGGGTAACTAACATGATTCATCGTTTAGCCGGTTAACGGCAGGAATGAAAACCGGACCGTTCCGGAACACTGACAGTTCTTTTTGTAGCATAACCCCATTTTCATGAAAAAAGTCTTTAAAAACGAATTATTTTTAAAGAATTCTGCGTGACAGGTTTCGCGGGAAGAATGTTTTGGATCGAGTTTTAAAAGATCCGGATCAGCCGGGCTGATTTCCGGATATGACATCAAAAATTGAGTTTCTCATGGTTAACCAGATATCCGTTCCCTTTAAAAACACCGACAATGGCACCGGCCTGATGGAACATATTGGCCAGATTACCTTCTACAGAAACAGGCTGGTCATCGAATTCGAAAAGAAAGATGCGATTATGGGACTCTACCACACAGCCATTGAAACCGTTGAGGTACCCCTTGAGATGGTCCTGTCTCTGGAGCTGAAAAAGGGATGGTTTTTCACGAAGCTAACCCTGGCCGCACGTCAGATAAAGGCTATTGAAGATCTTCCGGGCAGGGATGGAAGGGACTGGACCGTGAAAATCCGAAAAAAGGACAGAGATGCGGCTGCCGACCTGGTATCAGCTGCAAACATGCAGTTGTCGGAGCTGAGACTCAGGATGCTGGACTCGTCTTTCGGGGATGAACTGTGAGGCGGGATATCCGGGATTTGAGATCTGAGACATCAGAAATCAGACGAAGGATGTTGGATATTGGATATTGGACGTAGAATGCAGAATGCAGGATGCAGGAAGCAGGATGATGGATCCAGAATGATGGATGCAGCATGAATGATGAAGGATGCAGGAAGCAGGATGATGGATGCAGGACGTTGGATGCAGTGTACAGGTAAAAGTGCGGGGGTTGGGGTGTGCGGTGCGTTTTCCGGGGTTTTAGAATGTGGATCAGAGGTAGCCTTCGTTGACCAGGAGTTCGGCGTTCAGGATGGCACCACCGGCTGCACCGCGGATGGTGTTGTGGCCGAGTGCCATGAATGAGACATCGAACACATTCCCTTCACGTAGCCGCCCGACACTCACCTGCATCCCGTTACCGGCGGCTGCATGCCGGCCGGGCTGCGGGAACCTGGGATCATCATATAGTTTAAGCGCAAATTCCGGTGAAAAGGGTAAATTCATAGCTGCAAGAGGGTTTTTCCATGTCAGAATGGCCTCTTTTACGTCGCTGAACTTCGCAGGCCTCTCCGAAAATTTCACAGCCACCGACAGCAGATGTCCATCAATTACAGGTACCCTGACCGCTGTTGCCTGTATGGGAAAATCCGCATGTTTTACAGAACCGTCGGCCTGTTTTGAGCCCAGCAGTTTCATGGGCTCACTCATAATTTTTTCTTCTTCGCCGCCGATAAAGGGTACCACATTTCCCAATATATCAAGGCTGGCAACACCGGGATATCCGGCACCTGAAATGGACTGCATCGAGGTCATAATAACAGAATCAATGCCAAAACGGTCATATAGGGGCCGCAGTGCCATAACCAGCGGTACACAAACGCAATTGGGATTGGTTACAATGAATCCCGTTGCATTGGTGCTGAAGGTCTGCCTCCGGATCAGTTCAATATGATCGGGGTTCACTTCCGGTACCAGCAGGGGAACATCGGGGTGGGTACGGAAATTTTTGGCATTTGAGATGACCGGGATACCGGCTTCGGCAAACGACTGTTCTATTTCAGTGGCAACGGAGGCGTCCAGCCCGGAAAAAACAAAATCAACTCCGCCCATAGCCGCGGGTTTACATTCAGTAACGGTCATCTTTCCGATTTCGTCGGGTATTTCGAGACTTTCAATCCAGTTGGCGGCTTCACGGTAAGGTTTGCCCGCAGATCGTTCGGATGCACCCAGGGCAGCTATTCTGAACCACGGATGGTTCTGCAGCAGCCTGATAAATTTTTGGCCTACAGCTCCGGTTGCTCCGAGTATCCCGACGTTAAAGGTTTGCATAGTGGAAAAATTGATAGAGACAGGTTACTGATTATTTATAGTGGTCAGTTTAGCCGTAACTGCAGATCCTGGAAAAGGGTGTTATAGAATTCGGGTTCCCTGACAGGCCTTTTAATGTGTTCATTTTGCTGGGCCTGATACGATGAACCCGACCGGTTTGGAACTTCTTCGATGAGGTTGAACTCAATCCGTGTGTTGTTGTCATCAACCCGGACTACTGTAGCCTCAACATAAAGAGCAGTAGCCGCACGCGGGTCATAGCCGATAAAGTACTCGCCCCGACGCTCAATATCTCTGGAGAATTCGTGATGGCCTTCAATTCTGCCTTCAGCACGGTCATTGACGGAAATAGTAAACTGCTGACTCCTCACGGTTTCCACTGCGGCATTGTATGTGAGTTCATAGGGACTGCCGATCACCCGGTTTTTAACACGGTCCAATTCCTCCTTTGAAAGTGATGAAGAGGCACAGGCCGTGATCACAACTGAAAAAAAAAGAATGGTAAGTATATGTCGTAACATGTCTGAAGTAGTTGATTATATAAGATGTCTATGATGAAGTTATTTTTAAAATAGACAATACGTTAAGAAAATCCTACCGAATGGCAGCAACGTTCATCAATGTACCTAAGCAGCCGGGATACTTGAGATTTGGTCAAATGTTCATGATCTCTGATACATCCGGTTATCGTGTGATTTAAAAACAGCCTGCGAACCTGCAGAATGTGCTGTAAGCAGTATAGGTTCACCGAAAACCCGGTTACAGGATTATGGTCCGTTGTTCTCGAGCATGTTTTTTACATGGCTGAAAAACACCTCGTATTGCTGTCCTGTTCTGACCTGCCGGTAGGTAAGATCTTCGGGCCGCAGGGTGTAAGTGGAGGCTGACGGCGGGAGTTCCTCTGTAAAGGTTATATCGACGAAGGTACTGTTCTCATCAACAGGCTTCACTACTGCATCAGCCCGCATGGCCAGGGCGAATCTTTGCCGGTATCCTTCAAAAAATGCACCATCGAGCTCGCGGTTTGGTGCAAAACGGAAGGTTGCGCTGACTAAACCCTGCATTCTGTCGATGGTATTTACATGAAAACCCTTCTCACGCAGTGTGGCAACGGTAGTTGTAAAAACCTCATTATAGTCGCCCTGAATGACCTCGGTTTTGGCCTGCTGAAATTCCTCCATGTTGAGACGGTTTGCGGCGCAACCCGGGAGTAAAAGGAGAACAGTGATGAGACTAACAGCAGTTGTTAATACGCCTGATTTTTTTGACATGCAGATGATGTTATTAAGTGAGCCTGGCTGATGAAAATAATCTGTAGATTGCTGTGGGGCAGCTGAAAAAACTGTTAGTACCGATTCATAAAGGGTGACATAATCTCTTGATCGTCGCTTTTCTTCAGTTGCCATCAAGATTACAATATAACGAGAGTTTAGTTAAGTGACATAGCGGTTTACATATTTTAAAATTGTCGGCGGACATGAAATTCATACGATTTCGGTTTCTGTTCTGACTGCAGAACCATATTTCTGATAATCTATTGGAGTTGAATACTATACAAAGAAATCAAACGCAGAGATCACAAACAGGCGTCCGGGATTGGGAGATGGTACATAATAATGAAAATCTGTTATTACAGGCCGCTTATGCCTATATTTGCCCCTCGAAACAATTCAACTGAAATAAAAGCTTAAACCGATAATGGCAGAACTTTCCGGCCTCGACAAAATCGTATCACTCTCTAAAGCAAGGGGATTCATATTCCAGTCATCCGAAATCTATGGCGGCCTGGGTGCCGTGTATGATTACGGACCGCTCGGGGCTGAACTCAAGCGGAAACTGAATTCGGCGTGGTGGTCGGCCATGACCCAAAAGCATGAGAATATTGTAGGCATCGATGCGGCCATTCTGATGCATCCGAAGGTATGGAAAGCCAGCGGCCATGTCGACAGTTTCAATGATCCGATGATCGACGATAAGCAGTCGAAACGGCGCTACCGTGCAGACATCCTGATCGAAGATCACATCCGCAAACTGCGCACCAACGGCGATGATACCCGGGCAGACGAAGTGCAGCACCTGCTCGACACCACCGGTACACGCAAAAGCCTGACCGCCGACCTGTACGACATCATCATGCAGGAGCAGATAAAAGGTCCCGATTCGGGTGCATTCGACTGGACCGAGGTACGGCAGTTCAACCTCATGTTCAAAACACAGTTCGGGGCCACGGCCTCGGGCGAGGATGATACGGTGTATCTGCGTCCGGAGACCGCACAGGGCATCTTTGTGAATTTCAACAATGTGATGAACACCTCGCGCACCCAGCTCCCGTTCGGCATTGCTCAGATCGGCAAAGCGTTTCGCAATGAGGTGGTTGCCCGCCAGTTTGTGTTCCGTATGCGCGAATTCGAGCAGATGGAAATGCAGTATTTCGTGAAACCGGGCACCGACGACGGCGAGTACAACAACTGGATGAATGAACGCATGGCCTGGCACAAAAGCATTGGAATCCGCGAAAAAAATCTGCGCTTTGCCGACCATCCGGTCGACAAGCTTGCCCACTATGCCAAATCGGCAACCGACATTCAGTACCATTTCCCCATCGGCTGGCAGGAGGTTGAGGGCATCCACAACCGTACCGATTTCGACCTGACCCAGCACCAGGAGTTTTCGGGCAAGAAACTAGAGTATTTCGATCCGCAGACCCAGGAGCGTTTTGTACCCTATGTAATCGAAACCTCCATCGGCCTTGACCGCTGTACACTCATGGTTCTCAGCGATGCCTACCGCGAAGAGGAAGTTGCCGGCGAGAAAGATGGTTCAACCGAAACCCGGGTGGTGCTCAAAATGCACCCGAAACTGGCCCCGATCACCGCAGGTATATTTCCGCTCATCAAAAAGCCGGAACTTATCGAAGTGGCCCGGAAAATTCAGAACGACCTGACCGAAGACTACAAGGTTCAGTACGATGAAAAGGGCTCGATCGGCAAGCGTTACCGTCGTCTTGATGAGGCGGGTACACCGTTCTGTATTACGGTCGATTTCGACGGCCTGGAAGACCAGACCGTAACCATTCGCTACCGCGACACCATGGCCCAGGAACGCATTTCGTGGGAGAGGGTCGGCGAAGTGGTCCGCGAAGGGATCAAAAAATGGAAACCTGCCGATTGACAGGGAATGCGGCATGGCATGTATGATGTTCTCCCTGTACTATGAGTGATAAAACACCTCCGGCAAAACACCGAATTAATCACCCGCTAAAACACCCGGTCATTTTTTTTGACGGCGTGTGCAATCTGTGTAACGCCGGGGTCAATTTCATCATTGACCGCGACAAAAAAAGGATGTTCCGTTTTGCCGCCCTGCAGTCGGAAACGGGTTCGGCCTTCCTGCGGCGGCACAACATGAACGAAGACGTTTTCGATACGTTCATCCTTGACGAGGGTGATGCCTTTTACACTCGGTCGGATGCGGCCCTGAAAATCGCCCGGCGAATGACCGGAGCCTGGCCGCTGTTGTACGGTTTCATAATAATACCGCGATTTCTAAGAGATGCGGTATACCGCTATATTGCAGAGAATCGCTACCGGTGGTTCGGCCGCAGTGATCAGTGCCGCGTTCCCGAACCGGAGTTAAAAGAATTATTTTTACCTTGATACACGCTTAACCGTTGCTGAAAACCGAATTCCATATACATGAAGGTTGTAGATTTATACGATAAGGCCAAAGAACCTCTGATCTCCTTTGAGATCATCCCCCCGAAACGGGGCGGATCGATACAGACCGTGTTCGAAGCGCTCGACCAGGTGATGCAGTTCAATCCGCCCTTCATTGATGTGACTTCCCACGCGGCGGAGGCTTACTATGAGGAACTCGGCGATGGCAGTATGAAGCGGCACATCAAACGGAAGCGTCCCGGTACAATAGGCCTGTGCGCGGCCATCAAGCACCGGTATAACGTGGAGCCGGTTCCCCACATCATCTGCAAGGGTTTTACCCGTGAGGAAACCGAAGATGCGCTGATCGAGCTGAACTACCTGGGCATACAGAATATACTGGCCATTCGCGGCGACGATCCCGGTTCCGCCAAGCCGCATCACAAGAACAGGGAGACCAACGAATACGCGGTCGACCTGGTTCGTCAGATCGGCCGGATGAACAAGGGCGTGTACCTGGAAAACATGCTTGAAGCTACCAAAACCGATTTTTGTATCGGCGTTGGTGGATATCCCGAGAAGCATATTGAGGCGCCCAACATGAACTGGGACCTGATGCGGCTGAAGGAGAAGGTGGAGGCCGGTGCCGACTACATCGTAACCCAGATGTTTTTCGACAATCAGTACTTTTTCGACTTTGAACGCAAATGCAGGGAGGTCGGCATCACGGTTCCCATCATACCCGGTCTCAAGGTGATCACCAAAGCCAGTCACCTCACCTTGCTGCCGAAGATTTTCCACCTGAACATCCCCATACCGCTCTCGGATGAAATTTCATCGAGCCCCGACCGGGCCAGGGAGATCGGGATCGAATGGTGCACAAAGCAGTGCAGTGAACTGCTGGATGCCGGCGTACAGGGCCTGCATTATTATATCATGTCGAACCCCAGTCCTGTTGTTGAAGTCATTAACCGTTTACCCGTATCCGGCTTTTCCAATGCGTTTACGACCGGCAATTAGCATATATTTTCGTTTATTGGTTCTGCTGTTGGCTGCCGGATTGGCCCTTCAGTCGTGCGCGACTACGGAACCTGCCACACGGGGTCCATCGCCGCGTGAGCTCGAGCAGCGGCTGCTCCGGTCATTTGACGAGTGGAAGGGTACGCCATACCGGCTGGGCGGGCAGACCAGGTCGGGCGTTGACTGTTCGGCGTTTATCATGCTGGTGTACCGCGACCAGTTCAACATCAATCTGCCCCGGACCACCGCTCAGCAGCTGAATTTCGGTACAAAGGTGGACTCCAACCGGCTCCGGATAGGCGACCTGGTGTTCTTTCAGACCGGCCGCAACACCCGTCATGTGGGCATCCTGCTCAGGGAGGGCAGGTTCATGCACGCATCCACCTCGCAGGGAGTCATGATATCGCACCTGAATGAAGCCTACTGGAACCAGCGCTTTATCATGGCCCGGCGGGTGATGTGATGATTCAAAAGCCGGTTATACAGCTGCTGTTGCCGGATCAATTACTGAAATGATGATTTTACTCAGGGAAACATCGGAAAAAACAACAAAAAGGCAATCAATTAGCCATGCAACTATTAGTCAATATTGATCATGTAGCCACCCTCCGGAACGCCAGGGGGGAAGGCCGTCCCGATCCGGTTGAGGCCGCCCGCATCTGCGAGGAAGCGGGAGCCAAAGGTATCGTATTTCACCTCAGAGAAGACCGCCGGCACATCAGGGATGAAGATGTACACCGGTTGAAAAAGAGTGTAAAAGGCCTGCTTGATTTCGAGATGGCTGCCACCCCTGAAATGATGGATATCAGCATACAGCTGGCACCCCATCTGGTAACGCTGGTGCCTGAAAGCCGGGAAGAGCTTACAACTGAAGGAGGGCTGCTCATGCGCAGCGTATTCGATAACTACAACCGCAGGGTGGTGCCACGCTTCAAGAAGGCGGGTATCCTGATGAGCCTGTTTGTGGATCCGAACCCGGAGGATATTGAGCTCACCCACCGGCTCGACGCAGAGGCCATCGAACTGCATACAGGAACCTACGCCAACGCGGATGATTTACAGAAAAAGACCGAGCTGAAGCGGCTGCGGGCTGCGGCCGGATACGCGCACAGCCTGGGGCTGAAAGTAAACGCCGGACACGGACTCGACTTTGGCAACATCCGCCAACTGCTCGATGAAGTGCCCTATCTTAACGATATCAGCATCGGCCACGCCCTGATGTGTGATGCCCTGTTCAACGGGCTGGCCAACAGTGTGGAGCGGATGGCGGCGATCATTCACGACCATCCGGGTGCCGCCGGGAAATGAAACACAGGTGAGTCCGTTAAGTGATACCGGATGAGATAGGGAAGTGAAACACGGGTGCGGCAAACAAGTGAAACCTGAGGCAGCCAGGTTGTGATGAGTTTGGCAGGCAGCTGAACCATGTGTAATTTGCCGTTAATGTCCGTGTACTGTTGATACAGCCAGATAAAAAAACTATGTCAGAAATCGATCAAAAGCAGCATAAATCGGGATACATCGCCATCATCGGGAAGCCGAATGCCGGCAAGTCGACCCTGTTGAACCGGGTGATGGGCATCAAGCTGTCGATCGCCACCCACAAGCCGCAGACCACGCGGCACCGCATTATGGGCATCTACAGCGATGACGACACCCAGATCATCCTCATGGACACGCCAGGGGTGATCAGCCCGAAATACAAGCTTCAGGAGGCCATGATGGGCTTCGTGGAGCGGGCCCGCTCCGATGCCGACATCGTACTGCATGTGGTGGATGCGGCAGATCCGGAGCTCTACGATGCCGAGAACGAGCTGCTCGACCGCATCAGCAAACCGGTATTGCTGGTGCTGAACAAAACCGACCTGGTAAGCAGCGAGCAGGCCGGTGCGATTGTGGCAGGGCTTCAGGCCGGCAGAAAATACACGGCCGTTGAGGTGGTGTCGGCACTGACAGGCGAGGGCACGGCCGGGCTGCTAGAAACGGTGAAGACCCTTCTGCCTCCGGGCCCGCCATTCTACCCGAAAGACCAGCTCAGCGAGGCGCCCGAGCGCTTTTTCGTGTCGGAGCTGATACGGGAGCAGCTCTTCCTGCAGTACCGGCAGGAGATCCCGTATTCCTGCGCGGTCAACATTGTGGATTTCAGTGACGACGAAGACCTGACGCGTATCGATGCCGAGATCGTGGTAAACCGCAACTCCCAGAAGGGGATGATTATCGGCAAGGGCGGGCTGGCCCTCAAAAAGCTGGGAACCGCGGCCCGTGGCAGTATCGAGGAGTTTCTGGACCGGAAGATCTTTCTGTCGCTGCACGTGAAGGTGCGCGAAAAGTGGCGGGATAATGACACGTTTTTACGCAGTTACGGGTATGGGGGTGGGTGAGGTAAATAATGGTTCATATCAAGTAGTGATACTGCCTTCGTGGATGGAAAAAAATATTTGCACGATTGTTTTTTTTTTTTTTTTACATTTCCGAACATTAATATTTTTAAATCTAAACGGAGAAAGTATGAAAATAAAAAGATTTATGATCGTAAGTGCATTTGCATTTGCTGGGCTTCTTGCTGGTACAAATGTAAGTTACAGTACTGACCCAGGAAGCTGTGAAGCAGATTGTGAAAGAAGGGTTTGTACAGGGATAAATGGGACGTGCGTTGTCGCAACATTTGCTAGCACCTGTACTGCTAATTCAGAGGGAAAATGTAATGCTTGGTAGCTGTAATGTTTGTAGATACATACTACTAGCATTTATTTTAATTTTAGGTATAAGCTGCAAAGGAAAAAAACCGAGCTCGGATTTTCATCCGGACTTGGGTTTTTATTTTAGTGTTTATGATGAGGTTCTCGTAAAGTCTGATTTTAATGATATAAATATTTTTGAAGACCACTTTACAGTTTCTATAGTTAAAATTAGCGATAGATCAATTGATTTCTCTGACTATTACATATCAGACATTTCAGAAATTTTAATTTCAGACTCATTAATTTTTGTTTTAGATCAAAGGTCAGTAAAAGTACATAAAATTAATTTAGATACTAGGAAAAGTTCTGTTATCACGAGAAGTGGACGTGGCCCTGGTGAGATAGTTTCACCCACTAGCATACAAATACTTGGTGACACATTGATAGTGGCTGATAGGGTAAACGGTTTTACTTATCATCATCTGGATGGTACTCATATAAATGACGTTAGGCCAGACATATTGCCGGATTTCTATTGCAAAGTATCTGATCTAGGTATTTTGAAATCTGGTTACGTGGTTTACAATGGTGAGTTACAAAATAATATTATATACGTGTTGGATGACAAATACAACATTATAAATAGATTTGGAGAAAGATATTCACACGATAACGTATCATTATCAGCACAGTTATCATTTGGTAAGGTATTATGTGTTGAAAGCAAATCAATAGTAGTTAATACATACAGTTTTGGTACACCAATCGTAGAGGTTTATGATATATCAAATAACACGCTTAAAGTTCTATACCTTGATGGAATAAAGTCAACTGGTTTTAAAATGGAAAATAATACGCCGGTCTTTTTGGGGTCACAATTTGACAGTTTGGTCCATCTATATAAAAGCGCTAACATTTTGAATGATCGCTTTATTGTAATTCAGTATCAAATTTCAGAATCAGGTAAGTTAGTAGAAGATACTATTCTCTCTTATATATATTGCCTGGAAAATGAAATATTCTACATTTCATACCAGTTACCAGAAATTAAATCGACTAATGATAATATAATACTAACTAAAAATTACCCTGATAATTACGAATTAAACTTTTTTACCGTAAATGTTAAAAATAATTAAAAATATTGCATTATTAATGTTAGTATTCTTCATTTTCTTTTCAGTGCCATTATTATATAAGTACACAAGTAAGGGTGTGTATTTTGATAACTTATTAAAGAAGTCAACAGAAATTAATTATTATATATTAAATCATGATAAGAAAAGTGAAATAATATTAACATATATAATGGATACTAACTGTTCTATTTCAATTAATCATAAAGTTTTAAATAAAATAGAAAAAATTGTTGTAGAGTCGCGAGAAGTATTGATACATCATGGAATAGGTATAAGATTTCTAGTTATATCGCTAAGCGATATATATGATACATTACCATATATAGGCTCTCTCAGCTATGTAAATGAAATCATTGCAGGGGGTTCATACTCAAACACACTGTTTGAGAAATATTACACCTATAAATACTTCCCAATACAAGCCACACCTATTTTTATTTTAATTCAAAGGGAGTATGACTTGGTTGGTCATGGAGACGAATTTGTACGTGCTGGTATCGCTAATGAGAATGTAATAAGATCATTTGTTGGATTTGATGAAATATTAGATATAAATATTGATAGTTTACTAACTGAATTCTTTTAAACTCAACTGAAGAAGTTCAAAATTGGGAAAGGATTGACGTAGAAATTCATTAGTGCCGGTTTAACGCCAAAGAGCCCCAATTGGTAAGCATTTAGCTCCATAGAGTCTGAGAGTTCGGGGTTCGAAAATAGCTCATAGAATTTCATACGCTCCAATAAAGAAACACTACACACCGATAGTTTTTTTTAGTGTTTCCGGTCTGTAATAATAAGGGCTCCCTTGTGTAGTGTTGATGGTGCAAACCAACTCGGTATGTTGTCGCCCGCACTTGACAGACATGACACTAACCTCAAGTATCCAATCATTCAGTTTGATTCACTTTCGTTGAGCATCTTTTATATGTTTTTGACAGACCATATTTTATTCGGATATGATTCAGTGTCAGATAGATCCTATGTTGTTAGCCATTTTAAATCTGACCGTTTCAGGATCAAATCAATTCGATCTGTTCAATGGCGGATGCCAACCAACAATGAAATCATATGCGCAGGGTTAGATCTGAAGAGGTAGTTGGTGTATACAGTAACTGTCAGATTATACTTGAATAGGATGATCCCCCCTGAGTTTACCATTGGCTTTTATTCTTTTGATGAGTGAGTCTGGGAAAACCATTCACTGTGTCCGGTTTTGCCCAATTTCCCGGACATAAAACCAACCAATACCATATAATTGTGCCTGTAAATTCATCGTTAACACGATAGTCGCTATTTTATCAAACTATATACTATCCGGAGTGGTTAATTTCCATACGGAGCTGTGACTGTATCACGTATTAATGATATTCGAACCATCGATGAAAACGTCAGAAACTGAAGAACAGGACCTGTTCTTCACCGATGTGAATGATTTCCGGAACTGGTATGCACTCTATGCCAAACCCAGGGCGGAGAAAAAGCTGCGCGACCGGCTCGAAGAGAAGGGAGTAATCACCTACCTGCCTTTGCAGAAGCAGCTAAGGCAGTGGAGCGACCGCAAAAAGTGGGTTGAAGAACCCATTTTCCGCGGATATATTTTTGTGAAGGCATCCGAAAAGGATTTTCAGTCGATCCTGAGCACACCCGGCACGGTCAATTTCGTGCGGTTTGGTGGCAAACCGGCCACTGTTGATGCCAGCCAGCTTGAAGCCGTGCACCGCATCATCAACTTTGCCGATCATTATGATGTGGATGATATCGACTTTGCCAAAGGGGAGCGAGTCCGCATCGATTTCGGATCGCTGAAGGGCATTGAGGGGGAGTGGATCTCATGGCGCGGCCATAAACGGGTGGCGGTACAGATCCATCAGCTCGGCCGCCTGCTGGCGGTAGAGGTGCCGGCCGCGCATGTCGTGAAGGTGGGGAGGGGTTGAGATTACGGGGTTTTTGAGGGGGCTGGGGGCTTTTAAAAAATCCCCACGTGCTTCGACTTCGCCCGGCGCATCGCCCTTCGACTTCGGCTTTCGCTTCGCTCAGCCTGCGCTCAGGACATAGCGCCGGCCTGCGCTCAGCATGACGTTTTCAAATCACTCCCGGCGGAGGAATGCGCAGACGGCCTCTGTGTAGGTCGAGGTGTTTCCCGTTCCGCCAACGTCAGGGGTGCAGACGCGCTTGTCGGAGAGGGTGGCGTTAATGGCCTTCTGTATGCGCAGCGCGGCTTCATGTTCGTCGATGTGGTTCAGCATCATAATGGCGGAAAGAAGCAGCGCCGTGGGGTTGGCGATATTCTTGCCGGCAATATCGGGCGCCGAACCGTGAACGGCTTCGAAGATGGCACAATCATCGCCCATGTTGGCCGATCCGGTTACGCCCAGGCCACCCACCAGGCCGGCGGCAAGGTCGGAGATGATGTCGCCGAACAGGTTGGTGGTTACGATGATGTCGAACTGCCAGGGGTTGATCACCATCTGCATGGCCAGGTTGTCGATGATGATGTCGCGGTACTCAATCTCGGGGTACTCTTTCGATATCTCATTGCCAATCTGCAGGAACAGGCCGGTTGAAATTTTCAGGATGTTGGCTTTGTGGGCAAGCGCCACTTTCTTGCGGTGCTGCTTGCGGGCAAATTCGAATGCAGCTCTGATAACACGTTCGCTGCCCTTGCGGGTAATCACCCCGGTCAGTTCGGCTTCCTGATTCTCAACAGCCCAGCGTTCGCGGCCTATATACAACCCCTCGGTATTTTCGCGGAAGGTGATCAGGTCGATGTCTTTGAACGGCGACTGTATGCCGGGCAGTGACCGTGCCGGACGGATATTGCTGTAGAGATTGAACAGCTGCCGCAGCATCACGTTGGCCGATTTGAAGCCTTCACCCACCGGTGTTGTGAGCGGCCCCTTGAGGGCAACCCGGTGGGTGCGGATCAGGTCTACGGTCTCTTCGGGAATCTGGTTACCGGTTTCTTCCCAGGCCTGCAGCCCGGCAATGGCTTCTATCCAGTTAATGGGTACACCCGAGGCATCAATAATCTGCTGTACGGATTTTGTTATCTCTTTACCGATCCCGTCGCCCGGGATAACCACTACGTTGTGCATGAATGTCGGATCAGGTGCAATTATTTTTTGTTCAGGAAGACGGGCTTAAAATAGCAAATTCAGGGCAATGTTACAGGAAGATCGTCCCGAAGATCGGCCTGTTATCGTGAGGCAGTACCCTGTCAACATATTCCGGAAAAACACCGAACATCCCGGCAGCACCCTGACCCGCAGTCACGGGTATACTGGTAAGATGATCACGAACCAAATCTGAGTACTAACAACAAACGGAAACAAGATTAACAGGAGTGGCGGAAATACCACTGCGGATGCTCTAAATAGCAGCCCTGCGGATATAAAAACCGGTAAGTGTGGCCAGTCCGGTCACGATTCCACCGATAAGCCCCCCGATCAGGATGATGCCCCATCCCGGAACCGGGAAAAGCACGGCCAGCCTGTCGAGCAGAATTCCGTTGTTCAGGGTACTCAACAGGATGGTATATATCCACCAGATAAGCGATACGGCGAGGAAACCGGAAAAAAAGGCCTCCCTGCCGGAACCGGCCATTATGATCCCGACAAAAAATCCGGGGAAAACGATGCACCACCACGGCAGTACAAACTGAATGAGCAGGGTTGCGATGAGGATTACAAGGAATGCCATAAGATTACCGGATAATGATTGTGTAGGCTGATTCAGCTCTTGCCTCTTCTTCGGTCTGGTAGAGCCGGAGAGGATAGTAACGGCCGGCGCCCCAGTCGTCGATGAAATTGTCGTACCGGAACGATCCGGGATTTCCGCTTTGTCCGCCGGGGTAGATGCCATAGGCTTCAAGATCATCTTCCATGGAAACGATCATGCGCCAGGATGGCCCGTTTGTATTGCGTGTGGCATTCACCGATTCGGCACCGCCCCCGGTGAACACCTTCCGGCCAAAACCGGGAATGTTTGCAAGGTGATTCACCACCGCGCCCTGATGGCTGCCCCAAAGCCAACCGGGCCCCGGATCCCCGTACCGGTCTTCCAGTTCCTCAACCGCTTTATGGAACGCGGCTGTTACCATCGTCTCAAAGGTGGTGACTGAATCGCCCCTCGCAGGATTCAGATAGGGTGAACCGGGCTCCTCAAGAATGAGCTGAACCGTGCGGTTTCTCG
>JBLRWO010000008.1:0-110704 GCA_047921215.1 Cyclonatronaceae bacterium | reverse complement strand
AACGCATGCCGCCGTAATGCAGCGGTTGTTCTCCTCATCCAATACCTCACCATCCGGGCACCCCGTGAAGCAGGTTCCCTGATAGCAAATTTTGTCATTCGGGCACGTGACTCCCTCACAGGGATCGGGCTCGGAACCCACTCCGTAGCTGCTGAAGCCGTCGATCGGCGCACTCACACGGTTGTTGGTCGCGTCGACAGAGCCCCCCACAACGGCGACCCATTCTCCATCAACCAGTTTTAGAATTCGGAGCAAGCTTTCCGTGCTGCCGTCAGGAAGATTGGCAGGATCGTAGACTATAGTGAGTATCACCGGGTGGTTGAAGGAGTAAGGGCTTGGTCTAAAATTGAATGCGGTGCCCGGAATCACATTCGGATTGTTGAAGTCCACTATGATGGGTGTAACGATGATGCCGATTTCACCCACTACGGCTCCCTCAGGCACCTCAATCGTCACGGCGCCATCGTTGGAGTTGAACGTACCGCCATCGGAACCGACGACGAACAAGGTTCCCTCTTCGATGCGGAATTTGATCGGCAGCGTTTGGTTGGCGACCAATGCGATCGAGCCGTCAGATCGATCCGCGATGGCCTCCCTGCCCGTACTGACCACGGTCACGTTCTCATAGCCCAGCACCGTACCCGCGACACTCACGCGAATGCGATATGTCTGCCCGGCGACGGCTCCCGTCTCACCGGTATGCCAGTTGACGATGTAGTGTTCATCCTCTTCCTCCAGACGCACCACCTCCGATCCGGTGCCTTCAGTCATGGAGTACCTCGCGTGGATGTCACTGCAGGCTGTGGTCTTGCAGATTTCGACGACAGGGGAGAGTGATCCGTCAAAGACGCCCCTGTAGTCGGGGCTTTTGACCATCGGGGGAAGGAAATAGAAGCCTACAGTGCCACCCTGTACACCTTCGGAGATGGTGTACAGAGCATCTGCCGTTTCAAAGCTTTGTTCTGTTTTATGAACATTCGTTGAAGTATCGGGTGAAGTAACGTTGTCGCACCCAGCCATCATTAGCAAGAGAATCAACACACTGAACGCATAAATCCTGATCCTTTTGATACATACTGCATTCATGTTTCTCATTATGTCACCATTTTGTTGTTATTGGTTGCTTGTTTTGATATCAGACGATGCTGTACTGCTCATATATCGGTTTGGGATTGAAGTACACTGTTTGTTTATGCGTATTTTTTTTTAGAAAGCTGTCATTTACCAACCGATAAAATGTATTTAAAATGTGATTGCGTAAATAAGTGGCTTATAAAGCCAATAATAACAGATTATTAAACTATTAATATATTAAAACCGCCGAACGTAAAGTGCTCCGGGCTGCGCAGCGTACCGCGGCACCAGTGGCCGCCAAGCTGGCATATATCGATGACTGATACCCCCTCAACTGCCTTATCCGAACATTGACCGGACACGAACCACTTATTACGTCCCTGTTACGTCCCCATATTTTTTAAGTGTCAATCTTAATGCAAAAAAGCCAATGAATAGTTATAAATTTATACTAATCATTGGCTTATAGAAGAGCCGAAGAGCGGACTCGAACCGCCGACCTGCTCATTACGAGTGAGCTGCTCTACCAGCTGAGCTACTTCGGCTTATATGTATTAATCAGTTTGGCTGATTTCTGCTTACGTGACTGTTTAAACGTATATCCGCTGCACAGTGTATATAAATCGGTTGTATTTTCGGACTGTTCCGGATTTGGTTACTTTACGCGGTCTAAGTTACGCATTCACATAATTCGGAAAAACTGATTTTACGGGTCAACAATGAACGGAACCATCCCCGGCCGGATTGTTCGCAGGCACACCCGCTAACCGGTTTTTATAAATGAACATTTATCCGGAAAAATGAGTCAATATTCAGCAAACTTATGATACGCTATAATCTATAATATCGCATAAGCATCGCAGCATCGCAGCATCGCAGCATCGCAGACTCGCAAATTCGCAGACTCGCAAATTCGCAGCATCGCAGCTTTGCAGATTACATGTATTCTGTAACAAAAGAGTAAAAAACTCGCCCGGCCCGGGATTTTTGAACGATCATTTAAGTATCATATCACATTATGAGCACAGTACGTTGCGGTATGTTCTGTTCGTGCCGGATACCCTTTTTAATGCAGGTAAACGGATGTGCCCGATGATGATAATCCGCTGTCTATATACTGATGTACCCGTTTTTTGAGCTTTCATCCAATGACACAAAACCAATTATACTGATCTGACATTAACCAGGGACCCGGGAGAACGATGCCATATATAAAAACGATAGATCCGGAATCTGCCGGGGGACAACTGAAGAATATTTATGAAAATCTTCTGAAAACACGCGGTAAAATTGCTGAAATCCACAAAATCCAAAGCCTGAACCCGGATGCCCTCGCAGCGCACATGGACCTGTATATGGCGGTAATGTTCGGAAAATCGCCTTTAAAAAGGTACCAGCGAGAGATGATCGGAGTGGTAGTTTCGGCGACAAACCGGTGTGAGTACTGTATTAACCATCATGAACAGGCACTGCTTGCCTACTGGAAGGATGAGGAGAAAACCCGGTTGCTGATCTCAAACCGACAGGTTTTGGATTTGTCTGAATCCGACCGGCTCATGTGCGATCTGGCCGAAAAGCTGACCCTCAACCAGAATACAGACTATTCCGGATGTATAACTGATTTGAAAGGGGCCGGACTTGAAGACCGGGCTATTCTTGATGCCGTTCAGGTGATCGCCTATTTCAATTTTGTGAACCGCTTAGTGCTGGGGTTGGGAGTCACTTTCACCGCAGAGGAGATGAAGGGATATAACTACTGATCCGGTTTTCCTGGTCACGGCAGGTCTAAAAAGAAGGGGTAACCTGAAAGGCAAGCCGAAAACCGGATTCCGACATTTGTTACCTCCAATGCATCTGTATTCTCATCTGTAACACAGAAATCAGAGCTGATTGCATATCCACATGCATTTTTGAAAAGATTTGGCGTAACTTCCCGCCCATGTTTTCCATTACCATTATCTTCATCATTATTACGGCAGCGACCACGGTGCTGGCCTGGACTGCCATGCCCGGATTTCAGGAAGACGGCATGCTCCGTCCCTACTACACCTTCCGGCAGAACAAGTGGTACCAGCTTATCACCAGCGGATTTCTGCACGGCGACCTGATGCACCTGCTGTTCAACATGATCACCCTGTTCTTTTTCGGGCCCGTGGTTGAGCAGACGATCGGCGGACCGTTGTTCATTGGGCTCTACTTCTTCTGCCTCATCCTGTCGGGAATCCCGACCCTGTTCCGGCACCGTAATAACCCGAATTACGCGAGCCTCGGGGCCTCGGGGGCAGTCATCGGCGTACTGTTTTCATTTATCCTGTTCTATCCGTTCGAGAGCATCTACCTGTTTTTCATCCCAATCGGAATTCCGGCAATCATCTTCGGATTCCTGTTCCTGGCTTACAGTATGTACGAGGGCAAGCGGCAGAGCGGTATCATAAATCACGAAGCGCATATCGCGGGAGCCGTTGCCGGTATCCTGTTCACCATCGTATTCGTGCCCCGTGCCCTCGAGCATTTTTTCACTGTTTTAGGATTTCTGTAATCCAGCCCGGTTGCCCGGTGACAATACATACGGAGAAAGATTATTCAATCTTTCATTTTTACCGTACTCAATCCCATCACGCCAGCATACTTCAGGCACAACATGAGCACGATTCCGTAACCGAGATGCATGACGAAGCCGGCAAGCAGGATGCGGCCCGGTATCCATGTTTCTGAATAGAAAATGCCCACCGTTTCACCCGCCGATTGCATTGCGAGCGGAGAAATGACCAGGCCCGCCGCAACAGAGATGATTACACCATAGATAATCCCCTGTACCAGCCAGTTGCCCGGGATACGTTCATGGAAAAAGACAACCCAGATCAGGGCAAGCAGTATTCCGACAACATTATAGGCCAGATTACCCCAGAATATGTCATAAACAGGAGCTCCGTGTACATAATTAAAGCTTTCCTTCAGAATGTGCCCCACATCAATGACCGGAAGCCCGATCCCGCCCTGCAGAAATGAGATGATGGTCATAAAAAAAGTGGCAATAAAACCGGAAATAACGGTTCTGACAAATGTACTTGAGCTTATCATCTTGGTCCCTTAAATAAAAATGGATGATCAATGGATTGGAAACAGTAATCGTCTCAACCTGCACTGCAACAGGTATTTACACTGATGATAATACTACATAAAAGCAGCAATATCCACTACCCGATACCTCGCTCATTTTGTCAACCGTATTTAGGCATCAACACAATGTCTGATGTCTGAAATCTGATGTCTGATGTCTGATGTCTCAATACCCACTACCCGCTACCCGGACTCCACCACTCCTTCACGCTTCTTCCTCCTCACCGGCCCGTCCCAGGTATCCAGCTCCATATTGTGCGCCTTGAGCATTCTGGTAAGCTCTTCCTTGAACGTACTTGATTTGTGGATGTCCCACTGATCATCGATGTACCGGATGGTTTTTCCGATAACCGACTGGCTTACACTGAAAACCGCGTAACCTTTCGCCCAGCGGAACTTGTCGTCCGAGAAATAGCGCTCATTCAGCCAGCGTGTGGTGGTACTTTTAATTTTTTGAATGGTTTTTGAAAGGTCGACCGTCAGTGGCATACTGGCCAGGATGTGCACATGGTCGGTGGTGCCTCCAACCGAGAGCACCTGCCCGCCCGAATCACTGAATAATGCCCTTAAGGCTTCATACAGATAAATTTTTACGTTGCCCTTTATACACCGTTTCCTCCGGTTGGTACTGAATACAAAATGCAGATGAAGCGCGTGATAGGTAGTCTTGCTCATGACCGGTTTCTCTCCTGATTGATTGATAGTTTTCTGTTTCTACAATAGAGCCGGGAAACTTAAAAACCTGTCAGAATATTAAAAAACTCTAACAAACAAACGTCATGCTTCACGCAGCTGCGCTGCGTGAAGCTCTGTATGACGACGGGCCCACCCGGCCCTGAAACGCCCTTCCCCCACTTCCAAATTCAATTGTTCAAATGTTCAGTTGTTCACCTGTTCTTCTGTTCCCTACCCTTTCTTCTTCCGGAAATCGGACATGTAATCGACCAGCGCCTGCACACTGTCTTTCGGGCAGGCATTGTAGATGCTGGCCCGCATACCGCCTACGCTCCGGTGACCCTTGAGCCCGCTCAGCCTGTGCTCTTTGGCACCGGCAAGAAACTCTTTTTCCAGTTCTTCGGAAGGCAGTCTGAACGTCACGTTCATCAGCGACCGCGACTCGTTCAGGACCGTTCCCCTGAAGAAATCATCCCGGTCGATCTCGTTGTAAAGAATGGCAGCTTTTTCCTGGTTGTGCTTGTCCATGGCCTCAAGTCCTCCGTTGGCTATAAGCCAGTCGAGCACCAGGTTGAAAATGTACACGGCGAATACAGGTGGGGTGTTGAACATAGTGCCCGTATGGGTGGCATAACTGAGAATGGTGGGCACTCCCTCGGTTTTCGCAGTTGCCAGAAAGTCTTTGCGGATGATCACGATCGTAACACCGGCCGGACCGGCATTCTTCTGCGCACCGGCATAGAGTACGCCATACCGTTTAATGTCCACCGGGCGGCTCAGAAAATCGGATGAAGCATCGCACACAAGCGGCACCCCGGCCGTTACAGGCTCTTTGCGGAACTGCGTGCCGAAGATGGTATTGTTGCTTGTGAAGTGTACATAGCGTGCATCCGGAGATAGCTTCAGTTCGGAGTCGGTTGGAATCCGGTTGAAATTGCTGTCCTCCGACGAAAAAGCGATGTTCGCCTGTCCAAACATTTTGGCCTCTTTGATGGCCTTTTTTGACCAGGATCCGGTGAGGATGTAATCGGCCTCCTCGTCACCTTTTAGAAAATTGTACGGCACCATGCAGAACTGGGTGCTTGCACCACCCTGCAGGAAATAGATTTCAAAATCATCGCCCAGCCCGAGAATCTGCTTCAGCTTTTCGCGGGCACTGAGGTCCACTTCTGTATACTCCGGGCCGCGATGGCTGAGTTCGATGAGGGATGATCCCGTTCCTCTGTAATCGAGCAGCTCTTCCTGGGCTTTTTGCAATACTTCGAATGGCAATACCGCGGGACCGGCACTGAAATTGTGAGCTCTGTTCATAATAATAGTTGGTAAAAGGGTGATGGATTATAATGGTTAAAATGTGTGTATTACGATGCCGGATCTGAGTTTGGGCTCAAACCAGGTCGATTTGGGTGGCATCAGCAATCCTGCATCTGATACATCCACCAGCTCTTCGATGCTTGTGGGATGCATGCTGAAAGCGAGAGAGGCCCTGCCTGTATCAACGGCTTTTTTAAGGGCATCGGTACCACGGATTCCGCCCACAAACGCGATATTTTTATCGGTGCGCGGATTGGTGATGGAGAAGTAGGGCTCCAGGATGCCGGTCTGCAGCCGGGCCACATCCAGCGTGGTGGCAGGTGTCCGTTCCTGGGGTTCCGGCAGTTGTATATCGTGCCAGCCGCCCTCGTAATAGACCGATACATGGCCTTTCCGGGAGGGAACAGGTGGCGCGTCGTCTTTGGCTTTTAGTTCCCGCAACATCCGGTGAACCGTGGAGTCAGATGCCTTGTAAATGACCCGGTTGTAGGGCATAATGTGCATCTGGTCCATGGGAAATATAACCGCAGGAAAAAAATTGTATTCCTCGCTGCCCGTATGATCCGGGTTTTCTTTTTTCATGGCTTCAACCGCTCTTGAGGCGCTTTTGCAGCGATGGTGACCGTCGGCAACATACAATTTCTCAATATTCCGGAAAGCCCCGGTGAATGCAGTCGTATCCGCGACGCGCCAGACGAGGTGCTCCACGCCGTCGCCGGCCGTAAACTGATACAGCGGAGAAGCCCCGGTAATGGTGTGCATCAGTTCGCTAATACCGGCCGAATCGCGGAATGTGAGCATCACCGGCTCGGCGTGGGCCTGCTGGGTGAGGATGTGGCGCGTGCGGTCGTCTTCCTTGTCGGGTCGTGTAAGTTCGTGTTTTACGATGAGGTCGTTGTCGTAATCCCCGACCGAAACGCAGGAAAAGAGTCCTGTCTGTGTACGGTTATGCCACTTCAGCTGATAGATGTAGAGGCTGGGAGCCTGCTCCTGTACAAGAAGACCGCGCTCTTTGAAGGCATCCAGATTTTCAGCACCTTTATGGTAGGTTTCGTCTGCGTACAAATCGGAGCCTTCGGGCAGATCAATTTCCGGACGAATAACGTGCAGGAAGCTGTCGGGGTTACCCTTTGCCAGCTCCCGCGCTTCATCGGTATCAATAACATCGTATGGGACACAAGCCACCTGTTTAACTTTTTTGGGATCGGGTCGCCAGGCTTTGAATGGATGGATGTGTATCATGTTATTGGTTGTTCGTTATTCGTTATTCGTTATTCGTTGTTCGGCTGCGGTTTTTTTGATTGTATTACAGTGTTTGCCTAATTTTCAGCGTTTTTTAAGATCCGGACAGTACCGGTAATGGACAATGTTACCGCTCCGTTGTTGCTCATCCGGCATTGTGAGAATAACTGCACCGCGGCAAAGAATATACCCGGGCAGATAACCCGGTGCGGAACAGTGCATCGAACGATGTCGAAGGCAGTGGCGGTTGACCGGAATCCTCAGTAACTGTCGGTTGATAAAGTTAACAAATTTTCGATAACAGATATGGAAAACACCACAAAAGGTTTGGGCGCGGAACAGCAGCAACAGTTGCTGTTTATGATGCTCATACAACAACACGAGCAGATCGCGGGCATGGGCCTTGGACGTATACCCAATCCCGTAACCAATAAAACGGAAATTGATCTTCAGTCGGCCAAATATGCCATCGATACGCTTGTAATGCTGCAGGCATTCACCAAAGGTAACATCACCACCGACATGAACGAGTTTCTTGAACAGACCGTTACGCGGCTCAGGATCGATTATGCCAGGGCAGTCAGCGATTCCAAAAAGAAAACCGGTACAGCTGGCGAAACCGGGGATGGCGGCGGGGCTGACAACGATTCCGGCAGCACCGGTCCTGCTGAAGATACCAGCTCCGCGTGACCTCCAATGGCACAACCGGCAGTGCCGGTCCGGTAGAAGTACCCGCAGCTGGAGGGGCGGTTTTCAGGATGCGTGCCGGTGAACCGGAAGTGCTCCTGATCTACAGAAAGGGTGTATGGGATCTTCCGAAGGGGAAAAAAGAGGAGGGAGAAAGCTACCCGATGGCGGCAGTACGGGAGGTGGCCGAGGAAACCGGTTCGGAACCGCCGATGATTGTCGGAAACCTGCTTGTAACGTATCACGACTATGTCATGAATGAGGTGGAATACAGCAAGCATACCAGGTGGTACGCGATGATCAGCCGGTCGAACCATTTTTCACCTCAGCTCAATGAACAGATTGAGAAGGTGTGCTGGATCGGGATCGGAAATGCTGAAAAACTGGTGGGTTACGACAATCTGCGCCTGGTTCTGGCCGACCTGCGGCGATTGCTCAAATCAGCTTGAAATAGATCGTTTCCCTCAGCTCCACACTCACCGCCCGGCCTTCCTTGAGCGCCGGTTTGAATCGGAATCGCTTTACCGCGTTCATGGCCACTTCATCACATCCCCAGCCAAGACCCTCCACAATTTTGGGGTTAACCACGAAACCGAAGGGATTTACGGTAAATTCGACAACCACGTAACCCTCTACACCTGCCATCCTGGCTTCGTGCGGGTAGGGGAGGCCCCGCGATATAAACCGGGTATCGGTTAGCAGTTCCGGTTCTCTTTCCACCTCGCCGAGCAGGGGCCTGGCCAGATGGCTCAGATCCGATTCAACCAGCCGGAAAGGCAGCTCAAAATAATATTCCTTGTCGCGAAGCTGTATGATCTCCTCCTCAATCAGTACATCGGCCGGCATGTCGACACTTGCTACCGGTCTTGGCGGTGGAGTTGGTTTATCGGCGTAAACCGTCCGCTCAATCTCCAAAAATGCAACCGGCTCACTCACCACGCTGCTGAGTTCCGGTGACCGGTCTGCAGAGATGCCGACCCTGAAAAGGATAATCAGGAGTACCAAAACCGCAGCAACGCATGCCTGAAACCGGATCAAATATGCGGAATCGGTATCAAAACGGATAAGTCTGCTTCGTTGCATGACTGAAATTGAAGTGTTTAATCCAGGTTCTGATTACTCTCTGCTAACATAAATATATAACCCGCCCTGAAAAAAACAAGCCCTCCCGTTATGCCCCCCGTCATTCTGAGCGGCTAATTTTGCCCGCAGGCAACACTGTTTTGAGGGTGACATCGTCCCAGATCACTTCGCTGTTCAACTGTTCGCTTGTTCCGTACTTCCCTAACTCGAGTATACTAACAGCACCATTGATGTAATCTCCATCATGGTGTAGCCCCAAAGGGCCCACAACATAAAGTCCTCAACCCCCAATCCAGCAGCGCAAAAAAAAAGGCGTGATTCAGAGCAATCACGCCTTTTCTTGAATTAACAATCTAACAATTAAACCGCTATTGAAGCCGGAAAACAACCGGTTGGGTCATCCTTACTTTCACGGGACGACCGCGCTGAAGGCCGGGTGTGAAGGTCATTTTCTGGATCGCTTCTACCGCAGCTTCGTCGGCTCCACCGCCGATTCCGCGGAGTACAACAGGATCAACTACCCGTCCCTGTTCGTTAACAACAAACTGTACAATTACACGTCCCTCGATTCCCGCGCGGCGGGCCATCTCCGGGTAACGCAGGGCTGCATAGAGCGCTTCCTGTCCACCGCGCATGTCGGGCATTTGCTCAACGGCGATGAAAATTTCGGGCTCCTGCTCTTCTTCTTCTTCCGCCGGAGGAGGTGGAAGCTCGAATGCATCACCGGTATCGAATTCTGAATCGAACAGCATGATGTCGTCATCGATAATGGCATCGTTCGGTACTTCTACCGGTACGGGCGGCCTTGGTGGCGGAGGTGGTGTTTCAATATGTTGGGTTTGTTCAATCTCCTCCATTTCGACGATTTCCTGCTCAAAATCAGGTATTTCGAAAGTGGATTCGGGCTTCCAGTTAACCCGGAACAAAACAATCATTACAAACAGCGTAAAGATCAGTCCGCTCTGAAGAGTTATTCTGTAGCTTCTTCTCAGATCCTTCTCAGGTTTTTTTCTTTCCAGCATTTTGTATGGTTTAGTTAGACGAATTGAGGAAGTTGCAATTTAAGCATTTCATGTAAAAATGCAACGGCAAGTACTCTTCTTAACGAAATCTTAACGACGGTATTGCCAATCTGATTAGATTTAAAAGGCTTAGGATAGGAGATATTGTTTCAAAAAGAGCAAAATAAGGGATTGAAGGGCATTTATGCACAGCTCATCCAGGTTATGGTTCAACAGTCGGGGGCAGTAAGCAGGGGCATTTAAATACGGTTGCATCCCGGATGGCTGACCACAATCAGACGGGCACCTGCTCTTCGCCGCCCGTTGATTTACTGTAATCCTGTACGTTTTGTTCGGGGAAATACTGCTTGATGATTCCGAGTGCAAGTACGGCGGCAAGGCAACCCAGGGCGTTCGCCGCAAGATCGTATATACTTCCGCTGCGGTTTACGGGCATCAGATACTGGTACATTTCTATGAAGGCACCAAAAAGAAATCCAATCCAGAAAATCCGGTTCAGCCCGACATCAGTTTTCCGGCGGTAGTACATCATAAATAACCCGTACAGAAATGCCCAGCCGCCAAAAAGGGCGAAATGCCCGAGCTTGTCGTACTGGAATACACGCGATTCAACCAGGTATTTGGCCGGCATTGCGGTCAGGTATAGCGTAATTAGCATCCATATCCCGAACAGGAAGGGGATCATACGGATAAAGAAATCGGCATTGAGATAGTTCTTCATAAAATGTCGGAAGGACCCGGAAACGTCTCTGATGAATTAGATGATACCGTGTATTGATATTTATTGATCCCGTCAAGCAGGGCGTAAATTACCGCGGCATCCGGATCATGGCCGACCGACATGGCAGCTGCGATTTTTCCGGCTAGTACATCACCAAATCCTGACCGGCCAAAGACAGTGGTATCGTAACCGGTCATGAATGTTCCTGAATCAGATCCCGTAATGTATACGGGACATCCCTTCGCTGCCACCATGGCACCGGTATCAGTGGAGATACGTTTTGCCTGTTCGAGTCTGTCCATAGATGTTTTTGAGGGCTTGCCGCAGAGTTGCTGCAGTTCACCCGGATGCGGTGTAAGTACGGTTTGCTGACCAAATGCCGGTAACGCCCCGGCCTGCGACAGGCACCAGAGACCGTCGGCATCAATAACCAGCGGAACTTCTGCACGCCTGATGATCTCATTTACGAAGACGACCGTCTCATTATTGCGCCCGATTCCCGGACCAAGCAGTACCACACCGGGTTTATCATGGATGATTTCAAGAACACGATCAATATGGGCCGACCCGAATGTGACATCATCAGCAGTACCGACAGGTTTTTTTACCGGCTCAATCAGGTTCTTTTCAAAAACCGGCAGCAGGCCCCCCGGGGTAATCACGACTACGGCCCCGGGACCCGCTTTCCAGGCCGATCTGGCCGAAAGAACTGGTGCACCGGTCAGGCCCGGCGATCCGCCGATGATGTACACAATGCCCCTCTCATATTTGTGCTTTCCCTTCTGCTTTCCAATTTGCGGTATCGGTGTCAGATCCGGGTGAATCAGGGTGGTTTTGTCGGATGGATACCTGTGTTCGGGAAAGGGCAGTTCACACAACACAATATCGCCGCTGAAGCGGAACCCGTCGGGTGTGTAAAAGCCGTGCTTGTACCCGCCGAAGGTACAGGTGACCGCCGCCTCCACCACTACACCGTATATTCCGCCGGTATCGGAGTCAAGGCCGGATGGAATATCCATGGCGTATACGGTGGTATCCAGGTTGTTCAGAAAGGTAATGGCATCCCGGTAAGTACCCCTGATCTCCTTATTAAGGCCGGTACCAAACAGCCCGTCGACGGCAAAATCAACATCCCGGGAATTTACCGGTTCCAGGCTGCCGGTTTCGTTAACTGCACCCGGGCCATTGCGGACATTGGAATGGTTGAGATTGCCGTATTCTGCCACCGACTTTTTCAGGCGTTCATAGTTGACGGCCGCATCAGGGCTCAGCCCGTCTGTTCCTCCAGCAAAAAACAGGGTGAGCTGAAACCCGTTTCTTGCCAGGTACCGTGCAACGACCAGCGCATCGCCGGCATTGTTTCCCTTGCCGCATACGATAAGGCCGCGCTTTTTACTTTTCTGGCGGTCCATGATTACCCTTGCAGCCTGAAACCCGGCCACTTCCATGAGAACATCGCCTGGTATGCCGGTTTCCCGGATAGTGGCTTCATCCAGATTGCGGATTTCCGATGCCCTGAATACTCTGTGATGATGGTCTGTACGGATCATGGCTTTCCTGGTGCTCTGCAATTTGTTAAACACGCTGGTGAGTTTTAATGTAAATGATTTTGAATCACTTTTCTGAACATGCTCAATACTTTTGGAATGCTACCGATGACAAGTTGCTTGTCACATCCAGAATAGTGTTGCCCGTTCGGGGCAAAATTAGGGGCTACCGGTGTCAAGTTGCTTGTCACATCCAAAACAGTGTTGCCCGAAGGGGCGAAATTACTACCAGCATGCCGTTGTCTGCTGTCTCAGGACCCCATCACTGCAGATAGAGCCATAATTGCCCGGTGGTGAGCAGCCAGCCGAAAAATGCACCACCAACAGCCTGGCCCGGGGTATGGGCTTTTAGTATGATCCTGGCCCCGGTTACGGCGGCAGTTACCAGGAAAAGCAGAACAGACAGAACCACCGGGTATCCCGGCAGCGGATCCAGAAATCCGGCAGCGGTCAGAAACAGCAATCCGGCCGAAAAGGATGCGATCCCGTTTGCGTGCATGCTGATTTTCCAGATCAGATTGATGAGTGCAGACAGACCGCCGTTTACAAGCATGGCCGCGCTGATTGCAGCGTAGATCCATGCGCTCTGGAAAGGAAGCAAAACGAATACGGCGAGACCCAGCGCATAGGAACAGAGCCCCAGTACAAAAGGCTTGTTCCGGTTGCTCCTCACCGGTACATCGTAACTGATAATAAGTTTCCTGCGTTTAAACCCGTACAATATGAATAGCGGCAGCACTGTGTAAAACAGTATGGCCATTGATACAACAAGCGCGGTTTCAAATGCTGTCACCGACATTTGCGATGCCAGCAGAATAAACAGCAATGGTGAGAGAAAGAACGGGTTCAGCAGGATGGAGATATGGGATGATATCTTTTCGGATGCCGTCATCAGTACGACCTTGCAAAAAGTACTTTTTTGGCTGATGGCCTGCCGGTAACCATGCAACTGCCGGCACCGGAATCGTATTCGTTCGGGATGCAGCGGATGGTTGCTTTGGTCTCCTCCTTGATCCGGGCCTCGGTTTCCGGGGTCCCGTCCCAGTGGGCATAGATGAGACCGCCCTTGTCGTTTAATACCTGTTTGAACGCTTCGTACGTCTCCACGTGGCTGGTGGAATCCTCCATGAACTTCCTGGCACGTTCCAGCAGGTCTGCCTGTATACGTTCCAGCAGGGCCTCTGCCGTCTGCACGAACTCGTTGCGGTCCATGATCTGTTTTTCCAGGGTGTCGCGCCTTGCCGCTTCAACTTTTCCGTTTTCCACATCCCTTGGCCCAACGGCCACGCGCAGGGGCACACCCTCAACCTCATGCTGGGCGAACTTCCAGCCCGGTTTGTACTGGTCGCGGTCGTCAAGCTTCACGCGGATGCCCTTGCCGGCTAGCTCCCTGAATAGCTCCTTTGCATAGTCGAGTACACGTGCCTGCTCTTCGTCGTTGCGCCAGATGGGTACGATCACAATCTGTACCGGCGCCAGTCTGGGCGGCAGAACAAGCCCGTTGTCGTCGGAGTGGGTCATGATCAGCCCGCCGATAAGCCTGGTCGAAGCCCCCCAGCTTGTGGCCCATACGTGCTTCAGCTCACCGTCGCGGTCCTGGAAGGTAACATCGAACGCTTTGGCAAAATTCTGACCCAGGAAGTGTGATGTACCCGCCTGAAGGGCTTTCCCGTCCTGCATCAGTGCTTCAATGCAGTACGTTTCGACGGCCCCGGCAAAACGCTCGCTTTCGGTTTTCAGCCCGGTTATTACCGGCATGGCCATGTACTCCTCGGCAAAGGTACGGTACACATTGAGCATTTTTTCGGTCTCCTCAAGGGCCTCCTGCTCGGTGGCGTGGGCGGTGTGGCCTTCCTGCCACAGAAATTCCATGGTGCGCAGAAACAGACGGGTGCGCATCTCCCACCGTACCACGTTAGCCCACTGATTGATCAGAATCGGCAGGTCGCGGTACGACTGTATCCAGCCACGGTACGTGTCCCAGATAATGGTTTCGGAGGTAGGCCGTACAATCAGTTCCTCCTCCAGTTTGGAGGAGGGGTCCACTTCAACACCCCCGTCGGCATTAATAAGCCGGCTGTGGGTAACAACGGCACATTCCTTGGCAAAGCCTTCAACGTGCTGAGCCTCTTTCGATAAAAACGATTTCGGGATGAACAGCGGGAAATAGGCATTCTGATGCCCGGTTTCCTTGAACATCCGGTCGAGGGCGCCCTGCATGAATTCCCAGATGGCATAGCCGGTCGGCTTGATCACCATACAACCCCGGACCGGCGAGTGTTCAGCCATCCTGGCTTCACGCACTACGTCCAGGTACCACTGTGAATAATCTTTTGAACGGGGGGTTATGTTTTTTGCCATCGCTTAATTAGAATATTTTATGAGTCGAAACAGAAGGGCCGAAAATTAATACAAATTCTTCTCAAGAGCAGACTAAAACTCGGGACAGACATAATTTTGACGGAGTGCCGGCAAAATGGTAGATTTTGCTGTATATAATTAAGAGGGCGATATGCTGGAATTCAAGATCAGGAAAACGATCCATGCACCTTATGAAGTGGTATGGAAAATGGCGAGTATTACGGGCAACCTGGAAAAATGGGCCCCGGTTACTTTTCAGAATACCACCGATGATGTGGTTGTTGATAACGGACTGAGACTCAGGCAGAAAAAACTGTTTATGGGCCTGTCGGGCGCATCGGTGTTTGAGGTGGCCGACATGCATACCGATTCGCTGGTCAGGCGGCAGTTTTCATTGTCAATGGCACAGAAAAGGCGATCAATGAACCGGGTAACCTTCCTGTTTGATGATTTCAGTGTTCAGACGTTTCTTGACCTTTATGAATTGCGCAACAGGGAGAGCATCGTCTTTGAAGAGGGCCGGTTCGAACCCGAATACACGACCGGACCCCTGAATGATTTCAGCAAATCCATCAATACACTCAAAAAAGAGCTCGACAGCGGGCAACGTTACGAGGTAAGGATTACGGCTCAGGTGTATTATGACCTGGGTCAGACCATGTGGGGATCCATGGCCGAAAAACTGTTTATCAATACGGTTATGCTGGGCCGGTACAGGAAAAATGTGGAGGAAGCCCTCGACCGGCTTGCCGTATTGAGCGAGGAAGAGTACGCACGGCACGGTAAGGAAAAGTTGGGGCGGCACAGAACCGTATAGCCATCTGTATGACCCTTAGTGCCGGCCGGCAGAAAAAAGGACGTCCGGGCTGTGGGGAATTTTTTTTAAAAGTTCTTATATTACGGTTCTGTCACAAATAAAGTGATGGCGTGGTAGCTCAGCTGGTTAGAGCGTCGGATTCATAACCCGGAGGCCGGCGGTTCAAGTCCGCCCCACGCTACATTCGCAAAACTTGCCATTCTTCATTTAATGCCGGGTCCGGATGACCGGCTTTTTTTATAAAGAAAGCACCACGGTCAGTCAAGAACATGGCGCTTATTTATCATCTACAGACGGCTATTACCCCATTTGTGTACGTTTAAAATAACCGCCGGTACCGGAGTCGGCAATACTGTAATACCCGTAATTCCGTATCCGTAATTCTACGTAGAAATTTTAAAAACCGGATTTCAAGTCAATAGAATTAGTAGCTTTGGGTTATGAGGCTGTAACTGAACATCACACCGTAAGGGCAATTAATCCGGAGTGTTCGTTTTTCAGGTATATCCGTTTTCTACAGCATATCTGACCAGTGCGGCCGAATTTTTTGCGTTCAGCTTTTGCATCAGGTTGGCACGGTGGGTGTCAACCGTTCTGGGGCTGATGAAAAGCCGGGTTGCGATTGCCTGGCTGGTCTGCCCCTCGGCAATCAGTTTTAATATCTCATTCTCCCGCCTGGTAAGATGAATTTTCGTGCCACTTCTGTTCGGGATGTCCTGTTTTTTGCTCTGACGGATGTAACTCTGGGTCATCAGTTCGGATACGGTTGTACTGAACACCTTTTCTCCGTTGTACACCCTCCGGATACTGTTGATCAGATCCGTCTTGTTGGTGTTTTTTAGCAGATACCCCGCTGCACCCGCACCGAGCACCTGGTTCAGGTACTCTTCGTTCAGGTGCATGGTCATAATGATGATCCTGGCCCCCGGCGATACGCGAAGTATCTGGCGCGTGGATTCAAGTCCGTTCATGTTGGGCATCGAGATGTCGATTATGCAGACATCCGGCTGGTACTGCTTAAACAGATTCACTGCCTCAACCCCGTCAGATGCCTCCGCTACTATATTAATGTCGGGTGAGGTATTCAGGATGCTGGAGATACCATACCTCACAATGTTGTGATCATCGGCAAGAAGTACGTTTATCATAGCGACAGAGGGGTTCGTTGTGAAGGAACCATATTTGACCCGGAGATAAAGGCAGGTTGCCGGCCGGGTGCAATTCTGCAATACAGCAGACGTTAACCTGATTATTGTTATATAAAGTGCCGATAATTTATGCGGTTGTCAAGTCGTAAAGGTATAATCACCTCATTTCAGCACCGTTGTATCAGGTGCCGGTTCAAGCGGGATTTCGATGATCAGTTCCATGCCGCTGCCCGGCGCCGTTTCAATCTGAAGGCGGCCGTTGTGCAGCTCAACCCGCTCCTTAATGTTGGTAAGGCCGCTGCCAATGCGCGACAGATCGGTCCGGATCATGTTCCGGTCAAAGCCCTTGCCATTGTCCTGAATAACTGCCAGTACTGTGTTGGCCCGCCGGTAAATATGTATGCCCGCCTCTGTGGCATCCGCATGCCGTACGATGTTACTGATGGCTTCCTGGCAAATCCGGTAAATGGTAATTTCCAGCCGTGAGGGCAGTCGGTTGTCAAGATCGAACGTCTCAAAAGAGATATCAATCCCGGATACCCTTGAAAAATCTTCGCAGAGCAGCCGCAGTGCCGGGGTGAGTCCGAAATCATCCAGGATGGCCGGGCGGAGGTCCTGCGAAATGTTCCTGACTTCCTGTATGGTGGTGTCAAGCAGGTTCTTAACACTTTCCACGTATTCCATTGGATTGCCCGATCGGGTACGGATGGCATTCTCGATGAGCTCCACGTTCATCACGGCAGCTGTCATCATCTGTCCGAGTCCGTCGTGCAGCTCGCGTGAAATCTTTCTTCGTTCCTCTTCGATGGTTTCAAGACGCGATGCAAGCCGCACTTTCTGCCGGATAAGATTTTTCTCCGCCTCGGCCGCGTTTTTCCTCTCGGTAATTAATTCGGTGAAAATGATGATACCACCAATCACCCCCTGCTGCTGGTACCAGGGCTGTATCTCCCAGCGTATCCACTCTTTCGATCCGTCGGGAAGTTCAATGCGTTCTTCGTCGTTAACAGCCGTTTCTCCATGAAGGGCTTTTTTAAATACGTTTGTCCAGCCCGATGGCACGTCGGCGAAGGTATCGTACAGACTCATTCCCTGCAGGGCTGCGCTCCCGATCTTGAAATCCTCGATCCATCGCTTGCTGGTGAGCAGGTATTTCATCTCGTTGTCAAACATGGCCACAGCCGCCGGGGTGCTGAATACAAACTGCCGGAAGAGCATCTCGCCGATGCGCAGCTTTTCCTGCGCAAGTGTCCGGTCAGTTACATCATGAATGATCGAGTAGAGCAGCGTTTTGCCGCTCAGGTGTACCGGCGCGGTGTAGACCTCAACCTCCCTTATCTCCCCGTTTGCCTTGCGGTGGTTAAAATGGAACAGGGAACCCCCGTTGTTTATCGCTTCCATGATACGGGCATTCACTGAATCGGCCGGCAGTGTGTTTATATCCCGGATGTTGACAGTGAGAAACTGCTTGTAATTGTATCCGTAGAACTGGCATGCTGCCTGGTTGGCATCCACAATCTGCCCGGTATCCGGATCGATGAGGAACTTGATGGCGGGATTTCTCCTGAAAATCTGATAGTAGCGCTCCTCGCTTCGATTAAGGGTTGTTTCCAGCGACCTGTTCTGCAGATTGGAGCCGATGGCACATAACAGGGTTTTAATTACACCGTATTCATCCTCATTGTATTGAATGCCTGAATCTGTGATTACACCAATAAAGGACTGCAGTCCGGCGTGTGTTTTAACCGGAACCATCAGCACGTTACCACCCTTGTTAAGATGGCCGGGGAACCCGTACCGGTTCGCAGCTGTCGATCGTACCGAATGGCCGGACGAAAGCATCTGATACCATGGCGAATTCTCATCGGCTGTTAGATGGGAATCTGAAGGAAGGTCGTTTGTACCGCTGCTCCAGATTGCGGTAGGGACAAAATCAGGGTCATCAGTGCTGCTACGCTCGTAGTAGATGATGGTGATTGAAGGCAGATAGCTCCCAAGCCGTTCAAAGGCCAGACCGATGGCTTTTTTTTCGTCATCCGCGGTAAGGATCAGCGTGGATATGGCCGAAAGCAGATTCGTCAGGTCACTGCTGGTGAACCGTTCTTTGGATTTTGCGTTCTGCATCGGCTTGCGGATCCCCTGTAAATATCCATTTTAATGAGAAAACACGTAATCAAAGGGTATACAAACGCTTTGATATAATCAAGACTGCATACCGGAACAGGGGATACAATCCTGCGGCTTATTGTCGCATCAGAAACCGCCACAGTCCGGCGCCTGGGAGCTTCTTCACCACACGGAAGGCGGTTTCAGCAAAGATGGCGATAATCAGAAACAGGGCCGGTAAAGACAGGCTGCAGGGTATGAACCCGGGATTGAACACCAGGATGATGGCCGTACACAGCTCGGCAAGCATCAGCGGAGCTGCTATCAGGGTGATACGCTTGCTGTGAAACCGGTGAAATTCCGGAAATATCGCTGGCTCGATGTAGCAGAAGCAGGGATAGTGAACCAGTTGTACCATCCATGCGAGGCTCGTCATTAGCAGGGTTGCGGCAAATCCGGCCAAAAAAAGTGTAAACATAGTGGTTATAATGAGAATCGGGACAGGCGATTAGTTGGAAGATTATGTATTTTTGCTGTCTTTGCGAAAAATGATTACCAAATTTAACTGAATAGGAGCAGAACGTTCAATGTCGCTCAAGCGCACCCATACCTGCGGAGAACTCAGGAAAGAAGAAACAGCTAACGAAGTCATTTTAAACGGATGGGTTGACAAACGCCGTGATCTTGGCGGGGTTATTTTTATTGACCTGCGCGACCGCTACGGTGTAACCCAGGTGGTATTTTCGCCCCAGGACAACACCGAAGCCCACAACCTCGCCGATCAGCTGCGCCCGGAATTCGCCATCGGTGTGAAAGGCGTGGTGCGGGAACGCAGCCGCGAAACCGTGAACCCCAACCTGGGTACCGGCGAAATTGAAGTCCGCGTGATGGAGCTGACCATCTATTCCCGCTCGGAAACACCCCCGTTCGAAATTAAGGATGATCTGAAAGCCAATGAGGATATCCGGCTCAAATACCGTTATCTCGATCTTCGCAGACCGGCGATGCAGCAGAACATGCTGCTCCGGTCGAAACTCTACCAGGTTGTTCGCTCCTACTATACCCGCAACCAGTTCGCCGAGGTTGAAACACCTGTTCTCATGCGCAGCACCCCGGAAGGCGCCCGAGACTACCTCGTGCCCAGCCGCGTAAATCCGGGCAGGTTTTTTGCCCTTCCGCAAAGCCCGCAAACCTACAAGCAGATTCTGATGATCGCAGGTATGGACCGCTATTTTCAGATCGTAAAGTGCTTCAGGGATGAAGACCTCAGGGCCGACCGTCAGCCGGAATTCACCCAGATCGATGTGGAGATGAGTTTCGTGAACGAGGAAGACATCTTCGAAATGACCGAAGGCCTGCTCAAAGAAGTGCTCAGCGAAACGATAGCGGTAAAGGTGGAAACCCCGTTCCCGCGCATGACCTACAGCGAGGCCATTACCAGTTATGGTATTGATAAACCCGACCTTCGGTTTGGTCTGCGCTTTGTCGATTTTTCCGATATCGTAGCCGGATCCGAGTTTCGCGTATTTTCCAAAACCGTAAACGATGGCGGTGCGGTAATCGGATTCGTGGTACCCGGCCTGGGCTCTCTGGGCCGCGGGGTGATGGACCGCCTCACCAATCGTGCCAAAGAAGAGACCGGAGCCGGCGGGCTCATCTACATCAAGAACAACGAGGATGAGGTCTATTCGAGCGTCAGCAAATTTGTTACAGAGGAAACCACGCTCGAAATGGTGAAACACTCGGGAGCCGCAAAAGGTGACCTGATCCTGATCCTGGCCGGACCAAAACCCAGGGTGTACCAGGAACTTGGTCAGATGCGGCTGATGGTGGCTGCCGAGTACGATCTGATCGATGAATCTAAATACAACCTGCTCTGGGTTACCGATTTCCCACTGCTGGAATACGATCCCGAAGAGGCCCGCTACTTTGCCATGCACCATCCGTTTACGTCACCAAAACCCGAAGATATGCACCTTGTCGAAAGCGACCCGTCTGCCATCAGGGCACGGGCGTACGATATTGTGATGAATGGCAGCGAAATCGGCGGCGGATCCATACGTATTCACGACCGCGATCTACAGAAAAAAATGTTTGCACTGCTTGGAATTGGCGAAGAAGAAGCCCAGGAGAAATTCGGGTTCCTGCTTGATGCGTTCCGCTACGGTGCGCCGCCGCACGGTGGCATTGCCCTGGGCCTCGACCGCATCGTGATGCTGCTTACCGGCGCCCGGAGCCTGCGCGACGTGATCGCATTTCCCAAAAACCAGCGTGCACAGAGTCTTATGGACAACTGCCCCGACGTGGTTGACACAAAGCAGCTCGACGAACTGCACATCATGCTGAAACCACAGATAAAACCGGTCTGATTTTTCGTTCTGCACAAATGGCAGGGACCAAAGTTGCCGGCGTTGACGGATGCCGGGTCGGATGGATCGCTTTTATCCACGACGGAATAACGGTCTCCCCTCGTATTATCCGCTAAGATGCCGGGCTTAAAGAGCTCTTATAAGCTTAAATGGGCACTCCTTGCGTGCATTCCCCCCGCAGCCACAGTGTGACCCTGCCGGGATACCCATGAACATCTGGTTTGTTGACACCCAAACCTGATCTTTTCCCGTCAATTGGTTCGGGTTAATTGGTCCCCGGGACATCCGAAAGCAGTTTTTTGTACTTCACTCCGGCCTTGTACACCCGGTTTACACCGTTAAATG
This sequence comes from Cyclonatronaceae bacterium, assembly GCA_047921215.1. Classification (GTDB taxonomy): domain Bacteria; phylum Bacteroidota; class Rhodothermia; order Balneolales; family Cyclonatronaceae; genus RECM01. The sequence continues at coordinate 89,073 of JBLRWO010000008.1, read as the reverse complement.
CGGCAATCCGGTAGGCTTCTGAATAGGTCGGGTAATTCAGGATGTGGTTTATAAAGTAACGGATATCGCCTCCATTGGCCATGACCGACTGCCCGAGGTGAATAATTTCACAGGCCTCATCACCAACAATCTGCACGCCCAGCAGTTTGAACGTTTCCGTTTCAAAAACCAGTTTAAGCAGTCCCGATTTGCTGTTGTTAATGGCTGCTTTGGTGAGTGAATTATAGTAGGCGCGCCCTACGGTAACGTCAAATCCTTCAGCCCTGGCTTCGGATTCGTTCAGACCGATGTTCGCAATTTCGGGTATGGAATAGATTCCGAAAGGTACATCGGCATTGACCTTGGTGGCCGGTATATCAAACATGGTACAACAGGCCAGGCGGCCCTGGTTGAATGAAGCCGATGCAAGACCAGGATAGCCGATCACATCGCCCGCCGCAAAGATGTTGGGAACTGCCGTCCTTAAATGGTCATCCACTTTTATGTGGCCTTCTTTGTTGGTTTTGATGCCCACATTATCGAGGCCGATTTTTCCGGTATTCGGAACCCGTTTGCCGAAATAGAGAACCTGCTCCGACTCTATGACCATCAGTTCATCCGATTTTCCGAGGGTGAAACGTACCTCGGTGTAGTTGCGAAGCAGGTTAAAGCTGATTCCTTTCAGATTTACATTGCTCTTAACGCCGATCCTGTTGTTCTCGAGGGTGGACAAAAACTCCTGGCGGATCTCCTCATCCAGGAACCCGAGAAAGTTGTCGTTCAGGTTCAGGATGTTGACTTTGGTTCCCAGCGCATTGAATATGGTGGCGTATTCAATGGCATTGATCCCAGTGCCCACAATGGTGAGACGACGCGGAATGTGCGTCAGGTTCATCAGGGAGGTCAGGTCGAGGATGGTTTCCTGGTTCACTTCAAAGAGCGACGGTGGCTTGGGGCTGCTGCCGGTTGATATGAGAATAAACGTGCCGGTGTATTTTTTTACCCTGCCAAGATGGTCGGTAACCTCAACAGTGTTCGGATCAGTGATCTTTCCAAAGCCGCGGGCGGTGTCGATCTCGTTCTTGATGAGATTGCGTTTTATCTCGCTGTTCTCATGTTCAATTACTTTTGATTTGAATTTCAGCAAATCCTGCATCTGAAACAGGTCAAAAGCCTTTTTCCCGCCCAGGTCGCCGAACTGCTGGGTGAATTTGTGAACGTTCATGGCGGCATCGCGCAGGGCCTTGCTGGGTACGGTGCCGGTGTTGATCCATGCCCCGCCAAGTTGTTTCTGGTGAGCCTCCACCAGCAGTATTTTTTTGTCAAATTTGGATGCCTGCATGGCGCAGGAGAAACCTGCCGGCCCGCTGCCGATTACAATCAGATCGTACGTCTTTTTACTCATGTGAGAGATATTTCTGGGGTTGTATCTTTGATAACAACCATAAGGTGCAATTTACGCCGGGGCATTGAAACGATAATGAACCCGAAATTGTAGTAATATACAGGTATAATTGCGACAGTACATTATAAAATCACGTCCCGTTTTTCATTTATCGGGTAATGGATGCTATATTGAGCATTACGAAGTGCTTAATTGTGCTGTCTGATAACAGAAATAGTTGCAAAGAAATCATTGAGGAGTTATGTCATACACATTGCCAGATTTACCCTATGCACACAATGCATTGGAACCACATATTGACTCGAAAACCATGGAAATTCACCATGGCAAGCACCATAAAGGGTACGTAGACAAAGTTAACGCCGCTCTGGAAGGCCATGAGCTTGCAAAAAAACCGATCGAAGAGGTGCTGAAAAACATCGGTGCCGTACCGGCCGATAAAAAACAGGCTGTAATAAACAACGGTGGTGGCCATGCCAACCACTCACTCTTCTGGACCATCTTGTCGCCCGACGGGGGTGGATCACCGGCAGGGAGTCTGGGTTCGGCCATCGATTCCACTTTCGGCAGCTTTGAGAAATTCAGGGATGAGTTCTCGAATGCTGCTGCCACACGCTTCGGGTCCGGCTGGGCCTGGCTCTGCGTGGACGGAAGCGGTAATCTCAAGGTCATGTCTACCCCCAATCAGGACAGCCCCCTGATGCAGGGCCTGACCCCGATTCTTGGCCTCGACGTGTGGGAACACGCCTACTACCTGAATTACCAGAACCGCAGACCGGATTACATATCCGCATTCTGGAATGTAGTTAACTGGAAAAAAGTAAACGAGTTGTACGAAGCGGCCAAATAGGCTGTTCGGTACACGTTAACAGATATGAGAAGGCTGCCCGTTTGTGGCAGCCTTTTTTTGCCCTGATGCCTGGTGTGTTACTTCGGTTTGATCCGGGTGTATTGCCACGGTATGCGACCGCATGCCAACTGACCGGGTAAAGTACGCTGCCATCTGCCATCTGCCGGCTGAATGAACCGTGGTTGTATTTACCGGTCGGCTGCCCCATTATTGCCGGTCAATATCGGTCAGTACCGGTCAGCGCCGGTCGGCAATCTGCACCTTGATCCACCTCGAATAGGTTTCGCTCAGCTGATAGTACAATGCCGGATTCGAGATTTCCTGCCGGTCGCCGGGGGTTCTGCCCCTGCCATAGGTGTTGTAACCGCTCTGCCGGGCATCCGCTGTTACCGGGGTCGGATTTTCACCCGTAATTTCCTCATAAGTCGGGGGTTTTATCTCAAAGCCAAGCAGAAACGTGTTGCCTTCCGGATCAATGGCAAACTGCCTTGAACGGGTACCCTCAATAGGTATTTTCATTTCCAGGGTCATTACGTTTCCACCGCGGTTCATTACCAGCTCGAGGTCCTGGGCCCGCAGGCTGTTCAGATTTACCGGTACCGGCAGTACAGGCGCTTTCGAATTGGCACGGCTTATAATCAGCACTTCTTCGTGCATATTGTCCTCAACGGATTTGATCAGCCGGGCATTTTCCGGTACGGATGCCCAGCCCGGGTTTTCAAGGTAGGACTTTCTTGCACCGGGTATGGGCGAAAGTCCGTGTACAATCCCCGCAGGATAGGTAATCCCGAACGACTGACGGAAACCGGTGTCGCCGTCAAGATAAACGGTGAACCCGAAGCGCAACGCATTGTAGTACAATCGGTTGTTCTTGAAATTGATGAGCAGGTAAAGAAATTCATCATCATTGGTTACGTAATAATCGAACTCGCTGAGCTGCTCGCCGCGCCGTATTTCGTCGGGCCACTGCGCCAGGGTTCCGGTAACCGGCAGCGGAGTGCCGGAATGTACCGTCCTGATCGTTTTGGAGCTGCCGCATGACGATAAAGAAAGGGCTATCAGGGTCAAAAAAACCACTTGTAAAAGGCCCGTGTACCTAAGAGACCGGTTTAGTTTATTATCTGGTGATGAAAGACTCATAAAACTGACGTATTTTCAGGAAATTTTTTTCAGGTATCCGGCGTTAACCTGTGATATCTGAACATAGTATAAACGTAAACGGAAAATAGAGATAATTATGCAATTCGGCTTTGGAATCGGACCCGATACTTCATGGATGAGAAAAGAACTCACAGATCTGGGTGTAAAGGAGGTAACAACACCTGAAGAGGTGGATCAGATGATGCAAGAAACATCGAAAGGAACAACGTTACTGGTTATCAATTCCGTATGCGGTTGTGCCGCCGGTAATGCAAGGCCCGCCGTAAAGATCGCGCTGGCCAACAGCAAACAGCCTGACCACCTGTACACTGTTTTTGCCGGTCAGGACAAGGATGCAACCGCGAAGGCCAGAAGCTACTTTTCTGATTTCCCGCCCTCTTCGCCATCATTTGCCTTTTTTAAGGATGGCGAGATAAAAGCGATGATACCCCGGCATCGTGTTGAAGGCCGCAGCGCCCAGGAGGTTGCCCGGGACCTGCAGATGGTATTCGATGCATTCTGCGAAGAAAAAATGGTCTGATTGTCACTTCGCTGTTCAAATGTTTGCTTTTTCCGTTCTTCCCAAATTCAAAGCAAACTAACAGTACGATTGGTTTCGCCTCCATTATCACGTAGCCCCGTAGGGGCTATTTACCTGCTCAGGTTGTGCGCCTGAACGCGGCGGCACCGAAATCAACCTCTTTGCCGTTGTAGGTCAGCCTTACACCACCCGGCGACGATTTGCCGCCATCCGGACCGTAGGCAACCGCTGTTTCGCCGAGTTTTTCGACCGGCATCTCTTTGCCAATCTGCCGCGGCTTGTCGCCGTGGAAACTGTCGATGTGCAGGGTTTGTGTCGGGAAGGCAAATTCAACTCCAACTTCTTTGGCCATCTTCAGGATCTCAAGGAAGATATTGTGGCGCTGCTGCAGCTCGTCGCTCCAACTGGGTACCTTCAGGAATACATAGAACAACACATCCAGTGAGTGTGAGCCAAAATCGTTAAAGTGGATTTCGAAAAAATCTTTCCGGGTGTGGGGGTTGGCCTGCACGATCGCTTTCAAGCCTTCCACAAATGCCTCCATTTGCTCCGGAGTTGTACTGTAGGTGAGGTTGAGCCGGGTGAGAATCCTGCGGAACTGCCGCATCCCCAGATTATCGATCGACGAGTCGGCAACACGCGCATTTGGTACACTCACCAGCGAATTGTAAAAGGTTCGTACCCGGGTAGTCCTGAAACCTACCTCCTCTACAACCCCCTCCATGTCGCCGATCTTGATCCAGTCGCCTATACGGAACGGCCTGTCGGCAAAAATGGTGATTGACCCGAAAAAATTGGCAAGGGTGTCGCGAGCGGCAAGAGCTACCGCCAGACCACCTATACCCAGGCCCGCCAGCACCGAAGTTACATTGATCCCCTTGTTCTGTAGTATGAACAACACACCGATTACCACAATGAAAATTTTAAGGGTTTTCCGCAGCAGGGGTACAAGCTGCTCATCAAGTGTGCTTTCGGTTTTGGCCGTAACCGAGGCCAGATACTCCGATAATACATTGATCATTCCGTACAGCAGCCAGATGAGTGACGCCAGAAGGGCCACTTCAAATGCAGTACGCAGGAAAAAATTCACGGTAACCGGCAGCATCAGGTTGGTGTATGTGACCAGGTAAAACAGGATCATGACCACAAAACTGATCGGTTTGTCGGCCTCTCTGATAACAAGGTCGTCCCATTTGGTGCTGGTTTTCTGAGTGAACCTGAGGGCATACTTGTCAAGCAGGAAGATGGTTACACTGCGTATTACCAGACCGATCAGGATCCAGAAGAACAGTGCAATGTACTGCCAGAGGGTAAGCCCCCCCAGTTCCCGGTGCATGTACCCGGGAAGGTTGTCAACCACCACATCCACAAAGATGGAGAAGGTGCTGCGGTACAGGTCGGGGATTACATCTACCGTCGATTTGGAAAAGACCCAGACCGTATCATGTTTAACCAGGAACACTTCAGGCAGCGATTGAAACAGGATGTACGTATGCATACCGCTGAGGGTGTCGGTATAAGAGGGGTCACCGGGTATGGATTCCAGATCGATGATGAGCCCGCGTGCGTCGAGCACTTTGAGCAGCTGTGATGCCCGGTCGGTGCGGTTTTCCAGATCCAGCGATGGATCGGCGATCATGGTGGTGGCGGCCAGTTCGGGATAGCGATGCCCTTTCATCTGCCAGTGTAAAAATGTGTGTACCGCCCTGCGGGGATTGTTGAGCAGCCTTTCATAATCATTGGCATCCGGGATGGCTTGTGCATTTGCATCAGTGGGAACCATCCATAAAAATGCGATCAGGAGTGCTATATGCAGTTTCCGGTTGTTACCGATAATGTTCATTACAATTCAAGTTTATTCGATGATTGCAGGAGCAGAAACCGGGTAGTTGAAATGGCCGCATCGGGCCGGACCACTCAGGCTTGCACGCAGATGATCACTTCCCCTGCTCCGGTTGTCTGCCCCGGTTCATTATTCAGCCTGAATATACGGTTCAGGGAAATACGGAGCAGGCCGTGTTGGGAAAAAACGTTCGTGCTGCATCCGTATATCAGCGCGAAGAAACAAATGTTGCGGCTCCGGCAAGGGTATAGGCCAGCGCCCCGGTCAGCAGAACGGACTGGTAACCCCATTCAAGTGCCATCCAGACCGCAAGTACCGTACTCACCACCGAGAAACACCCGTTAATTCCCCAGGCCCAGGGTATTTGGACGGAATCGGAACCCGAAAGCCGGCGTATACCACCCGGAAATGGCACACCCATCAGGAAACCAACTGGTGCTATGATCAATACAGCGGCCGCAACCCTGACCGCTCCCGGCAGTGATATGCTCATGCCAATAACCTGGGGCAAAACGATCTGCAGTAACCCCACGAGCAGGGCCAGCAAAATGAGCAACCCTTCAAGCCTGCGCCGGCCACGGGTAATGTGTCTGCTGTAATAACTCCCTGTTCCGGAACTGATGAGCAAAATGGCCAGCACCGCTGCAGTGGCATAGACCGGCTGCCCAAAATAGTGGATGAACTGCTGTATCAGGTTTATCTCCACAAACATGAATCCCGTGCCTATGCCCCCGAAATAGAGAAGGGTCCAGCTCTTACTGCGCCCCCGCCAGCCCAGCCGGAACAGGGGCAGGATGATGAACAAAACCGCAGCAAAAAAGATCTGAATCCCTGTTAGCAAAAGCACCAGGTAACCCAGCTCTATGAAGGGCACCGTTTGCCGGCCGTACCGCCTGAGCAGATTGCCGGTATTAGCGGTTTTCAGGAACTGTGAGAAAAAGGGCCGGTTATCCGTGGCCGGTTCAATCCGGAAAAGATACGCATCGTAGAAGCCGGTCCGCTCACCCCGGTCGTTCCTGACAATGGTATCCAGATAATCAAAAAAAGAGCGGTCGGTCATGTTGTACCGTTGCCTGTCTATGCTATCGCCATCACCGTTTCCATAGCCACGGCCAACGCTGTTGCCGTCGCTGTTTGCAATGTCATCGCCATCGTCATCGCCATTATCATAACCGGTGCCGGGCAGAAGGGCGGGATCGAACTGCTTCTGTTCACAGAAGGCACGAATGCGGTCGGTGCTTCCACGGCCAAGCGGAGCGCGCGACAGGATAAATGTAATCGTAGACCAGCTGCGGATGGCCGCTATATGCGCTTCAGTATCAGGAATGCCCTTGCGTTCGGCCGTTTCGGCAAGTGTTGCAAGAATTCTCAGCGTGTTGCGCGGTGGCTGATCCATCCAGGATGTTACCGCTAATACGCCGTCATCAAGCAGCAGGTCCCACATTTGTCCGAAAGCCTCGAGGGTAAGATCGTACTGCTCCTGCAGGGCATACAGGCCGGATGTGCCTCCGAATGCATCCAGCGTGGGCAGTATGATGTGGGAATATCCGCCGTCCGACCGGTTCAGAAAGCCACGGTTGCTCTGGTGAACCAGTTGCACGTCGGCTTGTGTAAAAATTCCCGATCCATAGAAATCCACAGACAGCCGGGTGGCAAGGGAGGTGAGGCCGGAGTTGGCCTCGACCGCGGTTACCCGGTTCGCCTGGTTGGCAACAGCATGGATTACGTGCCGGCCGGTTCCTGCACTGGTAATCAGCACATCACCGGCAGGTCTCACCAGGTAAGGCAGCTGCTTGGTGGTATGGAAGTAGAGGTCGCCGCCGGTTCCGGTCGGATCGGTAACCGGTCCCGACCAGTTCCCGTTTACGAACACCATGGGCTCAACGGGAATGGTGCCGGTGTAATTCAGGCTCACGCCCGGCGCATAACGGCTGGCATCGGTCTTAACGGCTGTTAAAACCCCGTGTGGACTTGATTCACGGGCGAGCACAACAGCACCAGGCAGGTTCATGGTTCCGCTCAGACCCTTGTACTGCGAAATGGTTATGTCTGGCGGGTTCACTATGCCTGCACCGGCCATGAGTAGTGTGAGCACGGCCACAGGGGCCAGCCTCCTCCGGTTCCTGGCCGATGCGCTGAAGATAGCGGCAATCAGCGGAAGCAGGGCGAAGAAGGATGTGAGCTGTTCAGGAAAAAGGAACCACATGGCAAGAATACCAGCCAGGCCGCCGGCGCCCGAACCGGCCATATTGAAGAAATAGATCCGGCCGATGTCGGCGGCGTAGCGGGTCAGTGCCAGGCCGATAGCCAGGGCCCCGGTCAGGAATGGGATGGTATACAGCAGATAGACCAGAAAAAGGCGCCCGATCTCGCTGTTGTCGATGAACAGCAGCCAGGTGTCGAATCCGCCCACCACGTTTTCAACCAGGAACACCGACGATGCCATGGCCAGCGAGGTGAGCAGCATCAGAAATGGGATAAGGAAACCTGAAGCCGTGAGGAATTTTTTCCGGAAAAGAGCAAGCAGGGTGCCACTGGCACCGAATCCAAGCATGGCCACCGACAGTACCATGTAGGCAAAATGGTGCCAGTGGGCAACCGAAAGAATCTGAATCAGGACAAGCTGCCAGGCTATTATCGCTGCTGAAAGAAGCCCGATCGCTGTCCGGATACCGCGCATCGCATTCACTCCTCCGCCCGGGTAAAGGGTACAAAGCGCACCGGCAGAATGTTCCGGGTTCGAATAGTGTCGCCGACTTTTTCAACCAGCATCAGGTTCTGGGTAAAATAGGGAGAACCTACCGGTATGATCATCCTGCCGCCAGACGCAAGCTGCTCTATAAGCGGTGGCGGAATGTGTTCTGCAGCCGCTGTTACCACGATGGCATCGAAAGGTGCGTATTCTTCCCACCCGTGGTAGCCGTCGGCCAGCTTTACGAGTACATTGTTGTATCCGTTTTCTTCAAGCGCACCAGCGGCAGTTACTCCCAGCGGCTCCACAATTTCGATGGTATATACCGTATCCACAATTTCGGCCAGTACGGCCGCCTGGTACCCCGATCCGGTCCCGATTTCAAGAACACGCATGCCGGGCTGCGGCTTCACCATCTCGGTCATCAGGGCAACAATATAGGGCTGTGAAATGGTCTGCCCGTACCCGATGGGCAGGGGGGTGTCTTCGTAAGCCTGTGAAACCCGCTGCCGGGGTACAAAAAGATGCCGTTTAACCGTGCGCATGGCATCGAGAGTGGCTTCATGGCTGATGCCGCGGTTGGCTATCTGCCGGTCGACCATTCTGTTCCGTTCATTCCGGTAGTCGTTCTGGGCAGTTAGTACCGCAGGTAAAAGAAAGAAAAAGACCAGTGCGATTGTGTTTTTCATGCATCATCCTCCCGTATATCATAAAGATGAAAAACGGGCGCACGGAATTCAAGTGGTATTGGTCAGTCTGTACCGTATCGTAACCCGCTTCCGGGCAGGGACCTCACAAGTGCAGGACCGTTGAGATACCATGATCCGGGCAGCGTATGAAACCGGCGGGGCACAGAATGCAGGCACTGACAGGATAGTGCCGGTTGCATGTATTCAGGTGCAGGCACAACAACCGGCAAAAAAGGCTTGTTTATCCCGGAACGTTATATCCGGATCGTCTTTCAAATTTGAGGCGCAGATTGAACCAGTTGTCGGTCATCTCCGATGATGTCTCCTCAAAGTTGGTGCTGCCAAGCCATTTGCGGATTTCCTCTCTCATGCCTGACCAGTTTTCATGGAAGGGACAGGGTTCGATGTGCCCGCAGCCCGGTATGCCCAGGATGCAGCGTTCGAAGAAATCGGAACCATCAATAGCTTCCACTACTTCGAGGATCGTTATCTTTGATGGTTCTTTTTTCAGGTAAACCCCGCCATTGAGACCTCTGCGTGTGCTGAGTATACCATGAGGTACCAGCTTGGCGAGCGTCTGCGACAGATACGCTGCCGGACAATTCAATGGTTTTGCAAGATCGCCCGCTGAGATGGCTTTTCCCATGGGTTCCCGGGATAATGCAATAATTGCAGAAACGGCGTACTGCGCGCCTTGTGATAGTAGTTCCATCCGATATGAGCTTCCAGTTCAGGTTTAGTTTGTATAAATATACACAGACTGAATTATAATATTGAAATTAAATATTATAAACATAATCTGGTATATTTGAGGTATACCTCATTTGCCAGCCGCAAAACCCGCTACATGGTATATGTGGATATATTTTTACCAGAGCGTTATCATATACTATTAAATTTTTGAGGAGCCCGTCATGAAGACCTCCATCTGCAGCCTTCTAACCATTCTTTTATTAACCACAGCCTGTGGCGAAACCGACCCGATGAATAACAATCCGTTCTCTGAGCCGAGCTCACTGCCGTATGAAGCACCCGATTTCGACCGAATAAGCGACGAACATTTCCTGCCGGCATACCGTGAGGGTATGCGCATTGAAATGGAGGAAATTGAGCAGATTGCGACCAACCCGGCCTCCCCGACATTAGAAAACACCATCGTTGCCATGGAGCGTACAGGCGAGCTGCTCACCCGTGTAAGACGGGTATTTTCGAACCTGACATCGGCCCATACCAACGACCGTTTACAGCAGATACAGTCGGAACTGGCACCGGAACTGGCCTCCCATTCCGATAACATTATGCTCAACAGCGCGCTGTTTGAACGCGTTAAAACCCTCTACGAGAACAGGGAGGAACTGGGCCTCGATGCCGCTTCCCTTAAGCTGCTCGAAGACACCCGCCGCAATTTTGTACGGGCCGGTGCAGAGCTTTCTGCCGAAGAGCAATCGAGAATGCGGCAGATCAACGAGCGCATTTCAACTCTGACTACGAAATTCCAGGAAAACCTGCTGGCCATCACCCGTGAAAGGGCCGTCATAATCGAAGATGAAGCGTTACTTGACGGAATGACTCCCGGCCGTATCGCTTCGGCAAGTGAGGCCGCTGCCGTAAGGGGCCATGATGGTAAATACCTGCTTTCCATCACCAATACCACACGGGTACCCGTTCTCACAAGCCTGAATAACCGGGATGTACGCCGCCAGGTCTGGGAAGCGTCGGCCTACCGCGGTATCGGGCAGGATGGCGGCATCGACAACCGCCCGCTTATTCTGGAGCTGGTTCGCCTGCGTTCCGAAAGGGCAGAGCTGCTGGGTTATTCCGATTTTGCTGCCTACGCCATTGAACCCCAGACAGCCGGGTCACCCGAAAATGTATTGAACATGCTTACCGGGCTCATTCCGGACCTGCTCGCCAATACGGCGGCCGAAGCGGCCTTGATTACCGAAATGATGCGCAGGGATGGTATACAGGACGATCTGCAGCCCTGGGACTGGGAGTACTACGCCGAAAAGGTGCGAATGGAACAGTACGACATCGATGAGGCCGAAGTGCGCCCGTATTTTGAGTTGAACAGGGTGGTCGAAGACGGGGTCTTCTATACCATGAACCGCCTTTTTGGTATCCGTTTCGAAGAGCGCCACGACCTGCCGGTTTATCATCCCGATGTCCGGATATTCGATGTGTTTGACCATGACGGAACACAAATCGGGCTGTTTTATGCCGACTTTTTTTCGAGGGATTCAAAACGTGGCGGCGCATGGATGAATTCGTTTGTACTGCAATCACATCTGCTCGATAAGAAACCGGTAATCGTGAATGTGCTGAACATTTCGCCGCCTGCTGAAGGCGAACCCGCTCTCATCAGTTTTGATAACGTGACCACCCTTTTCCACGAAATGGGTCATGGCGTTCACGGGCTGTTGTCTGATGTCACCTATCCCTCGCAGGCCGGGACCTCCGTTCCGCGCGATTTCGTCGAATTTCCCTCCACGTTTCAGGAAGACTGGGTCATTCACCCCGAAGTGCTGCGTAACTACGCCATTCATTATGAAACCGGTGAACAGATTCCACAGGAACTGCTCGACAGGGTGATTGCCGCGAGAGGCTTTAACCAGGGTTTCGAAACCCAGGAATACCTTGCATCGGCCCTGCTCGATCTGGAGTGGCATATGCTGGGTGCTGATGCGGTACCTGATTCAGTTCAGGCTTTTGAAGCACAGGCGCTTGCAAAATACGATCTCGACAACCCGGCCATCCCTCCAAGGTACAAATCACCCTACTTTTCGCATATCTTTTCGGGCGGCTACTCTGCCAATTATTATGCCTATATGTGGAGTGAAATCCTTGCGGCAGACGCTTTCCGGTTTATGCAGGAAGAGGGTAGCCTTACCCGTGAGAATGGTGACCGTTACCGCAGATATATCCTGTCAAGGGGAGGTACCCGCGATGCGATGGAGCTGTACAGGGAGTTTCGCGGAGAGGATCCTGATGTTACCTACCTGTTGCAGCGCAGGGGACTGGTTACAGGCTAAGAAAACCGGGGTAAGTGTGTTACCTGGAATGCCCCGTATTGATTGTTATTGCCCGGCTTTAACCGGAATTGCCTCCAGATAGTCCGGGGTGGCACCGGCTGTCAGCAATCCTGTATGAATTCTGTACGTTCCAGTTCGACGGTGTAACCGGCAACGTCGCGGGTCACCTGCACATAATGATAGGGCCAGGTGAGCATCATCATCAGCATACAATTCTTGCCGGGTACAGTTTCTGTGGCCGAAACAATGAGGTTTTCGCTCTCGCGGTCGATGTTGTGTATGCGAATGTCGTACCCTGAAGAGGGTCTCTGCCCGGCCGTTAAGGCAAGCACGATTCCGTTTTCAAAATCAGGCGTGCCGAGCGCTTGCCGTTCATGAGTGGCAGGCATGGCCTCATCAAGATAGGCTTCCCATTGTTCAGATGAGGTTATTTGATGAACCTGAATCTTGTCGGAGTCGAGGTTGTAGCTGCCCGGAGCCGGATTCCCAAAAGTTCCGCGTGCAATGGTCGTGTATTCAATATGTTGCGTGTCCATAGTTGCCCGGGTTTCATTACCACGATTGCTGACGCAGGATTCAAGAAGAATCATCGGGATTAAAAAAAACAGCCCTGTTAATCTGATATGCATAGGCTAAGGCTTGTCAGCACCCGAATTGTTTGAGATGGTGTTCGGTATGACGGCAGAGCAGGGCACTCCAGCTGTTTCCATCCATCAATCCGGCCATGATGTTATCGGGCCAGACGGTGTTGCCCTGCATGGATCCGAATTGCTCAACCAGCGATTTTAACCGGTCAATGTCGAGTTGCCAGTTTGCAGGCCGGGTTATCCGCATCTCCCGGGGCGCTTTCAGTAAACCCCTCGGTATGGGCGCATGGTATATGGCGAACCATTTGAAAGGTTGATAATTCAGTAAAGACTTGCGGACCCTCACCGGTTTTGGGTCCACAGCCATGTTATAGTGGTCGATCAGATGGCACACCATTTCATGGGGAGCCATTTTGCCCCATTTCGGAGGCGTGGTCGGGTCAAGCGAGTCAATTCTTTGTAGCAGTTTTTTCCGGACATCCGGGTTGAAAAGGTATTTCATGGAAATGGTTAACGGCTGCAATTAAATTTTTCTGAGAACGAATGTCGGTACACCCGTACCCATTTTATCGCTTTTCGAAATGCTCCACAAATATGATTTCGCAGGCACCGTCGCCGGTATCGGTTCTGCTGAGGGAACTGCGCCATCTGAACCCGTTTTTTCCCTCCACAAGCACGAGTTTGCCGCTGATTTTTACGATTTCCCCCCTGCGAACCGATTTCAGTTGCCGTTCTATCCGGCTGTTGGCAGGAACCATGTGCATGTTTGACATACTGCTGTTGATCTCTGCCTGCGTGAGCGGAACCGGTTTGTACCGGTAGTGGACCCATCGCCTTCCCTGGCGGAAACGGAAGCGTTCAATAACGGAGCTGTCCGACATGCGGCCCCAGCCCAGGGCCAGATCGATGGGGGAGATCGGAGCGCTCCGGTCAAACCGGTATCGCCGTTTTCCCAGCACCCTGGCTTCAATTTCAAAATCGGCAAGCGGGGTCACGAAGTATCCCTCATGTATGAAAGAGGTGTTGCCTGGCAGCATCATCTGTACCGGTTCGTCGGGAACCAGAACCCCCGGCGGTTGCGATACAGGCATATCCCTAAACAGGTAAAAGCCGAGAAACAGGCAGGCTGCAGCGGCGATTACAATAAATGGATTTCGGGAAATAAAATTCTTTACTTGGAGCATATGCGTTACCTGAACATGAGGATGCCCTTCAAGATATTGTTATTGGCTCTTATCATTCAAACGGTTACATCCGCTTGTAATCGGCCTGTGACTGATTTGTTTCCGGAGGATCCGGAACTGCGTACCGTCCGGATTTTTGTGGTCAGCCATGGCTGGCACGTTGGCATTGTTTTACCCTCAAATGATATCTTCCGGGAGAGCATGCCGGTTAATTATCATGGCCCGGGTTATCGTTTCAACGAGTTTGGCTGGGGCGACCGGAAGTATTACATGGACGAGGATCCCGGATTCTGGCTTGCACTGAGAGGCGCTCTGTGGCCGACACGTTCCGTAATTCACGCTGCGGGCTTCAACCGCGATGTGGATATTGAATTCCCCGGTTCCACCAAAGTGGAGATTCTGCTGTCGGAGCAGGGATTCGAGGCACTTTGTGCCCGGCTGGCTGGGGATATGGTATACGACCCTGAAGGTCTGGCTGTGATACTGGAAAGTGGATGGTATGCCGACAGCCGGTTTTATGCTTCGGGTAAGCGTTATTTTCTGCCCAGGACCAGCAACAAATGGGTAGCACAGCTGCTCAGGGAAGCCGGAGCACCGATCACTCCTTTTTATGGACTTACCTCCGGGAATGTGATTTACCAGTCACGCCAATTTGGTGAACTGATTGAAAAATGACAGGTAACGGATTATTAGAATCTGTTCAACAAGACCGAGATTACGTAATTTTACTGAACTGCAGAACCTGAAAGAAAACTATTTTTAGATAATTGTAACGTAAAAACAATTCGACTGATAAGAACTATTGCATTGAAATCAAATACTTTAAGTCGATTAAATTCTTTCATTTTGTTAAGTTTAGAACTTGACAACCACATGTGAATAAACTAACATGATCATGTATTCTGATTATTGAGGTAGTTCTTTTAAGTAGATGATGAGGTATAACAGCGTCTGATTGCGAACAAATAACCCGCTGTATCGGGGAAAGCGAGGTACACGTATGGTCAATATAATGATTGGAAAAGAGTGCACATTAACTATAACCCCAAGGACTGTAAGGGAATAAATAAGTGGCTAGAACTAAAGATCCAGCAATGAAGGGCATCAGCCGTATCGATTCGAAAGGAACGCACGGATGGTACGTCCGCATCTATAAAAACGGTAAAACCTACTCCAAACTGTATTCCGATAGTAAGTACAACGGGAAAGAAAGGGCCCTTAAATTTGCCCAGAAGGCAAGAAAAATGGCTCTGGAAACCATGAAAAACATACCGGATAAGCCTGTACGGCGTTTGGTTACCAGCGATAAAAGAAACAAATCGGGTATTATAGGGGTCAGTAAAACGACCAAAACGAACCCCAACGGAACCCGGAGTGATTACTTTCAGGTTACCTGGTCGCCCAAACCCGGGAAAATCAAAAACAGGCAGTGGAGTGTGCGCAAATATGGTGCCGACCAGGCGTTTAAGCTGGCCAAAGAGTTTCGCGATAAGGTGATGACCGATATCTATGGCGAACGCTATACCCAGCTCAAAGAGTCTGATCAGACAGAACCAACCGTGGCCTGACACATCCCGGCCTCTGTAGTTTCGTCGTTCAGGATTCCGTCATATGCCCGTTCTGCGTCTGAATTTACGCGGAAGCCCACGACGTATCTGCCCGGCCCGATTATGGTACAGGTGTCTCACCCCGTGCTTTGCATGGCGGCAGCAATTCCATTGATGCTTGAAAAGAGCGCGTGCCGGAGTGCATCGTCACTCTGGTGTCCCTGCTTTTTCCATCGCCTCATCAGATCGATCTGTATCAGGTTGAGCACATCCGTATAAGGATTTCGCAATCGTATGGACTTCTGGATAACCGGGTTGTTGTCAAGTAGTTCTTTCTGGCCGGTGATGCTCAGTATGGCCTCACGTGCCCTGTTGAACTCGTCGGTTATGGTTTCATGGAATCCGGCATCACCCTCCATCCCTGCATAATAGGCTGAGATAATCAGATGACATCTGGCCAGTTCCCTCTGTGCATTGTCCAGGATTACGCGAAAGAACATCCAGTCCCTGTAAAGCTGTCTGAGATTGTCCAGGTGATCGTCCGATTCATCAATGAGCGTTTTTAACGCTGTTCCGATGCCATACCATCCCGGAAGGTTGTAGCGTACCTGTGTCCATGCAAATACCCAGGGTATGGCCCTGAGGCTTTCAAAGTCAACTTCCGAACCCGATTTCCTGGATACAGGCCGTGATGCGATCGGCAGCCGGCTGATGTGTTCGATCGGGGTGATGCGCGTGTACCACTCCCAAAGGCCGGGCTTGTAGATAAGATCGCGGTATGTATGCATTGACATCGTTGCGATCCGCTCCATCAGATCAAAGTGGCCGGTGGTAATCTCATCGTCGATCGCCTGGTTCACCTCGGCAGCACTGGTCGCTCTGAGCATGGCATTTACGATCTGTTCAAGATGACGTTTTGCGATGGCGGGTAGCGAGTACCTGAAGGAGATGATCTCACCCTGTTCAGTGAAACGCATCCTCCCGTTATGGCAGCTCTGCGGCAGCGACAGCACCGCCTGGTTGGCCCTGCCGCCGCCACGGCCTACCGAACCACCCCGGCCGTGGAACAGCCTGAAATCGACCTTGTACTTGTTGCATACTTCGGCAAGGTCGCGTTCCGCCTTGTGCAGGGCCCAGTTGGCCATCCAGTAACCGCCATCCTTGTTGCTGTCCGAATAACCAAGCATGATCTCCTGAAAACGCCCGCGCGCCTCAACCTGCTGTGAATAGACCGGGTCATTGTACAGCTGCTCCATCAGCTCCCGGCTGTTTTCAAGATCCTCGATGGTTTCAAATAGGGGAACAATATCGACATGGCTGCGGAATGTGTCGCCTTCAGGTACTACCAGCTCGGCCTCCTTGCCGATCAGCATCACTTCGAGCAGGTCGCTCACATCGTGCGTCATGCTGATGATAAGGCTGCCGATGGATCCCGGCTCAAGCTTTACGGCTTTCCTAACCACCAGGAAACAATCGAGTATCGACCGTGACGATTCACTCAGTTTGGCATGCAGACGAACCAGCGGTCTGGGATTGCGCAGCTCGCGCCGTAACAGCTCGCAGCGCTCGTCCTCACTCATTTTCTTGTAATTCTTTTCAACACCGCTCAGCCGGAACAGCTCGTCGACCGTATCCTCGAAAACAGCACTGTGCTGGCGAATATCGAGAGCGGCCATGCTGAAGCCGAAGGTTTTGGCACGGATCCAGAGATGCCGGAGAATCCCGCTCTGCGCAAGGGTTTCGAAACCGGATTCTTTAAGGCATTCCATGAGCAGCTCAATATCACGGTTGAACGCTTCGGCACTGTAAGTTACCTGGGTGTCGACTTCCGATTTACTGATGAGACCCGTGTCGAATTCGGGTATCAGGTTCAGCTTTTCAATCATCAGAGCGAGCTTGATACGGTAGGGTTCGTTCTCGTGCTGCCGTTCAATTTTATCGGTAAGCATTACCATTTTGCGGTCTTCCCCGATCGACTGGTACAGTTTCTCCGGTATCGATGTCTGCTTCTTCGATATGCTGAGCTCGCTGCGAAGTTCTTGCAGATCGTTGCGGTATAACTCGACGGTGGCTTCCCTTTGCATGTTCAATGTAGACCGGGTAACCTCTGCGGTAACGGAGGGGTTTCCGTCACGGTCGCCACCGATCCAGGAACGGTACCGCAATATAATGGGCAGTGCCGTTGTCTTGCCATAATAAAGATCGAGCGCTTTGTTGATGTCGTCGTAAATTCGGGGAACAACTTTCCAGATTGAATTTGAGAAAAAATAGAGCCCGTTTCTGACTTCATCAGGCACCGTGATTTTTGCAGACCGCACATCATCGGTGTTAAGCAGAAGGATCACATTGTCGTAAACGCTCCGGACCAGGCGGTCTTTTTCGTCGGGTGTCGGCGAATGAATGGCCAGTTTATACAAACTGTATGCAATCCGCTTCTGTATGCTCAGTACGGTTCTGCGCCGGGCTTCAGTGGGATGGGCAGTAAGTGTAGGCTGGATATCAATCCTGCGGATAATCCTGACGGCTTCATCAAAACCAAGCCCCAGCTTTTTCATCCCGGCAATGGCATCGGCGATGGATTCTGCCCGGGGGTTTTCCGGGGATGAGGAGTGTTCCCGTTCCCGGTTGATCCGGACAATCTCTTCCTGTTCAGCTTTGTTTACGAGATGAAAAAAGGACGTATAAGCTCTCAGAAGCCAGTCAATCTCTTCATCCGACAGGCCCGAAATGGTTTCAAGTACCATCTTGCGGGTTTTGTCGCCATCCGCCTTATAGGCATTTTTACATTGGGTTCGCAGGTCCTCAACCATCCTGAAAACTTCATTTCCGGCCTGCTCTCGAATCGCATGGCCCACAAGCTCACCCAAAAGATTCACATTCTTGCTAAGGGGTTCAGAAATGCCTTCACCTTCCGCCTCAATTTCGAGGCCTTTCCACTTAATCATCACTTATTTTATCTAATTTGCCGAATTCTGTTAATAATTACGCTTAATGTTAAGCAGTTGAGGGGAATAAACCCAAGAGAAATAGTATTGGGTATTGAGTAGTGAGTATTGAGACCAACGTCATACCCCATGCATGAGGCATAATGTAAGTGCCTCATGGCATATCTCTGGTGTCCCCCATCCCAAAACCGGAAAACTATTCGCTTTCTGTACGTCTAATCAGTACACATAAAAAAAATGAGCTTAGAACCAATGAGCAGCTATAACCCCAAAATTTACACCAGAGGAATTATCGGACTGCTGATGCTGATCGTGTGGTCAGCCGTCCTCACTACCGGCATCATCATGTGGCTCGCCCCACACGGGCAGGGCAGGGGGAGCGATCCTGTTTTATTCAGCCTGACCCGTCATGACTGGGGCGACCTGCACCTGTACCTGGCCCTGACCGCAGTGGTCATAACCATTGTTCACGTGGTCATCGACTGGAAACCTTTTGTCAACTGCGTGAAATACGTGGTTAAGACGCATCAGGGTGCCGGATAGACATAGGTTGCCTGCAGACCCAGCGGGATGCCAATGGCCCAGTACGCCAGCAGGAAAATGGTCCAGATTACCAGCAGGCCGAAGAAATAGGGCAGCATCATCGATACAAGTGTTCCGATACCGGTTTTCTTGACGTAGCGCTGGCAGAATACCACCACAAGGGGGAAATAGGGCAGAAGCGGTGTGATAATGTTCGAAACCGAATCGCCGACCCGGTAGGCAGCCTGTGTGAGGTCCGGAGATATTCCGTTCTGCATGAGCATGGGTACGAATATCGGGCTTATAAGGGCCCACTTGGCTGAAGCCGAGCCTACGAGCAGGTTTACAACAGCGGTCAGTAAAACAATGCCCACAATGGTCAGGGCCGACGGCATGGCGAGGGCCTCCAGGAAATTTGCACCTTTGAGTGCGATCAGTGCCCCGATGTTCGATTTTGCAAATGCGTCGATGAACAGGGCACAGAAAAATGCCATTACCACGTAATACGACATTCCCGACATAGCCTTGCTCATACTTGCGATCACCTCATTGGATGTGGTGAAGGTTTTCGACATGTATCCGTATATGACCCCCGGAAGCCAGAACAGCAGAAATATCAACGGAACAATGGATTGCATGAGGGGTGCATCGAAGGCTGTGATTTCACCAATGGGCGACCGCATGGCCGAATCGCCCGGTATGGTCCAGAGAATAAGCCCGACGATTCCGGCCAGCATAACGAAGGTGGCGGTAAAAAAGGCCCTTTTTTCTGTGGAAGAAAGCTCTTCCATTTTGGGCTCGTCTTCAATCACATCATCAACCGGGGTCTGCATGAGCCTGGGTTCAACAACCTTGTCGGTGAGGTACCATCCAACAGATACCACTACAACACTGGAAAGACTTGTAAAGAACCAGTTGTTCAGCGGGTTAAGCAGTACGGACGGATCCAGAATCTGGGCAGCTGACTGTGTAAACCCCTGGAGCAGCGGATCGATACCGGACGGGATGAAGTTCGCACTGAACCCTCCCGAGACCCCCGCAAAGGCCGCCGCTATGCCGGCCAGGGGATGCCTGCCCGCTGCATAAAAGATTACACCACCGAGCGGGATAACCAGTACATAACCTGCATCAGCGGCCGTGTGGCTCACGATCGCTACGAGGATCAGCATGGGTGTCAGGAAAAGCCTTGGCGTAAAGCTCAGAACATATTTGAGCCCGGCGTTGATGTAACCGGAGTGCTCGGCCACACCCACACCAAGCATGGCTACCAGTACAATGCCGAGAGGAGCGAAGGTAATGAAAACACGAACCATATTGGCCAGGAACGCGGCGAATTGCGGGCCGGTCAGCAGATTCTGTACCCGGAGTTCATCGCCGGTGCGCGGATCGATTTCAGTGAAGGATATCGGTGCAAGCATGGCCGAAATTATCCATACTGCCAGCATCAGGATTAAGAAAAGGACGGCCGGATCAGGCAGTTTGTTACCCGCCCACTCGATACCATCCAGAAACCGGTTCAGCATGCTTTTTTTGTTGTTTTCTTCGCTCATGAGATCAATTTTTTTGTAAAGGTTGGATAACCCGGCGTTTTCCGGCAAAAATAGCAGTCGAGAAATACCAAAATTTAAACCCTGATGCAAGCACCGGCGGCAAAAGATTATACCAGCCGGCCGTTCAATTCAAAAAAAAAAGCCCTGGTAGCGGTCAGGCCAACAGGGCTGTTACGATTCGGGATTGATTATACCAAAAGCTGATTACCGCATGCCGGCTGTGAACCCGGCAGTAAACCACGAAACCGGCTGTGAATAACGAACCAGGCGGTAAACCACGAAACCGGCAGTTATAAATTCGTTCTGTTCAGCAGATTTGCGAAATTGCCGGTCGTTGTTTATTTGCATCGCAAACTTACGTTATCGATGTTATCGGGGTCTTACTTAATTGTTAAGAAACTGTTACCGGAACCGGACCAGCAACGAACCTTTAGCTCATTTACTCACACATACAGATGAAGCACTTTAAAATGAACACGTACGGGCTTGTTTCACCGGAATATGAGATTCCTGAAACCGATAGTGATGACCCCCGCTGCGGTAATTTTGTATCCCGTAACCCGGGCAACATCAGGAAAGGGGATCTGGTACTGATTGGATTCTGCAGTGATGAGGGGGTAAGAAGAAACAACGGCAGACCGGGTTCAGCCAACGCACCGGCCCTGATAAGAAATGCTTTTTACAGGTTAACGCCCGATCCGCTCCGGTTTTATGCATTTACACACTGGCTAAAGCGGATGCATGATGCAGGCGACATCCGGATCGGTGACAGCATGGAAGAGGCCCAGGAACGTCTGGGGAGGCTGGTCGGAAACCTGCTGAAAGCAGGCGCCTGCCCGGTTATCATCGGTGGCGGACACGAAACCACATACGGCCATTTTCTTGGTTATGTACATTCTGGCAAAAAGGTTACCATTATTAATATTGATGCTCATCCGGATGTGCGCGAAAAAAAGAACGGATCGGGTCACTCGGGCTCGGTATTCCGCCAGGCCCTGGAACATGAAAGCAGAATGTGTTCAGTGTACCGCGTTGCAGGCCTCCAGCCACATTCGGTAGCGAAAAGCCATCTCGATTATCTCAAAAGCCGTAATGCGATGATCAGGTATGCCTACGCCCTGAACAAGGAGGCTCTCGATACTCTTTTTGAAGACACGGGGGATGATATATTGATGAGTATGGATATGGATGCGGTTGATGCTGCATATGCCCCGGGTGTTAGTGCACCCGCTTCATCCGGCCTTTCCCAAACCATATGGCTGCACTGTGCCTGGTCGGCTGGCCGCAATAGTAATGTACGTTCAGTCGATCTGGTGGAGGTGAACCCTGATTATGATACCGATAACCGGACCGTTCGCCTTGCAGCTCTCACGATATGGCATTTTATCAGGGGCAGGGCCGAGAGCGTCGGCTGACAGGTAAGCCCGCTACGGGTAAATCGTTAATCCTCCGGAAGCTGTTGTCAAAACCAGTGTCAAAGCTGTTGCCCGATCGGTGGCAATACTAATCGCTCAGGCCGCAGGTACCTACACCGTACTGTTCTTCAACTGATCTTCGGCACAGAGGGTGGCCCCGACAATCCCGGCGTTGTTCAGAAAACGGGCCGGAACAAGCGGGGTTTTGATGTCGATGTAGGGAAAGGTTTTATCGGCCTTGTTACTGAGCCCGCCGCTGATGATGAACAGATCGGGATGGAAAAGTTTTTCATAGGTATTAAGCACCAGCTCCAGCCGTTTCGCCCATTTGCTGCGCTTCAGCCCCTCCTCAACCCGTGTTCTTTCGGATGCCCTGATGTGGGCACTGATTCCGTTGATCTCGATTTGCCCGAGCTCGGTGTTGGGTACGAGCACTCCGTTCATGAAAAGGGCCGAGCCTATGCCGGTGCCGACGGTAAGTACAATAACCATGCCGTCGTGATTTCTGCCCTCACCAAACCGGATCTCGGCGATGCCAGCCGCATCCGCATCGTTGACCACGGTTACCGGGCAATCTGTAATCTCCTCGAACAGTGTGGCGGCGTCCGCATCCAGCCAGGAATCATCGATGTTGTAGGTGCTCATGACCACTCCGCCACGTACAGGTTCGGGCAGGGTGATGCCAACAGGACCGCTCCAGGAGAAGTGCTTGACCACTTCGTGAACCCGGGCAAGGATTTTGTGGGGCGATGTGTCATCAGGCGTCGGAATCCTGTAGCGTTCCGACAGCAGGTTGCCGGTTGAGGTTTCAACCAGGCTTGCCTTGATGCCAGATCCGCCTATGTCGATGCCCAGTATTTCCATGTCGATATCAGGTAACCGCCGATCCGACTTTTTCGCAGTACTTCAGGCCTTTGGCTCCGCAGCAGTGTTTGAATTTTTTGCTGGGATCGAGCGGACACGGATCGTTGCGGCCCAGTTTGGGGCCGGTTACCACCGGTTGCTGTTTCGGGGCATCCTCGCCACGGTTTGCCTGAAGGTCGCCGTTTGCTCCACGGCGGAATCCCATATTGGTTGACTCGGCGTGCTGCTCTTTCATCCTTCGGGTATCGTAACGGGCTTTGCGCTGTTCCGGAACGGCCTTGCGGATCTGTCCCTGATCGGATCCTTCCGGCATGGACTTCCAAATCATGGAGAGCGTTTCCACGTTCACTTCAATCATAAGCTCTCCGAAAGCATTGAAGGCTTCGCGCTTGAACTCAATGAGCGGGTCTTTCTGGCCGAATGCACGCAGTCCGATCCCCTCTTTCAGGGAATCGAGTTCCCTGAGGTGTTCCATCCATTTTTCGTCAATCACACCGAGAACAGCCGAACGCTCGAGTGCCCTGATGAACTCACGACCTTTTGTTTTCAGCGCTTTTTCGACGTTAATGACCACGCCGACCCTTCGTTTGCCGTCGGTAAAGATGGCCTGAACATTATCGGGCAGTGCGGGGCTGTTATCCCTGAGCTGTTCGAGTGCCTTGTAGAAAGGCTCGGCAAGGCGGGCCTCTTTTTGACGGTATGCCTCAATCGCCTTTTCAAACATCAGGTCGATCACGCCGTCTTCACGCCGGTTCGACCAGTCGTCGCGGTCAATTTCAACATTTACCGCCAGCATGCGAAGCATTTTTTGCTGGATGCTCTCAAATTCGCCGAGCCCGTAGTGCTCTTCCACGATCTGCGTTACCAGATCCTCGAGCATATCCATGATGTCGTTGGTCAGCTTGTCGCCTTCAAGGGCGTGACGCCGCCTTTTATAAACCACATTCCTCTGGTTGTTCAGCACATCGTCAAATTCAAGCTGCCGCTTCCTGATGCTGAAGTTGTTCTGCTCTACCTTCGACTGTGCACGCTCCAGCGATTTGGTGACCCACGGGTGCTGAATGACCTCGCCCTCGCCGAGTTTGAGCCGCTCAAGTACGTTGGATATGCGGTCGCCGAACAGCGCCATCAGGTCATCTTCGATGGAGACAAAGAACTGGCTTTCGCCGGGATCGCCCTGGCGGCCGGCCCGGCCCCTGAGCTGAAGATCGATGCGCCGCGATTCGTGGCGTTCGGATCCAAGGATGGCAAGCCCGCCCAGACCGATAACCTCTTCGCCCAGCTTGATGTCGGTACCGCGGCCCGCCATGTTGGTTGCAATGGTAACGGCACCTTTCTGGCCGGCTTCCGCCACAATCTGGCTCTCGCTGGCGTGCTGCTTGGCATTGAGAACATTATGCTTCACGTTCGACCGTTTCAGCATGCGGCTCAGTGTTTCAGAAACCTCAACGCTGGTGGTACCTACCAGAACCGGCTGACCCTTTTGATGGTATTCACTGATTTTTTCGAGAATAGCATTGAATTTTTCACGTTTGGTACGGAAAACCAGGTCGTCGCGGTCGTCGCGGGCAATGGGCCGGTTGGTCGGAATTTCAATGACCTCCAGTTTGTATATCTCGAAAAATTCCGCCTCTTCCGTAACGGCTGTACCGGTCATTCCCGCAAGCTTGTGGTACATCCTGAAATAATTCTGCAGCGTTACCGTAGCGTAAGTCTGTGTGGCGGCTTCCACTTTTACATTTTCCTTGGCCTCAATCGCCTGGTGCAGCCCGTCTGAGTAGCGCCGGCCGGGCAGAACACGTCCCGTATGCTCATCCACAATCATTACCTTGCCGTCCTGAACGATATACTCATCATCGCGCTCGAACAGGGTATATGATTTCAGCAGCTGGTTTACCGTGTGAATGCGCTCACTGCGCTCGGCAAACAGCCGGTAGAGCTCGGCCATTTTGTCATTGCGTTCCTTGCGCAGGTCTTCCTTCAGCTCGGCGATTTTCTGCTCCTGGTATTCACGGCTCCAGGCTTCGTTGGCAAGGATTTCGTCACTGGCCTCTTTCTCGCGTTTCGCAATCTCCTCTTCCAGATTGGAAGTTTCCAGGCCAAGGTCCGGTATGACGAAAAATTCCTTGTCCTCCTGGTCGGAGGTGATCAGGTCACGACCCATATCGGTCATTTCGATCGTGTTCTGCTTCAGGTTTACCGCGTAGTACATGGCCTCGTCTACAACCGGCATGTTTCGGGCGTTGTCCTGAAGGTAGAAGTATTCTGTTTGCTGCAACAGTTTCTGATTAGAGGGCTCCTGCAGCATTTTCTGGAGTTTTTTGCTCTTTGGAAATCCGCGCTGTGCCCTGAGAAGCGCAAGACCGGCTTTTTCTTCATCCCCGGCTTTGAGGGCCTCATCGGCTTCGTTCAGGAATTTGGCGATGAGGCGTTTCTGGGCATCTACAAGGGTGTTAACCCTGGGTTTGTATTCGGTATACTTCTGGCTTTGGTTGTCCTGGGGTACGGGACCCGAAATGATGAGGGGGGTCCGTGCTTCATCAATAAGAACGGAATCGACCTCATCAATGATGGTGTAATGGTGATGGCGCTGAACGAGCTGGTTAGGATCGAATACCATATTGTCGCGCAGGTAGTCGAAACCGAATTCGTTGTTGGTGCCATAGGTTACGTCGGCACGGTATGCCTTACGGCGTTCCTCGGAGTTTGGCTGGTACCGGTCAATACAATCGACCGTAAGTCCGTGGAAGTTAAAAATGGGCTCGTTCCACTCGGCATCCCTCTGGGCGAGATAGGTGTTAACGGTTACCATGTGCACCCCGCGTCCAACCAGGGCGTTCAGATAGGTCGGGAAGATGGCTACGAGGGTTTTACCTTCACCGGTCTTCATCTCGGCAATTTTACCCTGGTGCAGTACCACGGCACCAATCAGCTGTACATCATAGGGCACCATGTTCCATTCAATCTCGTTACCGGCCACTTTCCATTTTTTGCCGACGTGCCGTTTACAGGTCTCTTTAAGTACGGCGTAGGCTTCCGGCAGGATTTCGTCGAGCACATCTTCGGCAGTATCAAGCCATTCCTGATCGAGCTGGTCGAGCTGGTCGCTGAGCTGGCGGCGTTCCTCGATCGTGATCGTGGTTTCAGTATCCTCAATCCGGTCGTGGATTTCCCGGATCTCGCGTTCAATTTCGGATGTGGCCTCACGGATCATCTCCTTGAAGCGGACCGTACAGGCTTTCAGTTCATCATCCGTTTTTTCTGAAATCCCGGGTTCAAATGCTTTGATCTGTTCGAGAATGGGAAGTAGTTTTTTTACATCCTTTTCACTTTTAGAGCCGAAAAGTTTTGAAAAACCCTTGAGTATTTTATCAAACATTGTAGGTAAATGCGGTTAATTTCTTCGAAGCTTGCAAATTACGGGTATTCTGGCCACCGTTCAATTAAATAAAGGTGCCGGATCAGGGTTGAATTACGTTCAGACCGGCAGTTTATGATGCGGTCCTGAAAAATTGGGTTCCCGCAGCACTTCATATTTACTGAAATTTATGTTATTTTTGCGGTCTTTCGAAATTGCAGACCATCTCATTCACTATTTCCATCACACATCATGAAAAGAACTTATCAACCAAGTCGCAGGAAACGGGCTAACAAGCACGGTTTTCGTGCACGGATGGCAGATGCCAACGGCCGTAAAGTACTCAAGCGCCGTCGCGCAAAGGGGCGGAAACGCCTTACTGTTGCCGATGAACGCCCTTCGAAGTAATACGGAACCGAATAACAAACTGCCCCGCACCATGATTTTGCGGGGTAAGAATAATTTCATTCGATTATTTTCTGACGCCAGGCCGGTATACGGAAAACATGTCGACATGCGGTATATCTTTTTTGATGATCCCGCCGAGGGCTTTAAAATCGCATTCATAGCCGGAAAAAAAACCGGCAAGGCCGTTCACCGAAACCGGATAAAGCGGTTGATGCGGGAGGCATACCGGATGAACCGTCATGTACTGGAGAAATCGGTAGCTGATTCAGGTGTCGGTTTTCACGGTGCGCTCATCGCCAGAAGATCGGATACATCGTTCAAGGCTGTGGAACAGGATATAATCAAACTGCTTAACCGTGCCGGTAATGACCCGGTACTTGCCGGGGCAGGCCAATGAAGCACATACTCATTTTTTTTGTTCGCGTTTACCAACTGATGATCTCGCCCTACCTGCCCCCAAGCTGCAGGTATAACCCGACCTGCAGTACCTACACCATAGATGCACTCAGAACACACGGAGCCCTAAAGGGCGGCTGGCTTGCTGTCAAAAGGGTTGGCCGCTGCCATCCGTGGAGCGAGGGTGGCTACGATCCCGTACCGGGTAAACCGGCAGAAGAAACACCCCAAACATAGGAGAGATTTTGGATCGCAATACCGTAACGGGCTTACTTCTTATTTTTCTGGTCTTCCTGGTGTGGATCTACTACACCACGCCCACACCTGAGGAGATGCAGCGTCAGGCCCGCGAAAGGGCCATACAGGATAGTCTCAGGGCTGCCCAGACCGAACAATTCGACGATCAGTCCCTCCCGGAACCGGAACTGACTTCCATTGAGCCTGCTGCTTCGGCTCTGGGATATTTTCAGGCGACCGCAGAAGGTGATACCACCCTGTTTACGGTTCAGACACCAAAATATGCAGCCCTATTTACCAATGTGGGCGGTGGACCGGCCTTGCTGACCCTGCTTGAGCATAAGAAGTATGACGGGACACTGGTTCAGCTGATATCCGACTCCACCCGGTCGGCCTATTCCATGGGTTTTCTGTCCACTCAAAATTACGATATCGAGACCGACCGGTTGCTGTTCCGGCAGATTACATCCGGCAGCAGATTGCAGGTGCAGGAAGGGGAGTCGGCAACCCTTGAATATGTACTGGAAGTTGAAGATGGTAAACGACTCTATTATACCTACACCTTTACAGGAAGTGAGTACGAATTCAACCTGAGTATCCGGTTTGCAGGTATCGAGGAAATGATAAGCGGTAATACGTTCGACTTTGCATGGGTGCCCAGCCTGGTACCCACCGAACAATCCCGGAAATCGGAGAGTATGTACACAGGTGCATACTTCAGAACAGGCAACACCATCAGCGATCTCACTCTTACCGATACAGGAACCGAGGTGGAAAATCACACCGGCAACATCAGCTGGGTGGCCACCAAAACGAAATTCTTTACCCAGATCATCAAAACCGAACAGGAAACCGAAGGGGCCATACTCAGGGGCACGGTGATCGGTGACCCCAATTCGGAGGAGGGTATTCTCGAATATTCGACCTCTCTGAGAAACCGGATTCAGCCGGATATGGTGTCTGGTTTCAGGTTGTATGCCGGACCACTGGAATACCGGAACCTGAAGAGTTTCGATGATAAAGCCTACGAAATGATCGATACCGGGTTCGGTTTTATGAGGTGGTTCTCCGATCCGTTCGTGAAATACATCATCGTTCCGTTCTTCGGCTTTATGGGCGGTCTGGTCGGCAACTATGGCCTGGTAATTATCATATTCGGCTTTGCCATCAAGCTGGTGCTCTATCCGCTCACCAAGAAGAGCTTCGAAAGTATGGCTGCCATGCGCGAGCTTCAGCCGGAAATGAAAGCAATTCAGGAAAAGTATAAAGACAATCCCCAGGCCCAGCAGCAGGCCACCATGAAGCTGTTCAAAAAAGCGAAGGTAAACCCGCTTGGAGGTTGCCTTCCTAACCTGCTTCAGATGCCGGTGCTCATCACCCTGTGGCGCTATTTCCAGAACTCGATCGAAATCAGGCAGGAGTCGTTCCTTTGGGCGGCCGATCTTTCCGCACCCGATCCCATTATCCACCTGCCGTTTACGATCCCGTTCCTGGGCGACTTCCTGAGTGGTTTTGTGCTGCTTATGACCGTGAGTATGGTGGTACAGATGAAGATATCGGGACAGTCGGGGGCATCAAATCCCCAGATGAAGGTTTTCCAGTATGTACTGCCCGTTGTTTTGCTCTTTTTCTTTAATACATTATCATCCGGTCTGAGCCTTTACTACCTGGTCTACAATGTGCTTTCTATCGGCCAGCAGTTTATGATCAATAAACAGATCGATCATGTGAAACTGATGGAGACGGTCGACAAGAAGAAAGCAAAGGAAATGGCCAAAGAAAAACGGCTGGAAGAGAAAAAAAATCAAACTGATAATAAGCCCGTTAAGAAGAAAAAATGACGGCCGGGAATACCGGCCTCTGAACTGCACAGGAGCCGGTAATGAAAAGTGTTTGTGTACATCACTATCCGCAAATCACCTGCCGTAACGGGCAGCGGATGTTGTGGAATCCGGTGATGAAAAAACCGGCTGTTAACCTCCCGGAAGAGAGGGTCAGGCTCCGGTTTGTGGAGGTCCTTCTGCTTGATAGCACCATCTCGCCGGCCCGTATTGCAACAGAAAAAGGACTTGACCTCGGCACCGACCAGGCCGGCCGGACTGATATTCTCTGCTATGACCGCAATGTTGAGCCCCTTCTGCTCATCGAATGCAAAAATGAAAAAATCAGGCTCGATGAGGCAGCCGCCATTCAGATAGGCCGCTATAATTACCAGATTGGTGCTCCGTATATGGTGCTAACCAATGGAAACGACGATTTCTGGTTCCGCCGCAACGACGATTCGCTGCTCACCGGGCTTGATGTGCCTCCCGTGAACATCTTCCCGGGAAATAAAACCACTGACCGTGACGCCGGATACTGGATTCAGCGTGGTTTTATCGGCCGTGAAACAGAACCGGAGCTCCAAAATTTGCTCGCCGCCATGCTGACTGCATCCTTTGCAGCAGGCACTACCGATATCCGTTTCCTGCAGATTCCACCCTCAAAAAAAATCCGTGACCTTGCCCATTATTATCTGATGCAGAACTGGCCGGATGAAAAGCTGAGCATTGGCGGCACGTGCATTTCCGATCAGAACGGAGCTACGAGGATGGTTGCGGTTGTGGTCCATAACGAAGAACCGCTGGCCCTGCTTGAAGTAAACCCGGCCGGTTTGAAGCAGACAGACCGGCCCAACGCATTCATGAGGGCCCGCGGGGTGGACGATGCCTTCAACATCACCGGAAAAACGGGGTGGACACTACAGTCCGGCAATCCGTCAGCCCTGCACGATTTTATACATATAACCAGAACACTGCTTTTGCAGAACGAAATGCTTGCACTATGACCGACCAGCACAGAAAAAAATTATTCAGCCTGTTTAAGGATAAAGAGAATGCACTGATTTATCTCAGGGGGGCCGAGGTTACCTGCCGGTACGGTACCGATTTTGAATACCCGTTCAGGCAGGAATCCAACTTCCTCTACCTTACAGGTATAACTGAACCGGGATTTCACCTGGTCCTGGATCCTCAAAAGGAGGAGTATCTGCTTTTTGTTCCCAAAAGGGATGCGATGTTTGCTGTATGGAACGGCGTTGTGCGTCCGGTTGAAGAGTACGCGCTGAATCTTAACCCTGACCAGATATTTTATGACGAAGACCTGTTCGGGGAGATCGGGAAAAGAAACCCTGATATCATCCATTGCCTGAATGTTTCCCAGGCTGCAGTAATTGATGATATGGGTTTCCAAACCGAGACCGGGTGGCTTGGCGATGCCCTGGCCTGGTGCCGCTGCCAGAAAACCGATCCTGAACTCGAGCTGATGCGTCATGCATCAAAAGTCGCATCAGAGGCTCATATTGCCGCCATGAAGGGGCTCAGGCCCGGAATGTATGAGTACGAAATGAAGGCACTCTATGAATATGAAGTAGTCCGGCGCGGCCTGGTACACCATCCGTACAATGGCATCCACGGCAGTGGCGATAACAGCGCGATTCTCCATTACACGGAATCGGGTCGAAGAATTGACAAGGGGGACCTCTATCTGATCGATGCCGGTGCAGAGAGCGGCGGCTATGCGGCCGACATTACCCGTACCTACCCGGCAGGTGGCAGATTTTCCGGTATCCAGGCTGCCATTTACGATACGGTTCTGATGGCACTTAATGATTCGATCGAGATGGTGAAACCGGGTGCGGCTATGGAAGACATCCATCTTTCCGCGAGCCGCATCATTCTGAAAGGGCTGAAGGATACCGGTCTCGTAATCGGGGATGTGGATGCGTTGATGGAAAACAACATATTCGCCCTCTTTTTCCCGCATGGCCTGGGCCATTTTCTGGGCCTCGATACACACGATGTGGGAGGCTATCCGAAAGGCGTGAAGCGCATCGACCGGCCCGGCATCAGGTACCTCCGCGCCCGCAGAATCCTTGAACCCCGGATGGTACTCACCATCGAACCGGGCATCTACTTCATCCCGGCCCTGCTCAGGCCGGCGCTGGAGCACCCCGTACAGTCGGAGTTTCTGAACCGCGAAAAACTCGAAAAAATGTTCTATTTCGGCGGAATCCGCATCGAAGACAATCTCATTGTTACCAAAACCGGCCACGAAAACATGACAACCGCCCCGAAATCACGCAGCCAAATCGAACAGATCGTCGGATCAGCCTGAGATTCAACACCTTCCTTAACGAGTCCGGGGCAGCCTCCTTCGAGAGCCCTTCGCGCAGCGAAGGTCCTCGAAGAGTGGCTGCCTGATGGTACGCCAGTACCATCCCTCATACCCTGCCACTATCCATCCCCTCGTCATCCCATTCCCCATCCTCATACCTCTTCGCCAGCCGCTCCTCATTAACGCGCCTGTATCCCGTCAACCTGCCGGGATCCCGCGATGCTATGCTCATCTCCCGTTTGCCAAGTACCCCGGGGCAGCGTGCAACAAGCCACCCGGCATGGGCCATAGCCGCCCGTGCACTGCTGGCCGATGCATACGTGGCGAGTACCGCGTCCGGCGCTGACCATCCCGCGAGCCTGCCGAAGACATCCGATGTCCACATTTCAGGATTTGCCGCAGGAGAAAACGGGTCATGAAAAACAAAATCGGCCCTGATCGGCGACGGGTCAAAATCTTCGAACATCCCGTAAAAAACGCGCAGCGATACATCCCCGAATAAAAAAGCGTTGTTGGCCCCGGGTTTGAGCTGCCCGAATACGGAAGCAAGTACCTCCCGGTATCCGGGCCTTTCGAGCAGCTCCGGATAATTCAAACCGGCCATAATACCGGCATCCGGCGGCCGGGCATCAACCGATTGAAAAACGACAGGTGCGGTATGCCCGGTTTTCTCCCTGAGGTGCAGCAACAACAGGAAATTCAGACCGGTACCAAATCCGGTCTCCAGAACAGTTAAGGGCAGGTTTCGGGCAAGATATGCGGTGAGGCCGCTCATGTCGAAAAATATGTGCAGGCTCTCCCTGATTGCCCCGTTGGGATTGTGGTAATACTGGCCGTAATGTGATGAGTACAGCGTGTGCGACCCGTCACGTGTGATGTGGGGTACCGGCTTCTCCACCCGGATATCACGTTTTGAACTTGAACAGATTGTGCTCGCCAACGGCTTCAATCCCCTGGTTCAGGGCATAGGCACTGTCAAACAGTACGATCGGATTTCCGTCCATGTCGTTGGTCACATGTGTATTGTAGGCCTTGCTTAGCTTGCCGATCACAGCCAGGTCGTCCGGCAGCCAGCGCGCGGTATGATAAGGCACCGGCGACATGGTGATGTCGACCTTGTATTCGAATTTCATGCGGTGCTGAACTACTTCGAACTGAAGAACACCTACCGTTCCCAGCAGCATTTCGTTACCGACACCATTGGGCACTTCAAAAACGTGGACAACCCCTTCCTGAGCCAGCTGCTGCAACCCCTCACGCAGCTGCTTGCGCTTGAACGGATCTTTGGATGTGGCCTTCATGAAGTGTTCCGGAGAAAAAAGAGGGATCACGTCGTAACTCAGGGCACCCTTTTCAAACAGGGTACTGCCGATCCTGAAGGTGCCCGGATTGAACAGGGCCACAATATCGCCCGGATAGGCCGTCTCGAGCAGGTTGCGTTCATCGCCCATCAGCGAGTGTGGTGTGGTCATGCGTATTTTCCGTGGCTGATCGTCGATCTGTACCTCCATCCCCCGCTTAAAAATTCCCGACGCTATACGAACAAATGCAGTACAGTCACGGTGATCGGGGTTCATGTTGGCCTGCATCTTGAATACAAAACCCGAGAAATCGTGATCAAGGGGCACCTCTCCGGTAGCGGTATCGGTGTATGTGCGCGGAGTGGGGGCCAGGTTTTTAAAATAGTTGAGAAACAGGTCGAGGCCAAAATTGTTCAGGGCCGATCCGAAGAATACCGGGGTCACCTTGCCATTGCGGAATGCGGTGGCATCCATGGTGTGGAAATCTTCGCTGATCAGTTCGATGATCTCGCTGAAGGCTTCCTTGTCAGAATCTGTAAGGGTGGTAATACCGAGGCCCTCGTGGAGGCCGGCCACTGCGGTATCCGCTTTTTTTGCCCCGTGCGAGGCCTTTACGTAAAGATGCATTTCTGAGCCGATCAGATCGTAAACACCCTGGAAATCGCTTCCGTAACCAACCGGCCAGGAGGCGGGAACAGCCCTGATGCCGAGTTTCGATTCAATATTGCTCATCACCTCGAGGGGTTCCATACCCGGTCGGTCGCATTTGTTCACAAAGGTGATGACCGGAATATTGCGCATCTTGCACACTTCAAACAGCTTTTCGGTCTGTTCCTCCACGCCCTTGGCCACGTCGATTACCATCAGGGCACAGTCAGCAGCGATCAGGGTGCGCAGGGTGTCTTCCGAGAAATCTTTGTGGCCGGGTGTATCGAGCAGATTGTATTTGATGCCGTCTTTCTCGAAACGAAGTACCGATGAGGTTACCGAAATTCCGCGCTCCTGCTCGATAGCCATCCAGTCGGATGCGGCATGACGTGCAGCCTTGCGCTGCTTGATCGACCCGGCCTCATGAATGGCACCGCCATAGAGCAGCAACTTTTCGGTGAGGGTGGTTTTGCCGGCATCGGGGTGGGAAATAATGGCAAAGGTACGCCGCTCCGCCACCTCTCGCGAGATGGTGGCACTGATTGAAGAGGTTTTTGCCTGGGTTTCGGCCATATAATTTCCGGAAATTTCAAAAGTGTATAAGATACGGAAAAATTGACTTAAATGCGGATTGGCGATCCGCAGGGAAAAACTGTTGTGACTGCCAAAACAACCGTCTGATACACAGCGAAACCTGCAGAAACCGGGTAGCAGTTACTATTCGTTCAACGGTTTATGTTTTGTATTTTGTGTGAACATCCTGATAAATGAAATGCAATGGCCCTGACTTCAGAACAAAAAAAAGAACTGCGCTCCATCATCGAACGAATGATATCGGAAAACGTGGAGGAACTTGTTCAGCTTGCGGAATATACCCGGCCGGTATCGCCCGATTCATCCATCGGACGCATCTCCAGGATGGATGCCATCAATAACAAGGCAATTAATGATGCTGCGTTCCTGGAAAAGAAAAAACTGCACCAGAAACTTGAGAAAACACTGGAACGGCTGGATGATGCCGGCATTGACAATTGTATAAAATGTGGTGAACCCATCGCCTACGGACGATTGCAGATTATGCCGTATACGAGGCGTTGTGTCCGTTGCTCGGGCAGGTAGGTGGGAGGCTCCCACCCGGCAGTTATTCCGGGCGGGATTCCCTTTATGTTTTGGGTCAGTACACGTCAGCTGTCAAGGAGACGCGAATTGAATCGCAGCAGGTTGAAATTGTGAAAATATTTCAGGATGGCCGTTTTGATTTTCCAGATAACGTAGGCATCGGCATCTCTGTAGGGAGCCAGGTTGGCGTACAGTTTCTTTCTGGCTTTCAAAACACCGGGTTCGGTCCAGATGTACCGGCTGCATGTACGCATGAGCCATTCCCTGCGCTCGTGTTTCAGGTCAAAGAAGCCAAGTTGTTTTTCATCCTTGAAAAGCCACTTCTGCCAGCGGTTACTGTTCAGAACAGCCTGTTCGAGGGCTTCATAGAGACCGGAATCATTGCCTGTTTTTTTCTCAAGCTGAATCAGTTCAAGCAGGGCCTTGAATTCCTCTTCGGTGTACTCCGGACCCACATTTGCGCCGCCCATACCACTGAGCGGATACTCCTCGGGGTTATCTACATAGTCTGAGTAATGGCCTTTTATGAGGGCCTTAAAGGGGATCGCCCGGCGTGTCAGATCCCGGGCCATTTCCGGTTCGAAGTAGGTTGTATGTAAATCTGTACCCACCTTGCCGACCACAAAGCAGGGCCATGCGTCTTCTATGCCGGCCAGTTTCAGCCCTTCATCGAGTTTTACAAGGAATGTTTCAAAACTGTCCATATTGGCAAGACCACCGTGCACCTCTTCCGTTCCGACTTCATAGGCAACCTGAGGAAGATGTTTTGCTTTTCTGTACGATTCGGCGTGTACCATCATATCAGCAGTACGTTCAACCACCAGGTCGATGGGGATGGGGTCATCGCCGGGAATAGTGCGGTCAACAGTCGGATCAATGTGCAGCAGGGCATATCCGGCATCAAGGCAGGCTTCAAGCGATTTCTTCACTTCAGCCATGGTTTCTTCAAAGTTCAGTTTGTCGGTAGTGTGCCGGTCTTTGAGCCACGGGCCGCCATGGTCGAGACAGGCAAGAACCGGGGTATCGAGCCCGATCGCAGCGGCAGTCTTTTCAAGGTATTCAACCAGCTCTGCGGGCGTCCATCCGGTATAACCGCCGTCGGTGTCAACCTGGTTCAGAGTCGCTGCATATAAAATCGGGGCATCAGCCTCTTTTGCGGCGTGAAGTGCGGCCCTGGCAACGGCTTCAGAATTCGGGCAGACCGCAAGCAGTGATACTCTGTTCAGATAATGTTCTCTGATCTGGCTGATCAGGTATTTAACGACAGGGAGACCGCTTTCACGGGCAAGTTTACGGATACTATCCGCCCTTGAAGTCATCGCGGATGAAGTAGTTTGCATTGTTATAATAAGTTTTGGGCGATCCCCGGGGGGCAGGGGAGCTGTTGCCCGGTTCAGGGTTCGTAGAGGCGAACGCCCTGCACGATGCGACTGTATAATGCTTTGTCTATGGAAGGATTGTCGACATTAATACCCATCCGGGTAGAGGCAGACATGCCGAAAAGCTGGCCGAACAGAACAGCCAGGTTCACCTGATAATGTGGAGGTATGGTCCAGCGCCTGTCGGGATCGTACGAAAAGTATTGGGCAGATGTGGACTTGAAATCATCGCTGTGGTTTGATCCGACCACCACGCTTCTTGCACCGAGCTCGCTGAATGCCGAACTGTATTGCTTGAGCACATCCACTTCATACCGGCGGGTATAATCGTCTTCCGACAGGAAAAAACAGACCATGGTATTGGAGTCGACGGCCGAGATCGGGCCGTGCCGGAACGTGAGCGTATCTTCGGCTTTGGCGATGAGCTTGCCCATGGTCAATTCCTGTACTTTCAGAGCCGACTCGGCAGCTGCTCCTAGCAAATCTTTATTACCGAGATAAAAAGCCCGTTTAATTTCAGGATCGGCAAGATCATAAATATCGTCGGCGTAACGATCAATAAAATACTCGGCCGATGCGGCGATCCGCTCAATGAGATTCTCGAACAGCTCAAATTTGTCGAGATGGGCGAGGGCCTGTCCGGCTACGACCATGCTGCTGAACGAACTGGTCATGGCCAGGGCTTCGTCGTTGCTTTCCTCCGGTAATATGATGGTATATACTTTGTCGGGATTTTCACGGCCATGGGTAGCCAGAACACCATCCTTGTTACAGGTAATTACAACGTGTCTTGTAGAAACCGGATACCGGTTGAGGGCCAGTTCAAGAACAGCACGGCTTTCAGGGCTGTTGCCGGAACGTGCGAAATGAACAATCACATACCGGTGGTCTTTTGTGATGTAGTCGTCGGGACTGGCTGTAATACGGGTTGTGGCCCAGTTGTTACTGGCCGTTTTATAGCGGAGTCTGAGCAGGTCGGTCAGGGTAAGGCCCACATAGTCTGATGTGCCGGCACCGGTAAGGATAATGTGGGCACGGTTAACGGTGTCAAACAATCCGGACATTTGGAGGAAACCGGTCAGTGGTTTCCGGTGTGAAGCCATGATTTTGACGGTTTCTCTCCATGTATGGGGTTGTTGAGCAATCTCCCGTGGTGTGTGAACGAGGCCCAGCGCAGGCTGAGGTTCGGAAACGAGCCTGGCAAGTACGTGATCGAGTTCCTGGTATCGTTTCAGGTAGGTATCGACCGCCTTGTGTGCTTTATGTGAAATACTTCCCATAATTATACCTTACAAACAGATTCAGAATGAGATATCCGTGTGGGCGTCACGGTAATGTTTATGTTCAAACCATGGCAGGGCAGCAGTATTGGCATCCAGTATCGACTCAAAATACCCGGCAGCATCATTACGGATGAATGCTTCCATGGATGTTTCATCCGGATAGTGATCGATGATGTTTTTCCACACTGCCCGGCCACAGAGAAAGCCGCTGGCACCGGCTTGATTACTGATTTTAATGTTTTCAATAAACTCTTCGGGTTCAACACCGGCACTCAGAATAACCCATGGTACAGCCGAGGCTTCGTCGGTTCGCCGGCAATAGTCTTTAATTTCATCGAGGTCGTAAACGACTTCGTTTGCACTGAAAGATCTTCCCTGAAATTCTTTCACGAAGCTAAGCTCACCGGGGAATTCGAGCTTTAGCATATCGACCCTGAATTCCGGATCAGAAAAAACACGGGCGGCATCTATTACGCGTTCTGCTTTTTCCCGTGCATATGCAGCACTTTTGGGGGCTTTGCCATCAAGTGGATAATTGACCACCTCCAGTATGAAGGGGATGCCATATTTTTCACACGCTTCGCCGGTATTCCGGACTATGCCGAACTGATGCTCCAGGGTTTCACGACTGGCTTCACGGCTGTACCAGATCAGCAGCTTCACCGCATCACCACCGGCAAGCGAGGTCTGTTCAACGCCCCAGGAGGGGATGAGCCTTGAGTGACGCTCACTTCCGTTAACAACGTTATAACCGGTAACCTCAATGGAGAGCATTACTCCAAGACTGCCCGGAATGAAAGGTAGTGTTGATGCGTACCCAAACAGGGGGTCGGTCAGAATGGCACTCGCCATCGGCGAAAGATGGGTGGTAACGATTCTCTTTATTTTGATCAGCCCCTCATCGGCTATTTGGTCGGGTTTTTCACCAGTTTTACCCGAGATCATCTGACGCAGCGATTTTCTCTGATCAATAGCCAGCATCGAAAAACATCCCCGTTTATCGGCCAGGCGGGCAAGTCGCCGCAGTTTACCGGTTTTGTAATCTAATGTTTTTAATGACGGCATGAGAATGTTAGTTGTATAAGTAAATTAATAAAATTAATAAGTTTACAGTTCAGTGACCGATAACCCCGGGCTGGCATTGCTACAGAATTGTTCGAATTTTTCAAGATCGCTAAAGGCCGCAGTGCCGCCGGCACAGGTGGTGGAAAAGGCACCGGCCAAAACACCGGTTTTCAGGCACTCTTCGATCGGGGCACCCTTCAGATACCGGGAGAGGAAACCGGAATTAAAGCTGTCGCCGGCACCAACCGCATCAATTGATTCCACGTTGATGGTACCGAGTTCGTAAACCGTGTTCCCGCTGCGGGCCTTGATTCCCCTGATTCCGCAGGTGGCCACAACAAGCCCCGCATATTCTGCAAGCCTGGCAAGGGCATCATCCACATTGCTGGTACGGCTTATTCGAATGGCTTCATCATCGTTCGGCAGAAAAACATCGACGTGCGGGAGAATCTCAAAAATTTCTTCTCCCCATTTTTCATCTGGATCCCAGTTTGTGTCAAATGATGTGGAGAGTCCCAGTTCTTTTGCCCTTTTAAAAAGCCCGGCACAACCGGTTCGCAACCCCTTTTGCAGGTAGTAAGAAGAAACATGAAAGTGACGGTGCTTTCCAAGAAGTTCGTTGGTGATATCGCCGGCTGTGAGGTAGTCCATCGCCCCGGGATAGGTGATCATTCCCCGGTCGTTTCCAATGGTATAGATTACGGTCAGCCCGGTCTGCACATCAGCAGTATCCATAACATGCGAAGAATCGATGCCGTTAGCTTCTAGCGTTTCACGGATTTTCTGGCCGTAAAGGTCATGCCCCACACGCCCTATAAAGCGGGTGCGGATGCCCAGGGAAGAAGCATTTGAAGCCATTATCGCAGAGGAACTGCCCAGCGTGAGGGTCATTCCTTCAGATATACGTTCTTTGCCCAGTTCAGGATGCCCGTGTACCTGCTCCATGATCAGGTCCATGTTCAGCTCACCTGCAACAAGCAAGTCTCGTTTGTCCGAAATCCCCGGTTTATGTGTATAGCTTTCTGAAATAGATGACATTATGAACTCCTGAAAAGTACTTCAGCTACTGAAAACTGAAGTACAACTTCATCAATGTTAACGAAATGAAATTTCAATTACAATGTTTCGAACAAATAAAAAGCAAAATCATAAGAATATGAAATGTTCAGGGGGTAATTCCCGGTTGATCCCGTAACATCATTATGATCATGCTGATGCACAGGTTTTTCGGAAAAATATTAGTTAATGCAGGGTTACGGATTGATGGATTAGGTGTTATTTTCGGTTACGAAAGAAAAATGAAATTTAATGTTTTATGTAAATATCGGGCTCTTGAGTAAATTCAGGTGAACATGAACTAAAGATGAAAAAGGATTATATCTATGTATAGTGTTGCGGAAAGGCGGAATAAAGCATTGAAAATGCTGAAGGAAGACGGGCAGGTTTCGGTTGCTGAACTCAGTGCGTTACTTGATGTATCTGAAGTTACGATCAGAAAAGATCTCCAGTATCTCGAAAAGAGGAACCTCCTGATCCGTACACATGGCGGGGCCATGCAGAACGATTATCTGGTGCATGATCAGCATTTTGAGGAAAAGAGCAAGCATTTCCATGAAGAGAAGAGAAGAATCGGTGAAGCCGCCGCAAATCTGGTAAAAGACGGCGATACCCTGATTCTGGATGCAGGTACGACCATTATGCAGATTGCCCGGCATCTGCACGGAAAACGAAAGCTGACTATTCTCACTTCAGCAGTTAATGTGGCAATGGAACTGAACCGGATCCCCGATGTTCAGCTGATTATCCTGGGAGGGGTCATCCGCCAGACATCAGCAGCGGTGGTCGGCCCCTACGCCGAATCCATGGTCAGTGAGCATTTCTGCAGCAAACTGTTCCTCGCTGGCGACGGTTTCGATCCGGAGTTCGGCCTAACAACAACCAATGCCCTCGAAGCCCACCTGAACAGGGTTATGATCCGGTCGGCTCAGGAAACCATCGTTGTTATGGATTCATCCAAATTTGGAAAGCGTGGATTAAGTCGTATCTGCGGCATTGACAGCATCACCTCGATTATCACAGATTCCGGTATTCCGGATGGTATCAGAAGAATGCTTGAAGAAAAAGAGGTGAATGTAATTATTGCCTGACACAATGCTATCGTCTGATATTCTGTTGCCTTTTTCATTTCAATTGTTTTCTGGCATACCGGTACACAATGCCATCGGTTCAGCTGTATATCTGCAGTCTCTTGTGGTGGTGTCAATTCTGTACTGCAGCGATCTGATAAAAGTACATCACCCTCCGTTCTGACAATGACTGATTCCGGCAAACTCTGATCTGCTTTGACCTGACCTGGTCCCGGCTGATTACTCACAATTACACCTTAATCTCTCCCAATTCCCGCTGCCCCCGGGGCTTATTATTTGCTGCCTGCCGTTGCCGTAACCGTCAGAGATGGATATGTATATACTGATTTACTATTCAGTAACTTTCACATCCTTTTTTATTTGCAGGTTAAATTTCTAATTAGTACTATTTCGAAACTAAATGAAACATCGGGCTGGAAGTGTTCTCCGGCATAACCAAAACCCACTTTTGGGAGGTCCCCTATATGAAATCCAAACACTGGTTACTGTACGCTATCATTACTACTGTTTTCTGGGGGGTATGGGGAGCGCTTATTGAAATTCCCGAGAAGGCGGGATTCCCCGCTACCCTGATATATGTGGTCTGGTCTTTTACGATGATCCCGCCGGCTTTGGTGGCCATGAAGATCATCAAATGGCGTTTTGATTTCAGAGGTAAATCAATCATGCTTGGAATGACCGTCGGTATACTTGGAGCCGGCGGCCAGCTGATTCTGTTTCAAACCCTCGCAATCAGTCCGGCTTACCTGGTATACCCGTTTATATCCATGTCGCCGATTGTTACTATTGGCCTGTCGCTTGTATTGCTGAAAGAACGTGCCAATGTATACGGTTGGTTTGGTGTAGGCCTTGCCCTGATCGCCATTCCGTTGCTCTCGTACTCACCACCCGAAAACCAGGTCGTTGCCAATATGTGGTGGGTAATACCGGCCAGCCTTGTATTTCTTGCATGGGGTACACAGGCTTATGTCATTAAAGTGGCCAATAAATCAATGAAAGCGGAAAATATCTTCTTTTACATGATGGTTTCAGGACTCATACTCGCACCGGTGGCTTGGCTTATGACCGATTTTAATAAACCTGTCAACTGGGGTTTTGAAGGGTATGGCTACTCCTTCTTTATTCAGATTCTGAATGCCGTTGGTGCCCTTTTCCTGGTGTATGCATTCAGATACGGAAAAGCCATGATCGTATCTCCGATGACCAATGCAGTTGCACCTGTAATCACGATCGTTCTTTCGCTTATGATATATGCCGTTATTCCTCATACCATTACGCTAATGGGCATGATTTTCGCAGTTTCGGCTGCCGTTCTTTTATCTCTTGAGAAAGATGAACCGGTAGTTAATGGCAATAATCTGAGAAGCACAGAGGAAACAGAACCTGCCGGCTCATGAAACAGAATGATTCTTCCCTGCCCCTCAGTTGCTCACACAGGGCAAATGGGGGGATCAGGGTGATACAACTGTCTGTACCGGGATATTGGCCTGTCCTGATCACCTGCCCGCACCTGAAAATGTTTACCTCGATACATAGTCTGAACCTTTAAAAACGGCTGTTCGCTGCATAATGAAAGCATAATAATTTCGATTAGCATCAATAATAGGGCGTTAATGCTTACGAAATATTTCTTTTTGCTTACAAAAATATTGCTTATGACCCTGTACTTTGTTATCGTAATGTTAACAAAAGTGTTTCTAACCATGAAATTCGATTTTAGGACTGACCTGCGGTAACCAAAATCACAGTCTGCGTTTTCAGCTGATCCAAAAACCCCACACGTTATGAAACGTAAAAACAATCAATATCAAGTATTTATTCGCCTGTCACAGATAACCTTAATGCTGCTCTTTCTTTCAGTTACAGCAGCCGAGGTAATCGCCCAGTCTGCCGGCCGGATCTCGGGTCGGGTGATCGAAGAGGCTACAGGTGATCCACTTATAGGTGTAAACGTCTTCATTCAGGGTACCACGTTAGGTGCTATGACCGATGCTGACGGCTACTACTATATAATGAATATTCCTCCGGGTAATTATGATGTTACAGTTTCAATGATCGGGTTTACCAGGCAGGTTGTTCAGGATTTCCGGGTTCACCTCAACGAAAATCACATCCTCAATTTTGAATTGACCGAAGATACTATCATGGGCGAAGAGGTGGTGGTAATGGCCCAGACAGAGCGGGTTAAACTCGACGTTTCATCAAGCCGCACCCTGATTACGGCGCAGACGATCGAAGCAAGCCCTGTTTCTAATTTTGAGGAAATCCTGGCCAATTTCCCCGGTATTACTCTTACTGCCGGTTCCGATGGATCCGGTCTGATAATCAGGGGTGGCAATATCAACGAAACCAATATTGTGGTGGATGGATTGTCGACCCGGGATATGAGAACCCAGCAACCCAATACCACACTTAATCTTACTGCGATCAATGAACTTGAAGTGATCAGCGGAGGTTTCACTGCCGAACATGGCGGTGTCCGCTCGGGAATGGTGAACGTGGTTACCAAAGAGGGCCGCACCGACCGTTTCGATGCAGTTGTTGATTTCAGAATTTCCCCGCCCCAGCAAAAGCACTTCGGTGCCAGCCCCTACAGTCTCGACGGGCCATTCTGGCAGGTCTACGCAGGTGAACATGCCATGACCGGTGTAACTTCCGACATGGTCAATTCCGGGCAGTTCCCGTTTACATTTATCGGCTGGAATGAATTCGCCAAACAACGTTTGAGCGACGGGAATCCCGAAACCGATATGACACCGCAGGAAGCCCTTGAAATCTGGAAATGGCAGCACAGGCCTCGCGAGTATGCAAACCGTGCCGATTACATACTTGATATGACTATCAGCGGACCCATACCCCTGTTTAAAAATACCACGTTCATGGCGTCACAGCGTTACGACGACCTGATGCTGGTATATCCGCTGAGCCGTGATAATTCCATTGCATCTTCCAGCCTGTTAAAAATTACCACCCACCTGGGTAACGGAAGAAAACTCAGTATTAACAACGGTTATCTGTTGAAACGTGGTGTAAGCTCCGGCGTTTACAGCAACAGCATCGGTATGATCGACGGTACCCGCCAGGGCAACTCGTACGCCCGGAACAGTCTGCAGGTAGAACATCTCTGGCATGATGCCGCCATGAACCCGATAGAAACCTGGCACTACCGTGGTGGTATTCAGTATAATCACGCCATCAGCTCCCGCACATACTATGAAGTGGCATCCGAATTTACGGCCTACCAGACCAGGCAGGAACCCTCTGGCGTACGTGATACTACCTGCATCAAAACCATCGGTAATCGCTGTTTTGATGAAGCTCCTTTTGGATATGTTTCAAGTGAAATCGGCCGTATTGGTGAGACATACGACCTGTTGAATGAATTTATGATGTCGGGCGGCGGCCGAGGCCGTGACAATTCCCGCTACTGGACCTGGGGAACCAGCTTCAACTTTACATCTCAGCTGAACAGATTTTATCAGGTAAGAGCGGGTGTTGATTTTGAATATGCCCGTTACAGCGAGCGTCGTGAGCTTAATAATGAGGCTTCAACACACACTCGTGAAGAACGCCCCCATTACTGGACCTATTTTAACTCCTCACCGATCAACTCGTCGGCATTCGTTCAAAACCGACTGGAATTTGGTGGAATGATTGCCAATATCGGCCTGAGGGCAGATTACATGTGGTACGGCGAACGGGCGTATGATCTGGATTCGGATCTTATTTTCAACCAGTTACCTTATACGCTTGCCAAATACCGCGAAAATGAACTTTCATTCTCGCACCTGCAGACCGGTGGGAAAGTGTCGAAACTCTACCTCAGCCCGAGGCTGGGTATATCGCACCCGATTACCACAACCAGTAAGGTGTTTTTCAACTATGGCCACTTCTATCAGCCACCGGTTCTCGATCAATTATTTACGGTCAGGCCGCTTGGTCAGGGTGCCATCATCCCAAATCTTGATGCCGAATGGCCCAGAACCATCTCCTACGAAGTCGGTTTTGAAATCGGACTGCTTGATGATTACCTCC
The DNA here is from genome assembly GCA_047921215.1 of Cyclonatronaceae bacterium. Taxonomy (GTDB): domain Bacteria; phylum Bacteroidota; class Rhodothermia; order Balneolales; family Cyclonatronaceae; genus RECM01. The sequence goes on along the minus strand of JBLRWO010000008.1, from coordinate 44,757 downwards.
TCGCGTTTACCGGTTATTACAAGGATGTTCAGAATCAGCTGAGTCCGATCAATATTGTTTCCTGGGACCAGGACAACGATATCAGAACCTTCGAGAACAACAGCTATGCCGATATCAGAGGTATTGAGATGAGGTTCCAGAAGGCGGTTGGCCGGTGGCTGCAGGGCTGGGCCGCACTCGAGTACAGCACACGCAGTACAGGCTTTACAGGTTTCAGGTACATCTTTGAAGATCCGCTTCGTGCCCGCGACCAGCGTGAAACCATCAACCAGCAACGTCAGGATCCCACACCTTCCATTACGGCCAATATCACCCTTATGACACCTCCTGACTTTGGTCCTGTTTGGTTCGGGAACAATTTCCTGGGTGGCTGGCGGCTTAACATCAACCAGGCCTGGAGTGATGGCGGTGAATTTCTGACAAACCCGGAAGCAAGTGTTGGTCAGCGCCGATACGTGGATGTGATCGACTACTGGAATACCGACATGCAGCTGAGCAAGAACTTCTACTTTGGCAGAACCGTCATCGGTTTCTTCGCCCAGGTTACCAACCTGACCAATTACCGGGGATTCCCGAACCCGCAGAACTCGATCCGTTACCGTGAATCCCTCAGATTCCCCTGGTATCAGGGCGATCGTAAGGGTAACGACAAATGGGGCGAATGGGACAAAGACCACATTGATCTGGGATATCACACCTGGAATCAGTTTATCAATCCCCGCCACTTTTCATTCGGGTTCAGGATGCAGATCTGACCCATTCAGCATTAAGACCATAACCTAAAAGGAATGAGGAAGCATATGCTCAACCTCCAGAATAATAAAAGAATCCTGCCCACCATAATGGCGCTGATTCTGCTCATGATCATGACCGACCTGGCCGATGCTCAAAGAAGATCCCATGTAATGGGTCGATTTGAGTATACCATTGATGCCCAGGACATGTACAATACCAGTTCTCAGCCGGAATTTTCCTTTACAGGTACCTGGCCACAGGATTACTACCGGTATGGTACCATATCATATCACTGGAACGGACATCTGTTCGGCCGCTATACCAATGCCGATGGTCAGGAAATTCTTCGGCATGACGAGGTTTGGCCATCTAACGCCGGTTTCAGGCAGCCTCCAGACTACGGGTTGAACGAGTTTCGCAGAGTTCGTCCGCCGGTCTCACTGCTTGAAAAGGCGGATGGTTCTATCGCTGAAGTTACCAGGCGTTTCGACGGCATTGTCGATCCGGATCTGCCTTCCGATATGATGATTGAATTGAAATACAAATCACCACCGGGAATTGAAGCGACCAAGCGCTCCTACTCTTTTTCGAATCAGTACCACAACGATTATGTAATTCAGCACAATCAATATGTAGTAACCTTCGACTCGGACGAAGATCCCGGTGTAGATCTGGGTATTGATCCCACCCAGGTACTGGAAGATGTCTATTTTGTAATTTCGTATGCATTCACCAATATTGCCGGAACAAACATGAACCAGACACGCTGGTACAGTGAGGCAAGGGGAGAATTCAGTACGTTTGAAGTGGTCAATTCTCAGTATGTGCCCGGTAAAACCATGACGGTGGCTTACGGCTTTGATGCCCAGCATCCCGATATTGAAACCTTTGAATCGGACGGTAAGCCATTTGATAATATCGGGAACCCTCGCTACGCAATTGGTATTATGCCGGGTACCTCGTTTCTGCCAACCGCCGAATTCACCTCATCGACCTATGCAGGATATACCATTCTGCACGTAGACCAGAGTCCGCAAAACAAGCAAAATGATGTAAACCAGCCGGTTTCCATTCTCACCAATGCCAATGTTAAAAATGTATGGGACCGAAAGTTTGACGGCTTTGCAACGTGGTGGGACTGGGCAGCGTCCGGCGTCAAGGAAAGGGCAGAGGATGTGCCGGGCTGGCCGACCGATCCGGGACAGCGCCCCGGCAGCATGATATTCAAATCATTTGGTCCGTACAATCTGGTAATGGGCGATACAGTCAATATTGTTTTTGCTGTAGGCGCCGGTGGTATATCCCGTGAGGTTGCCGAAGAAAAAGGCAAGGAGTGGCTGGCATGGTACCGGAATGAGCCCGGTGCCACGTTTGATGATGCCGCAAAAAATGAACTGATTGCAAGTGGCCGCGATTCCCTGATGAAAACACTTGACAAGGCCGCCTGGGCCTGGGAAAATGGATTGAATGTATCCAATCCGCTCCCGTCACCCGACCTGATTATTACAGAAGGTGCCAATCGTATATCACTTTCATGGACCGATCTGAATGCCCGCTATCCTGATGTGGATCATTACCGGATATGGCGAAAACGTGGTTCATTTTTACACGACACCGATGATGAACTGGAAGCCATTATACGACAGAGAAGTGATGGCAAAATGTGGCCCGACGGGGAAAAAAGAAAATGGGAGGTAATCGCTACGGTGCCCTCATCCCAGAATACCTACGAGGATCTTGCAGTGGTTCGGGGTGAACCCTATTACTATGGTGTAACTGCAGTAAGCACAGGAGCAAACAACACCGGACTGGTACCCGGGCCGCTGGAGAGTTCACCCTATACCAACCGGAGCCAGCAACCTGCCTTCTCGTTCCAGCCGGGCGAAGGTTCTACGTCCAGCATCCGAATTGTACCGAATCCGTATGTGGCTTCAGCCGGTGATTACAACTTCTCCGACGAGACGAACAAGTTGCTCATCGTGAATCTGCCTCCGTATGCAACACTGAGGATATTCAATGCCATGGGTGATCTGGTCAAGGTCATTAACCATACCAACGGCAGTGCTGATGAAGCCTGGGACCAGGTTACCGATTACAACCAGCTCGCAGCCAGCGGTGTGTACATCCTGCATGTATCTGATGCCCGGGATGCCGACCAGAACTCATTACCGGATGCCATTTCCAAATTTGTAATAGTGAGATAGGCCATGACAAAAGGTCAATCCAAATTCTACCATACAGGAAAAAATACCATGAAGAAGCCTGTCAATAATCTGATTTTTAAAGCCGGGATTCTCCTGGCAGCAGTCCTGATGTTATATGGCCCGGCAATGGCCCAGACACCCAAGGTTGCCCAGTCGGGTATGACCTGGCTCAATATGCCGCTCGGGGCACGTGCCGCTGGTATGGGCTATGCCAATGTCGCAGTTGTGAATGATGCCAGCTCTTTTTTCTGGAATCCTGCCGGCTACGCTTTTACAGGGAAAACATCATTTTTTATAAACCGAACCAACTGGATCGCCGATATTAACGTGAATTCACTCGCTGTATCGTATAATGCAAACCGCTGGGGCGTTTTCGGTTTCAACCTGACCGGCGTTGACTGGGGAACCTTTCACGGTACCCGGAGGGCCGACAATGAAGTCGGTTATGTGGAAACCGGCACATTTTCACCTGCCAGCATGTCGGCCGGGTTCAGCTATGCCTACAGAATTTCTAATGAGTTTGCGGTAGGCACTAATATTAAATATCTGTACGAAAGACTGGGATCCACACTCGTTGGCAGTTTCGATGATCCCGAGTCGTTTACCGCAAAAATGCAGCTGCTGGCCATCGATTTTGGTACCATCTACTATATCGGATACCACGATCTGCGGTTTGGCATGTCGCTTCGTAATTTCTCAAACGAAGAAGCCTACCGGGTCGAGACGTTCCCGCTTCCAATGACATTCCGCTTTGGTGCGGCCATGGATCTGTTCAAGCCCTTTGTGGATGAAACCTATCATGAGCTCACCCTGGCTGTCGATTTTATCCACTCAAGAGATTACAGCGAGCGGCTCAATGTCGGCGCCGAATATGCATTCAGGGATCTCTTTTTCCTGAGAGGCGGATATAAGATTAATTACGACCTGGAAAGCTTTTCGGCCGGTGCCGGTGTAAAAGTGGAAGCCGCGGGCATCAGGGCCCGCGTTGATTACGCCTACATACAGATGGATCTGTTTGACGGCGTCAATATGTTCACCATCGATTTTGGTTTCTGACCGATTCATTGCCTCTGTGTAAACAGAACCCCGCAGGAGATAATAACTATGAAGAATCTTATGAAAATACGAATCCGGCAGCTGATACTACCTGCCTTGCTTTTATCGGCAATGATCATTGCTGCAGCCTGTGAAGGGCCGGTTCATCCTAAATACGACAGCGAAAACCCCGATCCGTTCCCGAGCGGAGCGGTAGCACCGGTAATAACCGAAGTTACCCCCGACAGAGGATTTGCCGGAGACGAAATCGTTATTACAGGCAGCGGATTCCGCCCGTCGGCACAGGAGACAATGGTCAACGTGGGCACGACAACGGCTACCATTGTATCCATAACGGAGACGGAAATTGTGGCCAGGCTGCCAATTAATAATAATGGTAGTAATAAAGTACGGGTTGCCATCTGGGGCTCGGAAAACTGGAGTAACGAATTGTCGGTATTCTATCTCTCCGATTTCTTGGAGGTAAAATATGATATCTTGACTCCAAGAGGTGTAGCTGTTGACGATGATGGCAACCTCTATATTGGATCTTTTAACGACCAGATTGTTCACAGAATTGACGCAGTTGACAGTGTTAAAACTACGTTTGCAAATATACCTGTTACTGGAACCATGGAGTTCGGGCCCAATGGATGGCTGTATGCACTTACGGCGTCAGGTCTGTCACGTATCTCGCCGGATGGTACTACAGTTGAGGAAGTTGTTACCATGAGCGGGGTAAGAGATTTTGACTGGGGTCCCGATGGAAGTATCTATCTTCTGCAGGTTGCACGGATTCACCGGTTCGACGGATCTGAGACAGCAGAGGTGGCAACCGTGAGGCAGGCACAAAAGTTACGGGTTTTCGACGGTAATGTGTACGTTACCGAACTTGCAAACTCGCGTGTGGCCCGGTTCGAAATAACCGGAAGTACACTCGGTCCTCATGGTATTGCATTCCAGCAAAATACACCCCTGGCCGGTCTTGATCTGGCAGCATCGGGTAATATATACGCTTCAGCCTTTGTACGTGAATACGTTTTCAAGGCTGCACCCGACCGGGTTAACGACAGTGATGTTACCCAGATACCCAACGAAGATGATCAGGGCAACCCTTTCCGTAAAATTGATATCAGGGTTGGTGAAATATATATTCACAACTCGGTGATGTATCTGGTACAGGATCAGGCTGCCTCCGGAAATGTCGGGCGCATTTGGAGAATATTTATTGATGAGCGCAATGCTCCACGGTATGGGCGGGATTGATCATGATACCCGATACTCTATGGTCAAAATGTTTATATAACCCGGTACAGTGGCTTAAAAAAGCAGTTCTTGTAAGTCTGTTTCCCCTGTTTTTGAGCATTAATACTCATGGGCAGTCGGATCACAGCCTCAGTCCGGAACCAGACATCCTGTTTCCCCGGGCCTTTGGTATAGCCGTAAACCAGGTTGGCTATATGGAAGGCGGTTCGCTGGGTGAAGAAGGCGGACCATGGAGAGCCGGTATCCGACGCAATATGGATGTACGTGATTACCGGCCGATGGCCGAGGTTGGCAGTGAAGTCGGCATCCGGTTCATGAACCTGTTCGCGCTTGCCGAAATGGACCGCCTCAACATAGTGGCAACACTTCCCCACGCCCGGCCTGAAGGCCATGCTTTCGATAATTCAGCCAGAATTAAACCGGAACAGATCGAAATCATGAAGTATGTTCATGATCAGGCCGCTTTCATAGAACTCGGGGTTACCGGTGTTGGCCACGAATGGTGGGTCGATGGGGAAAGAACACGTTCCGAATGGTATAACCTGGATCACCAGGAACCGCGCCCTGAAGCCATGATGCGCCGCCACATGGATGTGATCCGCAACATACTCGGCCAGTACGGACTGTCGGCAGAAAACGGACATTCATTCCCGCAATCAATGAGTGCCCTCGGTTATTACTGGAACCCCGATGGCCCGTACAGCGCCGGCAGTATTTTCAGTGAGTATGGTGTGCGGTACGTGAATACCAAATTCAGCATTATCCCCGAACTGAACCCGCCACCCGAAAAAAGCGGTGGTTTCGATCAGGGTGTGCTGGTGCTCGATCGTGGCGGTTATGGCAATCTGTGGCATACCTTTGATGATCAGCCGCATGAGCCGGTCGAAAATTATGAAACGGATCTGCTCGAAAGCCACTGGGCAAACTGGCTGGCACAGGACGATTTCCTTCAACCAGCGGTAAACCAGCGCTGGATAGATTATTTCCGAGAAATTCAGGCATATCCCTACCGCTATCTTGCCAAGAACAGCGAACAGCTTTATTCACAGTGGCTGTACAAAGAGTACACTAATGTAACCCTGACTGCACCCGGCAAGGTGCGCATCGACAACCGTTCCATGCCCGACACCCCCTATGAAAAGGGAAGTCTCGGAAATATGGTACTTTCTGTGCCCCTCAGCGATGGCAGGCATGTGAGTGCGGCAACTATTAACGGAAGACCGGTCGCTGCCCTTTTTGAAGAAGCCGGCTTTGGTTTTATCTATCTGCCGCCTCTTCAGCAGCAGGTCTATGAAGTTGAATGGCAGATTGGCGACAGGCCGGCATCCGGTACAGTCAACATTTCAGGCACCTATAATGTCTATGATGTTCAGCCTGAAAACGGTGGATATCTGTTTACCATCCGCATGTACGGCACACAGGACGTCCGTTTCCGGGTAGACGAGGGATTTGAAGTGGTATCGGATCATGATGGATTCACCGTTCAGCAAAGTTCATACGACCATGATAACCGTGAACTGGTCATAACACTGCATGGCCGCGATATACAGGGAGAAATCGGGGTACTTGAACTCCGTAAACAAGCGCGGTAATCTCATCTGAGTGAAAAGTAATAACTGTTCAATATTTTTGACGCGAAAAACTAAAATGAAACTATCCGTGAAAGTGATTTCGGTAAGCCTGCTTGCCGCATTTGCCCTTGCATTTACTCAGTCGGTATTGTACGCCCAGGGCACCGAACATCCGGTAGAAGTAAGGTCGGGTGGCATCCTCTTTCCAAAACCATTTGCCATTGCCATCGACGACCTGGGCTGGATGGATGGAAGCTCCCTTGGTGATGATGGAGGTCCGTGGCGTACGGGTCTTCGAAGGGATTTCGATGTAAGAGACTATAAAGCGGTTGTTGATATTGCCAAAGCGACCGGCGTGCGGCTTCAGGCAGCATTTATTCTGAGCGAACTCGACCGGCTCAACATAATAGGGCAGTATCCTCATATGACCTGGCAGCAGGGAAAGTGGGATAATACCCGAAACATCGGCCAGAATCAGATTGAGATTATGGATTTTGTGAAAGAAAATGCCGCCTGGCTGGAATTCGGGCTGCACGGCGTTGGTCACGAATTCTGGGATGAAAACGGCAAACGGACCAGGGCCGAATTTTACAACACCGATGAGAACAGCCCCAGACCCGAACATCTGATGAACAAAAATCTGGATGTTTTCGAACAGATAATGGCGCAATACGGTCTGACCCGTGAAAACGGGCATTCTTTTCCCGAGAGTTTTGTGCCACCCGCCTACGGGTATTACTGGAACCCTGACGGTGATTACAGTACCGGTTCTATACTGGCGAAAAGGGGCCTTAAATATGTAAATACCCAGTTTAACTACGTAAGCGAGCTGAATCCGCCGGCCGACGGGTCGGGTGGTTTCGACAATGGTGTACTGGTTCTTGACCGTCATAACTATGGCAACCCATGGTATGAACTGGCATCTTTGCCGCGTTCGCCAATCGGCACCTATCAGACAGAGATTATTGAAACCCACTGGTCCAACCTGCTGGCTGCCGACGATTTTCTTCAGGAATCGCTGAACAATGAATGGGCTGAATTTTACCGGTCCGTACAGGAGCACCCCGACTATTACCTGGCCAAAAACACAGAGCAGTTCTACTCACAGTGGTTGTACCGGCGGCATGTAACAGTAACCGAAGAGCATGCGGGCAGGGTGCAGATCGATGCCCGTTCCATGCCGGCCGAGGCGTATCAGCGAGCCGACATGCTGGGCAATATGGTATTGGCCCTGAAACTTCCGGAAGGGACCCATATCAGCAAGGCGCTCATAAATGGAAACCCGGTACCGGGATTTTTCAGTGATGCAGGTTATCAGTTCATCTATCTGCCGAAGCTGGAACGCCGGCGGTATACCCTTGAATATGAAACCGGACCGGCACCGGCAATTGAACGTGTTGAAATTAACGGTACCTATAATGTGTATGGCGTTATCCAAAACAGGAACCGCCTGCAGGTCGACCTGCAAATGTACGGTACCCAGGATGTTCATATTTACACCCCGCGCGAACCCTCATCTGTTGTATCCGATAACGAGCGGCTCCGTGTGATTGAAACCGCCTATGATGCTGGTAAAGACCTGTTGACAATAAAAATACACGGTCATGACATCCAGGGTGAACGCGGTGTTCTCACCATCGGGTACTGACACTCCATGTAAACCTGTTCTTTCTCCCGGCTCACAGTTACCGACGCCCCCGTTACATGAGCACTGAATGAATCAACCGTAATTTAAACGTGCTGAGGCTCATTTATGCGTCGTCTTATTATTCTGATTACTGTTCTGTTGCTTCCCGCCGCTGTTGTGCTTGTGTCCTGCAGCGATACTGGCAACTCCCCGTCTAACCGAACCGGCTGGACCCCCGAAACCGACTGGGGTCACTGGCGCCTGGGGCACAGGAATACCGCCGAATTCCTCGAGGAAAACAAATTTACGGTGACCTTCGCACCCGGCGCACCGAATTTCGAACAGGCAACACGCGCCGAATTCGATGAGGGGTTCGAAAATGCAAAAGAGGTCATTAAGGATTTTCATGACCGCGGCTACATCGTTTTGCGGTATATGACCAGCTCCATCCACGGTACCACCGAAACCAGCGAAGATGAACCAAAGGCTGAACTTTTGGATCTGTACGACTTCTACTATAGTGGAGCCTGGTCCGATTTTGAAGAGTACCTTGGTCCGATACCGCCTGAAGAGCATAATCCCGCAACATGGGTCATGCGCAGACCCGATGGCAGCTTTCCACACTATCGCTACGCGCCCTATGGCCAGGAAAAAACCGGGCGCTTTGAACTGTGGGGCTGTCCGAATAACCCGTACTTTAAAGAGCTGATGGCAGCAAAACTGCGCGCTCAGGCCGATACCGGTCTCGACGGCGTCTATCTCGACTGGACCCAGTTCGCTACCGGAACCTGTTACTGCGACTACTGTGTGCGTGATTTTCGTGACTATCTCACAGAAACGCTTCCTGCAGAATCGGCGATGAAAAAATACAATGTGGCCGATTTTACCCACCTGGAACCGCCGCACGAATCCGGCGACCCGTTCTGGATGGAATGGATATTGTTCAGGGCCAACGCGCTGGCCGATTACCATCAGTACCTCAGGGCGGAAGCACGCAAATTCAATCCCAATTTCATGCTCTCCGGTAATATTTATGGCGGTTTCGGGTACGGCCCGATTGCCTATGACGCAGCCGGACACATGGAACTTTTCGGAAGGGAGGGTGGTCACGATTTCTTCTATTCCGAAATCCAGGAATATCTCGACACAGCTCCCCATGTAAATGAAGAAGGAGTGAGGGTTACCAACAGCCCGGCGCTGAAATACCTTTCCGCTGCAGCCCGCGGCAAGCCGGTAATCATCTATGCAACCGAGATTACGCCGCCTATATTCCCCAATCCGACCGAACAGACCCTGAATGCCATGGCCCTGATCAATATTGCTGAAAGCGTTGCCAATCAGTCGGTCTTCCGGGAAAAGCGGGAAACACCGCCCTGGGCCACCAGTATCTACAACTTCCTGGCTGGCAACAGCCGAAGCCTTGTCGGGTCCGGCCTTAGCAGCTCAGTGGGCGTAATCGCATCCATACACCAGTATATGGCCGACCGCCAGAGTTATGCCTTCTCTTTCTCGAGGGTATTGGCGGATGAGGGCATAGGTCACATTTTCATTGTAGAAGATGAAATTCTGGAGAGGGATCTGTCAGAATTTGATGTACTCGTGGTTCCCTACCTGCCACTGCTAAGCAGGGAACAGCAAATGCAGCTGGTAAGCTATGTCCGCAATGGTGGACAGCTGGTTGTAATCGGCAAGAGCGGTAAATACGATTTAAATAATGTAGAGATGGCCGACCCGCCGCTCATGTCACTTTACGGATCCGGTTTTGCCGGTAACATTTCATCATCCGTCCAGTATGGCAATGGTACTGCCCGGTTTGTAAGCCTGCCGGATGCATCCCATAATTACTTAATTGAAATGAAACAGACCGGTAGTTTCACGACTTTCGGCCCGACACTTGCCGACCGGTTTGCCGATATACCCGAAGGCTATACCCGTGGCCGCATCCACCCTGAGCTCAGGGCAGTATTGCAGGAAGGAGCCCGGCAGATCGGGGAGCTGAATCCATCCGTTACACGCCGCCTTTCGGATCATTCCTATGTGGAATTCAACACCATGTACAATCCGGGCACGGATCAGCTGCTGCTTCACCTGGTCAACTACGATGTATCGATCGACGGCGAGGTGAATCCGGCAGAAAATGTAAAAATTCGTGTGGAATTGCCGGATGGAAAGAGGGTGCGATCGGCAACCTTCAGCGGCAAACTTGGTGCAATGGCATCACTGGATGTTCAGCCATCCGATGATGGCCGTTCTGTACTGCTGGATCTGGATGAGGTCTTCATCTATGGCCTGGCGGTAATTGATCTTCGCTAATACAGATCAGTACCGGGTTTGGGTGGTCCATAAAAGGGGAAGTTGACCGGCCGCAGCTAAACTTCCCGGCTCAGTTAACAGGCTACGAACAAACTGGTGTTCCCTTTAAAAAAAAATAAGCCCGGAATTTCAGTTCAGGGCCATTCATAGTTCATTCAAATCATACGTTATGAAAAAGCTGTTATACCTCCTCATTGTATCTGTTTTTGTGCTGTATCCCGGCCTTGACCGTGCAACGGCGCAGACTGCCCCGGAAGATATCCTGCTTCGGGACTTCCGGCCGGTATCGATCTACAAAATTCCGGTAACCGAGGTTCGACAGGCCCGTTACCCGATCATTGATGTTCATTCTCATCCCTATGCCGGATCACTCGCAGCTGTTGACCAGTGGGTGCGTAACATGGCTTCGGTGAATGTGGAACGAACAGTCATCCTCACCTATTCGGTGGGCGAACGTCTCGACTCACTGATGTTGGTATATGGCCGCTACCCTGACCGGTTTGAGGTTTGGTGTGGCCTGGATCTGGCCAACCACCAGGAGCCCGGTTTTACGCAGAGAGCGGTGGCCGAACTGGAACGCTGCAAGGCAATTGGAGGCAAAGGTATCGGTGAGTTATCGGACAAGGGCTGGGGATTGCGCTCCGGCACGGTAACCGCCCATGGCATGCATCTTGACGACCCTCTGCTGCAACCTGTCCTTAAAAGAGCGGGAGAGCTGGGGTTGCCGGTCAACATACATGTGGCCGATCCCATCTGGATGTACATGCCCATGGATTCGACCAACGACGGGATGATGAATGCATTCAAATGGCGTCTCGACAACCGTCCGGACATCGTTGGTCACAGCGGCATGATCGATATTCTGGAAAGAGCGGTGAGCAGTAATCCCGGTACCACCTTTATCGCCGTACATTTTGCCAACCTCAGCTATGATCTGGAAAGGCTGGCTGCCATGCTCGACAAGTACCCGAACCTGTACGCTGATATTTCAGCCAGGTATGCCGAAACGGCAAATATACCGAGGTTCATGCGCGATTTTTATATTCGCTACCAGGACCGCCTGCTCTATGGCACCGATATGGGATATAACCCGGGCATGTACCGTACAACATTCAGGATTCTTGAAACTGCAGATGAGCACTTCTACGCACATGACCAGTACTCTTACCATTGGGCCCTGAACGGGTTCGACCTGCCGGATGAAGTACTCAGGAAAATCTATCGTGATAATGCTTTGAAACTATTTGAAAGATTACGAAGCCACTAATCACCAATATTCGGCCAAATTTTGAGGTAAGTAAAACCAAATCGGTTAAAAAGAATGAGCAAATTGTGATCAAACCGGGTGATATTCCTGGAATAATAATAAAATGAAATATTATTGTTCTTTTTTGTTGCGTTTTATATTTCGTTTGGTTACAATAACTCTTGTAATGAAAGATCGTCACCGGATATCGAACAATTGAAGGGTCGGTCCGGAAATTCAGTAATGAACAAACCCACCATTCAGGTGGATAACAAGCAAATCGCAGAGGAGATTATATGCTGAAGAAAGTTACTTTTATGATGACAGCAGCCCTGGTTCTGTTGCTGGTAGTGAATTCCTCGATGCAGGCTCAGATTGCCATTGATGGTGATATGAGCGACTGGACCGAGGAGATGCGTCTGGACGTTGCCCCGAATTTTGAAATCGTAACATGGCACGATGGTATTGTTGGCGTAAACCTGTTACGCGACAACTCGCCAGCCAACCCGGATGATCCCGATTTCATGGTGGATGTAAACGTTGCCGGACTATATGTATCCGACGATGAACTGTTTCTGTATGTTCGGGTCGATATGAATCACCGTGCTGATGTACGCAGGGTTTTCCCTGGAACAGAGCAGTACGATGCTGAAATCTATCCGTCAAACGGTCACATTACCCTGAACATGTCGGTAGATCCTGATCTGTTCGCAGATTTTACAGATACTACAGGTATGACATGGGGCTGGTATGCAAACGGTGTGGATTTCATTGTGCCGCTGTTTGCGACTAATGCTGAATATTACGACACTACGGGCTTCCATATGCCAATACAAGAGCACCACCAGGATGGCAATGGTCACTCGTTCAGTATTTATGAACGCAGACCGGAACTTGGTGTTACGATTGCCTGGAACGACGAATACAACAAAGTTGAAGTAGCCATTCCGAAATCAGTATTGCTGCAGCCACAGCACCTGCCCGACTATGAAGCCGATGGCCACGGATCGTTCGTAACCATGTATATCGCATCCGGTGCATTCAATACATTCTCTGAAAACCAGTGGTGGTCGCAGCGCGTATCCAACGATCCCGGTGGACCAGTTCCGGGTTATGTATATACCTATGAAACCGATTGGAACGGTGAAGACCCTGAAACCCAGGTAAGCATTGATCCTGAAACCGAAGTTCCTTCAGACTTTGCATTGCTGGGCAACTACCCCAACCCGTTCAACCCGACAACAAACATCCGTTTCACCATGCAGAATGCAAACCTGGTAACGATCGAAGTATATGATATGCTCGGCCGATATATTGGTACAGCTGCCAACGGTATGTTTTCTGCCGGAGCGCACAGTGTAAGCTTCGATGCCGAAGGCCTCACATCCGGTATTTATCTCTACACGGTAAAAGCAGGCAATTACACTGCAACCGGTAAAATGATGCTTCTCAAGTAATCATCCGGTTTATACCCAGAACAACCAGTTAATCTGATAGCGATATCAGAACCTGTTATGATCCGGAATTATTGCAAAATACGAGAGTACAGCAGAATTCCGGATCATTTTTTTTGACTCGAACGCCGTTAACAGGGGGGCGAACTGTTAGCGATGCGGGCACCGGGTAGGTTTTGTTTTGTGAACGACGAAAGTCAGCAGCCAAACGGATCTTGCCCGGTGCTTTTTTTTTAAAATCCCGATCATTATTACACGTTATCTGCATGCAGGGCTAACATGCATTGATCGCATCTGTACACTGTTTAAATTGCCCTGTACATCATTTAAATTGTTAAGCATCATGAGATTAGTACTACTATTCCTGATTTACCTTCTGATCGCACCGTATCAAATACTGGCGCAACAGCTTGTCGAAATTGATTATCTGCCAACCGACGAGATTATTACCAATCCCGAACGGGGGTTCCATGTGTTTACCGAATGGCGGCCGGGTTCATCGTCTTTGTCCGTACAGCAGCTTATCGGTTATCGTAACGATACCCGTAGTTTGATTATCCGAAATTATACTCTTTCCTCGTGGAAAGACGCCCCGTTATCGGAAAACTTCCTGAATATTGTCCGGCAGGATTTTAACGCGGCACGTCAGGCCGGTATCAAAGTAGTGCTCCGGTTCAGGTATTCCACCAATATCGGGGATCCGGATGCTCCACTCGACATCATCAAAACACACCTTGACCAGCTGAAACCCGTATTCGAAGAGCATTATGATGTAATTGCCTTAATGGATGCCGGTTTTATCGGGGCATGGGGAGAGTGGCATTCGTCCACAAATAACCTGACCAACACAGCTGCCCGCAAGGAGGTTCTGTTTAAAATACTCGAGGTGCTGCCTGAACCACGATTTGTGAATGTGAGAACTCCAGGTTACAAAATGTTTATTTTCAACAAATTCACCCCGCTTACCGAAGAGGATGCCTACACGGGCTCCTACATTTCCCGGACAGGGCACCATAACGACGGTTTTCTGGCCAGCAGCACCGACCTGGGCACGTACGGTAATGTCGAATACGAAAAGAACTATCTGAACCAGGAAAACCGTTTTGTACCGATGGGCGGGGAAACCGGTGGTGTGAGTGAAGGCGAATATTATAAGTGTGACAACGCCTTGAAGGAGATGGCCTTACTGAGATGGTCGCACCTGAACAGGGGCTGGTATGGCCCGACCTTGCAGAGCTGGATCAACGACGGTTGCATGCCGGAAGTCGAACGCCGGCTTGGCTACAGGTTTGTACTGCAGAACGGTGTTTATACCTCGCAGGTTGCCCCGGGTAACCTGTTGAGTTTTGAACTGAACCTGGTGAACGAAGGCTGGGCATCGCCGTTCAATGCCCGTGGTTTCCGGGTGCTGCTCAGAAGCCTTGCCGACCCGGAACGGATCTACGAAGTGCATCCTCCCGAGGATCCCCGCTACTGGCACTCCGGTGAACCGGTTGGAATTGTGCATCAGTTTGGAATTCCTGCCGATATGCCTGAAGATATGTATGAATTGCTGCTTCACTTTCCCGATCCGGAACCGGAATTGTACGACAGACCGGAATATGCGATACGAACTGCCAACGATGGGACCTGGGAAAGTGATACGGGTTTTAACTCCCTCGGACATTTGGTCGAGATTAGTTCCGATGCTCCGGGCGAAGCTTACACAGACGGGCTGGTATTCCGTCCGGAGGGTACCAGTACCAGCATTGAACAGGTTGCAGAAGTTTCCAGCCGTGGTTTTACCCTGCATCAGAACTACCCGAATCCGTTTAACCCCTCAACGGTAATCCCTTTCGACCTGCATGAAGCGATCGAAATACGGCTAGAGGTGTTCAACATTCTTGGCCAAAGGGTGGCTGTTCCTGCACATGGCCATTATAATGCCGGCAGGCACTACATATCATTCAGTTCCGCCGGCTTGACAGCCGGTGTCTATGTGTACAGGCTTACTGCGGGTAGTTACATCAAGACGAACTCCATGATGTTGCTGAAATAAGATGCTGACCAGGGTTATCGGAAATAACGTTTCAGATATGTAAATCTGAAAACCAGGAACGATAAATGACCTATTCGTAAGAAAAGGATACAAAATGTTCGATTTTACTTGTCTTTAAAATTTCGTTTTCTTACACTTCATTACGAATTTATGTTTAATGATCCCATGAAAGCTGGGATGAAATGGGAGTGTAATGTCTAAGTTACTGTTTGCTTTTCCACTGTTGATGTTTTTTATGCTTGCGGGACCGATCAGTCTCGATGCCCGCCAGTCTGGTGAGCTGGTACAATATGAATATGTCGAATCGGATGAAATTTTCCCCAACCCCGAACGTGGCTTCTATAACTGGACAGAGGGTATTCCGGGTGGTTCAACACTGAATCCGGCCACACTTCAGGCACTGAGAGCTGAAAATAAAACCCTGATCATCCGGCTTTATTACCTGGCCAGTTTCCGGGAAACAGACTTCACCGAAGCTTTTCTGAATCAGTTAGAAACCGACTTCGCCGCCCTCCGGGAAGCCGGAATAAAAGCGGTGCTGCGTTTCCGTTACAGTAAAAGCGAATCGGAACCCGACGCGCCACTGGAACGTGTTCTTGCACATCTGGAACAGTTGCAGCCGGTTTTTGAGCGCAACTATGATGTTATAGCAGTGGCAAACGCCGGGTTCATCGGTGCATGGGGCGAATGGCATGCTTCCCATTACAATCTGACCACTACAGCAAATATGCGGGAAATATTTTACAAATATCTGGATGTTCTCCCCGAACGCGCTATTCAGATCCGGTATCCCCAGGCCAAACTCCAGATTTTCAACAATAACCAGCCCGTGCAGCCTGAAGATGCCTACGATGGTTCCTATAAATCCCGTGCCGGCCACCATAACGACTGCTTCCTGGCAAGCCCTAACGATGTGGGTACCTACAGGTTCAATGTAGAGTGGGAGAAAAACTTCCTCAGTGAAGATACCAAATATGTTCCGATGGGAGGGGAGACCTGTAATCCCCGGCCTGATGCAGGCGACCGTTACCACTGTGCTACGGCCCTTGAAGAACTCGACATGTTGAGCTGGTCTTTCCTCAATTCCAACTATTCCAGAATCATACTCGACCAGTGGGTCGACGAAGGTTGTATGCCGGAGGTTGAACGCCGTCTCGGTTACCGTTTTGCCATGGAGCAGGGAGAATACAGTGAGGTTTCCGCATCTGGCGGTGCTTTTACATTCAACCTTGATCTGACGAATAAAGGGTTTGCAGCGCCGTTTAACCCGCGGGGCTTCCAGGTAATCATGCGTGATGTTCTTGATCCGGATAACATCTGGGAGGCCACACTGCCCGAAGATCCGCGGTTCTGGCTAAGTGGTGAAACCGTGAACCTGCGCCATGAAATAGGGCTTCCGCAGGCCATGCCGGAAAGCCTGTATGAAGTAATGGTGAATATGCCTGATCCCATGCCGGAACTCAGGCACCGGTCTGAATACTCCATCCGCCTTGCAAACCCCGGGGTATGGGAAGAAGACTCAGGCTTTAATGCTGTAGGACATATCGTTGAGATAGGCCCATCGAATGGGGAATCATACGAGGGTGATATCTGGTTTGAACCCTTCGGTACCTGGACAGATATCGGCGAGGAACTCAATGATACTCCCGGTACATTTGATCTGCATCAGAATTATCCGAATCCTTTTAACCCCGGCACAACCATAACGTTCAATCTGAACGAAGCACAGCCGGTAAAACTCGAAGTTTTCAACATCATGGGGCAGAGAGTGGCTGTACTGGCCGATGGTATGCTTTCATCGGGCAGCCATTCCGTCTATTTCGATGCTTCCGGTTTCTCCAGTGGTGTATATCTCTACAGGCTGTCGGATCCGGCGGGCAGCAGTACCAGATCCATGATTTTACTTAAATAAAAACCATTTACTCAAACAATTATGCTGAAGAAATTAGTACTTATCACCCTGGCTATTTTAACGGCCTGGACCCTGGCGGGTTGCGGAAAGACCGAGCCGGTTGTGGAAACGTCACAGTTCCGCCTGGAATTCAATGATCTGATGCACAGCCGGATCATCTCAAAAACCACAGGTTCGGAGTTGGTTTTTTCCGGCTTTTCACCATCCGAATATCTGATTGTGGATGGTACCGAAATACGTGATTTTGAGCTGGATAAGGTCACAAAATCCAGTGTGAACGACCGGATGGGACGTGGTTCTTCCTACACCTTGACAGGTAAGAACGGTGCTGTCGAGAAAACAGTGACGGTTCGTACATACGATAGTTCTCCCAATACGGCGGTATTTGATGTTTCCTACCGGAATACCGGAAATGAGGATTTGACAGTTGATGTATGGGTGAATAACCACTACAAAATTGCCAACACCGCATCCGGTTACGAATACCCGTTCTGGAGCTATCAGAGCGAATCAACCAGCAGCCGCCGCGACTGGGTGCTGCCCGTTTCCGAGGGTTTCAGTCAGCAGAATTATATGGGCATGAATAATTCCGATTACGGCGGGGGAACTCCCGTCAGCAGCCTCTGGCGCCCCGATGGCGGCCTTGCGGTCGGCCACCTTGAAATGGTACCCAAGCTGGTAAAAATTCCCGTCAGCATGGAAACAGGAGAGAATGCCGACATCCACATCCGTTATGATAAAGGGCTTGAACTGCCTGCAGGCGGGTCTCTCGAAACATTCACAACGTTCGTACGGGTACAGGAGGGTGACTATTTCGCCACTCTGGTCGATTACAAGGATTTGATGGTAAAACGCGGTATCTCCTTCCCTGTAATTAACGACAGTGCCTATGAAACCCAATGGTGCGCCTGGGGCTATGAGCGCACATTCACCATGGAGCAGGTCTATGGTACCCTTCCCAAAGTTGGCGACCTCGAGTACCACTGGGTGGTTCTCGACGATGGCTGGCAGACCAATGTGGGCGACTGGGCCCTGCATCCCGACAAATATCCGGCCGGCGATGCCGATATGGTCAAATTTGTTCAGACCGTACACGACGCGGGCTTCAGGTCCAAACTGTGGTGGGCTCCCCTCGGGATGCACCCCGATTCCGACATCTATGCATCCAATCCCGAATACCTGATACTCGACAAAGATGGTGAACCCGTTAACATCACCTGGTGGAATGTGCACTATATGTGCCCGGCCTACCAGCCTGTTGTCGACTACCACACCGATCTTGTACGTACAATGATGGATACCTGGGGCTATGAAGGGCTTAAAATCGATGGTCAGCACCTCAACGCGGCACCTGAATGCTACAATCCGGCTCACAACCATGCAAGCCCGGATGAATCCCATGAAGCCATGCCGGCATTCTTCAAGGCAATCTATGAAACCGGAACATCCATCGTGGATGATGCCCTGATCGAAATTTGCCCCTGCGGTACTGCCTATGCTTTCCACCTGCTGCCTTACATGACACAGGGCGTATCGTCCGACCCGACAAGTTCCTGGCAGGTGCGCCACAAAGGCCGTACGCTCAAAGCCCTTATGGGCCGCGACACTCCGTTTTTTGGCGACCATGTTGAGCTGAGCCGTGGCGGATCCGATTTCGCATCACAGGTTGGAACAGGAGCCATCATTGGTACAAAGTTCACCTGGCCGGTTGGCGCAGGACCCGATCCTGAAACCGACCTCACTCCCGACAGGGAAGTGTACTGGCAGAAATGGGCCGATATCTATCAGTCGAAACGTCTTGCAGAAGGTCAGTATCTGGGCGAATTGTACGACATAGGATTCTACCGCCCTGAAACCCACGCCATCAGCAAGGACGATGCCATGTACTATGGTTTTTATGCCGATCAGAACCCCGGCAGGGACGAATCCGATATCGGCGATTATGACGGTACTGTTGAGCTGAGAGGCCTGCAGGCCGGCAGAACCTACGAGGTTACCGACTATGAAAACAATGTAAGCTTTGGGACTGTGGAAGGGCCAGTTGCGGAATTGAGCGTAACCTTCACCAATCATCTTTTACTCCAGGCTGTTCCTCGCTGAGCGATTACCCCTCTGCTCACTTTAAGGAACAATATGCAACCCCCAAAACGTCACTCCTGACCAGGGTGACGTTTTTCTTTTTATGCGAAAAGTTATTAAGGGGATATGTGACCCGGCCGGGACTCGAACCCAGATCTGGAGCTTAGGAGGCTTCTATTCTATCCTGTTGAACTACCGGGTCAACGCGACACCAAATATAGGGAGATTAGCCGATAATGGAAACGAAACAATACTGCCGGGAATTCGTCTTTTAGTGCCATATTCCATTATTATCATCGTTATCATTTACACCTCTTCCTGTAACTCCGAATATTTCCTCATGAAAATACCAGCTATTGCTGCTTTTCTGCTAGTACTGTCACCCCACCTGTTTGCCCAGACTGTAATAACCGGAAGCGTTGCCGATGCTGAAACAGGCGAAAGCCTGCCGGCAGCCAATATTCAGATCATGGATACCTACCGGGGTACCATCACAAATATGGAAGGTTTTTTTGAACTGCCGGTTCAGTCGCTCCCTGTTACGCTCATCGTGAGATACATCGGCTATGCTACTATGAACATCCCGGTTGAACAGGCCGGTGTACCGGTGGATGTGTTGATGCAGCCGGTTTCCATCGATATGGATGAAGTGGTGGTTACGGGCGAAGATCCGGCCCTGAGCATTATGGAGCGGGTAATCGTGCGAAAACAACTGTGGCGGAAAGATCTGGCCACCTATACAGCCGAAGCCTACACCCGTCAGCGTCTCGAAAACGACGAAGGAATCGTGTCGATTACCGAAAGCGTGAGCAGGGTGCACTGGGACCGTGACCGGGGTACCCGTGAGGTGCTGATGTCGCGCAGGCAGACGAACAATCTGGCGGAATCGCAGAACTTTGCCGGAGCCGGTTACCTTCCCAACCTGTACGATGATGATATCGATATTGCCGGATACCGGATTGTGGGTGTGACCCACCCCGATGCCCTGAAATTCTATGATTTCAAGCTTGAGGGGCTCCGGAATATCGATGATCAGGTGATCTACGATATCCGGGTAATCCCGAAAAGAAAACTGCAGCCGGTGTTTGAAGGCACCGTATCGGTTCTGGCCGGGGAATATGCACTGCTTGAAGTCGACCTCAAACCCGGACCCGCCGTCATGTTTCCACCTCCTGTAAAACGGATTGATCTGCACTACAGGCAGCAGTTCAGCAATTTTGGTGGCGACCCGTGGCTGCCGGTCGATATGCGCATCGAGGGCCTGATCGATATCGGTTTTATCGGTCTGCAGATACCCACGATTAAAATTGCACAGATATCGGGACTCACCGATTACCGGATAAATGTGGAGCTGCCCGACTCATTGTACCGGGTTGAGAGGATGCTGGTTGTGGATACACTGAGTACACGGAGCGGGAAATCGCTGGAAGAACTCGGGCAGCCATTGCCGCTTACCCTGGCTGAAAAGACCGCCTATGAAGAAGTAGACAGCACGAAAACACTGGAAGAAGCGTTCCGGCCTACCGGTTTTCTGGCCGGTATGGTAACCACCGGCGACGACGAACCCCGGCAGCGGTCGGGCCTGGGCCGATTAAGTTCCGGTTTCGAGCCTGTTCTCTGGTACAACCGGGTGGATGCCTTTCATCTGGGCGCCGGCTACGAAACACCCCGCTGGAAAGGGCTCAGGGCAAGGGGTTCAGTGGGGTACAGTACCGGCAGTGAGGATTGGGGATACGGAGGGCAGCTGAGTTACAACTCTCCGGTTAGCGGTTTCTTCGGAACCGGCCGGACCCGCTTCGAAACGGGATATCGCAATAATACAGCCACTATCGGTGAAACAGGTACCTATCCGATGGCTGTTGCCGGAATACTCCCGCTGTTCGGTGTCCGCGACTATTACGACTATTTCAGAAATGAACAGGTGTGGTTTGCAGTGGAACAGCGTGTGCGCCGGCTGCAAAGTACCATCAGGCTCCGGGTGAACCATGAAATCCACTCCGGAACGGAACAGACCACCAGCTATTCAATTCCCGGCGGTTACCTGCAGCCCGAAAATCCGGTTATTGTGGGCGGCACGCTTCGCTCGGCCGAAATCCGTCTGAACGTGGGCGACACCCCGGTACCTTTTGGCGTTGTGGGCCAGAATAACCTGCAAATAACCGTAGAGCACAGCGATCCGGATCTGTACGGTGGCGATTTTGATTTTACCCGGTACAACCTGAGTGCTACAGTGAGAATCCCCACCTTTTACAAAAGGCGCCTGATACCCAACGCGCTTGATCTGCAGCTTTTGGCCGGAACTTACTCGGGAGAGCTCCCGGTCCAGCGGTTTGCCACGGTAGACGGCAGCATGGGAATCTTCCGGCCGTTCGGCACACTCCGGTCACTCACGAACCGCCCTGTGATGGCCCCGCAATACGCGTTTCTGTTCTGGGAGCACAACTTCAGGACCATCCCGTTCGAGGCCCTCGGCATGTATGGTGTGGCCCGGCGCGGGCTGGGCCTGGTAGTACACGGAGCATCGGGCCGTACCTGGCAAAACAGTGAATCGGGCCTGCATCGCTATGCCGGCCCCGATGGCTACTACCACGAAGCGGGTTTGTCTCTGAATGGAATTTTTGGAATCCTGCGTCTGGATGCCACCCTGCGGCTCGATGAACCGGGTTTTACGGCCGGTATTGGCCTCACCCGGTTTTTTTAATTCACTCAACCGAAAAAGTTTCCAGAATGCCGAGCAGTTTATTCAGGTCTTCTTTCTGCAGATCTTCTTTCTGCTGATCGTATCCGTTAATAAGGTTCCTGATGAACCGGATCAGCATCTCCTGCTCGCTGGCAATCCGGAAGTGCTCATGATCGGGTGTGATGCCGCTGTTCTTCAGAAAACTGTAGCATTGATCAACGGATACGATGCCCCCCTTGTTAAACGGATCGATCAGGATTGATTCCGAGTCGTTCTGGAAGCGGAGCAAAAAGTGAAGGGGCATATTCACACCATGGAAAGGCAGGGCCAGCCTTCTGGCCAGAAATATCACGATCAGCGAAAGGGTGAGCGGTATGCCTATATGTGCGTCGATTACCGTGTGCAGATAGGTGTGGCGGGGGTTCAGATAGTCGTCGGTACAGCCCTGGTAATCCTTCTCCCTGAATACGTAGGTAAGCAGTATCTGCATCTGCTCTTTGGGCGTTACCGCATAGCGGATACGGTAATCGACATCATCGGCCATTCTGTCGAGTGCCCGCGTATATAACTCTGTTCGCAGGGTCGGATTTTCAAGACGTGAAATTACAAACAGGGCTTCTTCGAGCTGTTCCGGCTTTTTTATGCCGCCCTCAAGTACATTGATGAACTCCTGCTCAATCCCCGCGAAGGTAATTTTCCTGATTAATTGCCGCAGCGAATCTTTCTCTTTACCACTACGCAGACCGCTCTGCATCTCATCCAGAATGGGTATGCAGTTTTCTCCGAGCACGTCAAACCGTTTCTTTACAGATTCACGTACGAACGGATCCGGGTCTTCGAGCAGAAAAAGGAGGGATTCTATTTCGGATTTGGTCGTGGTCATTTGTAGTGTAACGAAAAGTTGGCAGAGCCTGTTCCGGATGTTATCTGATTATGACAATTTTCCCGACACCACGTTCGCTGTTGTTTTCATCAACAGCTATAAGAAGATAGACGCCGGTTGCCACCCGGTTTCCCTGAAAATCGCGTGCATCCCACGAAGCACGGCCGCTTCGTGCTTCGGCCCGGTTAACGAGCCGGCCGTCAACCGTCATAATCGAAAGGGTTGTGCGCTCCGAAAGCCCGTCAATAACCACGGGTCCGGTATTCAACCGGTAGGAGTATGGATTGGGGTAAACAAACAGTTCATCCATTTTTCGCACCCCCTCACGCGGTATATCGGTGTAGCTGATGAGGCCTTCATCGGTGGCGATGTATATGCTCCCCGATTGTTCATCGACGGCAACAGAAAGAATCCTGTTCGATGGCAGCGGACTGTTTTCTGTGGTGAAATGACGTATAACACGCCGGCCGTTTTCATCGATCAGCCACACACCGTTGTCGCGGGATGCAATCCATTTCCTGTTGGCCGCATCAACAGCTATACCGGTTGCATTGAGATCGCGCAGCAGAAAAGGCGATGCAGCCGTGGTGTCCTCATTGATCAGGAAGCTGGCCTGCCTGTCCTGCGCGGTTCCTGCCAGCACCCGGTCGGGGAACAGGTACCGTGCGATCCCACGCTCGGTGGCCAGCCATATTTCGCCGCGTTTGTCCTGTACCACCTGGTTTACAAGATCGTTGGGGAGGTTCCCCTGGGTCGGCGCACTGGTAAGCTTAACTGCATTACTGTTATCACTGCCAATGAGTAACAGGCCGCGTCCTGCTCCGGTACTCGATTGCAGGGTCACCCATTTCTGGTCGAAAGAATCGATGGTCAGCGAAAAATAGAGATCGGTTATGCTCGCTGCCGCCGATCGCTGGTAGAGGGTCCATTCGTCCTGGCGGGTATCATACATCTGCAGTACATTATTGGGTGCCAGGTAACAAACAAACCAGATATTTCCCTGTGTGTCGGTATCAATTCCGGGTACAACGATAAAAGTGTTGCTTCCGGCAATGGGCTCAAGTGGCGAATTGGTCTGGTTTAACACCCTGATATCGCCGGTAGACCGTTCATGCAACACCGCACCGCGGCCCCAGCTGCCAAATGCAAAGTGATCGGGGCCGATGGCCGATGTCAGGGTACTGTTATACTGTGCCGCAGCAAGCTCGGGAGAGGTATCCACATTATAACTCTCCCAGACTCCGTTGTCGAAAATGTAGTAGCCGGTTTGGGGTGGTGATGGAAAACCGGCCCGGCCCGGCCCCGGTGAAGAACCCGATACCAGTACGCCATCCTCACTCTTCATTCCCGTGAAAAAGTTGAGATAGGGCCCGTCAGGATTCAGAAATTCCCAGTTTTGTGAAGTTAGTGGTGAAAGGATAGCGGTTCCGCTGCTGGCCGTTCCGGCATAAAGTGTATTGCGATCAGTATCTATGATTGCCGAATTAAGTACCGATCCGGGCAGGGTAAAACTGTTCCCGCCAATAACGTGAATTTGCTGGGATGTTACCGCAAGAAGATCATTTCCATCATTGAAATACTGATACTGCCTGACCGGTGAAGCACCGAATATCGTGGTGTTTTGCCAGACTCCGTCAGAGAAGATATGATTGCTGCCCGAACTGGAAACATAGATTGCACCATCAATAACGCCGATCGCATTCATTGGCAGCCTCAGGTTGCCATAGGCACCCTGACCGTCGGAATTATCCCATCCCGATGGTTCCACAAGATTCGGATTGTTGAGACCGGCCACAGCCAGCCCCGACTGGGTTACTGCATAAATCGTATTGTTGCGTATCACGATATCCCTCACATTCACAGCCGATTCAAATCGCCCCAGGTTGGAATAGGTATCGATCACGATCTGGCGGCCCGTATCGAATACGACCACGCCAAAATCAGTGGCGATGTAGAGCTCATCACTGTTCAGAACCATTTTGTTGATCCGTTTTGACGGAAAACGGGTGCTGCGGGCTATGTCGGTATACCGCTGAATGGTGCCCCGTTCAAGGTTCAGGAACTCGAAAATCCCGTCGATGTAGCCAAGCCAAATACCTCCGTTCAATGGGTCATAGACCATAGTGGCGGGTCTGAGCCGGTAAAGGCCATCGACCGTAGACCATCTCAGCAGCGCCTCGCCGGGCTTGTAGGTGTACAGACCACCGGTTGTTAAAGCAACAAGCCCGCCGGTATCGGTAAGCAGTACCTGGTCTGCGTTGGCAAGCGATGTATGGGTTTGCCAGGTATCAACGGCCTGTGCACCGGCGTATTGAACCGGTAATGTAATGGTAACCGGCAAAAGCCATAAAAACAGAAGAACGGAATGCCTGGAATTTATCATTGATGATATAGGTTAGTGCCGGTCAGGTTACACTGTCTGAGAAGGCGGTTTCGGTTTTTCCCGATTTGCCGAACCGGATAGGATCGACCTGGTAGGCCAGGCTGTAGAATTCCTCGGATTCGTTCAGGTTGTTTTCAAGTTTGTGGATGTCGCCGGCAAGTTTGTAAATACCGGGATGTACAGGTGCCTCCCTCATGAGCTGCGTAAGCAACTCGACTGCCTTGTCCATATCTTTTTCTCCGACTGCAATTTTCAGGCGGAAAAATTTTTCGGTTATCGGAAGATTCGATCCGCACGCTTCAAGGTACTTCAGGCAGCGGGAATAGATATTTCTCTCGTAGTAATAGTGGATGAGTCGAAGCGCAAGATCGGCATCGGGTTCATAATGATCCATTCTTTCTTCCAGATGTCTGAGAATGTCGCGCTGATCCAGTACCAGTAAA
The DNA here is from genome assembly GCA_047921215.1 of Cyclonatronaceae bacterium. Classification (GTDB taxonomy): domain Bacteria; phylum Bacteroidota; class Rhodothermia; order Balneolales; family Cyclonatronaceae; genus RECM01. The sequence continues at coordinate 18,888 of JBLRWO010000008.1, read as the reverse complement.
GCGCGGATAAGGGAGGTGAGACGATCCCGGTCGTGCTTGCCTTCCATAATCCTGGTACGGGTTTCACTGGTCAGCAATTCTTCAGCGCAGGCAAGCAGTTCCTCTTCGGGCCGGTACGAGTTCATCAGCCTTCCCAGTTCAGCCAGCTGATCAACCTCATCCATGCCGCTTAGATCGGGTAATTCGGTAACCAGGCCCCACTTTTGGTTAAAGATGGCTGCATTGATCCAGTATTCGGGCCCATTCGCATCAAGCCCGATTTCAAGGGTGGTGGCGCCCATGTAGTGTTCCGCATAAATCTGCCCGGCAACGCCGGTTTTCCAGCCATTGGAACGAAGCTGATAGCAAATATCGGCATCCTCGGCATAGGCCAGGCCGTATTGCTCGTCAAACTCGGGCGATGCATCCGAACGGAACATCATACAAAAGCTGTCAACAATAACAGACTCGTTCAGGCTGCCCTCATGCGCTGAGCTGTCCCGGATCTGTTCAACATTCATGCACCGGTTCGAAACCGGTCCGACAAGACCGAAATCCGGATATTTCTCCATCAGGTCGGCCAGTTTTCCGGTTACATCGCTTGATACGACTACATCGTTGTGCATAACACAGATGAATTTTCCCTTGGCCGCCTGTATGCCCTGATTGGCCGCCGCGGCAAACCCGCGGTTTACAGGGTTGCTGATTACACGGATGTTCATAAAGCCATCCTGTTCGAGCTGATCCAGATAATCGTAGGTATCGTCGAGGCTGGCGTTGTCTATTATGATGAGTTCGGTGTTGGAGTGATCAGTATACTCGCTGAGCGCTGCCAGGCATTGTTCGAGCAGGGGTTTGCGGTGTATGGCTGTCGGGATGATTACAGATACTCGAATTTCTGCAAGTTCAGGGGTGATACCGGTTTCATCAGCAGCGACCGTGCCGGTGCCGGTTTCATCATCAGCAACCACAGCATCTTCATCAGGAGTAATGGTATCTGCTTTATCAGATTTTAGGGCTGATGGCTCATCAGCCACCGGTTCCTTCACGGATTCCGGTGAAGCCGCATCGGGCTCGGTACCGGGGACAGGTGATTTTTTCAGCCCGTGTTTCAGCTCCGCGGCTTCAACGTAGCGGCGCTGACTTTCCAGGATGTCGACCTTGATCCGTCTGGCCTCCTGGTTGTCCGGGTACAGGTCCATAATCCTGTTGAGCATCTCGAGCGCATTACCTGATTTGCCCTCACGGCGGTAATAGCGGGCCTCGGCGAGCAAACTGTTAAGGTCCGGCTTGTCGTCGGCCGCAGCGATCGTAAACCGCCCCAGGGCCTGTAATATGTTTTTGTTCAGGTTCTCATCGGCCGGATCAGCAGAGCGTTGTATGGAAAAAATCAGTTCGCGGCAATCCGATTTCGATGGGGTATACTCACGGCTCAGAGCCAGTCCGTCTGCAACGTCATCAGTTCCGGAAAAGCTGCTGATGCCTCCTCTTATGCAGAGTTCGAAAGCATGGTAATGGTTGAGAAAGGGATTGATGAACTGATCGTGGAGCGGCAGAAATTTCCGGTTGAAAATGAAGACAGAATCGCAGGGCAGTTTCCCGGTGGTTACGGCATCAAGTGCCGCAGCATGATTTTCCGGCGTGTTATTCTTGCCAAGATAGGAGTAAATCTTGCTTGAGGTTCTCAGGCGTTCAATGCCCTGACGAACAATCGGTTTGGTGATACCGGGCAGCATATCAACAATCCAGAGATATTGACCTCCGGAAGCTGCCATCGCTTTGTTGAGCGAGAGACCCCGGCCTTCGGGATGGTCATTCGTGAAGAAAAAAGTATTGTCGTGGTTGTAGTATTCGATCAGTGATTCAATCGTCTGTACGGTGCCGTCGTGGGAAGCGTCGTCGTAAATGATCAGCTCGAAATCAAGACCCTTCATTTCATACAGGGCCGTAAGAATAGTTTCGGCTTCATCCTTTTGATTGCGAAAAACGGTAATTATACTCAGTTGCGGCAGCTTATCCATGCAGATTCAGTACATTTTGGATGGACAGGCAGTGAGGCATGAAGACGTGAACAGGCAAAATGTGTTCTTCGGCGGATACATCAGGTTTCGTATACAGTACCGGCAGTTCCTGTGCAAGGGTATTGAAAATGGCAGTATAAAGGGCCGGCTTCTCATTAAATCCGGTCAGTATATACAGATCAGATTGTATAGCCGGTTGCGAATCGAATAACATAATTAGGGGCTGCTACTTAAAAACCATTTCGGCAGAATAAACCGATAATATACAAGGATAATTTCAGGTTGTCGAACGGCAGAAATAATAAAGAAGTCACATTTGTGTGTGAGGGGGTAACAACGAGTTTGTCTGGCAGCCGGATGCCCACCCTGCTTGTATGACACAGTCGGGCAACGCAAGGGTCGATACCATGTCAGAGTCGTATGTGTAATCTGTTGGGTTTTATGATGTCAGTAAACCGGTCGGAAGGAAACGGGGAAACAGATTGATGTACATGGAGTTCCGGATGTGGACATCAGTTTCGCCATATCAAATGATCAGATGTCAGCTGGTTGAATATGAGATAAAGCACGGCAAGTTTCAATGCAAAAGCAGAAGGTTTTTAAATATGAAAACTGCACTTATCTTGAATAAATGCTGGTACCGATGGTATTGGTGGAATTGGTGGCACTGTTGGTACCGATAGTACTGATGCTGCTGATGGTACTGTTTGTACCGATAGTACTGATGGTACCGATAGTACTAATGATGCCGGTGGCATCGATAGTACTGATGCTTCCGATGCTTCCGATGCTTCTGATGGTATTGATTGATCTGATTGATCAGTTGATTAGTTTGGGAAGTCCGGGATAATTATCCAAAAACTGGTACGGGAACCCGGAATTATGGTACATTTTTTTCAGAAATCGTTCACATTCACACCGAAATCCCGTGGTTTTCACCTGGTTACTGACGAAATTACGGTACAAATTGAACGGGAACTTGGCAAAATTACAACGGGAATACTTCATGTTTTTATCCAGCATACCAGTGCGTCGCTCACCATCAACGAGAATGCCGACCCCACCGTAAGGCAGGATTTCGAAACCCACTTCAACCGGGCAGTCCCGGAAGACACCTTGCTCTACCGGCATACACTGGAAGGGACCGACGATATGACGTCACACATAAAAAGTTCGATACTCGGCAGTTCGGTCAGCATCCCTGTTACCGATGGTCGCCTGAACCTGGGTACATGGCAGGGGATCTACCTGTGTGAGCACCGGAATAACGGCGGCAAAAGGAAGGTGGTGGTAACGTTGTGGGGAAGCGGTACCGGCAGTGAATGAGCCCTTAATGCATCGTCATTAAAGTGTGCAAAAATTCTGGTTATCAGCATATCAGTTATAAAGCTCATCAGCTGACATCCCTGATGTCAGTGGGTTTCTGGTAATCCGGTACCGCAGGGTATTGCAACCCTGCATGTCGTACTCAGCCAAACACACCGGCAATATTACCGCCATCGTGGCTCACCGTCTGTCCGGTTACAAATCCGGCATGATCCGACAAAAGCCAGGCGGCAAGTGATGCAATTTCTTCGGCCTTGCCCATGCGCCCAACCGGGATGCCGGCTTCCATCTGTTTACGGGCTTCTGCCAGGGATACACCCGCCGTTTCGCTGCGGTTTTTCACGATCCGTTCAATGGCCGGAGTGTTGTGTGAGCCGGGCGCCAGCACGTTTACGGTTACCCCGTCATGTGCTACCTCAACAGAAAGCGTTTTGGCATACCCCACAACGGCCATGCGCATGGCGTTGCTGAGCACGAGGTTGGGAATGGGCTGTTTAACACTCTGGCTTTCGATGAAAAGGATTCGCCCGTATCCCTGATTAATCATGCCTGGCAGGATGCGGCCCACCAGATCAATTTTCCACCGCAATACAAGCCGGTAGGCTTCATCCCATTCATTCATGGTGGTATCAAGTGCCCCTTTTGCAGGCGGTCCGCCTGCATTTATGACTGCTCCGTGCAGTGATTTTTCATTTGCGGCACGGGTAATGGCTTCCAGAACCGAAGTTTCGCGAAGGTCGCCGGAAAGGTAGCTGAACTGCTCAGGGTAGGCAGCCTGCATTTTATTCAAAGAATCGGCAGAGCGCGCCACTCCCAAAACAAAGGCACCTTCATTGCAGAGGGTTTGAGCAATGGCCTTACCGAATCCACTTCCAGCTCCACAAACGAGGAAACGTTGATTTTCCAGGTTAAGGTCCATATATCTCGATGTTGTATTTCAGGGTTCTTGAAGTAGGTTGTGCTGCTGATCTGATCAATCCGGTCTGAATGGACACGATCCGTAAACTTCCCGGTTATTTTTTCAGAATAACCCAGAAGGCGTGGATCATGCCCGGCAAACCACCAAGCAGGGTCAGAAGGATATTCAGCCAGAAATGGCCGGCTATGCCAATGTGCAGGAAAACGGCCAACGGTGGCAGGAAAATAGCCAGGATTATTTTGATGATGTCCATAAAAATTCCGTTTGAATCAGGGTTAATTCGTGATGGATAACACAGATGGGAATTTCTTCTGTTAAATGTATTCCCATCAGGCTGAATATATTTAAATAAAGTGAGTTTTCGTATCAGAAAACAGGTTGAAATGGAAAGGAAACAGGATGTGACGGCAGTTAGGTACACATCCTGTTTTGGGGCACATAAAACCGGTTAATGTTTTCGCGTATAAACCTGTCAGGGTATGCGTGTATAAAGCGGAATATCCTCAATGGTGACCATCCTGGTTATCGTTGCCGGTCCGGTGTTTTCCGTTCCGTCATCACCCTTCCAGTTGCCGGGCGGGATAAGGATATCACGTTCTGACACACCCGGATGTAATACGGGTGCAACCAGAATATCGTTGCCCAGCATAAACTGGTGTGTTACGGTTTCATAACCGTTGCCGGGGAACACATACTCCATATACCGCACGATCGGTTCACCACTCGCAGCGGCCTCTTCGGCCAATTCCATGATACGGGGCACAAAGGGTGCCCTCATTTTAATGGCTTTTTTAACTGCCTCGAAATTATCCTGGTTCAGTACGCGCCAGGGTGCGACCGAAAACTGCATCATGGGCATGAATGCGTGGGTCTGGGCTGAACGGACCATCAGTTCCTGATCTACTTTCTCCAGATTGATGAACGACCCCATCAGCCCGCCACCGATCATGTCGGGACAGGTGAAAGCGTAACCCGACAGGCCCGACGTAAGGATGTGCGGTATGAGGGTGCGCAGGTCGTCCCAGGAGTGACCTTTGTCGCGCAGCCGTTGTGCCAGCGGCTGATTGCCCATTTTCCAGGTTGCCCGGTACTCGTTCAGCGGATAGTGCAGGCCGATCTCCGCAAAAAGTTCGGAATGGACATTCGGGGATACATCTTTGCTTGAAATTACATCCACATAATATTCAGGATCGCCGGCGTCGAGCTTGAAGCCGTCCACGCCGTAGGTTTCCACCAGGTAATCGAGTCTGCCTCTGAACCACTCGCCTGCCTCGGGTACAGTGAGGTCAAGCAGGGCACTCTGTCCATTCCACCAGGGTACTATTTTGGGATCGCCCGACCGGTCCATGAGCAGCAGGCCGCGGTCGCGCAGGTCGCGGTACACCTCGGTATCGGGGCTGATGAACGGGCAAACCCACATCATTACCTTGAAACCCATGTCGTGCAGCTCGTCGACCATCGCCTTCGGATCAGCAAAGCGCTCGGCACGGAACTCCCAGTCGCCGTAGGCACGCTGCCAGTTGTCGTCGATCATCATTACACCCGGTGGCATGCCGTTTTCTACAATGGCACGGGCGTATTTCAGTACATCCTCCTGGTTCTGGTCGTACAGCAATTCAATCCAGGTGTTGTACTGGGGCTGCAGGAAAAGAGCCGCATCGGGCATGGTTCCGGTGGGGGGGAAATACTCCTGGCTCACGGCCAGGTAGGCCTCCCTGAGGGTCGATCCCGGTTTGCTGATGGTGAACTCACCGGATTGACTGTTCAGGTGAATGCGCTTTTCGTCGACATGGATGCTGAAGGCCTCGTCGGACCAGATATACCGTCCTTTGCTGGACAGCAGCAAAGGCTGGGCCTGGTTTCCGTAGATGAAACCGTCGATGTTGGCTTCGTAGCCGGCTGTAAGCGGCATCAGATCTCCGTGATTCACCACACCGAACCACCAGTACTCATCCTGTTCAATTTCGATGACCGTTGGAGCAGTGGAATTACCGTAATCTGAACGGTTTTCTGCGCAAGCTTGTGAAAATCCCGTGAACAGTAACAGGATGATAAGAAAGGTTTTGTTAACCATAACGAATAAATTAGTTGGTTAAATGAAATAATTTGGCTCCGTAATATAACTTAACGAAACTCAAAATGATATAATAACCTTGCGGAATCATCTGTACCGGTTTGTATAAAGAATCTGGATCACAGGTATTATTCTCCGGAAATGGCTTAGTCATGGTAACCTGCAAAATCAGGTTCAGTTGACCAATGATGTTGGCTCCGTAAACAACCGGTGTTGACAATTTTAACAGCCGGGTTCTTATTTCAACCGCCGGTCGAATCGGAATGGTTTAACACTATGGATAATCACATCCCGAAACCCCGGATGACCCGGATTAATGAGGATGTTGTGCTCGTCCGGAATGATGGATGATGGTACCCTGAGGGCAAGGCTTTTATTCATATCAATCCAGGAATCGCCGATAGCCTGGCAAAACGGATAGGCATCCGGGTGGTACCAGTTTTCTGGAAGCGAGAAAGGATCAACGGTCTGTACAGAAGGCGGTTCGGGAAGTTTTATTTCGATGATGCAGAAAAGATGATCAAGCCCTTCTCCTGTCCGGTGCGCCAGATTCTCCAGGCAGGCGAGGGCCCTCGACCCGGCGGTGTAGATCACGTAGCGCCCTTTGGAATTCCACCTTGCCGGATAGCCCGATCCGGCAAGCGAACGGGCCCATTTCTCAAGGGTGATTCGGTAAACAATCATTTGTGCCAGAACTGTGTGTAGTGGTCAGAGTTGCCCGGTATGGTCAGTGCTGGCATGTGCAGGTCATAACTGCGAATGGTAGTCAGAGCTGTGTGGGAGAGTGCTGGCATGTGTGGTTCAAATAAGCGTGTGAGCCGTGATCAGGCCAGCAGGCCGTGTTCGATGCGCATCAGCTCATCATAAATGAGATCAATGCCGCCCGGTGTTTGCATGAACTTAAGAGGATGTTGCCCGGCCAGCCCGAGTGCGGGTTTTCTGAGCCAGCGGTTAAACGATGCCACATCTCCGAAAACCTCTTCGGCTTTCTGGTACAGGGTGATCATTTTGAGGATCTGCTCACTGTTCAGGGCACTCAGTTTCTTATTCTCTTTCTGATAGCGCTGTATGGTTTTGAAGGATACATCAAGCAAACCGCTCAGTTCAATTTTCGACAAGCCTGTTACCTCGAGCAAATCAAAAAAAGCCGATACCGGTACACCTTCCTGAGCCTGTTCTACTGTGGAATAGGTGTTTTCGCGGCTTGCACGGTACTTTACAACCACATCGTTTACCACCATTTTACTGGAATCGGGGTTATCGCTATACTCCATAACGCTCTATTTTGGAAATTTGTCTTATATATACAGACAAAATTACCCATTTTTAAAGTTCTGGCCAAATTTTTTTCCATCTCATCCTGAAACCGCCGGTGATGCAGGCCCGGCCGGCAGATCCGAGTCGGCTTCATCAATAAGTCCGCCGTCTTTTATAATCATCCTCTCAGACCGGTAAGTAATGTTGATCATCCAGTCGGCGTAATCGGGATAGTCACCCCGCAGCCTGGCAAGGGCCATCTGCCTGAAATTGGTCTCGATGAGGGCACCCTGGCCCGGCCACAGTTTAAATTTATACCTGATATACCGCCATCCGCCCTTGATGGTGGTCTGCTGACCGAAATTCTCCGGCTCTTCCATCACGATTGCCCGGTGCTGGTTATAGAGTGCCGATGCCAGCGGATTAATAAGCTGGCTGATGCGTTTGGCAGTCGCTCCTTCCGGAATCTGGAAATCGACGTATGCCCTGATACTCCCGCCCCGGAACTGGCTGATCATACCGATATTCCGGTTCGGCATATGAATGCGCTGGCCGTGAAGATTGATGAGTACCGTGTAGCGAAGGCCCATGCTTTCAACCCGGCCCACCTGGCCCGACAATTCGACCACATCGCCGACCTTGAGCAGATCCGAAAAGATAAGGGTGAGGCCGATTACGATATCCTGAACCAGTCCCTGCGACCCGAAACCGATGGCCAGTCCGATCACGGTCGTACTGGCAAGGTAGGCCCGCAGCGACAGGTTGAACTCCTGAAGGATGAGGCCGATTGCCAGGAAATAGATAATAAATGTGAGGGTACTCTCCAGTATGGTTATGATGGTGGCCGTACGCGGATACTTCTTCACGAATTCGGATGCCCCTCGTTCATTGACCGGTTTTCTGCCAACAAGAATGAGCTGCGATATTCGCCGGATAATGGTTACAATGAGGTGGGAACCACCCGCAAGGATGCTGATCAGCAGGATCCGGTAGATGATGGGGGCTTCGGAGGCAAAATCTATGATGTTCATACCGTATATAATAAAACAATCGTAAGAATCTTCAATATCAACCGGCTCTCTAATTAGAACATCAGTTCCATCAGACCAGCGAATCCGGAAAGCGCAGGGGCATTTAACAGGTGATACCAATCACATTATGTGCTGTCATTTATGTAAAAGTAGCAACAAACCGGGTTTAAACCATTAAATGGTACCAGTCCCGGATTATTTTTCGCCGACCTGAAACTGGTGTTTGACCCGTTCTCCGGCAAATAATCTTTGTTGTACGGTGAATGACGATTTGCCAATAATTCTCCGTATCTTACCGCCCTTCCCAATTCACCTTAAGAATGTTATGCATCAGTCCATCAGAAATATAGCCATCATTGCCCACGTCGACCACGGAAAAACAACCCTGGTCGATCAGATGCTGCGGCAGAGTGGCACCTTCAGAGAGAACCAGGAAATCGCAGAGCGTGTTATGGACTCCAACGCCCTTGAAAAAGAGCGTGGAATTACCATTATGGCCAAAAATACGGCCGTTACCTGGAAAGACACGAAGATCAACATCGTCGATACCCCCGGCCACGCCGACTTTGGCGGCGAGGTGGAGCGCATTCTGAAAATGGTGAATGGCGTGATCCTGCTGGTGGATGCTGCCGAAGGCCCGCTACCACAGACCCGTTTCGTACTTCGCAAATCGCTGAACCTGGGCTACCGCCCGATTGTGGTCATCAACAAGATCGACCGCCACGACGCCCGCGCCGACGAGGTGCTCAATGAAATATTTGACCTGTTCGTAAGCCTGGATGCATCCGACGAGCAACTCGATTTCCCGGTTCTCTATGCAATTGGCATCAAGGGAATCGCCAGGCTCAACGCCGATGATGAGAATATGGACCTCTCGCCTCTTTTTGATACGATCGTTTCAAATGTACCGTCACCCGATCAGCCGGTCGACAAGCCCTTCAAAATGCTGGTGAGCAACGTGGAATGGAACGACTATGTGGGCCGTATTGCCATCGGACGCGTTGAGCAGGGTCTGGTCATTAAGGGCCAGCCCATTACGCTGATGAACCGCGATGGCGAAATCAAGGAGAAATCCCGCATCACCAAAATGTACACCTTCGCAGGGCTTGAGAAACTTCCCGTTGACCGTTGTGAGGCTGGAGATATCGTGGCGCTTGCCGGTTACGACGATGCGGATATCGGCGATACGCTTACTGACGAAAAAGACCCGGTACCCATCACCTACTATGACATCGACAAACCGACCATCGCAATGTATTTCCGTGTGAACGACTCGCCGTTTGCCGGACTGGAGGGCAAGTATGTGACCTCCAACATGATCAAAGACCGCCTGATGAAGGAGATCCGCACCAACGTATCGCTGAAGGTGGATATGACCGAAAACCCGGATGTGTTCAAGGTTGCAGGCAGGGGTGAGCTTCAGCTTGCCATCCTCATCGAAACGATGCGCCGCGAGGGCTATGAATTTGCCGTATCGCGTCCTGAGGTGCTCATGCAGGAGATCGACGGCGTGCTTTGCGAACCGATTGAAGAGGTGATCATCACCGTGGCCGAAGAATACAGCAGCCGTGTGATCGAAATCCTGCTGCAGCGCAAAGGCTCCCTGAAATCGATGAGCCAGGAGCTGGAGATGTCGCGACTCGAGTTCAGCGTACCCTCACGAGGACTGATCGGCTTCCGCAGCGACATCCTCACCGAAACACGCGGTACCGCCCTCATCCACCAGCAGTTTGATACCTACGAGCCCTACAAGGGCGATATCGCCGGTCGTGGAAGCGGCGTGCTGGTAGCTCTGGAAAACGGAAACGTGACTCACTACGCCCTCGAAGGCCTTCAGGATCGCGGCCAGTTCATCGTTCAGCCGGGCGAGCCGGTGTACATGGGCCAGGTGGTCGGGTCCAACAACAGGGGCGACGATATGGTCGTGAACGTGGTCAAGAAGAAAAACCTGACCAACCACCGCGCCGCGCAGACCTCCGATTCGGTCAAAATATCCGCCGCCAAAAAGATGAGCCTCGAGCAGCATATCGAATTCATTGAGGATGACGAACTGGTGGAGATCACGCCGAAAAGCATGCGCATCAGGAAAAAGTATCTGGATCCGAACGAAAGAAAACGTTACGGCAAGTAAACTGAAGCAACTGAATCAATAAACTGTAATCTGATTTCCGCTGATATCTGCAAATATGATCCTTTGCATTTGAGCCACTGCACCTGCTGATTGCAATACACAACAGCTGAACAGCTCAAGAGCTTTATAGCTGGCTTTCAGATCTGTAGTTTTATGCTGTGATTATGAACTGCCGTCGTATTTCCCCATAAACAGTATCGTGTTCGATGTATTCTCGCGAATAAAGAACAGGAACGGGCGGTCGAGACGGATGGTCAATCGTGATGGGCCTCCGCCGACACTGGTTATGCGTGTGAATTCAATCACCGTTACTGCTGCTGCCTCTGTTCCCTCCTCATCCAGCTTGATCACGGCCCTGTGCAGTACATCGGAGATAACCAGCGGGTCCTCCCGGGTGATTTTTGTGAAATCGGCCAGCCCGCCGGTAAAGGGAATGGTCAGCCCCATTTCAATCAGGTCGCGGGGGAATTTCTCGATTTCGTAGTCGATCTCAAATTTGGGCATGTACACGTTCATGGTGTCTGACTTCAGGTTTGATGTAATCGATTCAAACCGGGCATGGGTCAGTTCATGGGCCAGAAGGTCGAGGCCGCCATCATCCGCTCCGGCCGTTGGCATCAGGGCTGTGAATGAGAATCCCGCGTCGCCGTACCACATGTCGAGGGCGGTCCACTCATCATCGATGTGGTAGCGGAATTTGTCTGCTACCTTCATCATGGGCACCTCTGTTTTTGATCCGTCACTTCGGGTAAAGGGCTGATCGTGGGTGTCATCCGGATCGAACTGCACCGTCCAGTCGCCATTGAAATAGATGGCATTGATCAGATACATGATTACATCGGGGCCAATCTCGTCGATCATCTCCTCGATGAGCCCCTCTGTTTTCTCGTTGATCCACGCATTGATGATATCGGGTGCATCGGGACGGCCGAAATCGAGGGGACGCACTTCGGCGTCAAAATATTCTTTATTTACATCCAGAAACTCCTGAAGCACCGGGTACCCTTCGCGGTACCACACCGAGTTGGCGATATCGAAGCGCACCTGTTCGTCGAGCGTGGTGAGCAGTACGATAAGCTGAAGAAAGGCTTTGTTGATCTCGTCGCGCGTGAGCCCACGGTGACCGAAAAAATCACGTATCTGATCGTATGTATCCCCGTCGGCCCCGTTCATGGCCATGGCAAACGCGGTCGAAATACTAAGCGGGGAGGCGAAAAAGCTGTCATCAGGTTCCTTTTCAAGCAGCTTGTGCAGCAGCCGGAAGGCGAAATCGTTGCTGCCCTCCACCAGGAGCTTTTCCTGGGCCGATAGTTCGCGAGGCAATTGTCGTTCCCTGATGTCGGTCTGGCCCGGATCTGTTACATCGCATGCAGATAAAGTAAGTAGAAAAATCAGGGTTGTGGCAATGGTAAGGTAAATCCTGCGCATAATGACTCCGTTGCGGTACTCATTGGCTTGAATTAAATGCTGCCGGGCTGAAATAATGAAGCCGGGCTTTAATAATAAGTACGAATCCGTGAGGCAAAGTGCTGCAGGCTGCTCTGTTCATTTTTATAGATGTGACCTGGATAGGATTCGGGCGGAGCAGCTCTCCGGACCGGTTCAGCTCAGATAAAACTCCCGCCAACATTCAATTATTCGGATATTCTGTAATTCTGTAATTCTGTTGTTTAGTTATTCATTAATTGCGTCGTTCAAGCGGTCAAGCTAATTCAGACAAGCCGTGAGTATATCCTGTGAATTTCCAGTACCCTGTCCCGGGTCGGAAAAGCCGATCTCAGCCGGAGAATCAGAAGAATTGCGGGCAGAAAGTTTGTCCAGACAACCCATGATTCGAGTCCGTAACCGTTCATTGCTGCCAGCAGGTTGAACGTCAGGCCCAGAAACGCAATACCTTCAATAACCGCGAACTGAAGGATGTATCCCGTCCTTACGGCATTGAGTTGCCGCCCGGCTGTGTGCTGCCACGTACCTGTATCGTCGTAAGCCGTCCGGGCGAACCGTCTTTGAATAGTCCGGTCGGGCAATACGACCGAGGCATACAACCCGGCGAGTGTGGCAATGATAACCACCACGGCCAGAATGGTAAAGGGTATCTGTACGGTTATCGTGCCCGACATATCCAGTATACCTGCAAGCATCGCAATCACAACAAGTGCAAACATTAGTGCACCAACAACAAGGGCACCGACCAGGATCTGTATGCCGCGCAGTTCCTGCTCCGTCAGGTATTCGTCAAATTGTTCCGTGGTTACAACCATGGTACATTCAGTCTGCGTTTTAATGCCTGTGTGTAAAAAGGTTTGCAAAATGATAGGGTTTTCCCGGAATAAATGCCCCAGCAAACTAAAACAAGACACAAGAAACAAGAAACAAGACACAAGACAGGCAAATGGCAAAAAGCAGAAGTTAGAAGGTGTGGGGCAAAAGTGGCACTACTGAACCCCGCTTCCAAACTCAATTGCTCAATTGCTCCGTAGATCCCTAACTCCCAAACATGCCCGTTCAAAAACCCCGGATAAATATCCTGATTATGCAAAAAAACACTTCCCCATTCTATTGTTCCCTATTCTACTGTTCTACTGTTCTATTGTTCTACTGTTCTACCGTTCCCAACCTCATCCCATCGAATAAAACTTGCTCTTTTTCTCCAGGTAGGGCAGAAATACCCGTTTTAAACTCAGGTGCTCAGGAAGTTCAAGTTCCGAGTCGCGGTCAATCAAATCCCAGGCAATCTGTTTGGCGGTTTCAAGCAGCGACTGGTCTTCGATGATGTCGGCTACTCGGAATTCGGGCAGGCCGCTCTGCTTGGTTCCGAGAAAATCGCCGGGTCCGCGCAGCTTCAGGTCAACATCGGCAATTTTGAAACCGTCGTTGGTTTCGGCCATGGTTGCCAGCCGGGTTCTGGCATCCTTGCTCTGCCTGAAGTCGGCCATCAGGATGCAGTAACTCTGGCGCACGCCCCGGCCGATGCGCCCGCGCAGCTGATGCAGCTGCGACAGCCCGAACCGCTCGGCGTGCTCCACCAGCATTACCGATGCGTTGGGTACATCCACACCGACTTCGATCACGGTGGTCGAGACCAGGATCTGCAGTTCGTTGTCTTTGAATGCCCGCATCACCTGGTCTTTTTCGTCGCTTTTCATCCGACCGTGCAGCAGGCCGACTTCAAAATCCGGGAAGCGCGATTTGATCTGTTCGAAGCCCAGGGTGGCATCCTTCAGGTCAAGCGCTTCCGACTCCTCGACCAGCGGGTACACGATATAAGCCTGGCCACCGTCATGAAGCTCTTTCTCAATAAATGTATACACATCTTCGCGTTTCTGATCGCTGCGTACGGCCGTTACGGGCGGTTTGCGTCCGCCCGGCAGCCCGGTGATGATGCTCAGGTCGAGGTCGCTGTACAGGGTGAGCGCCAGCGAACGCGGGATCGGCGTGGCGCTCATCACAAGGATGTGCGGGTAGCGGCCCTTGTCCTGCAAAACCGCCCGTTGCACCACCCCGAAACGGTGCTGTTCGTCGATAACGGCCACACCGAGGTTGGCGAACGTCACCTTTTCCTGTATAACTGCATGGGTGCCTACAACTATATGGGCGGTACCGCCGGCCACATCACTGAGAATGTCGCGCCTCAGCGCCGCCTTCTGCGACCCGACCAGCAGGCGCACATTGATGCCAAGGGGTTTTACATATTCAGAGATGGTATTGTAGTGTTGTTCGGCAAGGATTTCGGTGGGGGCCATCATCACCGACTGGTACCCGGAGTCGGTGGCCATAAGCATGGTTCCGATCGCCACCACGGTTTTACCGGAGCCCACATCGCCCTGGATCAGCCGGTTCATCTGTACGCCGGATGTTACGTCGCGGCGGATGTCGGAAAGGGCCGATTTCTGGCCTTCTGTCAGTTCGAACGGAAGCACCTCGTTGAAAAACGCGCGCGTATAATCGCCCGGAACGGTGAGAACGGGCCCGGTGTGCTTCTCGCGGATATTCTGCTTAAGCCGGGCCACGCTAAGCTCGAACAGAAACAGCTCTTCGAATTTAAACCGGCGGAGTGCCGACCGGTGCTCCCGGTTGTCTTCCGGGAAGTGGATCATGCGGTAGGCTTCGTTCCGTACGGGAAGGTTTTCACGCTCCAGGATGTAACCGGGAATGAATTCGGCTAGCTGAAGGGTGTTCAGTATCTGTTTGACCCATTTGCGCAGCACATTGCTGGTGATGTAGGTGGTACTGAAAAAATTGGTACCGGGATATACCGGTACAATGCCGGTAAGTTTTGAGACGGCCGAGGGATCGTCGACCTTGTCGATTTCAGGATGAACAACAGAGATGCTTTTACCGAATTGTTTCGCATTTCCGAACAGCACCACCATATCGCCGGCAGCCAGGAATTTTCTGAAAAATGCCAGCCTTTTGAACCATACGGCCGTGATACTGCCCGTTTCATCAGTGATGACGGCCTCAAGTCGCTTTTTTGCCCCAAAACCGGATTCGTTGATGCGGGTTACCCGTCCGACCACCGTAACCTGTTCGCCCTGCCCCTGAAGGAAGGAGACCGGAATTACATTCGACCGGTCAAGGTACCGCCGGGGAAACAGGTGCAGCAGGTCTATCGGCGTATGAATGCCCGATTCTGACAGGGCTTTGAGCCTGTTGGCGCTTATATTGGTTAATTGGGTGAGTTTCAAATGATATTCTGATATATATCAATATATCGTTAATTAGACTGTTGAACGGGGTTCTGAACCCAGTTATTCGCTTTAAAATACGATCTGACAGTTGAATTGTAACGCTTCGATGTTTTAATAGTATTCGATGGTTGCAAGAAAGCACTTCTTGTTTGTATATTTGGAGTCTTTGCCAAAACCGAAATCAGGTAATTAACCAACGATCCTGTGCCTACAATTCAACAACTCGTCCGTAAAGGAAGAAAGTCGAAAATAAGCAAAACCACCGCTCCGGCGCTACAAAATTGCCCGCAGCGCCGTGGTGTTTGTACACGTGTTTACACGACAACGCCGAAAAAACCGAATTCCGCTCTCAGAAAAGTCGCCCGTGTGCGCCTTACCAACGGAATAGAGGTTACTGCGTATATCCCCGGTGAGGGACACAACCTGCAGGAACACAGCATTGTGCTGATCCGCGGCGGCCGTGTTAAAGACCTTCCGGGTGTTCGTTACCACATTATCCGTGGCGCACTCGATACAGCCGGCGTAACAGAACGCCGCAACAGCCGCAGCCTCTACGGGGCTAAACGGCCGAAATCATAAATACCCCCTTTTTTACGATCACTTTTATTTCCTGCAAGCATGCGTAGAAGAAAATCCGAAGTCAGACTGATCAAACCTGATCCTCAGTTCTCCGATAAACTGGTTACCCGGTTTATCAACAGTCTCATGAAAGACGGCAAAAAGAACGTGGCCAGAAAAATTTTGTATCAGGCATTCGAGATCATCGAAGAGAAAACCGGCAAGCCCGGTATCGAGGTCTTCCGGACAGCAATGACCAACGCCGCTCCTGTTCTTGAGGTAAAAAGCCGCCGTGTTGGTGGATCGACCTACCAGGTACCGATCGAAGTTCGTTCCGAGCGAAGCACCGCCCTCAGCATGCGGTGGATCATCAACTCTGCCAAGAACAGAAATGACAAATCAATGGCAGCGCGCCTGTCGCGTGAACTTATCGACGCCTCGAACAACGAAGGCGGGGCAGTACGTAAAAAAGACGAAACTCACCGGATGGCCGAAGCCAACAAGGCTTTTGCACACTTCCGTTTCTAAACAGTATCGAACGCACAATGGCTGACACCAAAGTAATAGACACTCTTAAGCGCACCCGCAACATCGGCATCATGGCTCACATCGATGCGGGTAAAACTACGACTACAGAGCGTATCCTGTTTTACACCGGTATCTCCCACAAGCTTGGAGAGGTGCACGAAGGATCTGCAACCATGGACTGGATGGAGCAGGAACGTGAGCGTGGTATCACCATCACCTCTGCTGCAACTACCTGCACCTGGAAAGATCACAAGATCAATATTATTGATACACCTGGCCACGTTGACTTCACCATCGAGGTGGAGCGTTCGCTGAGGGTTCTCGACGGAGCAGTTGCCGTTTTCTGTGCAGTGGGTGCTGTACAGCCGCAGTCGGAAACCGTCTGGCGCCAGGCCAACAAATACCGCGTTCCCCGCATCGCATTTGTGAACAAGATGGACCGTACCGGTGCCGACTTCTACAATGTGATCGACAAAATGCGCACCAGGCTCAAGGCCAACCCGATCGCGATTCAGATCCCGATCGGTTCCGAAGAGAATTTCCGCGGCTCGGTCGACCTGATCTCCATGAAAGCGATGATTTTTGATGACACCACTCTTGGTGCCAGTTACGAAGAAGCCGACATCCCGGCTGATCTTGTGGAAAAGGCTGAAGAATATCGCAAGAACATGATCGAGTCGATTGCCGACTACGACGAAGCCCTGATGGAGAAATACCTCATGGAAGAGGAAATCTCCAACGATGAGATTGTTGCAGCTCTTCGCAAAGCAACCATCGATCTTGCCATTAACCCGGTGATCTGTGGAACAGCATTCAAAAATAAGGGTGTTCAGCTTCTGCTGGATGCGGTAATCAACTATATGCCTTCACCGCTTGATGTGGAAGAGGTTACCGGCACCGATCCGCGTGATTTCGACAAGAAAATGGTCCGCCGGCCCGATTATGACGAGCCATTTGCAGCACTCGCATTTAAAATTGCCACTGATCCCTATGTGGGAAAGTTGACATTTATCCGTGTCTATTCCGGTACTCTTGACGCAGGTTCTTATGTGATCAATACGGTGACCGGTAAAAAAGAGAGGATTGGACGCCTGCTCAAGATGCACTCGAACCATAAAGAGGATATCAAGCAGGTACACGCCGGCGACATCTGTGCCGCTGTTGGTATTAAGGAAGTTCGCACGGGTGATACCCTGGCCGCTGAAAATGCCCCGATATTATTGGAGCGTATGATTTTCCCCGAGCCGGTTATCAAACTAGCCGTTGAGCCCAAAACCAAAGCCGACAACGATAAACTGACCAACGGTCTGGCCAAACTGTCCGAAGAAGATCCGACTTTCAAAGTAAGCGTGGATGACGAAACCGGACAGACCACCATTGCCGGAATGGGCGAACTTCACCTCGAAATTATAGTTGACCGACTGAAACGTGAATTCAAGGTGGAAGCCAACGTTGGCAAACCGCAGGTATCGTACCGCGAAGCCATTACAAAATCAGTTACCCACCGCGAAATCTACAAAAAGCAGACAGGTGGCCGTGGCAAGTTCGCTGATATTTCTTTCGAGATTAATCCTCTTGAAGGTTACACCGGATTTGAGTTCAAAAACGAAGTGACCGGCGGTAACATCCCGAGAGAATATATGGGCGCCATTGAGCATGGATACAAAGCCGCCATTATGAATGGGATCAGGGCCAGTTACCCGGTTGAAGGTGTAAGTGTTCGTGTATTCGACGGTTCTTACCACGATGTCGACTCCGATGCACTCAGTTTTGAAATATGTGCCAAACTCGGTTTCCGGGAAGCAGCACGAAAGGCCGCTCCGATCCTTCTTGAACCGATTATGGCCGTTGAAGTGATCACCCCGGAAGATTACATGGGTGACATTATGGGTGACCTTAGCAGCCGCCGCGGAGTTATAGGCAGTATGCAGAACAAAATTGAGGGTACAGTTATCGACGCCGAAGTACCACTGGCCGAGATGTTCGGATACTCGACACACCTGAGATCACTCTCACAGGGCAGGGCCGTTTACTCCATGGAGTTCAAAAAATTCGCTCCTGTTCCTGACAGCGTCGCGAAAACCATATTAGAAGACTAAAACCAGCATTTGAATACCCAAGATCATGGCAAAAGAAACATTTAAGCGCGATAAGCCCCACGTAAACATAGGCACGATCGGCCACGTAGATCACGGCAAGACGACCCTGACGGCGGCCATCACGAAAGTACTGTCGACCAAGTACGGCGGACAGGCAAAAGCCTTTGATGAGATCGACAACGCCCCTGAGGAGCGTGAGCGCGGCATCACCATCGCCACGGCGCACGTGGAGTATGAGACCCAGAACCGTCACTACGCCCACGTAGACTGCCCG